>CAVVRT010000003.1:0-347222 GCA_963750775.1 uncultured beta proteobacterium
TCAACGCCAAATAGAAATGTCCGCTTTCCTGCAAGGTAGAAATGTCCGCTTTTCCTGTTTTCCTTTTACTACGGTGCTGCTCGCTGCCCGTCGTGGGCGGATTTGCCGACGGACATTTTTCTCCAAGGATGATTCGCGGCGGGTTTGTGCTCTGTATTACGTCGCTCCACCGCTTTATCCACTCGCAGATCGACCGATTTACCATCCGCCACATTCGCCTGACGGGGCGGTTTATCCATCACGCTATACGTCAGTTTACGTTTTCGCCAGAGCAGTTCATGACGCCCGTCAAAGTGTTCAAGCACCGTGACTTGCGCGCCTCGCAACCCCAATCCTGCGCCGGTCGTTTTTACCTGCATCAGCTGCTTTTCATACTGGCATGAGAGGTTCTTCGATAGCGTCCTTTTTGTCTGAATAGACAAAGTCTGCACCAAGTTGGCTGGCGTGCCGGGGTAAGCCAGATGCGCATCAGACGGATCTTTGGCGGTCACTGCAAATCGCCGGTTGTGATCCGCAATGTAGCTCGGTAACCAAGCGTTGGCTTGGTTCATGTCGTTGATGCCAGCCAGTCGCATTTCCTTGATCAAGCGATCCTGCAAGGTCTGATTGGCGCGCTCTACACGTCCCTTGGCTTGCGGGCTGTGGGCGTGAATAGAGTCGATCCCCAGTTCACGCGCGGCCCGCGAGAATTGCGTTTCAGCGTCCGGATCAACCACCGCCGCATTGATGCGAAAGATGCTGTGTTTGTCGCTGTACAGCGCCGCCGGCACCCCATACGCCAAGATGTGATCGTGCAGCACGCGCATGTAGTTCAGCGTGGTTTCGGTCGGCGCAAAATGCAACTGCGTCAGTCGTCCGGTGGCATCGTCGATAAACACCAGTAACGTGCAATAGTCGCCACGCCCTTCAAACCAGTCATGGGGGCTGCCGTCGATCTGAATCAGCTCGCCAAACCGGGCGCGGCGCTCACGCATCGGATGGGCGCACACCGTGCCACCCTTCTTGCTGCGCCAGTAGCCTGCTTTGATCATCATCTGGCGCGTACTCTCAACAGACAGATGCAGATCATGTCGTTCAGCAAGTTTCTCACACGCGAGCGTCGGTCCGAAATCACGGTAGTGTGTGCCGATGAGACCGATGGCGTTCGCGCAGGTAGCTTCATCCAGACGCCTGTTTGATGCACAGCCGCGCTGCCGACTAACCAACCCAGCCAGGCCGTCAACCTGATAACACTTGGCCAGTCGCCGTGTCTGACGGGTGCTGATACCCAGTCGTCGAGCGGCATCCTGCTGGCTGATTTTGCGTTCCTTCAGTAGATCCAATACTTGGGCGCGTTTCACTTCTTTGTGGCTCATGAGCTTGTCCATCTTTAAAATATCCGCCACTGTTTTAACAGCGGTGAGTTTAATCACCAGCGGACATTTCTAATTGGGAGAAACCGGACATTACTACTTGGGGCTAACAGTAAATCACAGCGACCATTCGCCAACGGCGAAAGCTCCCCATAAGAATAATATCCGATTAAATTTGCTCCTGACGGCAAGCCATCCATGACCGCGTCGATTTCTTCTTCCGTGCGTTGTGTCAACACCAGTCGTCGCCAAATTGGTTCGCATCAACAGCGCAAAACTACCCTGTGGAATGTCGCCAGCAAACGTAATCCAGTTGTCCGCTTCATTAACGGCAAGAATTGTTCGCACGGTAAAACTGTTTTCTTCATTGCGAATCGCCAACGGAAACAATAAACCCGTGGCGGGCAAACCCACCGCGCTGCTCGCCAACAACCGTCAAACTCCAAGCTGAAGCGGCTTATCGTAAGGCAGAATGATAAACTGATTTATCGCGCAATACGTGATTCTATTGTTACCATTGCCATCGTTTACGCAATAAAATCGGCACAACGATCACAACTTACGCCTAACGGCAGCTACTCAAAATCCATTATGAAAATTCTAATTTGTGGCGCATCAGGTTTCGTCGGCCGCCATCTTGCGCAAACATTACAGCGCGCTGGCCACACCATTATCCGCGCGGTGCGTACGCCGCAACAGGCCAGCGACATCGCAGTGAATTTTTGCACCGATACCGACGCTTCCGTTTGGCTACCCCGACTGCACGACATTGATGTCGTCATCAACACCGTCGGCGTGTTGCGCGATAGCAAAGAAAATCCCATGCAGAAGCTGCATCTCGACACGCCCAGCGCGCTCTTTCAAGCTTGCGCCTTAGTAAACATTAAACGTATCGTGCACATTTCAGCACTCGGCGTCGATAGCGGCGTGGACGTGCCCTACTTCTCAACTCGCCTCCAAGCCGAACACTTGCTACGCGAACTGCCCGCGCAGATACGCAGCCTCTGTTTACGTCCCTCGGTGATTTACGGTGCAGATGGCGCAAGCGCCATCCTATTCAGAACGCTCGCCAAGCTGCCCATTCAGGCTTTGCCTCTGGGCGGAACGCAAACGCTGCAACCTGTGCATATTGACAACATTTGCCAAGCCGTGACTAGCTGGCTCGCTGACACGCATGCAGAAAGTCAGCTCGTCAATGCCGTCGGTGCGGATGCCACGACTATGCGCGGCATGTTAGACAGCTATCGTGAGCAACTGCATCGCAGCCCGGCTTGGCACCTCGCCCTGCCACAATGGATCACTTGGCTGATGGCGAAAATCGGTGACCATATTCCTGCCAGCCCAATGTGCAGCGACATCTACGCCATGTTAGCCGTCAACAATAGCGCGTCCAGTCGCGAGTTTTCCCGTCTGCTAGGCAAGCAAGCTAGAAGTTACCGAGACTTTATCCGCGAGCATCTGTAACCAAGCAAAGTCGTCTTCAGCAACTGAATATGACTTTGATTGCCTTGATTAACTAGCGTTAATTCTTTTGGTTAAAGGAGTCGTGAAAGTGATCAAATCCACTTTCAGATTTGAAGTTATGGCTGCGCCGCTAAACGGGCGATGCCTGACAGCAATCGTTCTGGGGCGACGCGTCGGCCTGTCTGTAATGCCACGCCGACGAAGCCTTGCACGCCATACAGGGCGATGCGTCCGTCTGGCAAGCCTGTTTCTAAACTCAGTCGTTGACCTTGCGCCATACGTTTGATTTGCACCTCGTCTAGCTCTAGGCGCGGCATGGTCGGCAACAAAGAAGCTACGGGCTGCAAGGTCGCGAGCAGTTGTGCTTCGCTCATCGCAGCCAGTTGTGCCAAGGTATAGGCGTGGGCTAAATCAAAGTGCGCAATCGCGGTGCGGCGCAGCGCAATTAAATGTCCGCCGCAACCCAACGCAGCGGCGATGTCTTCGCCCAAGGTGCGGATGTAAGTGCCTTTGCTGCATCGCACCGACAGCTCTAACTCATTGCCGTCAAAACGCAGCAGCACCAACTCGTGTATCACGATGTTGCGCAGCTCGCGCTCTATCGTGATGCCCGCGCGGATGTATTCGTAGAGCGGTTTGCCTTGATGTTTGAGCGCGCTGTACATGGGCGGCAACTGTTGTTGCGCACCACGAAATTGCGCCAGCACAGCTTCAACTTCAGCCAAACTTGACGTGACTTCGCGCGTTTCTAACACCTCGCCTTCAACATCACCCGTTGTCGTCGTAACACCCAGTCGCACCGTAGTAAGGTAAGTTTTATCTGCGTCGAGTAGGGCGTTTGAAAATTTGGTGGCTTCGCCAAAACAAATCGGCAAGAGGCCTGTGGCGAGCGGATCTAGCGTGCCAGTGTGACCGGCTTTTTCCGCTTGAAACACGCGGCGCACTTTTTGCAAAGCGTCGTTCGAGCTGAGTTCTAATGGCTTGTCGAATAACAAAACACCGTCCAAAGGACGGTATCTTTTAGCGGGCTTAGTCGTTGGATTCGGCTTCATTGCTATCCGAATTAAGCTTGTCCGAGGCGACGGCTTTATCTATCAGTTGCGATAAATGGCTGCCGCGCTCCACCGATGCGTCAAACACAAAATGCAGTTGCGGCATGATGCGCAGCTTCAAACTACGCGACAACTGGCTGCGTAAAAATCCACTGGCTCTATCCAAACCTTCTTGCGCTTCGGCGTGTTTACCATCCAAGCGGGTGAAGAAAATTTTCGCGTGAGAATAATCCCCCGCCACTTCTACACCCGTGATGGTCACCAGCTTGACGCGCGGATCGTTGATTTCTAAACGGATCAACTCGGCCACTTCACGTTGCATTTGCTGACCAACGCGGTCGGTGCGTGCGTAATTTGCCATTACAGTAAGGTACGCGCGACTTCGACGATCTCAAAGGCTTCCAACTTGTCGCCCACTTCCAAATCATTAAAGCCCTTCAACGACAGACCACACTCGAAATTATTTTTCACTTCGCGCACATCATCTTTGAAGCGTTTCAAGGAATCCAGTTCGCCATCATGGATGACTACGTTGTTGCGCAATACGCGTACTTTCGCGCCACGTTTAATCACGCCTTCCAGCACCATACAACCCGCAATCGTACCGACTTTCGAGACGCTAAAGACTTGGCGAATTTCCACCATCCCCATAATGCTTTCGCGTTTTTCGGGAGCCAACATGCCTGACAACGCCGCTTTAATTTCATCGACCATCGCGTAGATGATGTTGTAGTAACGAATGTCCACGCCAGCCGATTCCGCCAGCTTACGCGCAGCCGCATCGGCACGCGTATTAAAGCCAATCACAATCGCTTTGGAAGCCAACGCCAAGTTAATGTCAGACTCGCTAATCGCGCCCACACCACCGTGTATCAGATTCACTTTTACTTCGCTGGTAGAGAGTTTTTGCAATGATTGTGCAATCGCTTCCGCCGAACCTTGCACGTCTGATTTCACAATCAAAGACAAGGTGCTGACTTCGCCTTCCGCCATTTGCTCGAACATATTTTCTAGCTTGGCGGCTTGTTGTTGCGCCAGTTTCACGCCACGGTATTTACCTTGACGGAACAAGGCGATTTCACGCGCACGCTTCTCGTCGCCCATCACCATCAAGCCTTCGCCTGCGGCTGGCACTTCTGACAAACCTTGAATTTCAACCGGAATCGACGGACCCGCTTCGGTAATCGTTTTTCCGTTTTCGTCCAACATGGCGCGCACGCGGCCAAAGACTGAACCGACCAACACCGCGTCGCCGCGCTTCAAAGTACCCGACTGAATCAACACGGTGGCAACCGGACCTTTACCTTTATCCAAACGTGCTTCAATCACCAAACCCTTAGCGTGACTAATACGCGGAGCTTTGAGCTCCAACACTTCGGCTTGCAACAAAATGCCTTCCAACAATGCGTCGATACCAACACCTGTTTTTGACGACACTTCCACAAACATCGCATCGCCGCCCCAATCTTCTGGCACGACACCTTCGGCAACCAATTCTTGTTTGACGCGTTCGATGTTGGAATCTTGTTTATCGACCTTAGTAATCGCTACAATCAAGGGCACGCTACCCGCTTTCGCATGAGCAATCGCTTCTTTGGTTTGCGGCATCACGCCGTCATCAGCTGCCACCACCAACACCACAATGTCCGTCGCCTTCGCGCCACGTGCACGCATTGCGGTAAACGCTTCGTGACCAGGAGTATCAAGGAACGTCACCATCCCGCGCGGCGTATCCACGTGGTATGCGCCGATATGCTGGGTAATCCCGCCCGCCTCGCCTGAGGCGACACGGCTACGACGGATGTAATCGAGCAAGGAAGTTTTACCGTGATCGACGTGACCCATCACGGTGACCACAGGCGCGCGCGCTTCGAGCGGTGCGTCTTGATGCGCTTCGTCATCCGCCAAATACGCATCGGGATCATCCAACTTAGCAGGCTTGGCGATATGCCCCATTTCTTCCACCACGATCATCGCGGTTTCTTGATCCAATACTTGATTGATGGTGACCATAGAGCCCATTTTCATCAAGGCTTTAACCACTTCCACGCCTTTGACCGACATTTTTTGCGCCAGCTCTGCCACTGAAATGGTTTCAGGCACAGCCACTTCATGCACCACCGCTTCGGTCGGCATCACGAACGATTCGCCTGCGGCTTCGGGTGACACATGTTTGCTATGTTTATCGTGACGTTTGCCACGGCTAGGCGTACCCCACGCACCGGTGCGACTGCCCGCATCTTTGCTTTGTGGACGTTTATTCGCAGCAGGTGCATCGGGGCGACCCGCAAATTTATTGACAGGTTTTGCGGGAGCATTGGCAGCAGGGCGGGCGGCGGGACGCGTAATTTTATCGCCTGGTTTAGCCGCAGCTTTATGCAGCGTGCCTTCTTTTGCTTCAACAACTTTTGCGACCACAGGCGCAACTGGCGCAACCTCAACAGGGCGACGCGCCACACGGCGCAACACGGGCGCACCTATCATCATTTGCGGCGCAACACTGCCAGCTACCGCAACTGCAACAGGAAGCGCGCTAGGAGTGCTGGCGACGCTGACGGGCGCAGCAACTTTATCGGCGGCTTTATCGACAACGACCTCGGCTTTAATTTCCACCACTGGCACAAGCTCGACAACCGCTTCGGCAGCGAGCGCAGGCTGCGCTTGTGTGTCCTCACCTTTAGCTTTGCTACGGGCTTTTTTACTTTGCAATTCGGCGGCTTGACGTTCTGCCAACTCAGCTTGCAACTTAGCCTCTTGCTCACGCAAAGCGCGCTGTTGCTCGTCTAATAGCACTGGTGCTGGCACCGCAGCTACTGGCGCGACGGGCAGCACTGGTGCTGCCGCCAATTCGGGGCTGGCAATCACACGACGCTTACGCGTCTCAACCACAATGCTGCGCGCTCGACCCGTGCTATCCGCTTGTTTAATTTCGCTGGTTTCGCGACGCGCCAAAGTAATTTTTTTCGCTCCGCCATCTGCGCCATGTGACTTTTTGAGATGTCCCAACAGCTGCGTTTTATCTGCCTCAGAAACCGTATCAGCATCGTTATGCTTAGGGATGCCTGCGGATTGAAGTTGCTCGAGCAGCAAAGCAACTGGCAAACCCAGTTCAGTTGCAAATTGCGCTACGTTTAATTTTCCCATTTTGTTCCTTTAACTACTTATTCTGAGGTGACACAACCATTGCAAAACATCCGAGCAGCACACTTATTGCCGCTCATTTACGCCAGCCCGCTTATGCGAACCAAGGTGCGCGCGCTTGCATAATCAGCGCGTTGGCACGCTCCGCATCCATGCCGCACAACTCGACCAATTCATCCACGGCCAAATCGGCCAAGTCTTCCGTGGTAACAATGCCTTTAGCCGCCAGCATGCGCGCGGTATCCACGTCCATGCCTTCCAGCTTGGAAAGATCTTCAATGCCGTGTTCCACTTTTTCTTCATTGACAATTGCGGCCGTCAAAATCGCGTTACGCGCTCGACTACGCAGCTCTTCCACAGTGCCCTCATCAAAACCCTCAATCGCCAACATCTCCTCTTCTGGAACGTAAGCAACTTCTTCTAAAGTATTGAAACCTTCTTGTACCAAGATGTCGGCGACCTCTTCATCCACATCCAATTTGGCGATAAACAATTCGCGCACTTTAGAAAACTCTTGCGCGTGTTTTTCACTAGATTGCTCGACCGTCATAATGTTCAGCGTCCAACCTGTCAGCTCTGAAGCCAAGCGCACGTTTTGACCGCCACGCCCAATTGCTTGCGCCAGATTTTCTTCTTCAACCACCACATCCATGCTGTGCTTGTCTTCATCAACCACGATGCTGGTAACTTCGGCAGGAGCCAAAGCATTGATAACGAAAGTTGCCGCATCGTCCGACCACAAAATAATATCGACGCGCTCGCCTGCCAATTCATTAGTCACGCCTTGCACACGCGAACCGCGCATCCCGATACAAGTGCCTTGCGGGTCAATGCGCGGATCATTCGAGCGCACCGCAATTTTGGCGCGCGAACCCGTGTCACGCGCGGCACTCATAATTTCAATCACGCCCTCTTCGATTTCGGGCACTTCCAACTCAAACAGCTTAACCAGCAGTTCATTTGAAGTGCGCGACAAAATCACTTGTG
The DNA here is from genome assembly GCA_963750775.1 of uncultured beta proteobacterium. Lineage (GTDB taxonomy): Bacteria > Pseudomonadota > Gammaproteobacteria > Burkholderiales > Gallionellaceae > Gallionella. Next base: position 7,997 of record CAVVRT010000003.1, read on the forward strand.
GACCACGCGGCGTACGATCCACGCGCAACAAAAATGCCTTGATACGATCGCCGACGCGTACGTTTTCTTTAGGAATAATTTGATCGCGTGGCAACAACGCTTCAATTTTGCCGAACTCAACAATCACATTACCGCGCTCTACGCGCTTGACTGTGCCTGACACCAGATGTTCTTTTCTATCCATAAAGTCAGCCAAAATCTGCTCGCGTTCCGCGTCACGAATGCGCTGGAATATCACTTGCTTGGCGGCTTGTGCGCCGATGCGACCAAAGTCTATCGACTCTAATGGCTCCTCAATAAATTCACCGAGTTGAATTTCCGCATCGTGCTTCTGTGCCTCAACCAATTTGATATGCAGCTCAGGAGTCTCGAACGTTTCGTCGTCCATCACCTCCCAGCAACGGAACGAAGTGAACTCACCCGTGTTGCGGTCAATCGCGACGCGCACGTCTGCTTCTTGTTCGTCAAAACGCTTTTTAGTCGCCGAGGCCAACGCTGATTCCAGCGCGCCAAACACCACTTCTTTATCCACGTTTTTTTCACGCGACAGGGCATCTACCAACATCAACACTTCTTTACTCATACCGTTCTCCGACTGATTACTTAACTCTATTGTTGCAATGCGCAAAGCGCGCGTCGCGATTAAAAAGCAGGCACTAAACGCGCCTTTTCCACATTGGCTAATTCGATAGCAACGACCACGCCATCCACATCCAGTTGCAACACACCCGCACCCAGCTCACCAATCAAACCGACAAAATTCTTTTGTCCGTTAATCGGCATACGCAATTTGAACTTGGCTTTTTCGCCCGCGAAACGCACAAAATCTGCATCTTTTTTCAGCGGTCGATCCAAACCCGGCGAAGACACCTCTAAGCGACTGTAATCAATGTTTTCCACCAAAAACAAGCGCGTTAATTGATTGCTGACAATCTGGCAATCGTTCACATCTATGCCTTCAGGGCTGTCTAAATACACAGTCAGCATCCCGCCGCCACCGCGCTCCACATCGACCAATTCGTAACCTAAGCCCGTCACCGTCGTCTCAATCACTTTCAAAACATCCATATTTCAGTCCCACAAATCCTGTCCCACAAATAAAAAACGGGCCGAAGCCCATCTCAAAACGCGGCGCACTATAGCAAAGTTTGTCCTTAAAAGATACGGGCTTAGGCATTTTTTACCAAACAAGCTGATAATTTTCAGTAAACTAGCCGCTTTATCGTGCGCTCACCCCCTGCCATGTCGTTTTTTTCAAACACTGCCGCCCCGCTCAAACTCGCCGCACAGCATCGTGCTTCGCCAGTAAAAGCCCAGTTACTCACTCAGCACCTGAGCTTTGCCGAGTATGTCTCAGCCACGCGCACGCGCTTGCAAGCCGCACACCAAAACCAAGCCGAATGCGCCAAAATCGTAGCGGGCAATGCGCCGTTTGAAATTAAGCCGGCTCAAGCAGACGGTCAAAACCAAGCCTATCGGCGCGGTATCGTATTGACTCACGGACTGACCGACTCGCCCTACTTCATGCGCACACTGGGAGAATTCTTTGCCGAACAAGGCTTTGTGGTGATGGCGATTTTGTTGCCCGGACACGGCACGCAAGCAGGTGACTTGCTCAAGGTACATAGAGACGAGTGGGCGCAGACATTGCGCTATGCGGTGAACTGTTTGGCGAGCGAAGCAGATGAAATTTATTTGGCTGGTTTATCGACGGGGGCGACGTTGAGCATTCAACACAGCCTAGTTGATACGCGCATACGCGGCTTGTTTTTATTTTCACCCGCACTACAAATCACACCGCGCGCAGCATTGGCAAGACTTCATTGCCTCACCAGTTGGCTTGCGCCACGCAGTGCGTGGGTAGAAATTCAAGCCGACCGCGACTTATATAAATACGAATCGCTGACTAAAAATGCCGTGGCGCAAATTTATGCGCTGACTAAAAACGTGCAACACCAATTACGTCGGCAACCAGTCCGTGTGCCAATTTTTACCGCATTAAGTACTGACGATGCCACCGTGAATAGCGCAGCTACTTTAGCCTTTATGGCGCAGGCTGAGCACCCCCTGCATCACACCGTGCTATATGCCACGCGGCAATTAAATCTCGCGCAAAAGAATATCGAATGCGTGCTGATACGCGACGAGTCTCAGCATATTTTGAGCTCCGCGCACACCGCTATCGTACTGCCCGATGACGATGCTCACTATGGTGCGGCAGGCAATTATGCCAACTGCGTACACTACTTTCCCGACCAGCTTGCAAACTATCAAGCGTGCCTAAACCCTGCCAGCACACACTATCGCGGCGAAATCAATCACAAGAATTTGCAGCAAGGCGTGCTGCGACGTTTGATGACCAACCCAAAATTTAGCGAATTAAGCGTGTCGTTACAGCAATTTATTGAGCAATTAAATTGATGGCGATGCCCTAGCTGGGCGCGCTCGCAACTCCTCCCATCAAGCCGTGCCACCCACCGTCAAGCCATCTATGCGCACCGTTGGTTGACCTACGCCTACAGGCACGCTTTGTCCTTCTTTGCCACACGTTCCCACACCGCTATCGAGTGCCATATCGTTGCCTATCATCGCCACACGAGTGAGTGCGTCGGGGCCGTTGCCAATGAGCGTTGCGCCTTTGACGGGATGAGTGATTTTGCCATCTTCAATCATGTACGCCTCGGTGGTGGAGAACACGAATTTGCCGCTGGTGATGTCCACTTGTCCGCCGCCAAAATTCGCTGCAAATAAACCGTGTTTCACCGACGCGATAATTTCCGCTTGGGTTTTGTCGCCATTCATCATCATGGTGTTGGTCATGCGCGGCATGGGAATGTGCGCATACGATTCGCGCCGCGCATTACCCGTCAACGCCACACCCATCAGTCGCGCGTTCAGGCTGTCTTGCAAATAACCTTTGAGGATGCCGTCTTCAATCAGCGTCGTACATTGTGTGGCGTTGCCTTCGTCGTCCATTTGTAGCGAGCCGCGCCGATTGATAATCGTGCCGTCATCCACCACGGTCACGCCTTTAGCCGCCACGCGCTCACCGATGCGCCCCGAAAACGCCGAGCTGCCTTTGCGATTAAAATCACCTTCCAAACCGTGACCAATCGCTTCGTGCAACAAAATACCCGGCCAACCATTACCCAACACCACGGTCATATTGCCAGCGGGCGCGGGCTGCGCATCCAAATTAACCACGGCTTGATGCACCGCTTCTGCGGCATATTTTTTCAGCAGCGCATCATCAAAATAATCGTAGCCAAAGCGACCGCCGCCGCCTGCCGAACCTTGTTCACGCTTGCCATTGCTCTCAACGATGACTTGCAGCGACAGGCGCACCAGCGGGCGAATATCGGCATTCATCAAGCCGTCGTTACGCGCCACCAGCACCACTTCATATTCGCCCGCCAGACTCGCCATCACTTGCACCACGCGGTTGTCCATGCCGCGCGCGTAGCCTTCCAAGCGTTCTAGCAGCGCGACTTTGTCGGCATCTTTTAAGCTGGCAATCGGGTCATGCGGCAAATAAATATCGCGGCGCGTACCTTGTTTTAATTGCGCCACCGTTTGTGTACCGCCTTGCCGCGCAATCGCGCGCGTTGCCGTCGCGGCACTCTCCAGCGCGTTCAAACTAATGTCATCGGAATACGCAAAAGCAGTTTTTTCGCCGCTCACCGCGCGCACGCCTACGCCTTGGTCGATGCTAAAACTGCCTGATTTCACGATACCTTCTTCTAGCGACCAACTTTCCGCACGACTGTATTGAAAATACAAATCCGCATAGTCGAGGCGATGCGCCATCATTTTGCCGAACACCTGCTCGATGCGCCCCGCATCCAAAGCGTAAGGCGTAAGCAAGGTTTGCGTAGCGGTAGAAAACAAAGTGGAAGTAGTCAAAGGATTCTCTTAGCAGTTAAAAAGGGTGCGATGGCTGAGGGCGGGTAAACTCGCGCGCAGGCTGGCTTGATAAGCAGGATTGATTTCGGCAACGACCACACCTGAGCCGCGTGGCAAACGGTCTAACACGCGCCCCCACGGATCGACCACCATGCTGTTGCCATGTGTTTCGCGACCATTGACGTGATAACCGCCTTGCGCAGCGGCGATCACATAAGCGAGATTTTCCACCGCACGCGCGCGCACCAACACTTCCCAATGCATCTTGCCAGTGGTTTCAGTGAAGGCAGAAGGCAGCACAATAATGTCCAAATTTTTCATCGCGCGGAATAGTTCAGGGAAGCGCAAGTCATAGCAAATCGCCAGGCCAATCCGCCCAAACGGACTATCTACCACTACCACTTGATTGCCCGCTTCGATGGTTTTAGCTTCGTGATAATTTTCGTTACCCAGCTCTAAATTAAACAAATGAATTTTGTCGTAGCGCGCCACGCGTTCGCCGTGCTCGTCATACACCAAACAACTATTCATCACTTTATCGGGCGTACTCGCACTCAATGGAATCGAGCCGCCGACCAACCAAATTTTGTGCTGGCGCGCCGTGTCGCTCAAAAATTTTTGTATCACGCCCGTGCCTAATGGCTCTTGCACTTTGAGTTTATCCAACTCGTTCATGCCCATGATGGCAAAGAATTCAGGCAACACCACTAAGCGCGCACCCTTGGCAACTGCCTGCGCAATCAGCCGCCCCGCCTCGCCTAAATTGCCAGCCACATTAGGCCCTGAAGCCATTTGTATTGCCGCGACTTTGTAAGCGTTAACTTGCGCAGCAATACGTTGTTGGGTGTTATTGATGTTGGACATGATTAACTTTCTCAAATAATACTTAAGGTTTTAACACGACAGGAGGAGCGACTTTTTGCACCACGGGTGGAGCCGCACTTGGCAACACGGGAACCACTTTTTCACCCACTTTAACAAAGCTAGGGGCTGCCCAACTACCTGTCATATTGTATTCAAACGACACCAGCTTATCGAGGACATTGCCTAATAGTTTATCAATCACAAATGCTGACACACCAACAATAGGACCCGCAGCAAAGGCTGTCAGAATCGACACGCCACTGCCCACGCTAGGCAAAATTTCGACGCGTAAATTTTGCGTTTCTTGATTCAAATCGACTGCGCCACGCATAAAAACTTTTGCCGCCGAACCATCAATCACAAAATTATTAGTGGTCAAATTACCCTTATCAATGTTGGCATCGCCGCTGATTTTATCAAACTGAAATCCCTCGCTAAACACATCGGTAAAGTCCAAGCCGATATGTTTGGGCAATGCCTGCAAACTTAACACACTCAATAGTTTTGCCACTTTGTAATCAGCTTTGATGAACTGTCCTTTGCCCGTATCCAAGCGCAGCGCGCCTTGCAAACTGGCTAAGTTGAACGCCTGCGGCGCACCTGTCCAAGCGAGATTCGCCGTCAATTTTCCGCTGCCATCTTTAAGCGTGCCAGGAAAACCTGAGCGCTCCAAAATCTTTCCCGTATCTGCCAAATTCAATTGCAGCTTGACATTGGTGGCAGGTGCCGCGCCGCCTTGCCACGTTCCCTCACCGCTCAAGCTGCCATCTGGATTGCTCAACAACAAGCGACGTAATCGCCAATTTTCGCCCTCTGGATGACCGATGATTTCTAACTGACCTAAACTTTTTCCTGAAAATTTGAGGTCGTCTATGGTCACATCCAAAGCGGGCAAATGACTGGGATCTATAGGCGCGGTAGTCGTGCTACTCGTAGGCACAGCACTTTGCGCAACACTATCCTGAACTACCTCACGATCTTGCCAGTGCAGCTTTTGCAAATGTGCGCGCAACTTAGCTGAGTTGTCGGCATTTTTAGCCTGCCAAATCACTTCGCCCGTCGCCACACTACTGGCTAATTGCGCAGCAATATCAGCCCCGCGCGGCTGCGCTTGGACATGTAAATTGGGCACGCTGTAGCCATAGCCCGTGAGCTTGCCGACCTGCACATCTGCCCCCGCAAATACCACGCTGGGCGCATTTGCATCAGGACTAGGCGCACCCAACAAACCTTCCCAACCCTGCACCGAAAGCTCTGGAATATCGCCCACCAGCCACACGCCATCGGCATCTGGCCATGCGCCACGATTAGCAAAATTCACTGCCACGCGCTGTACCACCGGATGTCCATCTTGCTTGCTCAAGCGCGCGCGCGCGCTGAACAAAGTACCCAGTGTCACACTAATTTTTTGCTGCGCGGGGATGAGTTGCGCTTTAATTTTTTGACTAGGGCTGGCGTGGATTTGCACCTCCAGGGGCAAGGCAGTTTCAGCCGTTTTAGTCAGTGGCACAGGCAAGCTAGATGACAGCCCTTGCAACGGCGACTGGATGTTGACCTGCACGCCCTCGCTGCTGGTGGAAAGTTGCGCCTCCCACGCCGCACGACCTTGCAAAAATTGCAGCGCAGGCAGCGGATAATTCGCGCGCAACCCCGCTATCTCGACCGTGCCATTAAACTTGCCCAGCACGCTGCCTTGGGGGGTGCTATGCACCTCAAGATTGGCCGCCCCGCCCAAAATTTCGGCGTGCATTTGCTCGGTGTTAAAACCATGCTCGCTAAATTTCAACTCGCCGCTGGCATGGCGCAACAGCGGAATCGCGCCACCTAAATCCACTTGATTATTGTTGAGGCGATAACTGCCTTTTACTTCAGCCAGTTTTTCGCCTAAAGACGGCAAACGCAGTTGCAAATTTAAGCTGCTGTCACCTAGCGCGTGGATGTCGTCAGTAAAGCCGTGCGCAAAATCGCGTACTGGACTTTGCGCCGCATACGCTAAGAATTTTTGCGTCGGCGCGGCGGCTTGCAAAGCCACTTCCAAAGCTAATTTCGACTGCGTGAAGTCAGGGATTTTTACCGCGACTTTACTCACCGCCACGCCGACACTGCGCGCACTGTCGGCGGTGACTTCCAGCACCTTGTCGTGTAAATGCAGCTGCCCTTGGATGCTGTCCACCACAGGCCAGTCGGGCGCAAAACGCAGCCCGCCATTGTGTATCGCGGCACTCACGTCAAACTTGCCCAAGCTCGCATCGACAAACGGAAAGTCGCGCAAATTACCTAAAATTCGGATTTGCACTACATCGCTAGTGCCTGCTTGCAAGGCCGTATGCAGCCAGTCATTGGCGGCGCGATTCAGGGCAATCAGCGGAATGTAATGCGCGACCTGGGCGATGTTGGCGCGTTGCACATTCACCGTTAAGTCCAACACCCCTGGCGTGTCTTTTTGGGTGCGATACGAACCAAAAGTCTGCCCGTCTAAATCGGCATTACTGGCCTGTACCTCGCTAAATTTAACCTCCAGCTCGTCGTCTTGATGCGCCCAACTGGCTTTGCCTTGCAAGCGCTCAAAAGCGACCGCTTCGCGCATAAAACCAGGGGCATCAACGCGTACTTTTTTCGCATCAATTTGCACATGACCACTATTTTGGTCACCCGAAATTTCGCCACTTAAGCCGCTAAATCCTGGCACTTTGCCGACTTGCTGCAACGCCATATTGTGCATCTGCGCTTGCACCTTAAAGGTGTGTGCCGCCGCGCCGCCACCCTGCCATTGCAGTGTCAAGTTCGCCACTTTGCCGCGCGGCGCATATGCATCGAGTTGGTGGCGCAAATCCTTAGGAATCGGCACAAAATTGGCCAAGTTGGCGAGCGTTTCAAGTTGCAACAAATTGGCACGCAGCTCACCTGAAGCTGGCTGCGTCTCAGTTTGATTGGCGATACGCAAATATAAATCGGTGTTCGGCACGTTCGCCCCGTTAGCCAAATGCAAATTTAAGCCTTGCGTGGTGACTTCAAAACCGTTGTCAATTTGCTGCCAAATCACCCGTCCATTCAAACTGCGCAAACTCATTTCAGGCACATCAGCCGCCAATTGCGTCGCCACATCGCGCACCGCTAAATCGACTTGCAACTTCGCCAACTTCCCCTCTGTCACATCCAGCCAAGCCCGCAAAGCACCATGCCCACTACTCAGTTCTGGCGGCAAATCCAACCAAGTCCGCCAAGCCGTCAAATCGGCATATTGCAACTGCGTAAAAAGCTGCCCGCGCCACGTTGTTAAATCAGAAAAACTCGCCCCGTGAAAGTCGCCCCGAATATCCAGCGGACTTGCCAATTCGCTAGGCACACTGCCGCGTAGCGCGATGCGATGGTGATTAAAAAAACTTTCCATACGCAGATTGACGTGCTGCATCACCAACGGTGGTGCGCCGCGTTGCTCATCCACCCACACAATTAAAGCATCGCGCGCCACTAAACGGGACTGATGCAACAACCAATCTGCCGCACTGCTATCACCGCTGGCGGAACGATCTAGCGCCAATCCGCCCACATACATTTGCCCCTTGGCATCACGGCGTATCAGCAATTCTGGCTGTTCAATTTCTAAACTCGCCAAACGCAACTCGGCAGTAAGCAAAGACAGCCAAGACACACTCACGGCAACTTTAGGCAACACCAAGGCGGGCTGCTGCTGAGTATCAAACACCGTCAATTTAATCAGATGCAAACGCGGACGCAGCCCTTGCCAATCCGCTGAAATTTTCTCGATGGTGATGGGACGCGCCATGACAAGGGAAAGTTGCGTGGTAATTCGCGTGTGATATTGCTCGATATTGGGCAATAGCCAATATCGCAACAACAACATACTAGTGACCAGCAGCAGCAGCGCGCTCACCGCCAAAATAATGACGATGCGTGTGAGCCAATTAAAGCTGTGCCACAAGAGACGAACAGGACGGGAATTCAACATAAAATACTGCGCGTAAATAAAAAATCTATAAACTGAAAAGTCGCGCATTCTAAAGGAAGCCCCGCCCCATGAACACACAAAAGCCACCCACATTAGCCTTTACCAACGGTTTAGCCAGAACCTTGCAATGCAGCCGCTATGCGCAGCGAATTTTGCAAGCCGATGCCGCGCTGCTGACATGGTTAGAAGCCAACTACCAAACGCCCTGCAATGACGAAGAAATTCACGCCTTGCTCGCGCAATCTGGCTTAAATTTACAAGACGAAATACAGCTCACCAAAGCGGTGCGGTATGTGCGCAAGCAGGTGATGGTGAAACTGATTTTTCGCGACTTAAATACGCTCGCCGATTTGAACGAAGTGATGCACTGCATGACCGCGCTTGCGGAAATTTGCGTGCGCCTAGCGCAACACTGTTTGATGAGCGCGCTGCAAGCGCAATTTGGTCAGCCCATCGGCGCGAGCAGTGGCACAGCACAGCAAATGTTAGTGATAGGCATGGGCAAATTAGGCGGCGGCGAGCTGAATGTTTCCTCTGACATCGACTTAATTTTTGTTTATGCCGAAGATGGCGAAACCCAAGCGATGGCGGGACAAAGCAACATCCGCAGCTTGAGTAATCACGAATTTTTTACGCGCTTGGGACGACGTTTAATCAACCTGATACACGAACCCACAGTGGATGGTTATGTGTTCCGCGTCGATATGCGCTTGCGTCCTTACGGCGACAGTGGCCCGTTGGTGATGAGCTTTGCGGCACTGGAGGAATATCTGGTCAGCCAAGGTCGTGAGTGGGAGCGTTATGCTTGGATTAAAGCGCGCGTGATTGCGCCCGAACAACACACCAGCAGCAGCGAGTTGATGCAGTTAGCGCAACCGTTTGTGTTCCGTAAATATCTCGACTTTGGCGCGATAGATTCGATGCGTAAATTACACGCGCAAATCCGTCAAGAAGTGGCGCGCCGCGACCGTCAAAACAACATAAAACTAGGGCCCGGCGGCATTCGCGAAATCGAATTTACCGCGCAAGTTTTTCAACTGATACGCGGCGGACGCGCGGCAAAATTACGCATCCGACCGACCCTGAGCGTGTTGCAGCAACTCGCGAGTGACGGCGAAATTACTGCCGAGACAGTGCGCGACTTAACCGTCGCCTATATTTTTTTACGCAACTTAGAACACCGTTTGCAATACCTAGATGACCAGCAAACTCAAGATATTCCTGACAATGAGGACGATAGAGCGCGGCTCGCCATCGGCATGGGCTATGCAAATTACGCCGCGCTATTGCAACGGCTCGACGTGCATCGCGCCATTGTCAGCGCGCAATTCGCTGCGATTTTTCGCACTGAAACCGCCGCATCTGACGAGTCATTGCGGTGGGATGAAGCACTGGATGAAAGCTCGCTAAGCCAACATTTACAAGGTTTAGGCTATGCCGACAGTACAGCAGCTGCGCAACAGTTATTACAATTTCGCGCCAGCTCGCGCTACCAACAATTACCCGAAGCGAGCCGTGTACGCATGGCACAGCTGATACCACAATTTATTCGCGCCTGCGCGCAGCAAGCCAATCCAGATGTCACCTTGTTACGCTTACAAAATTTAATCGACAGCATCGCGCGGCGCGCTTCCTACCTGGCATTTTTAGCCGAATATCCACAGGCTTTAACGCGCTTGAGCCAGCTTGTTTCAGCCAGCAGTTGGGCAGCGGATTACCTCGCTTCTCACCCTGCTTTGTTCGATGAATTGTTAGACGCGCGCGAGCTTTATCAAGTGCCCGATTGGGCGGCGATTGATGCCCATGTCGCGGCGCAATTACATGACTGCGGTGACGATTTAGAACGGCAAATGGACGCGCTACGGCATGCGCAACAAGAGCAAATTTTTCATCTGTTAGCCATGGACTTGCAGGGCTTATTGCCACTGGAAATTCTGAGCGACCACTTGAGCGCGTTGGCAGATTTAATGCTGCGTCATGTGCTCAATGTGTGCTGGCAAAACGCGCGCAAAAAACATTGCGACACACCACACTTTGCCATTATCGCTTTTGGCAAATTAGGCGGAAAAGAGCTGGGTTATGAATCCGATTTGGATTTGATTTTTATCTATGACGATACCCATGCGGATGCGCAAGAAAACTACGCGCGCTTGGCGCAACGCATCAACACGGTGCTCGGCAGCTACACGCCAGCGGGGCGTTTATACGAAACCGATTTGCGCTTACGTCCCAACGGTGCGAGTGGCTTGTTGGTGTCGAGCTTAAGCGCGTTTGCCGACTATCAAGCCAATGACGCATGGGTTTGGGAGCATCAAGCGTTAACCCGCGCAAGATTTTGTGCGGGAGATAACACGGTGGGTGAGGCTTTTGAAGTGTTGCGCAACACGCTGTTGCAAGCACCGCGTGATGAAGAAAAACTACGCGCTGAAATTGTCGCGATGCGCCAAAAGATGCATGACGGGCATCCCAACAACAGCGAATTATTCGACATCAAACACGATGCGGGAGGGATGGTCGATATTGAGTTTATGGTGCAGTTTTTAGTGCTGGCTCATGCACATCGCTACCCTCAACTGACTGCCAATATCGGCAACTTAGCCTTACTGAGATTGGCTGGCGAACTGGGCTTAATTCCTGCCGAGCTTGCCGCCTTAGTCAGCGCGCAATATCGTACTTTGCGCCGCACCCAACACGCCATGCGACTAAATGGCTTATCGCCTTGCCGCGTCAAGCCCGATAGCCTAGAAAAAAGCCCCACGCTAAAGCTGTGGGGCGATTTGTTCGATACGCCAAAGTAGTGTCTATAACGCAGCAGCGGGGTTCACAAAAACAGGATTTGAACCTGAACGCGTCACGGGGTTACGCCCATCCAAACGCGAAGTGAGGCGATACATTGCCATTTCACCTTTGCCTTTTACATTGACAGTCGCACGAGGTTCAAAAGCGAAGTCATCACGCAAACGGTTGTAAGTCACTTTGTCCACTTGTATCACGCCGAAAGTCGCTTCATCCGTTAAGCGACTAGCGATATTCACGGTGTCGCCCCACAAGTCATAAATAAAGCGTTTCGTACCAATCACGCCTGCCACCACTGGACCTGTCGCGATACCCGTATGCACACTCAAATGGTACTTAGCGAAAGCAGGATTTTTTTCGACAAAATCACGCATCTCAAAAGCCATATCGGCGATGTCGGCGGTGTAACGCGTGGTGTCGCCGGCAAAGCCACCGACCACCATATAGGCATCGCCCATCGTTTTAATTTTTTCAACTTGATATTTTTCGCTCAGTTGATCGAAGCCCGAAAAAATTTCATTCAACAGTGTCACCATTTGGTTGGGTGACAAAGTTTCAGTGAGCTGCGTGAAGTTGACTAAATCGACGAACATCACCGTGACATCGGCGTAGCCATCGGCAATCAGCCCTTGGTCATTTTTTAAGCGTTGCGCGATATTGCTAGGCAACACATTCAACAGCACACGCTCAGATTTTTGCTGCTCCTCTTCTAATAGTTGATGTTGCGCATCAAGTTGACTTTTTATTTTCTCCATCTCTACGACAAAGTGGCGCACCAAGAAATAAATAATTGACGACATAGCTAGAAAATTCAGCGCGAAAAAAACACCAATCACCTTCATCGACATTTCTTTGGGAATCGCTTCGCCCAAAAAATAATCGAACACACCCGAAATAACCGTCATCACGGTGTAGGCAAAAAACCACGGCACCGATTCGCGCCAATTCGACACGACTAACGCGCCAATAGGTGCGAGTAATGCCCACAACATCACGCCGCTAGAGGTGACCGAGCTGCCGATACTCCATTGCATGATGAAGGGCGCAAACAAAAATAAACTCAACTGAATAAAGCGAAAGGTCTCAAATTTTTTAGTTTTAAGATAAAAAACTAAAGAACCCACCGAGATAAGCTGATAAATCAGCGTCACGTTAGACGAAAAATTGAGCCCCATTAGCCAATAAATCGCCAACCACAACACCACCGCTAAATTCATAAACGCACAAGCAAAAATCAGCAGGCTTTTACGTAATTTTTCTTCGGGAGTGTCTATCATTTCTTTGGTAATAGAAGGCAGTATTTTCATAGTATGTTGTGTAATTTTAATTATTGCTTCATCACAAAAATCAGCGAGATGACGACATCATACCGAAAAAAAAATAGCCACAAATATCTCAAAATATCTAGTTAATTCGAGTAATGCTTCATTAAGTCAACGGAAACAGCTAAAATCGCGCCCTTAAATTTTCGCCCCCTCAATCTTTTACAAAGGATGCACCCATGTCTATGTCTGACCGCGATGGCTTTATTTGGCACGATGGAAAACTCGTTCCTTGGCGCGATGCAACTACCCACGTTTTGACGCATACCTTGCACTATGGCATGGGCGTTTTTGAAGGCGTGCGTGCTTATAAAGCAACCAAAGGCACAGCCATTTTCCGTTTGAAAGAACATACCGAGCGCTTGTTTAATTCGGCGCGTATTTTCCAAATGAACATGCCTTACGACAAAGAAACCGTCATGGAAGCGCATCGCGAAGTGGTGCGCGCTAACAAACTCGAATCGTGCTACATCCGTCCAATTTGCTTTTATGGCTCCGAAGGCATGGGTATCGCAGCCAAAGGTTTATCCACGCATGTAGCCGTCGCAGCTTGGCCGTGGGGCGCGTATCTGGGTGAAGAAGGGATGCAAAAAGGCATACGCATCAAGACTTCTAGCTTCACCCGCCATCACGTTAACGTGAATATGTGTCGCGCCAAATCGGTCACGACTTACACCAACTCCATCCTCGCGCATCAAGAAGTTGCCAACGACGGCTACGATGAAGCTTTGCTGTTAGACGTGGATGGTTTTGTTGCCGAGGGTGCGGGAGAAAACATTTTTATCGTTAAACAAGGCAAGCTCTACACCCCTGATTTAACCTCGTGTTTAGAAGGCATCACGCGCGATTCGATTATTATTTTAGCCAAAGAAATGGGCTTGGAAGTGATCGAAAAACGCATCACCCGCGACGAAATTTATTGCGCAGATGAAGCCTTCTTTACTGGCACAGCTGCCGAAGTCACGCCGATACGCGAACTCGATCGCCGCACCATCGGCATCGGTTCACGCGGTCCGATTACCACCCAATTGCAAGCCGCTTTTTTCGATTGCGTCGCGGGTAAACATCCGCTGCATCAAGATTGGGTTGATTACGTTTAGGTCTGATAATTTTTAGGAGTTGTAATGAGTGAATCTGCAATTACTGCGCGTTACATCGAAGTCACCGCGCACGACTTACCCTTATCGTGTCCCACGCCTGCTATGAGTGTGTGGAATACCCATCCCAAAGTCGGCATTCCGCTGGCACACGGTGGCGAAGCACGCTGCCCGTACTGCGGCACGCTGTACAAGTTCACCGGTGAACTCCCCAAAGGACATCACTAAAAAATCCAAATCTCTTCGCGATGCGTTGTTGCTCACAAAAAATTACTCCTTACATAGCTTAACTATCCCCAGCCAAACCACCTGAGGACAAGTGCCGCGTCGTAATTTTTTGTTCACGCCTAGCCTCGCTTCGATATTTGAATTTTTATAACTTATGAAAATTTTAATTGTTGCACCTAGCTGGGTAGGCGATGCGATGTTGATGCAGCCGATGTTAATGCGCTTGCAACAACGTCATGCCGACTGCCAAATTGATGTGCTCTCGCCACCTTGGTGTGCGGGGCTGTTACACGCTATGCCTGAAGTGCATCAGGTCATCAACAATCCGTTTGGTCACGGCGCATTGCAGCTTAAATTACGCTATCAATTAGGCAAACAATTACGCGCCGCGCACTACCACCAAGTGATTGTGTTACCCAACTCGCTGAAGTCCGCACTCGTGCCCTTTTTCGCGCGCATTCCGCTACGCACCGGCTTTATCGGCGAATCGCGCTACGGACTATTGAATGATGCGCGCAAGCTGGATAAAAAAGTATTACCGTTAATGGTGGAACGCTTCGCCGCGCTTGCCGAAGACAAAAATGCAGCGATTCCGCAACCGTTAGCCAATCCGAAATTAGTCGTCAGCGCAGCGCAGCGCAGCAGCAGTCTGAAAAAATTAAGTTTGGATTTAAGCAAAAAAATCGCAGTGTTTTGCCCGGGTGCGGAATATGGTCCTGCTAAACGCTGGCCGGAAGCGTACTACGCGGAACTGGCACAACGCTTTGCCGCACAAGGCTATGCGGTGTGGTTAATTGGTTCGGGAAAAGACTACGCGGTGGCAAACGAGATTCAGCAACTCAGCGGTGCGGTGTGCGTTAATTTATGCGGCAAGACCGATTTGTCGGACGCGTTGGCAATCATTGCGTGCGCCACGGTAGTGGTGAGTAACGACTCAGGCTTGATGCACTTAGCTGCCGCGCAAGACAAGCCTTTATTGGCTTTATTCGGCTCTAGCAGTCCACAATTTACGCCGCCGTTATCGACTCACGCACGCGTCATCAAAATCGACATCGCGTGCAGCCCATGCTTCAAACGCGTCTGTCCACTCGGGCATTTCAACTGCATGATGCAACTCACGCCTGATTTAGTTTGGGCAACTTTGCCGCAAGTGTTGGGGGCGTAACACTTAGATTTGCCAATCCAGTACCTCGTCGGTCAAGGCATCGCGACGATAAAACACATAGCGATTTTTACCGCTATGCTTGGCTCGATACATCGCCTCATCCGCATAGCGCATCAGCTTATCTGCCGAACTAGCATCCGAGGGATAGCGACTTAAACCAATACTGGCACTGATATTGACTGCACCGACGCTCAACTCAAAAGCGCGCGCCAATTGCTCGATAATTTTTTGCGCGATTTGCGCCAGCGCGGTTTCCGCATTGGCATCACGCAACAAAATCACAAACTCATCCCCGCCTAAACGCGCCACCGTATCGACTTCACGCACGCAAACGCGTAAACGACTTGCAACCTGTTTAAGTAACTGATCACCCGCCGCATGTCCATGCGTATCGTTAATCGCTTTGAAGCCATCTAGATCGACGAAACACAGCGCGAAACCAGCCTTGTCGCGACGAGCTTGGCTAACCGTTTGGCGCATCCGATCATTGAATAAAGCGCGATTGGGTAAACCCGTCAGAACATCGTGATAAGCCAGATATTCAATTTTCCGCTCTAGCTCTTTTTTCTCCGACACGTCTTGCTGCACGCATAAAAAATTCTGCACCTCTCCCTGTGCGTTTTGTAGTGGCGTAATACTTTGCAAAACGTGATACGCCGCGCCATCGCGCCGCCGATTTAACACATCGCCCGACCACGGCTTGCCTTGCAAAATCTCCCGCCACATGCTTTGCCAAAAATTTTTATCGTAGCCGCCTGAGCTAAATAAATGTGGTGTGCTATTGCTAATTTCTGCTTCGCTATAGCCGCTTAAGACACACAGTGCTTGGTTAAACCAGATAATCGTGCCATCGGATTTGGTAATAAAAATCGCTTGTGTGGCGCGACTCATCGCCGCACTTAACAGACGTAATTGTTCTTGCTCTTGCGCCATCAGCAAAATGACCGCAAGGCGATTCGCAAAGTGCGCATAGCGTTCTACGCAGACATCATCAAAGCCGTCACGCTGCACCGAGTACAACACCAACACGCCGATAATCTCGCTGCGCACCAACAGCGGCAACGCCAACACGCTTTGCACACCATACTGATTCGCCATGGCACGCCAAGGGCTAATGACCTCAGCATCGACCGTCAATCTCACAGGGCGTTGCGAGCGTATCGCCTGCCCCACCGTACCTTGTCCATGCGGGCTGTCATCCCAACGCACTTCAAGTTGGCGCAGCAACTCTGGACGCTCCGAAGCGGCGACGACACTCACTGAACCATCCGCTTGCTTGCCGCCTATCCAAGCGACCCGCACAGCAAAAGTCTTAGCAATCAATTCACAAATTTTTTGTGTCAATGGCACTAAGTCTTGACCTTGCAACATCCAGCCTTCAATCTCTTGCAACACCTTATCGACCAGTGCTTGGCTGCGCATTTCTGCACGCTTGGTGACACATTCCAACTCGCGCTGCACCGAGGACACAATCCGTTGCGGATTTTTGCTGGAAATAAAATCCTTCGCGCCGGCTTTCATCGCCCCCACAATCGCCGCTTCATCCCCCACACTGGAATATACCAAGATAGGAATATCCAGCGATTGCGCGGTTAACAAGGTTTGAATTTGCTCGACGATATGCGGATGAATACGCAAGGAATCAACCAACAGCACATCAACGCCCGCCAATTCCACTTTGGCCAACTGAGACGCATCGTCTAATTGCGACAGCGTCAGAGCAAACCCACCCGTACGCAACGCCGCACTGAGCTGCGCCGCAGGCTCAGCGAGCACACCCACAAATACAATAGCAAGCGGCTTAGACATGAAGAATCTCCTGCCGATTAAACTGCCAATTCCGAGTCGCCAGCCAATAAGTTAATTGACTCGCAAATAAGCTCAAATACTCAGCTTCATCTTGTGGCTTAGGCACAAAAGAATTCGCACCTGCAGAGTAGCTTAATAACACTTCGGCTTGATTGAACTGACGAGAATACACCAGCACAGGAATGTCGCGGGTGAGGGGATTGATGCGCAAGGTGCGTAACACCGCTAAGCCTTCCAGCTTAGGCAAATCAAGATTGATGAGAATAATAAACGGCTGCATTGCAACACCCGCCGCTGCTAAATAATCCAAAACGGCAGATGCGTAGTCAAACACTTGCAAATTAAATTCGGGCTGACATTGTGCTGCCGCCGCACGCGCCAAATCAGCATCTGCAATCGTGCCTTCGACTAACAAAATGGTGTGGTGTGTGATGCTCACTACGACGCTCCTAAAAAACTTAAGGCGTACTAAAGACCACTCTCCCCCAACTTTAGCGCGTCACTATTATCCCGCGCGCCTTGTTTTGAACCATACCGATAGCCACTCAAATTAGCAATACTGTTTAGGCTTTTGTTGCCACCCACGCTGCAACGGAAGCCAATGCCGCAGCCAAGTTTTCGGGTTGCGTGCCGCCCGCCATCGCCATATCAGGCTTGCCACCGCCCTTGCCGCCGACTTGCTGCGCGACCATATTCACCAGTTCGCCCGCTTTGATTTTGGCAATCAAACCAGCACTGACACCCGCCACCAAGCTGACTTTACCTTCTGCCACAGCAGCCAACACAATCGCAGCATTGGGCAGCTTATCTTTCATGTTGTTCAGCGTCTCGCGCAACGCTAACGCGTCCGCGCCATCCAGCTGCGCCGCCAGCACTTTCACGCCGTTGATGTCCACGGCTTGCTTGAGTAAATCATCGCCTTGCGAAGCAGCCAGTTTGGACTTCAATCCAGCCAATTCTTTTTCCAAAACTTTGACACTGTCCAACACTTGCAACACGCGCGCTGCGACATTTTGCGGCTGGGCTTTTACTGCTGCTGCGATGCTTTGTAATTGGCTTTGTTGCGCGTTCATCAGAGCCAACGCGCCCTCACCCGTTACCGCTTCAACACGGCGCACCCCCGATGCCACCCCGGCTTCTGCAACGATTTTGAACAAACCAATATCGCCCGTACGCTTGACGTGCGTACCACCACATAATTCTTTCGAGCTACCGATGGACAGCACACGCACTTCGTCGCCATATTTCTCGCCGAACAACATCATCGCGCCCGTTTTTTGCGCATCCTCAATGCTCATCACACTCGCATCCGTCGCCACGTTCGCCAAAATTTCCGCGTTCACTTTGGCCTCTACGGTGGCGATGTCGGCATCCGAAATGGGCGCGTTATGTACGAAATCAAAACGGGTTTTATCGCTATCGACTTGCGAACCTTTTTGCTGCACATGATCGCCCAACACGACTCTTAACGCCTTATGCATCAAGTGCGTCACCGAGTGATTACGTTCGGTCGCCATGCGCGCCGCCACATTGACCCGCGCATTGATATTGTCGCCGACGCGCAACTTGCCCGTTTTGACCACACCATGGTGACCGAACACCGTGGCTTGAATTTTGTGCGTATCTTCCACCGCAAAAATACCTTGCACACTGCGCAGCTCGCCGCTATCGCCCACCTGACCACCAGACTCGGCATAAAAGGGCGTGTTGTCCAACACCGCCACGCCATGCTCCCCTTCAGACAACTCCGCCACCGCGCCCCCCTCTTTATAGAGAGCTAAAACATTGCCTTGATTTTGTAACGTTTCGTAACCATGGAAAATCGTCGGCGCGCCTTCGTATTCCAAATTCAGCGTCATCTTAAATTTGCCCGCCGCGCGCGCCATCTGTTTCTGGTTTGCCATCGCCGCATCAAAGCCTGCAATGTCCACAGTAACGCCATGTTCACGACATACGTCTTGGGTTAAATCGAGCGGGAAACCGAAGGTGTCGTGCAGCTTAAATGCGAGTTCACCATTAAAAATTACCGTTCGTGGTGAGCTTGTCGAACCATGAACCGCAGACCCGTTGACAGGCTCAGGGCGAACGGATTTTAGTTCACTTTCCAGTATCGCCATGCCATGTTCAATGGTGGTAAAGAAGCGTTCTTCTTCCTGCTTCAACACCTCCATCACGCGCGTTTTTGCGGTGGTCAATTCGGGATACGCCACACCCATCTCATTGACTAAATCGGGCACCATTTTGTGGAAGAACGCAGCGCGCGCGCCGAGTTTGTAACCATGCCGAATGGCGCGGCGAATAATGCGGCGCAGCACATAGCCGCGCCCTTCGTTGCCAGGAATCACGCCGTCAGCAATCAGGAAAGAACAAGCGCGGATATGGTCGGCCAGCACTTTCAAAGATGGCGAATCTAAATGATCACATTGCGTTTCACGCGCTGCCGCTTTAATCAGTGCTTGGAATAAATCAATTTCGTAGTTGGCATGCACGTGTTGCAACACCGCCGAGATGCGCTCTAAGCCCATGCCGGTATCGACTGAAGGCTTGGGCAGCAAGTGCATCACGCCCGCTTCGTCACGGTTGTATTGCATGAACACGTTGTTCCAAATTTCGATAAAACGGTCGCCATCTTCTTCAGGTGTACCGGGCAATCCGCCGGGAATATGCGCGCCGTGATCGTAAAAAATTTCGGTGCAAGGTCCGCATGGCCCTGTGTCGCCCATCATCCAAAAATTGTCCGACGCGTAACGCGCGCCTTTGTTGTCGCCGATGCGGATGACGCGCTCAGGCGCGAGTCCCAGCTCTTTCGTCCAAATATCGTAAGCCTCGTCATCCTCGGCGTACACGGTGACATAGAGCTTATCGACAGGCAGCTTGTAAACTTTGGTGAGCAATTCCCATGCGTAGTTAATCGCGTCGCGTTTGAAATAATCGCCAAAACTAAAGTTACCCAGCATCTCGAAAAAAGTGTGGTGACGCGCGGTGTAACCCACGTTTTCCAAATCGTTATGTTTGCCGCCCGCGCGCACACATTTTTGCGACGACGCAGCACGCGTGTAATGACGTTTATCAAAACCCAAAAACACATCTTTGAATTGGTTCATGCCCGCATTGGTGAACAACAAGGTGGGATCTTCATGCGGCACGAGTGAGCTGGAGGCCACAACGGTATGACCTTTTGAAGCGAAAAAATCGAGGAAGGTTTGGCGGATTTCACTGCTTTTCATGGGGGAGATTTCCAAAGTAAAACGATACGAACTGGCGATTTATTAGCCGCCAAAAAAGGCGCGCATGATACCATTTAGTGGCTTAAAGCTACATTCAACCTGAGTCGCGCATGGCGCGATTTTTTATGCTCAAAATTACCAAGGAAAGCCCCCTAATGAAAACTTCTGAAATTAAATTTACCGTCACGCTAGACGACAAAAACATGCCGCAAAAAATCGACTGGAGCGCGTCAGACGGCGATGTAGATAGCAGCAGCAAAGCAATTATGTTGTCGGTGTGGGATAGCGAGGCAAAAAATACTTTGCGCATTGATCTCTGGACGCGCGAGATGATGGTCGATGAAATGAAACAGTTTTTTCACCAAAATTTATTGGCTATGGCGGACACGCTAGAACGCGCCACCGCGGAGAAAGAAGCCGCCAAAGCGATGCGTAATTTCGCCCAAGAATTTGGCGAGCGTATGAATCTGGTGATGAAAAATCCGCTGTTCGCCGCCGCCCCCAAACAATAATTTCGCCGCATCAAACACCCTATGTTCATTATTCCTGTTGGTAATCGCGTCGATTGGAAACGCCCACCTCTAGTCACTTTGCTGCTGATTTTGATTAACTGCTGTGTGTTCTTTTTTCTGCAAGGTAATGATGCCGCGAGCGAACAAAAAGCCGCCAGTTATTATTTCGGCAGTGACTTAGCCAAGTGGGAATTGCCACGCTACGCCAGCTATTTAGTACAGCACAACGACGCAGCGGCGCAACCTTTTCAAGACTTGCTCAACGAAAAAAACGCCGATGCTTTAGTCATCATGGAAAACGATGCAGCGTTTATGCGCGCCTTGCACCAAGGTGAAATTATTGGCGCGCAAGCAGCAGAATTTTCGGCTTGGCAAACGCAGCGGGCGCACTTTGAGGCAATGGTGAGTTTCACCGAGCGTTATGTGTATCGCGTCGCCACGCCTAGCGCGCTCACCGCACTGACTTCGGCGTTTATGCACGCGGGCTTTGATCATTTACTCGGCAATATGCTGGTGCTGTTTTTAGTCGGCTTTTTAGTCGAGTCGGTCATCGGCAAGCGGCTTTTTTTGCTGGCGTATTTAATCTCGGCGTATGCGGCAATCGCGATGTTTAGTGTAGCGGCAGGCACAGGCAGCTTGCTCGGCGCATCGGGGGCTATCGCTGGAGTAATGGGGCTATATACGGTTATTTTTGGCTTACAAAAAATCGACTTTTTTTATTCGCTGGGATTCTATTTTGACTACATCAAAGCTCCCGCGATTGCCTTATTGCCGCTTTGGTTAGGCAATGAGCTATATCAATTTTTTAACAACCACGGCTCACATGTCGCCTACATGGCGCACTTCGGCGGGCTGCTATGCGGCGCAATTATCGGCGCGCTGTATCGCAACTTCCGCCCCGCGCGCATCCATGCTCATCATCAAGAAGTAACGCAGCAAGAACTGCAGCAAGATGATTATCAAACGGGTATGAATTACCTCAGCGCGATGGAATTTGCTAAAGCGCATCAAGTGTTCAAAGCCTTGCTGGCAAAGCATCCCAACGACCTTGACTTGGCAAAATTATGTTATCGCACCGCCAAGCACGACAGTACCAGCGCAGACTATCACCACGCCGCGCTGCGCTTGCTCACGCTACCCGCGCAAAGTGCCCACAGCACCGCACAAGTGCACCAAATTTTTCACGAATATCTGGCTCATGCCAAACCCGCGCCAAAATTAAGTGCGGATTTATTGGCGCAATTAGCGCAGCGTTTTGCGGATGGTGGCGAGTGTGAGGATGCCGAAAAATTAGCCGCGTTGTTGCAACGCAACACACCACAACATGTGCAAATTCCAGCAGTATGGTTGGCGTTAGCGCGGGCGCATTACCGCGCGCAACGCGTCGAGCGTTTCAAAACTGTGCTGACCGATTTGATCGAAAAATTCCCCACCACTAGTCAAGCAGCAACCGCGCACGACATGCTCAGGGTAGCGGGTCGCGGGTAGCTTCTAGAAGCGTGATTTATCGCGCGATAGCCACAGCAAAAACATCGCTCGATAAATCGAGCGCCCAGCAAACCCGCTAACGACTATCCCAACGCCGCAACCTTCGCCAGCACGGTTAAGTATTGGCTGGCTTCTATGGCTAAAGGATGAGTGGGGAATTTCGTTTGCAGGGTGTGCAAAATCGCGCTGGCTTCGCTATGACGTTGAAAATTTTCACTCAAAATTTGCGCGGCGAGAAAATAAATCAAGGGAATGTGTTCGTGTTGCAAATAGCGTTTATCAAAGCCACGCATTAAATCCAAAGCTAATTTGGCACGCCCGCCCATACGCGCGGCGACGGCTAATGGATGGACATGAAAGGAATCTTGCAGATGAAAATCAGCATGATTTTTTAGCCAGTATTCGCATAAATCCAAGGCTTGGAAGAGGCGTTTTTCATTGCTTAATTTATTGATGAATTCACGCGCGTGGTGCATCGCGGGTACGGTTTTTCCAGAGGCGACTAACAGTTTTTGGTAACGCTCATGCAAAGCGTTTTCTTCCCAACGGGTGCGTAACGCTTCACGCAACACATCCAGCGCAGTCTCATCGTGTCCCGCCGCCAACAGCTCGGCCAACTGGGCGTGTAGCGGGTCGGCAGCTTTGCCAGTAGACTGTTTTGCTTCGGCATCGGCGAAGCTCACGTCAGCATCCAAGCCTAATTTTTCGTGGTACTGATACACCGCGTAACCCATCATGTGATAGATGATAAGGGTGAAATAGAACTCAATAAAACCGAACAGCGGCAACACTAACCAAGAGTCTAAATGCTCGTAAAAAAATCCTTGCAGCCATTCACTGCTACTGCTCAAACTAAAAATTAAAAAGCACAACGCAAAATACGGTGAACGTATCGTGCCCATATAAAACAAAATCTGAAACGGATTGAGTGCCTGCGGCAAACTCTTATTCACCGCAATAATCATAATGCCCGCTGGCATCACCACACTCATCAGCAGCGCGCCTATCACATAGCCCGCAGTACGTCCCAGCACCATAGCCAGCAAAGCTACGCATAAACCAAACACCACAAACAAACCGAACTGACGCATCACTTGCCCCGCATCGCCGCGCTCATTGCCGTTCAAATCATCGGGTTCATCGAGCTGACCATTGGCGGTGCGTTCCATCACCACAAAGGCGTACTTCAAAAACATAATCCAGACGATGAGATACAACAGCCCGCCAAACGGATTGGGCAACAACAGCGACAGCCCCGTCACCATTGCGTAGCCTACAATGCGCAGCATCGAACTCCACTGCATAGGATAGATAAAAAACTTAGGCATACGTCGCCAAAACGGTGTGAGTGCAGCGGCGGTGGGGGCGGTAAATTTTTTAGCGTTGCTCATTCTTTCGTTCCCAATAATTGCGTTAAGAGTTGTCTGAAATTTATCTTGCTAAGGCGCGCAACGCAGCAATCGCATCAGCAAAATTGCTGTGTGCTAACAAGGCTTGCTGGATTTGCGCAGGGCTTAAAACCCGCTCTGGCATGGTCGCCACCAGTGCGGCGACGGCATGTTGCTGGTCGGGATAGAAACGCAAAAACATACTGGCGATTTGCTCACGGCTGGCTAAATCGAGTTTGAATTCCACATCAATACGCCCCGGACGTATCAGCGCGGCATCGAGTAACTCGCGGTGATTGGTGGTGAGAAAAACAATACGCCCTTCTTGCGCGGCTACGCCATCCAAAGCATTTAGCAAGCCGCTGAAACTGACCGCGATACGCTCGTCTTGTTTTTGTCGCGCGGCAAAAAATGCGTCCACGTCTTCAATCAAAATCAAGGAGCGTGCGGGCGTTTTTTGCAACAGCATGGAAATGGTTTGGTCGTTTAATTTGGGATTGGTCAGCGACAGCCAACATAAATTCAAATGCAATTCTCCCGCCAGCGCGAACGCCACGCTGGTCTTGCCTGTCCCCGGCGGGCCGTATAACAAATAGCCTCTGCGCCAAGGGATGCCCATAGAGGCGTACCAACTGCGCTTACCAAAAAAACCTTGCGCATCGTCGAGTAAGCGTTGGCGGATGTCGCCGTCCAGCACCACCGAGTTGATCGCGCGACGCGGACGTGCATCGGATTTGCGCCAATTTTCTGCCCAACTATCCACGGTAAACATCAGCGTGTGATTAGCAAGGCGCGCGTAAGTGCGCTTGAGCACATCCTCCAGCAGGCCTTCCAAAAACTTGCGCGAGCCAAATAAAACATGGATGCGTAGCGTATCGACCACTTGCAAATTCATACTTACATCGCGGTGTATCCACATCACACGACCTTGAAACCAAAACACATGAAAGCCCGGCGCGGGGCTGTACAACAAGCGCGGCAAACCATTGGCACTGGACTCATCATCAGGATTGGCGTTCTCTTGGATAACAGTAAAAAAGCGACTGCCGCGACCGAACGGCAAATCGTTAATCCAAGTAATCAGCGCGCCGAATAAATCATTGCGACTGTCGATGACCGCAGTGACGATAATCACGCGATTGAAATACGACCACAACATCCCAGGCACTTTGCGCAGCCAAGCCGCCATCAACCCAATCAAGCCCAACACAAAGCCGCCGACGAATAATTGATTGTCGAGCTGCGCACGTAACAGATGCAAAAAACTATCCCACATGGCACACCACCCCAAGAAAAAACGGCTTACGCCGCAATCCTGCCAGCTTAACGCAGACAAGAAAAACCCACGCATCTTTTGAATGTGTGGGTTTGAATTGGTGCCGCCTATCGGATTCGAACTGATGACCTACCGCTTACAAGGCGGTTGCTCTACCAACTGAGCTAAGGCGGCATTTGAAACTTTTACTGCTAAAAACTGGTGGGTCGAGCGAGATTCGAACTCGCGACCAACGGATTAAAAGTCCGCTGCTCTACCGACTGAGCTATCGACCCCTTGAAACGAGCGCGCATTATACTTATCAAGGCTTTTCTGTCAACGAAAATTCAGTATTTTTAATTAAAAATAATTCATCTATCGTGCGACTCGCACAAAAAATTTAACGCACGAATAGTTACTCACCCCAAAAGCTTAAAACCTATCCGCCTGATTTTTTCTTGCGCCTCATGCTCACTGCTTGCCTGCTGTGTAAATGCCTGTTTCACACTCTTGGTCAGATAAGTCACCGACATCTCAAACGACATGTGCGGCGCATTCAGCTCAATCACCGACTCGCCTTGCTGCAACTTCGCTGACGCATCGAAAACAACAAAATGGGCTTTCTTTGAGCTTAAAAAGTCAAAATTTTGCATTGACACGCATCTACCCACGCGAAGCTTAAAGTAACAGAACCAATTACAAGTGCCGTAGCAGAAAGAAGCGTGACATTCCTCTTCATTTTTTCATCACCACTAGGACACCCATTGCAAATATCAACCTCATTCGAATAAATCATCCACCCAAAGCCAGCAAAAACCACATCAGCAAATAAAAATCCTCCAGCGTACATCCCATTTTTTTTACAAAGAGCAGCCATAAAAAATCCTAATAGCAAACCAACAATTACAGCTATCGAATTTACTATGGAATGCTCTCGAACCATTTTTTTGAATTCAGCCATATCAAAATACAACCCGACGAGTCCAGCAATACCTAACAAGAAGAAATAACTTCCGAACAACAAAAAGCCTAGTAAGTTGTTCTTAAACACAGATGTCATTAACCAGTCAGCTTTGTGTCCAAGCAACACAACAGAAAAACCAATGAGCATGCCAATCACAGCAAATAAAGATACTTTCACCCAATACTTTCTTTCGAAATTTTCGCTCATTTTGATTTACCCAAAGCCGAAACTTTTTCGGCCATTCCGTTCGCACGTGTTTCATCCCCAAGCTCGCGATAAATCCCTGCGGCTTTCACATACCAATCTCGCGCCTGCGAAGTTTTATTTTGATTTTTTGCAAGCGCACCTAAATTCCTACAAGCTTTTGCCTCCCATCCTTTGTCCTTGAAAGTTAGCAGATGCAAGCCTTTCAAACCCGACATCAATTCATTTTTTGCCTCTTTCAATTTACCTTGTTGGCGCAAAGAGTCGCCAAGATTAATTTGTAACCTGTATACATCATCGGCCTGATGAAAGTGTCGAGCAATATCTAGTGCTTCATGGATTAACTCGTCTGCCTTGACATATTCGTTACGTTGCAAATAAATCATTGCAATATTATTCAGTGTTACAGGCTGATTAGGTCCAATAGACAAAGCCTCTTGATACAAAGCCAATGCGCGCTCCTCATCTTTTTTATCTTTAACTACACTAGCAAGAAAATTCAGCACAGATATTTGAGCACCTTTTGCGCCGAGAATTTTATATGCATTGAGGGCAAGACTATCGAACAACTCAGCTTTATCGAGATCATGCAACTGACTATAAGTACGACTCAACGCCACGTTAACGATTGCATGCTCCCAAGTGCTTTGTGACAAGCTTTTGGCTTTCACCAATGCAGTAAAAGCATCATTCGCTTGTCCCGTATTTCCATATACCAACCCCAGGCACAAGTGAGCAGCGCGTTGATCCTCTCGACCAAGAGAATTCCATTGCAAGACAGTCTGCGCTTCACTTTGCGCACGGGCGTAATCTTGAGTCACAATAAAATTGAAGCAACTGCGGCTAGGGACATCGCCTTTCAACAAAGTTTGGTCTTCGCTTTGTGCACGATTGTATTCTTCACCTGAGATAAAACTAGAATATGTATCAATTTCATCAGCATGTGCCAATTGCGTAACCGAAATACTTAGTAGCACAGCAGCAAATAAAATAATATTTTTGAGGCGAGGGGATAAAACAGTCAACATTAAGTACTCCTTGAAAAACTAAAAATAACAACGCATCGCCCGATTGGGCTGTGAGTTTTTCAAGGAGGTGCGCGTGCCGCGCTATCGTTAGCGCGGGAACTTAATGCAGGTGAGCGCGTCCGCTGGCTGGCTGGCTGGCTGGCTGGCTGGCTGGCTGGCTGGCTGGCTGGCTGGCTGGCTGGCTGGCTGGCTGGCTTGTGGCTTCTGCGATGAGTGTAGGAAGGACATAGAGCTGTTTTACTCGCGCAAAATCAAGCCTAGCGCATCGGCTTGTTGTTGAACTTTACTGACGATGTTAATCAGCATTTGCGTGGATGAATCGGCAGCAAGCAGAGCATCTAAAAAAAGCGCGGCATCCGCCATGTATTCGTGTACCAACAGATTGCGTAGTTTTCTTGCACCGATAAATTCTTCGGCATTTTCTAGCCACGCCGCACGTTCGGCATACGCTAAATTATCCAATAAAGATTTAGGTGTGCCTCCCAACAACGTGGCAAAACGCGGGATAAGTTTTTCGCCAAGGTGATCTTGCAGGCGACCAAATCTGCCCACAAACGCATCAATTTTTTCGGCGAGCTCTTCACGTTCGGTCAAAGATTGCACCCATGCCAGATTGATGTTTTGCGCAAACAAAGTGCGGTGAGTGTAAGCCAGATGCGCAGCTTCTTTCCTAGCAAGCTCAAGTGCAAGCAAGGCGTTTTGTGCGTGTTCCGGCAAATAATTTAGCGTCACAGCATCACTCCCGTGCGTTTAGCAATATCGAATACAGGTACATTTTGGGTGTGCGCATCTTTGAGCAAAATGTCCAACTTGCGATCACCGAGCGCGTAGATGAGTGCGCCGTACAAGCTGCATATCGCCTGTACCCGATTCGGCAATACCGCTTCGGTTTCGATGAATAAATCAATGTCACCGCCGCGCAAATTATCATCCACGCGCGAGCCGAATAACCAGACTTGGCTCGCGGTTTGCAACACCCTATCCACGGTGCTTTTGATGAGCTGTTGTTGCGCGGCAGAGAGTCGCATGGAATCTTTACGCCTTCAAATCCAGCACATCCTGCATGTCGTACATCCCCGCTGGATTGGCTTTCAAAAATCTTGCGGCACGCAGTGCACCTAGCGCGAAGGTGGCGCGGCTGCTGGCTTTGTGGGTGATCTCGATGCGCTCGCCTATGCCGGCGTACAGCACGGTATGGTCGCCGACAATGTCGCCGCCGCGCACGGTGGCGAAGCCGATAGTGGAAGGGTCGCGTTCACCCGTCACCCCTTCGCGGCCATACACGGCGCATTTTTCCAAATCACGTCCCAAGGTGCGCGCCACCACTTCGCCCAAGCCCAGTGCCGTGCCAGAAGGCGCGTCAACTTTATGGCGGTGATGCGCTTCGATAATTTCGATGTCGTAACCGTGGCTCAATACTCTAGATGCGGTCTCCAAAAGTTTGAAAACCAGATTCACGCCCACGCTCATATTCGGTGCGAACACGATGCCGATGTCTTGCGCGCCCGCACCCAACAGAGCTTTTTGCTGCGCGTTAAAACCTGTCGTGCCGATGACCATTGCGACGCCTAAACGACGGCAAATTTCCAAGTGATGCAGCGTGCCTTCAGGGCGGGTGAAGTCGATTAACACATCCGCGCCGCGCAATGCGTTTTCGAGATCGTCGCTAATCGTGATGGATGATTTTGCCGCGAATAATTCGCCTGCATTGCGCCCGATAAATTCGCTGCCGGTGTGCTCTAACGCAGCGTGCAACACCAAGTCGTCGGCGTGTGCTACGCACTCCAACAACACGCGTCCCATGCGTCCGCTACTGCCTGCGATGGCGATTTTAATTGGGCTCATTTGTCTTCCTTTACGTTGTTGGTTAATGCAGGCATTGCCGCATCGTCAATTTTTACCAAGCTGTCATTTTCAAAATACAAAATCATGCTTTGCTGCTCAACGGGCTTACCGCGTTGTGCCAAGCTATAGGCATAGTCCCAACGATTTTCGTGAAAAACATCCGCCAATAAGGGCGTGCCCATTACATAGCGCACTTGCTGCTTGGTCATGCCCAGCTTGAGTTTGTCGCGCATTTCGGCGGTGATTAAATTGCCTTGGCGGATGTCCATTTTGTACGGCGACAAATGCGGGATGTTGCCGCCACACGCAGCGAGTAACAGCGACACTAAAATGATTTTGTTACGCATGATTAAAACTTTCTGAAGGTGAATTTTTTGCGGTGCGCATCATACCCGATGCGCAGTTTTTGCTGATTGCGCCAACATCTCGCTGGCATGTTGCCGCGTGGTGTCGGTCAGCGTTGCGCCGCCCAACATGCGCGCGATTTCTTCAATGCGTTGCGGCTCATCAAGCAGCGCGATATGGCTCAAGGTCACGCCCTTTTCCACTGCTTTGCTGACCTGCCATTGCTGATTCGCACAGGCGGCGACTTGCGGCAAATGTGTCACGCACAGCACTTGATAATGCGTGCCCAACTGACGCAATAACTGCCCGACAATTTCTGCCACGCGTCCGCCGATGCCGCTATCGACTTCATCAAAAATCAAGGTCGGCACACTCGCCAACTTGGAAGTTGCCACCTGTATCGCCAAGCTGATACGCGACAATTCGCCGCCTGAAGCCACCTTAGCCAAACTGCGTGCAGGCACGCCAGGATTAGCAGCAACTTGCAAGTCGATGCTTTCCAGCCCATGCGCATTGCCTTCTTTTAAGGGCTGCAACGCCACGCTAAACGCGCCACCTTGCATCGCCAAAGTTTGCATCGCAGCGGTAATTTCTGCGGACAATTTGGTTGCGGATTTTTGTCGCGCTAGACTTAATTTTTGCGCGGCTTGCTGATAAATTTTTTGCGCCGCATGTTCTTGTTTTTCGAGTTCTGCCAAATCAGCATCGCCGCCTAACTCTTCTAAACGCAGGCGATTACGCTGCAATACCTCGGCTAAATTTTCCGGGGTAACGCGATATTTGCGCGCCGCATCCATGACGTTTTGAATACGCGCCTCTAAGGTTTGCAGAGCTTGCGGATCGCTGTCTAAATGCTGTTGGTAATGGCGCAAGGCGTACACCGATTCTTGCAATTCGGCTTGCGCGCTTTCCAACATTTTTAGCGTGTCAGCCAAGCTCGCATCGTGCTCTAGCGCGTCGCGCATCCGCGTGGTCAAGCTGGATAACTGCGTCAAACAGGCGTTATCGGCTTCGCTCAACATGTCGATGCCAAACTCAGCCGTTTCTAACAAACTGGCACTATGCGAGAGCCGCGCGTAATCGGCTTGCTCGCTTTGCCAATCTGCCAAATTAAAATTTAATCCTGCTAACTCTTCGCTTTGAAATTGCAACAATTCGCGCTCGGCTACCACCGCAGCCGCGTTTTCGGTGAGCATCAAACGCTTGCTGCGTAAAGCTTGCCAGCTTTGGTAGTGCGCGCCAACTTGCGCCGCATCCGTCAACAGCCCCGCATAACTATCCAATAATTCGCGCTGCGCATCGGGGCGCAACAAGGCTTGATGCGCATGTTGCCCATGTATCGCCAAGAGCATTTCACCAACCTCGCGCAACTGCTGCAAAGTCGCGGGACGACCATTGATAAAGCCGCGTGAACGACCGCCCGCTTCCAACACGCGGCGCAGCAAACATACGCCTTCATCACCCGCTAAATCTTGTTCGCTAAGCCAATTTTGCACCGCCAAGCTGGCATCAAATTCGGCGCAAATCTCGGCGCGTTCGCAGCCCGCCCGCACCATAGACGCATCGCCGCGCTCGCCTAATGCCAGCGACAGCGCATCAATCAAAATAGATTTTCCCGCGCCCGTCTCGCCCGTCAGCGCGGTAAAGCCCGCCGCAAAATCTAATTCGAGCGAGGCGACGATAACGAAATCGCGAATGCTTAAAAATTTCAACATAAGGGAGTGTCCATGAACAAGAGAAATTGGCGGGTAGCTACCCGCTCTTCACAGCGTCTGATTCCAGAGTAATTTTTCGCGCAAGGTATGGTAGTAACTATGTCCTTCAGGATGCAGCAACAGCGCGCGTTGCGGGTGACCTGTAACAATAATTTTATCGTTGGCTTGCAGCTCAAAATCAGTGTGACTATCCAAGCGCACGCGCAAATCGTGCGCGCGGTGCATGGTGATTTCCAGCACCGCCGCCGCACTCACCACGATGGGGCGATTACTCAAAGTATGCGGACAAATCGGCACCAGCTCCAACACATTCAAACTGGGATGCAAAATCGGCGCACCCGCCGACAAGGCATACGCCGTCGAGCCTGTCGGGGTGGCGACAATCAGCCCATCGGCGCGCTGATTGGATAAATACTCGCCGTCGATACGCACTTCAAATTCAATCAAACTACCCAGCTGACTGCGATGTATCACCACCTCGTTAAACGCCAGCGCGCGGAACACTTCAAGCTCATCGCGCACCACCCGCGCGCCTATCAATAACCGCTCTTCGACGATAAATTTTCCCGCCAACATCGCGGTCAATTGCGCTTGCATATTGTCCAGCGTGAGGTCGGTTAAAAACCCTAGTCGCCCTTGATTCACACCAATCAGCGGCACCCCGCACGGCGACAAAGTACGCGTGATATTCAGCATCGTGCCATCGCCGCCCATCACAATCGCCAAGTCCACCGTGCGACCGATTTCATCCAGCGTTAAGGCTTGATACGGATGGTTTTTAAGATGTTCGGCGGTGCGGCTATCCACCACCACTTGCACGCCTTGCGCGCTTAAAAAATCGGCTAGACGTAATAAAGGCTCCGCAATTTCTGGAGCCTTATATTTGCCAATCAGCGCGATGGTTTGGAAGGGAAATTTCATGGGCGCGATTAAACCATAGCAAGCCACGAATCGCTAGCGGTTAAAGGGGAGATGGTGAGTGGCGAGAGGTAGTGATGGCAACCTCCTACGCGCCACAAGCTAGTGCCAACGATAAGCGTCCATAGGCAAGGGCTGCGCACGATTTTCAATTTCGTTGTGCAACAGCTCGGCACTGGCAAACGACATGGTCACGCCGTAGCGAAAATGGCCAGTGTTGGCGTACAGATTGTTGAGCTGTGGATGACGGCTGATGGTGGGAATGTTGTCGGGCGAGGCGGGACGAAACCCAGCCCAATGCGCAATCGGTTCGATATTTTTCCAAGCGGGGAAAAGTTCGCGGGTGCGGCGCAATAAACTTTCGCGCGCGGCTGGCGTGGTGGATTTATCGAAGCCGACATCCTCCAAAGTGCTACCAATCAGCACATGCCCATCGCGGCGCGGAATCAAATACAAATCTTGTTGCAGCAGGATATTTTGCAACGGCGGCACGGCAAATTTGAGCAATAAAATTTGTCCGCGTATCGGTTTTACATCCAAAGACAAAGCATGTTCGCCCAGCAATTGCTTGCTCCACGCGCCTGCGGTGATAACGAAAGCATCTGCGCTGAATTCGCCGCGTGAAGTTTGCAACGTGCTGATTTGCTCACCCTGTCGTACAAAATTTTGTACTTCGCATCGCTCGAAAATTTCGCCACCCAACATTGCCACGCGTGCGCGCAAGGCTTGCAACAGGCGCGGATTACGCACTTGCGCAACGTCGGGCAACAGTAATGCGCTGGGATTTTCAAGCGGCGTGTGTGCGGGTAAATAGTCTGGAGAATTGACCGTTTGCGCGGCGAATGAATGTTGCGCACACCAGTTTTTTGCAGCTTCAATCTCAAATGGCGGCAATACCAACATGCCGTTGCGTTGATATTCTGGGGCTATGCTGGTGTGCTGCTGCAAGGCTTGCATCGCGTCAGGGAACATCGTCATGCCGCGATGCGCGAGGCGCGTAACCGGCTCGGAATAATCCCACGAACACAACGGCGCGAGGATGCCGCCACCCGCCCAACTCGCCTCTTGCCCGACAACTCCGCGCTCTAGCAAGGTGACGCGATAGCCCGCTGCTAGCAAGCGTATCGCGCTGCTCAGACCGACCGCGCCTGCACCGACGATGATAATTTTCGTGCTCACTTATTTTGCGACGATGGGAATTACTAAGGATTTTGGTAAAGGGAATACCACGTTTTCGATGATGCCGTCTAACTCCACCACCTGCGCGCCGCCCAGTTTTTCTAGCCGCGCAATCACGCCTTGCACCAACACCTCGGGAGCGGACGCGCCCGCGCTAATGCCCACCGATTTTTTACCCACGAACCACTCATCGCGCAGTTCGTCGGCGTTGTCAATCAAGTAAGCAGGCAAGCCCACATTCGCCGCGACTTCGCGTAAACGATTGGAGTTTGAGCTCGATGGCGAGCCTATCACCAGCACCACATCGCATTGTTTAATCAGCATCTTCATTGCGTCTTGGCGATTTTGTGTGGCGTAACAAATGTCGTCTTTTTTCGGACCGGTGATAAACGGAAAACGATTCTTTAAGGCGGTGACAATGCTCGCCGCATCATCCACCGACAGCGTGGTTTGCGTCACATAAGCCAGATTTTGTTCATCACTAACGGTGAGTTTTTTTACATCATCTGGCGACTCCACCAGATGCATACCGCCGTCCGATTGCCCCATCGTGCCTTCTACTTCGGGGTGTCCACGGTGTCCTATCATCACAATTTCTTTGTGCTGTTCGCGCAAACGCGACACTTCGATATGCACTTTGGTGACCAGCGGACAGGTCGCATCGAACACCGTCAGGCCGCGCGCTTCTGCCTCGCGGCGCACCGCTTGCGGCACACCGTGCGCG
Organism: uncultured beta proteobacterium; assembly: GCA_963750775.1. Taxonomy (GTDB): domain Bacteria; phylum Pseudomonadota; class Gammaproteobacteria; order Burkholderiales; family Gallionellaceae; genus Gallionella. The sequence continues at coordinate 41,943 of CAVVRT010000003.1, forward strand.
CTGAAAATCAAAATACTGCCCGTCGGTACATCGCTTAATTCTTCAATGAACACCGCGCCTTTCGCGCGCAATCCATCCACCACAAATTTGTTGTGCACCACTTCGTGGCGCACATAAATCGGCGCGCCGTGCAAGGCTAAAGCGCGTTCGACTATCTCGATGGCACGATCCACGCCCGCGCAAAATCCGCGCGGATTAGCTAACAGTAGTTGCATTTTTTTTCTCCGTGAAACTTTGCCAAATCAACAATGCCGCGCCGCAAGAAATCGCGGCATCCGCCAAATTAAATGCAGGGAAAGTGTGCGCGTCCAAATGGAATAATAAAAAATCGACGACGTATCCGTAAGCGATGCGGTCAATCAAATTGCCCAGTGCGCCGCCCAAAATTAAGCTCAAGGCGAGAGCGAATAAAGTTTGCGATTGATGCTTGCGCAACAGCCAAATCATCCACGCCGATGCAGCCACCGCGATGCCGCTAAACAACCATCGCTGCAAACCACCGAAGTCATTCAAAAAACCATACGCCGCGCCTTCGTTGTGCCACAGCACCAAACTAAACACGCTCAACACCGGCAGACTTTCGCCGTAAGCGAAATGACTGCTGATATAGAGCTTGCTGATTTGGTCGAGCACGATGACCAGCGCGGCAAGTGTCAACCAAGGCTTAAGCATAGTTTCTGACCTCGCCAGCACCATACAAATTGCTTACACAACGTGTGCAAATGGTCGGATGATTTTTATCGCTACCAACATCCGCACGATAGTGCCAGCAGCGTTCGCATTTGCTATGCGCGGAGGATTTTGCCTCGACACGAATGGCATCGCCACGCTCACCACCCATTAAAGTAGCCGCCGAAGTAATCAACACAAATTTCAAATCATCACGCAATTGATTCAAGGCTTGATAACTCGCGTCGCTCACAAACACATCCACTTCAGCTTGCAACGATGAACCGATTGTTCCCGCCGCGCGCAATTCTTCCAAGCGTTTTTGCACCTCGGCACGCACCGTGCGCAAAGCGTTCCAACGCGTTGCAATGTCGGATGAATTGTCCAATGCGGGCAGCGCGTACCACTCACCGACAAACACACTCGCGTCATCTTTGCCCGACAAAACCTCATGCACCTCTTCAGCAGTAAAATTCAAAATCGGTGCCATCAAACGATGTAAACATTGCGTGATGTGATACAGCGCGTTTTGCGCGGAGCGACGCGCAGCCGAGTTTTCACCTGCGGTGTAAAGGCGATCTTTGAGAATATCCAAATAAAATCCGCCCAAATCTTCCGAGCAAAATGCCTGCAATTTTTGCGTGACGGTGTGGAAGTCATACGCCGCGTAAGCCGCCGTAATTTCGGCTTGCAAGGTGTGCGTCATCGCCAGCGCGTAGCGGTCGATTTCCAACCAGTCGCTCACGGGCAGACTGTGTTTTGCCACATCAAAATCAGAAATGTTCGCCAGCAAAAATTTCAGCGTGTTGCGAATGCGGCGATAACTTTCCACCACGCGTTTGAGAATTTCATCCGAGATGGTCAGCTCGCCAGAGTAGTCGGTGGTCGCCGTCCACAAGCGCAAAATATCTGCGCCCAAGGTGTCGAAAATCTTTTGCGGCGCGATCACATTGCCTTTGGATTTCGACATCTTGTGACCTTTGCCATCCACCACGAAACCGTGTGTCAGCAAGGCATTGAACGGGGCGCGACCATTGATGGCGCAGCCCGTCAGCAAGCTCGATTGGAACCAACCGCGATGCTGATCCGAACCTTCCAGATACAAATCAGCAGGAGCGCGCAATGCTGCACGACGCGCCAAAACCGAGGCGTGCGTGACACCAGAATCGAACCAAACGTCCAAAGTATGCGTAAGTTTTTTGTAGTGTTGCGCATCCGCACCCAAGATTGTTGCCGCATCCAAACTGAACCAGGCTTCGATGCCAGATTGCTCCACCAACTTCGCAACTTGCTCTAACCATTGCGGTGTATTCGGATGTAATTCGCCCGTTTCTTTATGCACAAAAAACGCCATCGGCACGCCCCAATTACGCTGGCGCGACACGCACCAATCAGGACGATTTTTAATCATCGCTTCTAAGCGCGCGCGTCCCCATGACGGGAAAAATTCGGTGGCATCCACGGCGGAGTTAGCCAGCGTGCGCAGCGTCGCCCCCTTCTCCCTTCCCCCTTCACTCTTCTCTGTTTGAGTCATACCGATAAACCACTGCGGCGTGGAGCGAAAAATAATCGGGGTCTTGTGTCGCCAGCAATGCGGATAGCTGTGTTGAATTTTTTTCAGGCACAGCAGATGACCGCTCTCTTGCAACGCGGTGACCACCACATCGTTGGCTTTCCACACGAACAAGCCGCCCACCAACGGCACGGCAGCGACGAATTTTCCGTCATCTGCAACAGGACTGTCAGTAGGTAAGCCATATTTCTGACCAACAAAATAATCGTCCAAACCGTGCGCAGGCGCGGTATGCACCAGGCCCGTACCCGCTTCTAAGGTGACATGCTCGCCGCAAATAATCGGCACACGACGTGCAATGAAGGGATGTTGTAACTGCAAATTTTCTAGAGCTTTGCCTAGGCAAGTAGCCGCCGTGCCATCGCCTCTATCATTGCTGCCCGCCAATTCATAGCGTTGCAAACACGCGCCTACCATCTCGGAGGCAAGCACGAAATAACCTTTACTGGTGCGCACCAAGTCGTAGCTCATTTCAGGATGCACACTCACCGCCTGATTGGCGGGCAACGTCCAAGGCGTGGTCGTCCAAATCACTGCATAAATTTTTGCGTCCAGCGGCAGCGACACACCAAAGGCCTTAGCCAGCAAGGCTTTGTCGGCTACTTCAAACGCCACATCGACCGCCGATGAAGTTTTGTCTTCGTATTCCACTTCCGCTTCGGCGAGTGCGGATTGGCAATCCAAACACCAGTTCACTGGCTTGTAACCTTGGTACAAATAACCGTTTTCGTAAATCGTGCCGAGCGCGCGAATGATGTCGGCTTCGGTCTGAAAATCCATCGTCAAATACGGATGGTCCCAATCGCCAGCCACGCCCAAACGGATGAAATCTTTTTTCTGCCGCTCGACTTGCGCGGCTGCGTAATCGCGGCACAGTTGGCGAAATTCGGCAGCGGGAATCGCCTTGCCGTGGGTCTTTTCCACCATCAATTCGATGGGTAACCCATGACAATCCCAGCCTGGCACATAAGGCGCATCAAAGCCTGCGAGCGTTTTGCTCTTGATGATGATGTCCTTGAGAATTTTGTTCACCGCGTGACCAATATGAATATCGCCGTTTGCATACGGTGGGCCGTCATGCAAAATAAACTTGGGCTTGCCAGCTTTGGCGGCACGCAATTTTTTGTAGCGTTGCTGCTCTTGCCAACGCGCCAACATTTGCGGCTCGCGCTTCGCCATATCGCCGCGCATCGGGAAAGTGGTATCGGGTAAATTCAGGGTGTTTTTATAATCAGTCATGTTTATCAAACCATTCTTTTGCGTGCTGCACATCAAGTGCGATGTGCTTGGTCAGTGTTGCTAAATCGGGATATTTTTCTTCGTCGCGCAGTTTTTGTAAAAACTCCACGCGCAAATGTTTGCCGTAAATTTGCTGGTCAAATTCAAACAAATGCACTTCCAAAACGGGCTGGGCATTGTGCTTGACTGTGGGTCGCACACCTAAGCTGGCAACGCCTTGCAACACGCCCAGACCTTCGCTATGCACTTGCACCACATAGATGCCGCTCAAAGGCAAACGCGCATGACGCACTTGGATATTGGCGGTGGGAAAGCCTAGCGTGCGGCCGACTTTATCGCCGTGTACCACACGTCCGCTCATGCTGTAATGCCGCCCCAAATATCGCTGCGCGGTGCGCAACTGCCCAGCACTCAGCGCGGCGCGTACCGCCGTACTGGAAATACGTACGCCATCAAACAGCACACTGTGCATGGTCTGCACGGTGAAGCCCTGCACCGCTGCAATTTTTTCTAGCAGTGCAAAATCGCCCGCGCGCGCATTACCAAAACGAAAATCGTCGCCAATTAACACAAATTGTGCGGCGAGTTTTTCATGCAAGGCTTTAATAAAATCCACCGCAGTCATCTGCGCAAAGCGCGCATTAAAGCGACACACATAGACATCATCAATTTTCATCTGCGCAAAAAATTGCAGCTTTTCGCGCAAGCTGGTGAGCCGCGCGGGCGCAGTTTGCGGGCTAAAAAATTCACGCGGATGCGGCTCAAAAATCACCACGGCGGTTTGCAAACCGCGCCCCTGTGCCGCCTCGCGCAACTGTTGCAGCAAGGCTTGATGACCCAAATGCACACCGTCGAAGTTGCCGACCGTAAGCGCGACAGGCTTAGAATTTAGAGGGAGTCCACGAAAAATTTGCATAAGGCGAGATTATAACGTGTGTACGCAGTGCTTGAGGCAGGCTTTATATTTTTCTAGCTTGAGGCACGCCAAGAAATCCTGAGGGAGGTAGCCAGCGAACCTGTCCGCTAAACTTTCACTCCGCAGTTTTGCGTGATACCAAGCCCCCCTTCGCGCTTAGCTAGGGGAGAAACCTAAGTAGCCTAATAAAAAATGTGGCTCGAACAAGCGCATCCGCACAAACCACACGATGCACTAAAATTCTTCGCGCTTCACAGCCAGCCCGTTTTTGGTTAGGATTGCGCCCTAGCAAAAACACCCCCTTCTGATTTTCTGCACTTTCCCCCTAATTTTTTATAAGCGAGATTCACCATGAGCGAACATATTCATTACGTTACGGATGCGACTTTTGACGCGTCGGTGTTGCAAGCACCGTTGCCAGTGTTGGTTGATTATTGGGCTGAATGGTGTGGCCCTTGCCGCATGATTGGTCCTATCTTGGAAGAAATTGCTAAAGAATATGCGGGGCGTTTGACCGTTGCTAAAGTCAACGTCGATGAAAATCAACAGACTCCTGCTAAATACGGCATACGCGGCATTCCCACTTTGATGTTGTTCAAAAACGGTAATATCGAAGCGACTAAAGTCGGTGCGCTATCAAAATCGCAACTGACTGCCTTCATCGACAGCCACATTTAATTTTTAATCCTCCCGCTTGATTAATTCGCCGCGTTTCTTGTGAATTCAATATCACCACGCCGCGTTAAGCCCTGCGGGAGTTAGCCTCCCTGCCCCACTTCTGTATCACTCCCTTTCTACTTCTCGCACACCTAGCTTATGCACTTATCCGACATCAAATCCAAACACGTTACCGAACTGGTTGAAATGGCTGCTGCCAATCAAATCGAAAATGCCAACCGTATGCGCAAGCAAGATTTGATGTTTGCCTTGCTCAAGAGTGAAGCAAAAAAAGGCGAGGCGATTTTTGGCGATGGCACCCTAGAAATTTTGCCCGACGGTTTCGGCTTTTTACGTTCGCCCGACACGTCTTATTTGGCGGGACCTGATGACATTTATGTCAGCCCTAGCCAAATTCGCCGCTTCAATTTACATACGGGTGATTCAATCGAAGGCGAGATTCGCACGCCTAAAGATGGCGAGCGTTATGTGGCCTTAGTCAAGGTGGATAAGGTCAATGGCGACGCGCCAGAGAATGCCAAAAATAAGATTCTGTTTGAAAACTTAACGCCGTTATTTCCGACTGTGCCATTGAAATTGGAACGTGACATACGCGCCGAAGAAAACGTCACAGGGCGCATTATCGACATCGTCGCACCAATCGGCAAAGGTCAACGCGGCTTGCTGGTCGCTTCGCCAAAATCAGGCAAAACGGTGATGTTGCAACACATCGCACATTCGATTTCGACCAACAATCCTGATGCAACTTTAATCGTATTACTGATTGATGAACGTCCTGAAGAAGTCACCGAAATGAGTCGCACGGTGCGAGGTGAAGTGGTCGCCTCAACCTTTGATGAACCTGCTACGCGCCATGTGCAAGTTGCCGAAATGGTGTTGGAAAAAGCCAAGCGTTTAGTTGAACACAAAAAAGATGTGATTATTTTGCTCGACTCGATTACCCGTTTGGCGCGCGCTTACAACACCGTGATTCCCTCATCGGGCAAGGTGTTGACGGGCGGTGTGGATGCCAACGCGCTGCATCGTCCTAAGCGTTTTTTCGGTGCGGCACGCAACATCGAAGAAGGCGGCTCACTGACCATTATCGCGACGGCATTGGTCGATACGGGTTCGCGCATGGATGACGTGATTTACGAAGAATTCAAAGGCACGGGCAACATGGAAATTCACCTCGACCGTCGCATGGCGGAGAAGCGCATTTACCCTGCGATTAACGTGAATCGCTCCGGCACGCGTAAAGAAGAATTGCTGATTAAACCCGACGTGCTGCAACGCATTTGGCTACTGCGCAAACTGCTCTACCCGATGGACGAGTTAGAAGCGATGGAGTTCTTGTTGGACAAAGTCAAAGCGACTAAAAATAACAACGAGTTCTTTGATTCGATGCGCCGCTAAGCGAGCATCCTTAAGAAAAAAGCCAGACCTAGGTCTGGCTTTTTTATTGCAACGTAAACGGTTACTTGCCTATATCTTTCCAACCACTCAAATACTTTTCTAGCCAGAACAAACCCACGATGGTTTTGCTTTCGTTGATTTTGCCTAAACGCACCCAGTCCAACGCATCACTTAAAGACAACTCAAACACTTCTAAAAATTCGCCTTCGTCTAGTTTGCGTTGTTTAAGTGTGAGTCCCGTGGCGAAAAAGTATTCCATGCGTTCATCGGCGTAACCGATACACGGCCAAGCCGTGGCGAGGTGCGTCCACTCGTTGGCGACATAGCCTGTTTCTTCTAAAAGTTCGCGCTGCGCGGTCGCCAATATGTCTTCACCGTCATCAATTTTTCCCGCAGGTAACTCGATAAATTCGCGTTGTGGTGGATAACGATATTGCCGTTCCATCACCAATTTACCATTATTCAATAACGCCAAAATCGCCACTGCGCCAGGATGTTTGATGTACTCGCGCGTGGCACTCGCGCCATCAGGCAAGCGCACCGTGTCTTTATGCACTTGAATAAAGTCGCCCTCGTACACCAGCGCGGTAGAAATTTTAGTTTCGGTTAAATTCATCTTTTTTCCTTGTTACAGCGGCGACAACAACACGCTTTCGCGTAATTTTTTTAACTCATCGCGTAGTTTAGTGGCAACTTCAAACTCTAAGTTCTTCGCGGCTTTCAGCATCTCTTTTTCTAAGCGCGTGACTTCTTTGGAAATGTCTTTCGCGCTCATCGCTAAATACTTGGCCTGCGTCTGCGCAGCTTTCAGTTGACTGCGTTCATCGTCGATTTGATACACGCCATCAATAATATCTTTAATGCGTTTTTGCACGCCGACGGGCGTAATGCCGTGCGCTAAATTGTGCGCGACTTGCTTGGTGCGACGGCGGTCAGTTTCGTCTATGGCGCGCTTCATCGAGTTGGTGATTTTATCGCCATACAAAATCGCCTTGCCATTTAAGTGCCGCGCAGCGCGACCGATGGTTTGTATCAGCGAACGCTCAGAGCGCAAAAAGCCTTCTTTATCCGCATCCAAAATAGCCACCAGCGACACCTCGGGAATATCCAAACCTTCGCGTAATAAGTTAATGCCTATCAGCACATCAAACATGCCTAGACGCAAGTCTCGGATGATTTCGACGCGCTCGACGGTCTCAATATCCGAATGTAAATAGCGCACTTTGATGCCGTGCTCGGACAGATAATCGGTAAGGTCTTCGGACATGCGCTTAGTCAGCGTGGTGACCAGCACGCGCTCGCCCGCCTTGATGCGCAAGGTGATTTCGGACATCAAATCGTCCACCTGATTGATGGCGGGACGTACTTCGATAATCGGATCAACCAGCCCAGTCGGACGCACCACTTGCTCGACCACTTGCCCCGCGTGTTCAGCTTCGTACACAGCGGGCGTGGCAGAAACGAACACGCTTTGACGCATCATTTTTTCAAACTCATCAAAGCGTAGCGGGCGATTATCCATCGCCGATGGCAAGCGAAATCCGTAGTTGACCAAATTTTCTTTACGCGCCCGATCGCCTTTGTACATGCCGCCAACTTGCGGAATCATCACATGGCTTTCGTCCAAAAATAACAGCGCGTCAGGCGGCAAATAATCCAGCAACGTCGGTGGTGGCGCGCCCGCAGGACGACCCGACAAATGGCGCGAATAATTTTCAATCCCTTTGGTGAAACCAATCTCGTTGAGCATTTCCAAATCGTGGCGGGTGCGCTGTTCGATACGCTGCGCCTCGACCAATTTATTTTCGCTTTGGTAAAACGCGATGCGTTCGGCGAGCTCGACTTTGATGGTTTCAATCGCAGCCAAAACGGTGCTGCGCGGCGTGACGTAATGGCTGGAGGGATAAACGGTATAGCGCGGCACTTTTTGCAGTAAATGCCCTGTCAGCGGATCGAATAGCGACAGGGTTTCGACCTCGTCATCGAATAGCGTAATGCGTAATGCCAGCTCGTTGCTCTCGGCGGGAAACACGTCGATGACATCGCCGCGCACGCGAAATTTGCCACGCGAGAAATCCACATCATTGCGCTCGTATTGCATGTCGATAAGACGCTTAATCACATCGCGCTGGTGCATTTTTTCGTGCTGGCGCAAATGCAAAATCATGCCGTGGTAATCGACCGGATCGCCGATACCGTAAATCGCCGAAACGGTGGCGACGATGATGCAATCTTCGCGCTCCAACATCGCCTTGGTCGCCGACAAGCGCATCTGCTCGATTTGCTCGTTGATGCTGGAATCTTTTTCGATAAACACATCGCGCGATGGCACATACGCTTCGGGCTGGTAATAGTCGTAATACGAGACGAAATACTCGACCGCATTTTCAGGGAAAAACTCGCGCATCTCGGCATACAACTGCGCCGCCAAAGTTTTGTTGGGTGCCATCACCATCGCAGGGCGACCGACGCGCGCGATAACATTCGCCATGGTGTAAGTTTTGCCCGAACCGGTCACCCCCAACAAAGTTTGAAACGACAAGCCGTCGTTAATCCCTTCGACCAACTGCGCAATCGCCGTGGGCTGGTCGCCAGCAGGTTCAAAAGGTTGATGTAATCGGTAAGGGCTATTGGGGAAGGTTTTAATCACGGGTATAATTCGCGGCAAATTTTAGCCGTGAATTTTAACACGCACGCCCCAATTAACTGACCTGAAGGAAACCAACTTGGAACTGTCCAAACGCGTACAAGCCATTAAACCGTCCCCTACTCTTGCTGTTGCTGCGCGTGCGGCAAAACTTAAAGCGGAAGGCCGCGACATCATTGGGCTGGGCACGGGCGAGCCTGATTTCGACACGCCGCAGCATATTAAAGATGCCGCGATTGCTGCGATTAACCAGGGTTTTACCAAATACACCGCTGTCGGTGGCACACCGAGTTTGAAACAAGCTGTCATCGCTAAACTCAAGCGCGACAATGGATTGAACTACACCGCGAAACAAATTTTAGTATCGTGCGGCGGCAAGCAGAGCTTTTTTAATCTTGCGCTCGCCGTCATCAATCCCGGCGACGAAGTCATCATCACCGCACCTTATTGGGTGTCGTATCCCGACATCGTGATCATCGCCGAAGGCAAGCCTGTCATCGTGCAAGCCGACATTGCGCAAGGCTTTAAGCTCACGCCTGAGCAACTCACCGCCGCGATTACGTCGCGCACCAAGCTGGTGGTCATCAACAGTCCGAGCAATCCATCGGGCGCGGTCTATACGCTGGAGGACTTGCAGGCGTTGGGCGAGGTGTTGCGTAAGCATCCAAAAATTCTGATTGCCACCGACGACATGTACGAACACATCGCGCTGGTGGACGGCAAATTCGTCAACATTCTCGATGCTTGTCCTGATTTATATGAGCGCACCATGGTGCTGAACGGCGTGTCCAAAGCGTATGCGATGACAGGCTGGCGCATCGGGTACGCGGCGGGCGCGGAACACATCATCACCGCGATGGAAAACGTGCAGTCGCAAAGCACCTCGAATCCCACTTCGATCTCGCAAGTCGCCGCCGAAGCCGCACTGAACGGCGATCAAAACTGTTTAGCACCGATGATTAAAGCGTTCCGCGAACGCCATGTGTTTGTGGTCAACGCGCTGAATAAAATCGACGGCGTGAAATGCTTGATGGCGGGCGGCGCGTTCTACGCTTTCCCAGATATGCGTGGCGTGATTGCCAAGCTGCATCAACGCGGCACGATTGCTCATGCTACCGACATTGCACTGTCCGAATATCTACTTATCGAAGCGGGCGTGGCAGTTGTACCTGGCTCAGCTTTTGGATCGGAAGGGTATATACGCTTATCCTTCGCCACCTCAATGGAAAATCTGAGCGGCGCATTGGCGCGTATGGCAACAGCACTCGCCTAGTTTTTAAGGCAATGCAATAAAAAAAAAGCGGCATCGAGTGATTCGATGCCGCTTTTTTTATTACTACTGTTAAATACAACGTGGCGTGCTAAATACGCCGTTTTAACTCGCGCTTAACTACCGCCCTGCACGCAAATTCGGTGTGTCGATATTGCCGCTGAGCTGCAACTCCACCGCACCCACGCCTTCTTGTATTGACAGGCTTGCAGCCACACGACCAGCGAGTTGTCGATTGCTAATATCAGCCGAACCATTGGCGTTCAATACACCCGATTTAATTTTGATTTGCTTGAAGTGATAAGCATTGTTGGCGTAGTTCAAATTCCCGCTCATCTCATCAAAATGCGTACGTCCACCAGGCAGATTTTCTTTGCTGCGCAGGCGTGCCGTTTCAACAATATCAGCACCGCTAATCACGCCTTTTTTGGCAGTAAAACTGCCTTCTAATTGTCCGCTGTCTGCCAACTTATCCAGCGTCGCGGCCTGCAACTTAAAGCGCGCAGTACCATCCATATCGCCTTCTAACAGCTTACTAAAGCTCACCAAAGTCATCGTTTTACCAGTTAACGTGCCTTGCACATTCCAGCCCGCGCTCCAATCCAACTTGGCACTACCTTGCACACTACCGCCAGCGATACGACCATCAAAATCATTCACCACAAAACCAGAGCGGCTCAATTCGCCTTTCGCTGTCAAGTCGGCAAACTCCCAATTAGGCAATAAGGGCAAAGCACTACCATGTACATTCAAGGTCGTCTCAAGCTTATTGTCAGAGCCTTGCGTGACTTGCAAAGCATACTTACCCCCATTGGCGCGCACAGTGGCGGCGGCAAATTTACCCGTTGCGCTAAATTTCATCTCGCCAGTTAAATCTTCAAACTGTACCGCAGGCGCACTTAACTTAGCGCGTTCAAACGTGATGGTGGTAATCGGATGCTGCGTATCGCTCGCTAATTTCTCAAACCAATTAGCCACCTCTAACACCCCCGACACGTTCAACTCAGCTTCTTGCAACTCAATACTGTCAATACGCTTAGCATCGCTTAGCAGGCTGGCAAAGCCAAAATTCAGCTGTACTTTTTGCGCCTTCACTTGCTTCATTTCACCGATATACACTTCGCTCAACGTCAAACGTGGGCTCGGCAACAAGCGCGCCGACACAGTGCCGACATGCACGGGCTGCTGCAAAGCGGTGCTTAACTGCGCTTCAATCTTGGCTGGGTACTCTTGCATAGGCATGACCTGCGGTACTAACCAAGCCGCCAGTGCCAGCAATACCAACAAGGTCACACTCATTCCTCCCCAGGGTAAAGGCTTACGCGGCGCACGGGCTTTTTCAGGGGTGCGCGGACTATTGCGTCGTTCGGTATTAGGGGAAGGGTTGGCGACCACATCAGCATGCGCTTGCGCACTCGCCACCGCACGCTGCTCAGCCTCAGCCCAAGCCTTAGCTTGGCTATCCGCCAATTTTTTCGCTTCAGCCGCTTCCGCTTGCTTCGCTTCAGCCTGTTTCTGCTCGGCGAGTTTTTGTGCAGCGGCTTGTTGCGCTTGCAGTTTTTCAGCCTGAATTTTTTCAGCTTGCTTTTGCTCGGCCAATTCAGCGTCACGTTCAGCTTTTTTATCATGCGCCACGCTCTGGGCAGCCTGCTGCACGGCGGCATTCTCTTGCGCAGCGGGCTTAACCGCAAAACCAGACAAATCAATCGCCGCTAATTTCACAGCAGGCGGCTCACTATCAAACGGCGTATGACGCACTTGCGTACTCATCGCGGATAGCGCGTGTTGCTTGGCTCGCTTCTCTTCCTCCTCGCGCGCTTTGAGTGCTTGCTGCTCAGTCAACTCACGCAAGGCAGCTTGCTCTTGCTGTTGCAGTGCAAGGGCCGCTGCACGATTCTCTGCCGCCTGTTGCTCTGCAGCCTGACGTGCACGTGCTTCAACTTCGGCCCGCTGCTTGGCCAATTCAGCTTTTTGACGAGCTTGCTCAGCATCTAATCGCGCTTGCGCTAATTCTTGCTCGGCTTTCAAGCGTGCAGCCTCGGCTTGCTGTTTTGCCAAGGCTTCTTGCTGTAAGCGTTCTTGTGCACGTTGCTCGGCTTCTTTACGCGCCCGCGCCTCAACTTCTGCTTGCTGTTTCGCCTGTTCCGCTTCTTGCCGTGCCCGTGCTAACTCTTGCTCTGCTTTTAATTTTGCCGCCTCGGCTTCTTGTTTCGCGCGAGCCGCTTGCTCGGCTTGTTGTTTAGCCGCAGCCTCCGCTTCTTGCTTGGCGCGCTGCTCAGCAGCGGCACGATTACGCGCCTCGGTTTCAGCTTGCAGCTTCGCTTGTTCCGCTTCTTGACGTGCCCGCGCTAACTCTTGCTCTGCTTTTAATTTTGCCGCCTCGGCTTCTTGTTTCGCGCGAGCCGCTTGCTCGGCTTGTTGTTTAGCCGCAGCCTCCGCTTCTTGCTTGGCGCGCTGCTCAGCTTCAGCACGATTACGCGCCTCGGTTTCAGCTTGCAGCTTCGCTTGTTCGGCTTCTTGACGTGCACGCGTTAATTCTTGTTCTTTAACACGCTGCGCGGCTTGTTCAGCCTCAACACGCTTTGCTTGTTCGACCGCTTGCACGCGAGCCTCATGCTCTTTACTGCGCTGTTCAAGCTCGGCACGCGCTTTAGCATCGGCCGCTTGCTGAGCGGCAGCTTGTTGCGCTTGCACACGCTGGGCTTCTTGATTGTTTTCTAGCTCAGCGTGTTGTTGAGCCGCCTGAATTTTTGCCGCCTCGGCAGCCATATCTTGAGCTGATGGCGCGCGAATAATGCTGGTGAAATCTAATTCACTGGCGGCACTTTGTTTCGTGCTGCTAGTAGGCGCAGTAGGCACTTTAATTTTTGCGCCTAAACCGACTTTGGCTTTATCTTCAATAAAACCAGTGGTGCTGAGCTCTTGCATGAGCTCCGATAACACACTACGCAAACTAGGCGCCGCACGTTTACTCAAATCACCAAAACTGGCATTGCCATCGACCATCGACAGCGCGCGTTTCATATCACCAAACAACAAAGAAGTTTTATGTTCGACTTCATCTCGCCCTTTACTGCTTAAGACAAATATTATTTTTGCATTCATGTTGTATCTTCCGACGGATTCAAAGTGTAAAACTGCGTAATCTCACCACACACACGACCTTAACAACCGTGACTTGCTGGTATTTTCGCCCTGCAATTTTCAGAGCGCGAATATTTTCTAATCATAACTTACCGACCGTATTTACGGTTGAAATTTAAGGACTAGATAAAATTTTTCACCGTACAACTGGCACGCTCAGTATAAAATTTTATAAAAAATTTCAAGTTTTTGTTGACCGAATAGCTCTCTATCTCTATAGTGCGCACCTCTTCATTCCCTGATAGCTCAGTCGGTAGAGCGACGGACTGTTAATCCGCAGGTCCCTGGTTCGAATCCAGGTCGGGGAGCCAAATAAGATAAGCCTTGCAGCGATGCGAGGCTTTTTCTTTTACTCCGCAATTCTGGCGTTGCTCCGCAAAAAATTCATTTCGTCGGCAGCCTTATCATTTTAACTTGATGAAAAAATCTTAATATGAAATATCGTCACTACAAAGGAGGCATCTACGAAATCGTTTGCGAAGCTAAATTAGAATCTGACCCGTCCATCAATCTCATCATCTATCGTGCCGCGAATGGCTCGACTTGGGCTCGCCCTAGCGACATATTTCATGAAGAAATCGTCGTAGATGGTAATACCGTACAGCGTTTCACCTTAATCAACGACGCGCAATCTTTATGTAAAACTTTATGCAAAAACTAGAATTTCAATTGAACGGCGAATACGTCGAACTGAACCAACTCCTCAAGATGGTCGGCTTATGTGACAGCGGTGGTGCAGGTAAAGCACTGGTTGCGGAGGGCGTGGTGTCCGTTGATGGGCAGGTAGAGTTGCGTAAGACCGCCAAGATACGAGCAGGGGCTTTGGTGTCGCTAGATGGGGTCACTATCAACGTGATTGCTAACTAGACATCTAGCTCAAAAACTACCGCCCTTTTGTCGCTCATGACGACGTGCACGCACAGCGCATCGTTATCCATCATGCCCTGCCAAAATTGCCGCCTCATCCACCGCATCAATTTGCTCAGCAGACATAAACTGTCGCGCGTAATCCAAATAAACTTTTTCTTTAATAAACACTTCAAATAAATCAGGGTCGATATGACCGTTGTCTTTGAACTTCGCCAAAATGCTCAATGACTCAGACAGGGTTTTACCTTTTTTATAGGGTCGATCTTTAGCCGTCAATGCCTCAAAAATATCAGCAATGCCCATCACGCGCGCTTGTACCGACATTTGCTCACGCGTCAGCCCACGCGGATAGCCGCGTCCGTCCATGCGCTCGTGATGCCCACCCGCATATTCGGGGACATTTTTGAGGTGCTTCGGCCAAGGCAAGGCTTCTAACATCTTGATGGTTACGACGATGTGATGATTGATAATTTCGCGCTCCGCAGCAGTTAAAGTGCCTGCGCGTATGGTTAGATTTTCCACTTCATCGACGGATAAAAAATCCGTCATCACCCCTGAAGTATTGCGCCATTGCCGCACGGCAATGTGTTGCACATGCTGCTGTGCTTGTGCGGACATGGTTTCACTACCCACATTGCAGGCGCGTAAAAACTCTCTATCCGCATCCAGTTGTACTAAGCGCGCTTGATGTTCACGGCGACAAGCGGCATCGCTCAAAACACGCTGATTTAGCGGCTCCGCTAACTGCGTCAACAGCAAAATTTCGCTATCGCGTTTAAGCACTTCAAAACGCGTATCAAGCAACTCGATGCGGTCAAACAAGGTATGTAGTTTGGTGGACTTATCTACCACATGCACGGGGGTGGTAATTTTTCCACAGTCGTGTAACAAGCCCGCAATTTTTAATTCGTAACGATCTTTATCAGACATTACAAAATCTTTAAGCGGCCCTGTTTTAGTGCGATTCACCGCCTCGGCAAGCATCATGGTCAATACTGGGACGCGCTTGCAATGCCCGCCCGTGTAAGGTGATTTATCATCTAACGCGGTATTGATAAGCTCAATCAACGACTCGAACAAAGCTTCCATTTGCGCAATCAAACGGCAATTAGTGAGCGCAATAGCGGCTTGCGAAGCCAACGATTCTAGTAGCTGCTGATCATCCAAGGAAAACGCCACAATCCCTTGGGTAGCAGGACACGTTGCATTGATGAGTTGCAACACACCGATAATCTCGGCCTGATGATTGCGCATCGGCACGGCTAAAAATGATTGCGAGCGATAGCCCGTTTTGGCATCGAAGGCTTGTGTACCTGAAAAATCGTAACCCGCCGTCTGATAAGCATCCGCAACATTCACCGTCTCGCCCGTCAGAGCGGCATAACTCACCACCATGGCATGATTTGCATGACCCGCCGCATCATATAAAGCAATCGGTGCATAGCGAATCGGCTCGCCCGTTAAACCGCCCATCGCAATTTGTAAGCTGTCGTTGCGTAGAATTTCAAAGCGCAGCAAATGCGCCTCGTCATCATGCAAATATAAAGTACCTGCGTCGGCATGCGTGACCCGCATGGCGGCTTTCAAAATCATCTCCAATAAGCCGCTAATATCGTGTTGCGCAGATAAAGCCGCACCGATTTCATTCAGCTCTTTCAGGCGAATACGTAATTTATCAGACGCATTCATACGGAGTTTCCATTCCCTGCAAGGGATTTATTTGATACATACCGAGCGCACTTGATGCATATCAGTGATGCCTTGCAAGACTTTTTCCATACCGTCTTGCTTCAAAGTACGCATTCCTTCTTCCAAGGCCAATGCCAGCAATTCCGCCACGCGAGCGTGTTCTTGTATGCCTTTTTTAACCAAATCTGAACCAATGAGTAATTCATGCAAACCAACGCGTCCACGATAACCTGTACCGCCACATTTTTCGCAGCCCACTGGCGTAAACAGATTTATTTGCCCTTTGTCATCACCAAACATTTTGACCCACTCCGCATACAAGGCTTTCATGCCCGCATTCGGATCTTTTTTCCACGAGGTGGTGTTAGCCAATTCGGTGCTGTATTCAGTTAGCAAGGCTTTGATTTCATCAGCACTAGCGACATGCGAGGTTTTGCAATCGCCACACAAACGCTTCGCCAAACGCTGCGCCAAAATCCCTAACAAGGCATCCGCGAAGTTAAACGGATCCATACCCATATCTAGCAAGCGAATAATCGACTCTGGCGCGCTGTTGGTATGCAAGGTCGCAAACACCAAATGCCCTGTCAGGGAGGCTTCAATACCAATCGACACCGTTTCTTTATCGCGCATTTCACCGACCATAATCACGTCAGGATCCGCACGCAAAAATGCCCGCATAATGGTGGCAAAATCCAAGCCAGCCTTCTTGTTAATTTGTACTTGGCGTAAGCCTTTTTGGGTAATTTCGACAGGATCTTCTGCTGTCCAGATTTTTGTTTCTGGCTTGTTGATATATTTCAAAATGGAATGCAGCGTGGTGGTTTTACCCGAACCCGTTGGTCCGCACACAAAGAACAAGCCATACGGTTTGCTGATGGTCGATTGAACCAGCTCGTTGTTGCGTTTTGAGAAGCCCATTTTTTCCAAGGGCAACGGCTCACCCGAAGCTAAAATACGCATCACCACGTCCTCTACACCGCCTTGCGAGGGGATAGTCGCCACACGCAATTCAATGTCGAGCGGACCATATTTCTTAAATTTAATTTTGCCATCTTGCGGTTTGCGTTTCTCCGAAATATCCAAATCGCACATGATTTTTAAGCGCGTCACTAAAGCATTTCGGTAGGTCGCTGGCACCTCAATATAGTTAAGCAATGAACCATCTTTACGCACGCGAATTTGTGTCTTGGCTTTGCCTGGCTGTGGCTCGATATGAATGTCCGAAGCCCCCATACGATAGGCATCAACAATCACCTTATTAACCAGTTTCACAAGCTCGTTATCGGCCGCCGCGCTAACATCATCGCTGGTGACCATCGCGCCTTCTTCATCCTCCTCGCCTAGGCTAGAAAGCAAGTCATCCATAGAGCTTTCATCCGCAGCAAATGCTCCCGTGCCGTCGGCATTTGCCGAGCTACCGCCGCCGTAAAATGCCGCGAGCGTTTGGGCAAACTCACGATTGGTACAGACTTTATAAACTAAACGATGGCGTGAAAAAATGTTATTGACGACACGAGAAGACTGAATCCGCTCGGGATCCGTGGTGACAATCATCAGCCCATCTTGATTTTCTTCTACGGGAATCCAATGACTGCTCGCTACATATTCACGCTTTAAGTTACGCAATAAATCATTAGGCTTGATGCGGTCAGCTTTGAACGGCTCGTAGGCCACACCAAAAAACTCAGCGAGTGCTTTACCCAGCATCTCTACCGAAACTTGAAACTCATCAATTAGGACTTCTTCAACATCTACGCCTTTGCGACGTGCAGTACGATTGGCCAGTTCGAGTTCCGCCGACGACAACACCGCATTACTCACCAGAAAATCGTACTTACTTTTCACCACATGGATGTTTTGTCGCTGACGCAAAGACAACGCCATGCTTTGCGCTAACTCTTGCGCACCCGCCTCAACCATGGCGGAAAAACTCTCACCCGACTTGTTGTTGATGACCTGAATGACCCCCACCAAATTACTATCCACATCAATGATAGGAACGACCAGCATTTGCTTGGTGCGGTAACCCGTGCGGGTGTCCACTTCTTTTAAGAAGCGTAATTGCGGACTCAGCCGATTCAACTCTTCTGCGTCGTAAACGTCTTTGATGTTGACCACTTTTTTATGCACACCAACAAAGCCGGCGACACTTTGCTCCGCAATCGGTAACTTCAAATCCTTAAACGAATTCAAACCTGTTTTAACCTTAGACACCAATGACGAGCCATCTTCACCTACCACATAAATCGTCAGCCGATCCGCATTGAGCAAAGTGCAAACATCGCGACTCACCTCCAACATGATTTCATCAATGTTGGAGGCGGAATGAACGCGGTTGATTACCTGATTAAGTTCTTTGGTAAATTGAAGTTGATTACCTGCGGCCGCTGCTGTTGTCATTATTGATTCCTTGTAAACAATTATTGTTGCGTATGGGGCACCGCCCACAAACCACCCTCTAACACCTGCACTTCATAGCCCGCTTGCGCCAAGATAAATGCCGCCGCCGCACTACGCCGCCCACTTTGACAATACGCGATATATTTTTTAGCGTAATCCAATACGCCAATCGCATTACGAATATCGTTCAAAGGCACATTTAACGCACCCGCCAAACGATCGTAACGATACTCAGGTGGGTGACGCACATCCAACCATAATGCGCCCTCACGCACAGCTTGCTGCGCATGAGCAAAATCCACATGATGCAACAGCGGTTCTTGTAGCAAATGTAGAAAATCGACGCGCCCTAAACGCAGTAACACACCATTGCTTTTCATCGTCACAGTGGCATTGCGCTTGGCATCCGAAATCAACGCCTCCTCACCGAACACATCTCCAGCTTGCAGCTCAGCCAATTGCAACTCCACGCCACCGACCTGACGCGTGACAACAGCATGCCCTGTATCAATCAAATAGTAATACTCACCCGCATCGCCTTCACGCACGATGACATCATCACTCCACACCACCATCGTCTCAATGCACTTAATCAGCTCACCAATGTTGGCGGCGGGTAAATGTGCAAACGGACCATGTTGTAAATTTTCTGCGCTAAACATCGTCGAACCAAAAGCGCGCCGACTTTCCAAATCCTCACGGGCAAAATTTTCAGGGGCATCAGGATGTAGCGCATGGGTAGAAACTTGATCCCACGTCAGCATACGGTCTAACAACTCATCGTCGATACGCAACAACTGGCTGTCGCACAACGCCTGCGCCGCAACAATTTCGGGCTGACGTTTACCTAAAGGATGTTTCGCCCATTCGGACTGCGCACTCACCCGTACACGATTACCATCTTGATATTGCAACTCTAATTCGCCCGCAATTAAATATACGGACTGTCCCTGCAAACTATTGTTCGCAAATGGATTCACGCCGCTAGCAATAGTTTCGGTGTGGCAATAGTCGAGCAACTCGCGCAGACGCGTTGCACTAAAGGCGGCTATCGGCTCTAAACTGGCTAACACTTTAATGTCGAGTGCGTTATCCATGGCTAAAACTCAAACACCTGATTATTGAATAACATCTTAGGATGCTGGCGCGTGGTGGTGCTATCAATCTCGCGCATAATCAGCTCCATTTCACCGGGCTTCAAATGAGTAATATAAATATCCGCCTGCCCCGTAAATTTAGCCAGCTCTTCAACCAGCAAACTCGGACACAGATGCTTGGATAAAATCGCTAATTCACGTTCACTATTTGAGAAAGCCGTCTCAATAATCATGTGCCGCAAATTTTGAATTTTATTAACCACCTGCCACAAAGCATCATTACTGGTGGTATCACCACTAAAGACTAAACTCGCCAGACCACTATCGAAGTGATAACCGACTGCGGGAACAACATGATTAGCAGGTAAGGCGGTAATCACACGACCTTGCAAGACAATTTTTTCACCTACCGCTATTTCTTGGTAGCGCATGAATGGCTGTTGCGCACTCGGAATTTCGCTAAAGTCAGGCCAAATTTTCCAGTTAAAAATATGCTGTTTCAGCGCATCTATCGTTTCTGCCAGCGCGTAAATCGTAATCGGTTGCGCGCGCATAAAACCCACGCTATCAACCAGCAGCGGAATGCACGCAATGTGATCCAAATGCGAGTGGGTAATAAAGATATGATCAACCATGCTTAATTCGGTCAGGCTTAACTCGCTCACACCTGTGCCTGCATCAATCAACACATCGTTGTCGAGCAAGAATGAGGTGGTGTGCAAATTGCCACCGATTCCGCCGCTACATCCCAACACACGAAATTTCATTATTTTCTCGCTTTAGTTATTTGCTCTCGAACACATACACGCCATCCCATCCAATATCAGGCGGCTGCTTACGGAAATGTGCAACGCGTTGCGCATAGATTTTATACAACTCGGTATCTGCTGATAATCGCTGCAAATTCATTAACTGCAATTCGGCTTGATCCCAATCTTGCTTGCGATAACAACGACGCATTTCTTGGAACACTTTTAATTCGGCCAGCGTTGCTTCACTCACGGCTCCAACTAAACCGAGCGGCTCATAAATTGCAATCGGCTTATCTTTACCCTTGACGCACACATAATCAAGTTCACGATACACAAAATCATTGGCGGCATTGCGAGTATTTTCACCGACGATAAAGCCAACGCCATATTGTTTCGTAATCCCTTCCAAACGCGAAGCCAAGTTTACCTCGTCACCCATCACGGTATAAGCCACGCGCACATCCGAGCCCATATTTCCAACACTCACCTGACCTGTATTCACACCCACACCGACTTTAATTTCAGGCCAACCACGCGCTAAAAATTGTGGGCGTAATTCATCTAACTTAGCTTGCATTTCCAAGCCCGCCAAAATGGCATGTCGCGCATGTTGCGCATCATTCAGCGGCGCACCCCAAAATGCCATAATGCAATCACCCATATATTTATCTATGGTGCCGCGATGTTTATAAACCACGCGCGATAAAGGCGAAAGAAACTCATTCATCAACAGCGACAATTCTTTAGGCTCTAAACCTTCTGAAATACTGGTAAAACCTCGCACATCAGAAAACAATATCGACATCTCTCGACTCTCACCGCGCATCGAAACGCTGGCTGGATTTTTACTCATCTCATCGACTAATTCACTCGGCACATACTGCCCAAACAATCCTGTAATTTGTCGCTTAGTGCGCGATTCAAGAAAATAACCGAACGACATATTCAGCGCAAAAACAGCCACAATCATCAGCAAACTATTCGCAACGGGCATCACCAAATCGCCGTACTGCCATGCCGCCATACTTAAGCCTAAGCTCAATGCAAAAGCGGCAACAGAAACCAAAATTGCGCGTACCGGGCTCAACCAAGGTAACAATAAACTCAGGCTCAAACCGAGCAATACCAACCACAACACTTCGGCACCTAGCATGTAAGCAGGTTGTTGCTTCAAGTTTTGATCCAACATGCCCGCAATCATATTGGCGTGCACCTCGACTCCCGCATACACTTCCGCAACAGGCGTGGAACGCATATCCATCAAGCCAGGCGCAGTTGTTCCAATTAACACAATTTTATTTTTCAGCTGCGCCACATCAGCACGCCCGTGCAACACATCGGCAATTGACACATATGGAAAGCTACCTTGTTTGCCGCGATAGGGAACCAGCGCAGCAACTTCTTGGTCCACAGGGATTTTGAGCGATTGCGCCCCCGTTCCCAACTCCAACCATTCCAAACCTGAATAGTCCTGATTTTTACCTTCAGCGTAGCCTAGCTTAACGGGCGCGTCGCCCAGCAAGGACTGCACCATAGCCAACGACAAGGAGGCGTAATACGCCCCCTCATACTCAACCAGCATCGGCACACGTCGCACCACACCATCTTGGTCGATACGTGGATTAAAGTGTCCCGCACGCGCGGCAGCAGCTTGCAACAGCGGCAAGTTCGCACCATATCCGTTCCACGAGGTCATTCCTGCTGGCTTGCTACGCAACTGTCCTTTAATAAATAAAGGGGCGGGCAGTACTCCCGATACATTTTTATCTTGCTGACTAGTAAAGTAATACCCCAACACGACCTGACGATTGTTAATTTTCTCTGCAAATAAATTATCGTATTGAAGTTGTGGCTTAAGCTCATTGAACGCAGCCTGATACGTGTTATCAGACTTTAACTCAACCGCCGCGAGTCGCTCCAAAACCTGCAAACCTGAGCTATTGTCAGGCTCGGCGAACACCACGTCGAAGCCCACCACCGCAACCTCGTAGTGATTAAACAACTGGTCCATTAACACCGCCAAACGATCACGACTCCAAGGCCAACGACCTTCTTCTTTCAGGCTTTTTTCATTGATATCGAGTATTACAATGCGCTGATCGAGCGTGCGCGGCATGGTTAAGCGTAATTGATAGTCATACAGCACCGCAGATAAGCGATCGACAAAACTCAGGCGATAAAAATGGGCTGCATTACCGACGAATAACAACGCCAGCAGCAAGCCCAATCCAATTAAAACAGCATGTTTTTTCAACTTAGCGTCATTCTATTAAGCCATCGAAAATCACTCATTAGCTATTGCTCTGCTGGCAATTAAGCCTTCAAGAAAAACTCCATTTTCACGCCCGCCAATTCAATCACATCGTGATCACTCAACTGGCGCGGCTGGTCATTTAGTAACTGCCCATTCACCGAAGGGAAGGTACTGCCCTCAACATAAGTAATAAAGTAACCACTAGGGCGGCGTGCTAATACGGCAACTTGCACCCCAGGTTTCCCCAAGGTAGTGAGATTTTTAAGCAGCTCCAATTCCTTACCCGCATTAGGTCCCGTCAAAATCTGCACCACAGCAGCTTGCGGCAGAGCGGGGGGCGCAAGTTTGTCGGTAATATCCGCCGTTATAGAACGGGCTTTATCGGCACTCAACACATGTGTTTGTACCAAAGTTGACGTATGGTCGGCCACCTCAATAACGGGGGCGACTTGCTTAACTGGCCCGCGCAGCACCATCGTTTTTTCAAAGTCTTCGGCGGTCGTTTGACTGAGCTGATCAGTCACATATTTCAAGGTGTGCTTACCAATTTCAATTTCATCGCTATTTTGTAAAAAATGTTTCTTAGCGGGTACGCCATTCACATTCAGACCATTGGTACTGTCCAAATCTTCTAAAAATGAGTCTTGCAAAATCGTTACAATAGCTGCGTGTTCACCACTTACGCCTAGGTTGTCGATAACAATATCATTGCTCGATTTTCGTCCGATAGTGATGCGCTCTTTCACTAAGGGATACTCCTTAACTTGCACGCCATCTATACTCAATATCAGTTTCGCTGCCATCACATCACTCCTTACACAAATTATTTTTTAACGACATTCAAAAACTTTGCCCACCAAGATTTTGGCTCAGCAAAGTCTGCGGTAATTTTCACTAAGATGACCGACACATTGTCGCGCCCACCATTGTCATTGGCCATTTGAATTAGCTGCTCGGCAGCAAGCGGCAAATTAGCTTGCATCGCATAGACAGCCGATTCAATATCAGCATCTTCCACCATGTCATTGAGCCCATCCGAACAGAGCAAATACACATCGCCGATTTGCACTGGATAAACATGTATTTCAGGCTCAACAGCGGGATCGATTCCCACCGCACGTGTCACTAAATTTTTATTCTTAGAAAAGCGTGCGTCTGCCACGCTAATCAGACCGCTATCAATTTGCTCTTGCAACAAAGAATGATCGCGCGTGACCGCTGTGAGTTTTCCGCCGCGCAGGCGGTACATGCGCGAATCACCAATATGCGCTACCGCAACGCGATTGTCGTAAAACAATCCCGCCACAATAGTCGTCCCCA
Organism: uncultured beta proteobacterium; assembly: GCA_963750775.1. Taxonomy (GTDB): domain Bacteria; phylum Pseudomonadota; class Gammaproteobacteria; order Burkholderiales; family Gallionellaceae; genus Gallionella. The sequence continues at coordinate 65,859 of CAVVRT010000003.1, forward strand.
TACCCGCATATTGGGGCTGGCTTTGCGAGGCGTGATAAATGGAACTGTTGGCTTTTTGAATGTTATTGCGCAACAAAATGACGGCGTTATCTTGCGCACTTTTATCAGTTTTTGCAGCGGCTGACTCAAGCTTCAAACGACGCGCAATTTCTGTGGTTGTCACTGAAATTGCAATGCCACTCGCCACCTCTCCCGCGTTATACCCGCCCATGCCGTCCGCCAAAACGACCAAGCCAGCTCCCGCATCCACGCTTACGCTGTCTTCATTATGAGAACGCACCATACCTGGATGGGTTTTGCTCACAATTTTTAGGGCTTGCATTGTATTCATTGTTCAGTCTTTCAAATTTAGTTATTAGATTTCAAACTACTCAGACAAGCACGCAATTGCTCCGCAATCTGCGCACCATTGTCATAACGACTTTCAATTTGCTTAGCCAACATTTTGTTAATAACCAACACTAGACACTCAGGCAAGTTTGGCTTAATGCTACGAATATCGGTCGGTGCTTCGTTAGCAATTCGATACATCAATTGCGCCATTGAGTCACCTTCAAAAGGCAGCTTCCCAGAGGCTAATTGATACAACGTTGCGCCTAAAGAGAACAAATCAGACGAGCCCGAAATTTTCTTACCCGCCAGTTGTTCAGGCGACATAAAAGAAGGCGTGCCCAACACCATCCCCGTTTTAGTTCGACTTGAGTCCGTGATACGCGCGATACCAAAATCCGTCACTTTGGGCGTATCAGACTCAGGGTCATACATAATGTTGGCGGGTTTAATATCGCGATGAACCACGTTTTGTTTATGCGCGTAATCCAAAGCATCGGCAACTTTTACGACAATATTTATGACCGTTGTGAGCGGTAATAAATTATCTGACTTGGTATAAGGGACTAAATCTTTACCCTTCAAAAACTCCATCGCGATATACGCCAAATCATGCTCTTCACCCGCATCGTAAATTGACACGATATTCGGGTGATTGAGTCGCCCTGCGGTTTCCGCTTCACGGAAGAAACGCTCTTTCACTTCTTGCAACTCATCCGCCTCAAACTCTTGTGAAAGTGCGACGGTTTTAATCGCTACGGTGCGGCCAATTTTTGGGTCGCGACCGAAATACACCACGCCCATCGCACCCTTGCCCAACTCTTTTTCAATCTCGTAACGCCCCAACATCGGCTTAGACATACCAGACTTGCCCAATACCAAACTACTCGCGTTAGTCCGTCCAGTACTATTTCCCAAAATAATTGTTTCTGCCATTTCACGCGCTTGATGTAAACGTTGCGGCAAATCACGAAATTTAGGATTAAATTCGCCCATGTATTTGAACACCGACTCGGCTTTATTGAATTGACGCTTGCGCTCAAAATCTAAACCCAAGTTATACAAAACCTCCATCAAGCTGGCATCCAGCGGCACTTTGCGCAGTTTGTCAAAAGCCATATCTAGCTGACCTTGCCCCTGAAATGCCAAGCCCAACATGCGGTTACTTTCAGCCGAATCCGCATCTGATTTTTGTTTACCTTTTTCAGTGAGCAAATATCGTTTGGTCGTTAACAACAAATGTCCAACCAGCAGCAGCACCGCTGGCAACATCAGCTGTAACCAAAGCAGTTGCGTAGTCATCAACACAAAATGCGCCGCCAGCAAAAGGGTGAAAATTGCCGCCGTCACACCCGCCGCCATGGCGGCTTTTAAGCGCGGCAACAACACAATCAAATACAACGCCACTAACAGAAAAACACCTAGCTCAACCAAGCTAGTCCAAGCGGGCATCACAAAATAGTCGCCTTGCAAAATACTAGACACTGAGTGCGCCAAAATCAGCACGGGAGCCATGTCGGATGAGGTCGGCGTAACTTGTAAAGTGCCTAATCCAGTTGCCGTCGCTCCAATCAAAACAATTTTGTCTTTATATTTTTCGGCTGGAATCTTCCCTGAATACACATCATAAAAAGAATCGACACTAAAGGCGGGCTTGCCTGCTCGGTTGGCATAGAAAAAACTATGCATTTGCATTTGCGCGTCGGTCGCCACTTTCAAATTCCCTATGCGCACGCCTTCGCCCAAATTGACTTGAATATCTTTCGCCGCCAAATTCAAACTTTTCGCCGCTAACATCAACGCTAAAGAAGGATAGTATTGATCGTAGTAACTCACCACCAAAGCCTCGCTCCGTACTGCTCCATCGGCATCAGGGAAGCTATTCAAATGCCCCATTGCAAGAGCCTTAGAGCCTAAAGGTGCAATTGGCGCAAATACTTTATTGGTAGCGCGCGGTAGCGCATCTGCACCGCCGACAATCTGCACATTACTCAAAGCATTACTCTGTACATAATCGGGCAAGGCCTGGTCTGGGTTGCCTTGCGCCTCACCTGGATTCAAAAACATCGCCAGCAAAGTATTGTTGGCGCGCTCCAAACTGGCACTCAACTTTGCATCGTTATTAAGGCTGCTCATCGCCTCCAATAGCAAGGTGTTTAATTTATCTGCGTCGGGGCTTTGATGCAGCGATGAATTCGCCGCCAAGTCTGCAATTTTATAAATATAGGCAAGCCCCGCATCCACCTGAGGCTCAAAGAAAAAAGCGGTGTAAGCAATAACCTTGGCGTGACCCGCACTTAAGGTATCGAGCATCTTGGCGTGAATTTCACGCGGCCAAGGCCAACGCCCTAGATTGGCAATACTTTCTTCATCAATCGCAATCACCGCAATTTTATCGCTAGGCACACGACTGGCTGACTGCACGCCGAAGTCATACGCCTTACGTTCCAAGCTCTGGATCAAATCACTGCCTGACAGCAGCAACAATACCAAAGCTAGCAGTAAGCCGATAAAGCCATCTTTTTTCCACCATGTTGTGATGCTCATTGCCGCTCCAATTCGCTAATTGCGTCCAATACTAATGTATTTTAGTTAAATTAACCAGAAAGCCTTTGATTGCTCTAGAAATTATCTAGATATATTGGATGTTTTTGGCATTAAGGCAAAACCAAAACGGGACAGCTCGACAACTGCACCACCTGACTCGCCACCGACCCCAGCAGCATAGATTGCAAACCAGTTTGTCCCTGTTTACACATCACAATTTGCTCAATTTGGTGCGCATCTGCGTACTGCACAATCGCCTCCGCTGGCGCGCCCACGCTGATGTGATATTCATAAGCAAGTTGCGCAGCATCTAACTTGGCACGCGCGGCGGCTAACTGTGCGAGACCTTGCTCGCGGTAGTAATCGTCCACCGTGGTTTGGCTGATAAATAACTTCACGTTACCCATCGCCAACTTCCATTGCACATTAAGCACATAAATTTGCGCGGGCTCACGCAACCAAGCCGCACTGTTAATCACATAATCAACCGCGCGATTTGCGGCTTCAGAACCATCAACAGGAATTAAAATTTTCATCTTATTGCTCCGAATGTTTGCTATCAACTTTGGCATCTAACAAATCGACCACGCTTTTTTCGGTCGATTTTTTGCTCGCCATCCAACGTCCTAACACCAGCACCAGCACCGCGCACACGACTGGCACGACATAATGTAAATAATGATGCGTTTCCAACACGGGTTTGAAAATAGCTTCGCTCACCAACATTTCACCCGCCACATAGCCTAACAACGCCCCGCCCGCAAAAATCACGACGGGGAAACGGTCGATTAGTTTCAGTACTAATTGGCTGCTCCAGGCAATCAGCGGAATGCTAATCAGCAAACCGAACACCAGTAAAAAGGTGTTGCCTTTCGCCGCCGCTGCCACACCCAGCACGTTATCCAAGCTCATCACAAAGTCGGCGATGATGATAGTTTTTACCGCCGCAAACAGCTTGGTTTCCGCTTTGATGCTGTCTTCGCCATGCGCATCTTCGGGCAACAACAACTTCACGCCTATCCAAATCAACAAGCACGCGCCAACCAGTTTGAGATAAGGCAGCGAGAGCATCCCCACGGCAAAAAATGTCAGCACGATGCGTAACACAATCGCCCCGCCCACACCAAACAGAATGCCTTTTCTACGTTGCTCCGCAGGTAAATTGCGGCACGCCAGCGCAATCACCACCGCGTTGTCGCCGCTTAACAGCAAGTCAATCATAATAATTTTGAGTACATCGACCCAAAACGAACTGGTTAAAAACATTTCCATCATCACACTCACTCCTAAAAATACTCTCCACAGATTACGCAGAGTTACACAGATTAAAAACCGCTGCTAAATGTTTTTAATCTGTATGAATCTGCGGAAAAATTAACCTTGTAAAACTTGCTGCATCACGCGTCCCATTTCAGCGGGATTACGCGTGATATGAATGCCGCATTCTTCCATCACCGCAAGTTTGGTATCCGCGCCGCCTTGCCCACCCGAAATAATCGCACCTGCATGTCCCATGCGCTTACCTTCTGGTGCAGTCACACCGGCAATAAATCCGACCACGGGTTTACGCATATTTTGCTTAATCCAGCGTGCACATTCTTCTTCGTCGTTGCCGCCGATTTCACCAACCATAATGACCGCATCGGTTTCAGGATCGTCGTTAAATAACTTCAACACATCCAGATGTTTCAGCCCATTGATAGGATCACCGCCTATGCCGACGCAAGATGATTGTCCCAAGCCCAGCGCGCTCAGTTGCCCAACCGCTTCATAAGTCAAAGTGCCCGAACGCGACACCACACCGATGCGACCTTTGCGATGAATATGCCCCGGCATAATGCCGATTTTTAGTTCATCGGGCGTAATCAAACCCGGACAATTCGGACCGATTAACAGCGTACTTTTGCCTTGCATTTTGTAACGCGTTTTAATCATATCGTGAACGGGAATGCCTTCGGTGATGCAAATCACCAACTCCAGTCCCGCCTCGACCGCTTCATCAATCGCGGCAGCAGCAAACGGCGGCGGCACATAAATCACCGACACCGTCGCGCCAGTTTGTTGTTTAGCTTCCAGCACGCTGTCGTAAATCGGCACACCTGCAAAATTTTGCCCCCCTTTTTTCGGAGTCACGCCCGCGACAAAGCAATTTTTGCCATTCGCGTAGGCAATGCAATTTTGCGTATGAAATTGCCCCACTTTTCCCGTCATGCCTTGCGTCATCACGCGGGTATTTTTATCAATCAAAATCGCCATTTCTAGTTTCCTTTCGCGGCCGCAGCAACAACCTTTTGCGCCGCATCTGCCATGTCGTTACCTGAAATAATCGGCAAGCCCGATTCAGCCAAAATCTTTTTACCTAGCTCCACATTCGTGCCTTCTAAGCGCACCACCAGCGGCACGCTTAAATGCACTTCACGCGCTGCCGCAATCACACCTTCAGCTATCACGTCGCACTTCATAATGCCGCCAAAAATGTTCACCAAAATCGCTTTGAGATTGGGATTTTTCAACATCAGCTTGAAGGCTTCAGTGACTTTTTCTTTGCTCGCGCCGCCGCCCACATCCAGGAAATTGGCAGGATTACCGCCATACAATTTAATAATGTCCATAGTCGCCATCGCCAAACCCGCGCCGTTCACCAAACAGCCAATATCACCATCCAACGAAATGTAGCTCAGGTCAAATTTCGAGGCTTCGATTTCCGCCGCATCTTCTTCATCCAAATCGCGATAGGCGACGATTTCAGGATGGCGATACAGCGCATTACTATCAAAATTAAATTTGGCATCCAAAGCAATGACGCGATTGTCAGCGGTCAACACCAGCGGATTGATTTCCGCCAGCATCGCGTCCTTCTGCACAAATGCCTGATACAACCCTTGCAACACCTGCACCGTCTCGGCAATCGCCGCATCGGGCAAGCCAATTTTTTGGGCGATATGCGCAGCATCCTCAGCCTGTAAACCCGCCGCAGGATCTATCCACAACTTATGAATTTTTTCAGGGTGATGCGCGGCGACTTCTTCAATTTCCATGCCGCCTTCGGAAGATGCCAACAACGCCACGCGCTGCGCACTGCGGTCGATAACCATGCCCAAATAAAACTCTTTGGCAATCGCCGCGCCCTCTTCAATCAGCAAACGACGCACCACTTGCCCGTCTTTGCCCGTCTGATGCGTGACTAAGTGCATGCCTAAAATTTGCTGCGCCGCGCTGCGCACCTCGTCTAAAGATTTTGCCACTTTCACACCGCCGCCTTTGCCGCGTCCGCCCGCGTGGATTTGCGCCTTGACCACCCACACGCTGCCGCCTAACTGTTGTGCGGCAGCAACGGCTTCTGCCACGCTAAAACACGCCACCCCGCGCGGAGTTGGCACAGCGAATTGACGCAGAATTTCTTTACCTTGATATTCGTGAATTTTCATAGGGCTGGAGTCGAGGACATTAAAAAAGCGCGTCATCTGCGCGCGCGGACTGAATCTTACCGAATTATTCCCTCTACCACAGGCTTAAATCGCCCGCGCAGCACCGCTCGCGCACAACAGTTGCCCCTAAACCGCTTTTAAGGGAAAATCCGCGCCCTTTTCACCTTGGTATTTCAAACTACTAAGTTATGTCCGACATCGCAAAACCGCAGCACCTCACTGACACCCCTATCGCACCGCCGATGAGCTGGTATTTCGACCCGCGCATACAGGCGGTCGAGCAACGCGCGCTATTTGCGCAAGGTCCCAATTACGTCGGACACGAATTGATGGTGCCAAATTTGGGCGACTATCAGGTGCTGGATGGTGACGCGCAAATGTTAGTGCGCAACGCCAACGGGGTAGAGCTGCTGTCCAACATTTGCCGCCATCGTCAAGCCACCATGTTAGAAGGTCGCGGCACTGCCAAGAACATCGTCTGCCCCTTACACCGCTGGACTTACAAGACCACTGGCGAACTCATGGGCGCGCCACATTTCCCGCAAAACCCCTGTTTGCATCTGGGTAAATCACCGCTGCAAAACTGGAACGGTTTGCTGTTTAACGGCGCGCGCGATGTCACTCAAGATTTGTCCAAAATCGGCGTGATGAAAGATTTAGATTTTTCGGGCTACATGCTCGATCGCGTCGAAGTCGATGAATACGCGTTCAACTGGAAGACCTTCATCGAGGTGTATTTAGAGGATTACCACGTCGTCCCTTTTCATCCCGGCTTAGGCAACTTTGTCGATTGCGACGATTTGAAATGGGAATTTGGCGAGCAATACAGCGTGCAAACCGTGGGCATCAACAACGCCTTACGCCGCGTCGGCAGCCCGATTTATGGTCGTTGGCAAGAGCAAGTGTTGCGCATGTACGGTGGCAAGCTGCCTAAATACGGCGCGATTTGGCTGACCTACTATCCCAACATCATGGTCGAGTGGTATCCGCACACTTTAGTGATTAGCACCATCGTGCCGCGCGGCCCTGAGTCATGCAGCAACATCGTGGAATTTTATTATCCCGAAGAAATCGCGCTGTTCGAGCGCGACTACGTCGAAGCCGAGCAAAAGGCGTATCACGAAACCGCCGTAGAAGACGACATCATCTGTATGAAAATGCACCAAGGTCGTAAAGCCCTGTATGAAAAAGGCTTAGAGCAACATGGTCCGTATCAATCGCCGACTGAAGACGGCATGTTGCATTTCCATGAATATCTGCGTCGCAATCTCGCGCCGCACTTGTAATTCGTTCACCGCTAGTGAGATAAAAAATGATTACCATCGAACAAACACCCAGCCTAATTAACCTCGCCGTGATGGGTGAATTTACCTTAGCCGACTTCCAGCAATTTGAAGAGCACGCGCTACCAGCTCAGCTCCGCTGGCGCAGTTAATTTGATTTTTGATTTGCGCGGCATGTTGGACTACACCCCCGATGTGGCATGGCACGAAATCAAATTTTTCAGCCAAGAACACCCTTACGACTTCAGCAAAATCGCTGTGGTCACCAACGACCAATGGCTGACTTGGCAAGCGTGGATTGCGCGCGTATTCGTCCATGCCGACATCCAAGTTTTTTCAGACTATGCTGCCGCGCAAAAATGGGTAGGAATCTGAAAACTATTTGATTTAAGTCAAAGCGCGCACCACGATACCGCGTAACTTGCAAGGCAGTTTTTCACTCAAAGGAGAAATACCATGCAAGCTCGTTATCTTGTTGCAATGACTTTAGGGCTAGCTGTTTGCGCTAGCGCGTTAGCCGATGAAGGTGAAGCCCTATTCAAAAAAAGTGGCTGCAACATCTGCCATATGGTCAATAAAAAATCAGTAGGACCTGCCATGACAGAAGTCGCGGCAAAATACGCGGGCGATGCGGATGCAGCAGCCAAGCTCGCCGCCAAAGTACGCAGCGGCGGTGCAGGCTCATTCGGTAAAGTACCGATGCCAGCTACCCCTGCAAAAGTCAGCGATGACAGCATCCAAGCCATTGTGGGCTGGGCGTTGACACAAAAATAAAGCCTCACACAAGTAAAAGCCCCGCGATTGCTAGCGGGGCTTTTTTCACGCCATCAAGGCATAGTTTATTATTTACCAACAATAACGTACGAAGTTAATCTCAAACTATTTATCAATCCAGCTTGGTTTTAATTAAATGCAAGCCATTTACACCGTCACGCACCGCCGCTGTGACCAAGCGGTAATCAAATGTTGCCAACTGCCCGCCGTTTGCAATGGCTAAGGCAAGTAAATAACTATCCGTCACTTGGCTGGCACTCAACAATCGCTCTAAATCAAACTTGTCGGTGTCGAGCAAACTAATACTATCCGCCCAAAAGACATGTCCAGGCAAAGCACGCAGCCCCACCATTAACGGCACGACAGCGGCAGGGCTGCCTGGCGAATTGGGATAACGTAAATTCCCGACAATGCGCAGCAAGCCATTTTCGGTTAACGGGCAGGTCGCCCAAGCCTGCTGACCTTGCTCGGCAAACCATCTATGCGCTGCCTCATGCTGAACATGCGAGGGATCGACTAGCGCAATAAGTACATTGACATCCAACAAATAGCGCATCACAGCAACTCGTCGCGTAATTGATTCACGATTTCAGGGGTGACACTTTTGCCTTGGGCAGAAACCAACAAAGGCACACCGTTACGCACCCCGCCACTGCCCACATTTGGACGTAAAGATTGCCGCGCTAGGGCAGATAACACCGCGCCGATACTTTGATGCTGCGCCAAGGCCAGCCCTTTTACCGCGACAAACACATCATCCTCAATCATTAAAGTAGTACGCATTAAACGCTCCTTACGAAAAAACATCATACATCATACATCACACATATCGTGGGGCGCAGCATTAGCCCAAAGCAAGTCTGTTAAAGCCAGCGCGCAACAAAAAGCCCCGCTATCACTAGCGGGGCTTTAGGTACTGCATCAAACTGACTTTAAGTAAGAAAACCTATCGTCTGAAACAAGCAAAGCACTTGCTTTAAGCTGATTTATTAAGCACAACCTACTGGCTTAAAGGTTGCTTTTGCGAAACCAGTTGTAGTGCAGACATACAAACCTTCCGCTGTACGATCCAATTGAATGATAGCACCGGCACCCAAAGAGCCTGGCGTGTTAAAGGTGCATTTCAGTGCCGCAGTTGTCGCAGTACCAGCAGCAGCAGTAGCTGTCACAGTGTTAGTACAAGTACCTGTTGTTGCTTGCAAACCAACATAGCCTGGACTAGTCGTAGTCAGGTTTTGCACAACACCATCTGATGCCAGTAATTCGTACTGTGTTTTGGCTGAAGCAATTTCAGCCAAACCCGCTGCAGCTTTAGCTTTAGCGATGTAATCTTGGTAAGCAGGAATCGCAATCGCAGCCAAAATACCGATAATCGCAACAACGATCATCAATTCGATCAAAGTAAAACCTTTTTGAATGTTTTTCATGTGTAAAGCTCCTAGTAAGTTTCGATTAACCCATCCGTCTAGAACGTTTGGATTAACACAGGGTTGCTGTGTCGGCAGTCTATAAGCAATGCGCGTGCCAAACATACAACACACTGATTTTAATAAATAACTTATTAACTCAAAAAGGCTTGCAAGGCTATAAGCGTGTCGCACCAGCACAGCCACGCCACAAAGCTGACGTTTTTCGTCACCACTGGGCGCAGATTGATTTGAAGGTCAGCGGTTCTTACAATGAAGAGACGGTAAGGAGAAGCCCAATTGGGTCGCGACTAGCGGTTTACCACTACAGTTAAAGCTGGGGCGTAAGCTCTGTTGTATCAGGGGAATTGGGTTCTCTCCGCTGCCGCTGCCAAAACAGCACAATTATTTTTTATGCTGGATGAGAAAGTTGCCTGCGAGTGTACCAATGGTGGCCGTAGCGACAATACCACCCAGCCATTCGTGGCCTTGAATCGCTGCATATAAGCCGCCAACAATACCGATTACGCCCATTGCCAAGGCGAATAACATACCGACCATGCGCTCAATAAAAATAAATAAGTTGGTGCGGCGATGCTCAAGACGACGGTACTCTGCTTCGCGCTGAGTTTGCTCAAATATCCAATCGACTTTGTCAGGGCGCATTTGATGCAAGCGTTCAATACTGGCAATGGGCAGCATAGGCGCGTCGGTTTGATGGTCTTGCAACACCATCTCGCCCGTGCGTGATTTAACGTGTGCGGTAGTGTGACGGCTCATCGCGTTTCAATACTGTACGCATATCGTTGCCCACTACACCAAAGTCACCGCGTAAGGCTTGCGCGTCTTGCGCAAAGCCGTTTCGCGAAGGCATAACATAGTCGCGCGCAACAGGGCGGAGTTGGAGGGCTAGGTTCATGCCTTGCAGAATGTTTTTAAGGTGCTTACCCATGATTGCGATAAAGGCTGATAAATTTTGAAGGGGCAAAGTATAGCGGTTTATTTTCATCTGGCGCAATCGCTTTTAGCGCGGTGCAAGCGAGTAAATCTATTAGGGGATGCGCATCGTTTGCAATCGTTGGACAAGTCGCAGCCTTACAAAACTACTCGCTCCTTACTCCTGCCTAATTATTTTATTCTGCACTTCGATTAGTTCACGCTGCGTTTAGCAAAATCCTTGGCTCTAAAACCCAGCACCGCTAGAGTCGTGAAATACACCGCCACGCCGACCGCCACTAAACCACTCAAACGCATGATGCGCGAGCCGCCGTTGCTGACCAACCAGCTTTGCGCGCTGCCCATAGCGAACCACAAGGCAATGCCCATTAAAACTGTGGCGCACACGATTTTTAGCATAAACATTAGCCAGCCCGCTTCGGCCTGATAGATGCCGCGTGAACGTAATAAATAAAACAAAATCGCGGAGTTAAAGCACGCGCCGAGTCCGATAGATAAGGCTAAACCTGCGTGGTCTAAGTCCATCCCTTTGACGAATAACAGATTTAATAATTGCGTGATGATGAGTGTGACAATGCCGATTTTGACGGGGGTTTTAATGTCTTGCTTGGCGTAAAACGCAGGGGCGAGAATTTTCACCAACAAAATGCCCAGCAAGCCAACGCTGTAGCCGATTAACGCGTAACTGGTTTGCACCACGTCGTGCGCGTTGAATGCGCCGCGCTGAAAAAAGGTGGACAGCAGCGGCACGGCGAGTAAACCCAAGGCGAGTGCGGCAGGCAAGGCGAGCAGCATGGTTAAACGCAGCCCCCAATCAAGCAATTTTGAATACTCCACGGTGTTGCCGCTGGCAAAACATTTAGATAAAGACGGCAACAAAATTGTGCCCAGTGCCGCGCCCAATAGCCCTGATGGAAACTCCATTAAACGGTCGGCGTAATACAGCCATGACACGCTACCTACGACAAAAAATGATGCGACGATGGTGTTGATAATTAAGCTGATTTGGCTAATCGACACGCCGAACAAAGCGGGCCCCATTTGCTTGATGACGCGCCACATGCCCGCATCTTTGAAGTTCAAACGCAGCGTTGGCAACATGCCGATTTTTTTCAGAAAGGGGAGTTGAAATGCAAGTTGCACCGCGCCCGCCAAAAACCACGCCCACGCCAAGCCCATAATCGGCTCGTCAAAATACGGCGTAAGCCATAGCGCGCCGCCGATTAAGCAAGTGTTGAGCAAAATAGGCGCAAACGCGGGCACCCAAAATTTGTTGTAAGTATTGAGAATGCCCGCCGCCACTGCCACCAATGAGATAAAGAAAATATACGGCGAGGTAATGCGCAGCATCTGCACCGTCAAATCAAACTTGGCGGGATCTTTAATAAAGCCTGGCGCGGTGAGATAAATAATGACGGGCGCGGCAACGATGCCGATGAGCGTGACGATAAATAACACCAATGCCAACATCGTCACCACATGATCAACCAAGAGCTTGGTTTCGTCGTGTCCGCGCCGCTGTTTATATTCGCCAAAAATCGGCACAAAGGCTTGCGAAAATGCGCCTTCGGCAAACATGCGGCGCAATAAATTCGGCAAGCGCGTGGCTAATACATAAGCATCATTGGCGATACCCGCGCCAAACATCCCCGCAATAATCACATCGCGCGCGAATGCCAAAATGCGCGACACTAAAGTTAGACCGCTAATCGTAGCGAGGGATTTGAGTAGATTCATTGCGTGAGATGGGCGAAATAAAAAGCCGCGCATCATAGCATTGACACTTGCAGCGATTCACGCCGCGCCGCAAACGTAAAAAAATTTGCAAAGCAACGGGAAGTCACTATAATGCGCGCCTTTTATCGCAAGCCAATTTCAAGGGGTCAACATGGCAAACACAGCACAAGCACGCAAGCGCGCACGTCAAGCAGTTAAACAAAATGCTCACAACAGCAGCCTGCGTTCTGAACTGCGTACTGCAATCAAGAAGGTTATCAAAGCAATTGAAGCGGGCGACAAAGCCGCTGCAACAGCCGTTTACCAAACTTCGATGAGTACCGTTGACAGCATCGCTGACAAGAAAATCATTCACAAAAACAAAGCTGCTCGCCATAAGAGCCGCTTGTCTGCTGCGGTTAAAGCAATGGCGTAATCGCCGCTTAACTCAACGCTGTGTGTCTGTCGTTAAATGACGCAACGTGATGAATGCAGTTAGAACAAGCCGACCGCAATGTCGGCTTGTTTGCTTTACAGAACCCAGAAAATTAAGCCGCAAAATTTTTCCTTGAGGAGTTGCCATGTCACATGTAATGAACACTTATGCCAGATTGCCCGTCGCTTTTACGCACGGACAAGGCGCGTGGCTGTGGGATACCGAAGGTAAAAAATATCTGGATGGTTTATCTGGCATTGCGGTTAATACGCTGGGACATGCGCATCCAAAATTGACGGCAGCGATGAGCGCGCAAATCGGTAAATTGATGCATTGCTCGAATGTTTATCAAGTGCCAGGGCAAGAAGTATTGGCGGATAAGCTGTGCGAATTAACGCACATGGAAGAGGTGTTTTTCAGCAACTCTGGTTGCGAAGCCAACGAAGCGGCGATTAAGTTGGCGCGTATGTTCGGCCATCAACGCGACATCACCAATCCCTGCATCATCGTGATGGAAAAAGCCTTTCATGGACGGACGTTGGCGACACTTTCGGCAACGGGAAATCGCAAAGTGCAAGTCGGCTTTGAGCCATTAGTGACGGGCTTTGTGCGCGTGCCTTACAACGATTTAGACGCGGTACGCCAAGTCGCTGCCAACAACAGTAATGTCGTTGCGGTGTTAGTCGAACCGATTCAAGGCGAAGGCGGCATCCGCACTTTGGACATCGAATATCTGCAACAACTGCGCGGTATTTGCGACGAACAGAATTGGCTGCTGATGCTGGACGAAGTGCAGTGCGGCATCGGTCGCACTGGCAAGTGGTTTGCGCATCAACACGCGGGGATTTTGCCCGACGTAATGACGCTGGCAAAAGGCTTGGGTTCAGGGATGCCGATAGGCGCGTGTCTTACGGCGGGCAAAGCGGCAAAAGTATTTGCGGCGGGAAATCACGGCTCAACTTTCGGCGGTAATCCGCTGGCTTGCACAGCGGGCATCACCACGCTGAGTGTCATCGAAGCAGATAATTTATTGGCTCACGCCGACATGCTAGGTCGCTTTATTCAACAGGCTTTTCGCACTCAATTAAATGGCGTGGCGGGCGTGTTCGAAGTGCGCGGACAAGGCTTGATGATAGGTGTGGAACTGACTAAACCGTGCGGCGATTTGGTCAAACTGGCGTTGGCAAAAGGACTGCTGATTAACGTCACCGCCGACAATGTGATTCGTTTGTTGCCGCCACTGATTATGTCCGAGTCCGAAGCACAACAATTGGTGGACGGTTTGTGTCCGCTTATCAAAGAATTTTTGCAGCTCTAAATCGGTAACGCATCATGGTAGTGAAACCCGTCAAGCACTTTTTGCAGTTCAAAGATTTATCCCGCGACGAACTGGAATATCTGTTCGAGCGCACCCGCATCATCAAACAAAAATACAAGTCGTATCAGCAATACTGGCCGCTCACTGACCGCACGCTGGTGATGATTTTTGAGAAGGCCAGCACCCGTACACGCTTGTCGTTTGAAGCCGGTATGCAGCAGCTTGGCGGCTCAGCAATTTATCTCAATACACGCGATTCGCAACTCGGTCGCGGCGAGCCCGTGGAAGATGCTGGGCAAGTGATTTCACGTATGTCCGACCTGGTGATGATACGAACTTTCGAGCAATCCATCATCGAACGCTTCGCCGCGCACTCGCGCGTGCCGGTCATCAATGGCCTGACTAACGAATATCATCCCTGCCAAATTCTGGCGGACATCTACACCTATATCGAGCAGCGCGGCAGCATCAAAGGCAAGACCGTGGCATGGATAGGCGACTCGAACAATATGTGCAACACCTGGCTGCAAGCGGCGGAAATTTTGGACTTCAACGTACACGTTTCCACCCCGCCCGGTTATGAAGTTGAACCCGAACGCGCGGGCTTATACGGTCACGAGCATTACGAAGAATTCAAAGACCCGATGGAAGCCGCCAAAGACGCGGATTTAGTCACCACCGACGTGTGGACTTCGATGGGCTGGGAAGCCGAAAACGAAGAACGCATGAAAGATTTTGCCGACTGGCAAGTCGATGAAGACATGATGCGCGTCGCAGCCAAAGACGCGTTGTTTATGCACTGTTTGCCTGCCCATCGCGGTGAAGAAGTGTCCGCTGGCGTAATCGACGGTGCGCAATCCGTGGTATGGGATGAAGCTGAAAATCGTTTGCATGTACAGAAAGCTCTTATGGAATACCTATTGCTGGGGAAAGTGCAATGACACGCGCACCTTCCATGCAAACGATTTCGGCGGAGACTAACATTCGCGCAGCTAATGTTAAGCCGCGCAGCGGCGGTCGTAGCCAAAACAGGCTGCACGTGCAGAAGGCTCTTATGGAGTATTTGCTGTTAGGCAAGGTGGCGTAATGCGCATTCCCGCCAAATTCGCACCGCAGCTTTTCGCGCTGCTCATGTCGTTCGCAATGGCGTTGGTGATGACCGCTTTTATCACTTGGGTGAACACGGGCTTCGCAGATGGCTATTGCTCACGCTGGGTACGCGCCTTTTTCATGGCATGGCCAGTGGCGATGATATGCGTGTTGTTATTCGCAGGACGCGTGCGCGGCATCGTGGCAAAACTCACAAAGTAAAGTGCTTATAGGTAGGGTGGGTTGTTTAACCCACCATTGGAAATCGGTGGGTTAAACAACCCACCCTACGACGGAGATTTAAAGAAAAATGAGTGACATTAAAAAAGTAGTTCTCGCCTATTCGGGCGGTCTGGATACTTCAGTTATTTTGAAATGGCTGCAAGACACTTATCAATGCGAAGTGGTGACCTTCACTGCCGATGTGGGACAAGGCGAAGAGCTGGAACCGGCACGCGCCAAAGCATTGAAAATGGGCATTACACCAGCGAACATTTACATCGACGATTTGCGCGAAGAATTTGTGCGCGATTTCGTGTTTCCAATGTTCCGCGCCAACACCGTTTACGAAGGTGAATATTTGCTCGGCACGTCGATTGCGCGCCCGCTGATTGCCAAACGTTTGATTGAAATCGCCAGCATGACGGGTGCGCAAGCCATCTCGCATGGCGCAACAGGCAAGGGCAACGATCAAGTGCGTTTTGAACTGGGCGCATACGCGCTGAACCCGAATATCAAAGTCATCGCGCCGTGGCGCGAATGGGATTTGTTGTCGCGCGAAAAGTTGATGGCGTATGCCGAACAACACGGCATTCCAGTCGAAATGAAACACAAACAAGGCGGCTCACCATATTCGATGGATGCCAATTTGCTGCACATTTCCTACGAAGGTCGCCATCTGGAAGACCCCGCTGCCGAAGCCGAAGAAAGCATGTGGCGTTGGTCGGTGTCACCTGAAAATGCACCGAACGAAGCGGAATATTTGGACTTGGAATTTGCCAACGGCGACATCGTGGCACTGAATGGCACGGCGATGAGTCCCGCTACGGTGTTGGCGAAACTCAATCAACTCGGCGGCAAACACGGCATTGGTCGTTTGGATTTGGTGGAAAATCGCTACGTCGGCATGAAGTCGCGCGGCTGTTATGAAACGCCAGGCGGCACGATTATGTTGAAGGCGCATCGTGCCATTGAGTCGATTACTTTGGATCGCGAAGTCGCACACTTGAAAGATGATTTGATGCCACGTTACGCCAGCATGATTTACAACGGTTACTGGTGGAGTCCTGAACGTCGCGCCTTGCAAACCCTGATAGATACAACGCAAACCACCGTCAACGGTTGGGTGCGCGTCAAGCTGTACAAAGGCAATGTGATTGTGGTCGGGCGCGATTCCAAAACCGATTCGCTGTTCGATTCCACCATCGCGACTTTTGAAGATGACAAGGGCGCGTATGACCAAAAAGATGCGGCAGGATTTATTAAATTAAACGCCTTGCGTTTGCGCATCGCGGCGAATTTGAAACATCGCAAATAGGAGAAACAACATGGACATCAACGCTTCTATCATTGATCAACGCCTTGCAGGTTTGCAGGATGAAATTCGCACGCAAGCATCTGACGAATTGAAGATTAAAAATGATGAAATAAAGTTGAAGTCTTTAGCTTTTGTTTATCTTTGCGTCAAGACCATGTTGGATTTGGATGCGGATTCTGCCTTTGATTGCCTGACTGAAGGTGGCGATGATTTTGGTGTAGATGCTATGCATCTAACCGAGGAAATTGATGGTGAGTTCTCTGTCACCTTGTTTCAGGGTAAATACAAAGCCAAGCTCGACGGTGAGAGCGAGTTTGGTGAAAACGCCATCAATACACTAATTAACGCGATTCGCCACATTTTTGATCCCGCCGCCGAACTGGGTAAAATCAACGACCGATTAAGAACCAAAGTTGAAACTGCTCGCTCCATGATTCGCGATGGACACATTCCCCGTGTGCGCGCCATTGCTTGTAATAACGGCAGCAAATGGAACGACAAAGGACAGGCCGCCATCGAACTGACGGGTTTTGGTGAGCAAGTCACCTGGGAGCACGTCAATCACGATGTCCTAATTAACATTCTGCAAAAAATCAAGCCTGTGGATGAAACATTGCGTTTGACTGGCAAGGCAATCATTGAAGACATGGACTTCAGCCGGGTGTGCATTGGTCGCATTCAGGTTAGCGAAATCGCCGCGTTGATGAAAACTCATGGAGAAAAATTATTGCAGCGCAACATCCGCAGCTACTTGGGGCTGCACGGCAATCGCGTCAATGAAGGCATCCGCACCACATTGCAATCAGACAAGCCGTCAGATTTTTATTTTTTCAACAATGGGCTAACGCTGGTTTGTAATGATTTTGCGTATAACGCACTACAAGGCAGTGATTACCAAATCAAAGTGGAAAACCTGCAAATCGTCAATGGTGGGCAAACTTGCATGACGATTTTCAAAACTCAAGAAATGCTATCGACTCAGGGCAAGCAACTACCAGAATCTGCCCATGTATTGGTACGCATCTACAAGCTACCCAAAGACAGTGAAGACATGGTGTTGCAAATCACCCATGCCACCAACAGCCAAAATCCCGTTGATTTGAAAGACCTAAAATCCAACGATGAAAAACAACAACGCTTGCAAAGCAGCATCGAAGAGCTTGGATTTAGTTATCGTCGCAAACGCATAGATACACCTTTAAGAGTCAGCGACATCACATCAGGAGTGGCCGCCGAAGCGATTCTTTCCGTGTGGCGCACAGCCCCCCATCAAGCCAAATTTCTGACCCGCGAGCATTTTGGCAAGTTGTACAACACCATCTTTAGCGACACGCTTAATGGCTCACAAACCGTCATTGCGGTGTTGCTCTACCGTATCGCCGAAAATCGTCGCAAACGTCCTGCCGACAGTGACCCCGCTTTTGTGCGCTATGCTTCCTGTTTTATTGCGATGCAAATGGGTAAGCATTTACTCAATGCAATGACTATCTCTCTAGCCGACTTAGATCATCGTAATTTTGCTCAAGCCAAGCAACTCATCGAGACTCAAGCAGAGACCTATTTCACGCAAGCCATCACAGACATACAAACAGCACTAAATGGCTTGTATGGCGAACAAGAGATTTCATTACAGCAACTCTCAGCAACCTTTAGGAGGGGTGATTTAATTAGTCGTCTAAGCACTGCAAATTCTCAATAAACAACTGACCAAGGAAAGAATATGAACGATAAATTTGAGAGCGTTAGCGTCATCAAAAAAGGCAATGTATTTTTCGACGGAAAATGCGTTTCGCATTCGGTTTTGTTTGCCGATGGCACACGCAAAACCGTCGGTGTGATTTTGCCTAGCACCCTCACCTTCAACGTCGGCGTGCCAGAAATTATGGAAATCACCGACGGCACTTGCCGCGTGAAATTAGGCAGCGATAGCGAATTCAAAACCTACGCCGCAGGCAGCCAATTTGCTGTACCCGCCAATGGCAGATTCATTATCGAAACGACCGAAGTCGTGAACTATGTTTGCAGTTTTGGCTAAATTTATAAAAACCTAATCGTCCGCAGATTACGCAGATTGACGCAGATTGACGCAGATTGACGCAGATTTAAGAGCGAGCGGCGAGCACAATTACTGCCTGCACTCAGTCTCTTGAACAGGTTTTAATCTGAGTAAATCTATGTGATCTGCGGACAAATTTTTCTTTTTAATTTATAGCGAGCCACCCCATGCCAACTTTCGACATCGTTTCAGAAGTAGAAAAAACCGAAGTTAAAAATGCGCTTGAGCAGACCAACAAAGAAGTCTCGACACGCTTTGATTTCAAAGGCTCGGACGCGCGCGTGGAACAGGCGGAATTGAAGCTCACGGTGTGGGCGGACAACGAGTTTCAGCTTGACCAAGTGCAAGATGTTTTGAACGGCAAGTTAACCAAACGCGGCGTGGATATTAAGTGTTTGGAGATCAGCGAAAAAATCGAAAAAGTCAGCGGCAATAAAGTCAAACGCGAGTGTGAAGTGAAGACTGGCGTGGAGATTGAACTGGCGAAAAAAATCGTTAAACACATCAAAGACAGCAAGCTCAAAGTGCAAGCCAGCATTCAAGGCGACACCGTGCGCGTAACGGGAAAAAATCGCGATGACCTGCAAGATGCCATCGCCTTTATCAAAAAAACCATCACCGATTTTCCGCTGCAATTCCAAAATTTCCGCGACTAATGTCTAGCTTAATGAACAGCATCAGCGCGTGTGTGGAATTTAGTTTTAAGGGTGAAACGCGCACATTAAACACCATGCTCAATCTGGATGAGATGCTGGTCAAACACATCGACCTCGCCTCGCTACATCACGCTTTAGCGGTAGCAAACGGTATCGACACTTATTCCTATCTGTTTGAAGTGCTGCAAGAAGAAGAGATTTTTTTCAGCCATCCACAAGGCGATGCGGCGCACTACTTGCATGACGGACAGTTCGATTTCGCGGGTTATGTTGCCGCTCATCAGTCCGATGAATTGTTCGCGCCCTTGCAGGCCATCGCCTCGCGCGAAATGGGTATTGCTGATTTGAGCGCGCATCCGCAGCTCAAACAAGCCTTGTTGTGCGCCTATCAATTAGGGCTGGAGCAGTGAAAACCGCACTGGTGTTATTCGCCGACGGCAGCGAAGAATTAGAAGCCGTCACCATCGTCAACATCTTGCGACGCGGCGGGGGTGAGCGTCAGCTTCGCGGGCTTGAGTTGCGGCTTATTGCGCGGCAGTCGCGGCATGTTGTTACGCCCCGACCTGACGCTGGATAGCGCGCTAGAGCAAGACTTCGACATAATCGTTTTACCCGGTGGACAACCAGGCAGCGACAGGCTCAAAGCCGACGCACGCGTCATCGCGCTACTGCAAAAAATGTCCGCGCAAGAAAAATATGTCAGCGCAATTTGCGCCGCGCCAGCGGTGTTAGCCGAGGCAGGTTTGCTCGACGGCAAACGCGCCACCAGCTACCCGACTTGCTTAGATGACTATCCCCGGGTCGCGCAACAGTTAAGCGCGATAGTCGAAGACGGCAAACTCATCACCTCGCGCGGTCCTGGCACCGCCATGGATTTCGCGCTGGTGTTGCTAGAACGCTTGATGGGTTCGGCAAAAAGATTGGAAGTAGAACTCGGTTTGGTGCGTTAACGAATCGTTACAGCGTGTCCAAATTTTCCCGCCAAGTTTCGGCTTGCGCTTGCAACGCAACCAAGGCACTGCCCTCCATTTTCTTCAGTTGCGGATAAACCATACCGATGCGTGGATTGCGCGCCAGCTTGTCGGCATTGCGCGCAAAAAAATCCCAATACAGCGCGTTAAACGGGCACGCTGTTGCGCCGATACGCAGCTTTTTATCGTAGTGACAACCGCTGCAATAATCACTCATGCGGTCGATGTAAGCCGCCGCCGAAACATAAGGCTTGGTGGCTAATTTCCCGCCGTCGGCAAACTGGCTCATCCCCAGCGTATTGGGTAGCTCCACCCACTCAAACGCGTCGATATAAACACCTAAATACCAGTGATGTAAGGCTTGCGGATTGAGCCCCGCCAGCAAGGCAAAATTACCAATCACCATCAGCCGTTGGATGTGATGCGCATGAGCGTTCTGCAAAGAATTATCCAGCGCGTTTGCCATGCAGCGCATCCGCGTTTTGCCTGTCCAAAACCACGCAGGTAAAGCGCGCTGATGATTAAAAAAATTGTGCTCGACATAGCTCGGCATATTCGCCCAATACACGCCGCGCACATATTCACGCCAACCCAAAATTTGCCGCACAAAACCTTCGCACGCGGCGAGCGAAATCTTCTCGTCATGTGCAGTCGCCGCCAGCACCGCATTGACCACTTCGGCAGGACTGAGCATTTTCACATTCAGCGCGAACGACAATTGCGAATGAAACAAGCGGCTGGCACGGCTACTCATCGCATCCTGAAAATCACCGAAGTGTGGCAAGCCTTGCTCGATAAAGCCCGCAAGCTGTTGCAACGCCTCGCGACGATTGAGCGGCCAAGCAAAATGCGCCGCATTCGGCGCACCAAAACTCGCTACGCCCGCAGCTTGTATGGTTGACCATAAGGCGCGGTGGTCGTGGCGGATACGCACGTCTTGCGGCTCAAACGGCACGCCCCGCCAAGGCTTGCGATTGTCGTGATCAAAATTCCACTTGCCACCAATCGGCTGCTGTTGCGCATCGAGCAATACGCCATGCTTGACGCGCATGTGCCGATAAAAAGTTTCCATCAACCAATTTTTACGCCCCGCGAACAACCGCGCTGCCTCATCACGCTCGGTATAAAAATGCTCACTGCTCACCCTGCACACGGCAACACTGCTAGCTTGCGCATACTCGGCAAGCTGGGCATCTAAACGATACTCATCGGGTTCTTGGTAGTGCAGCGCACGCGCCTGATAGTGCGTGATAAGTGCGCTTAAATTATTGGTGAATTGATGTTGGTTAGCGGGGTCATCAATCGCCAAGTAATGCACGCGATGCCCATGTTCTTTTAGGTGAGCGGCGAAGTCGCGCATCGCCGCGAAAATGGCAATAATTTTTTGCGCGTGATGCAACACATAATCGGTCTCTGAACGGATTTCCATCAAGACAAAAATCACCCCGTCAGAGGGCTGAACAAACCAACTATGTTGCGGATTGAGTTGGTCGCCTAAGATGAGTTTTAAGGTAGGCATGGCGATGCAGGTCGTTAGTCGGACAGTTTATTAAATGACAAAGTCAATTCGCCTAAACGCAAACCAAATTTACTCATCACCGAGCGATTCAGTAATACTTTTTCGTCTTGCAAATAAAACCAATCATCAAAATTCACATGGTAAGTTTTTTCACCCACGGGCAACGCCAACATATAGCTCCAACGCAAGGCATTTCCTGCGGCTACGCCTTTGGCAACCACGACCACATCGGCGGCACGACCTTCGTAATGCGATTCGTCGAGCTTAGTAATCGTCCACACGCGGCGTTGTTTCGTGCCATCTGCGTAAGTGAAATCTTCGTCTAGCGTGCAGATATTATTTTGCCAATGCGCAGCGATCACCACCTTGAATCGCTTCACCACCCAGCCCGTTCGGTCTTGAAACATACCGTGTCCGACCAGCGTGCCGTTAAAGTACTTGGCTAAATCAAGCATCGGTTGCTCGCTGCGATAGGCTTCGATGTTGGTGCTGGAACAGCCCGCTAAAGTCAGCACAAAAGCCAAGGGGGCGATGATTTTTTTCAACATAATGACTCCTGAATTTAACTGGCGAAGACACGGCGCAAACCGCGAAACAGCGCGCCTATGAGTGGCAATTTTGCGTACAGCTCAGCACTCGAATCCCAATAATCGCGGTGGTAATTAACCTTGCCTTGCGCATCAAATTTCAGCACCGAGTTGCCGTGAATAACATAGTCGTGAAGACGGAAAAACTTCACCTGAAAACTAAAATCCCACACCAGTACCGCCCCCCCTTCAGTTTGATAAATCTTGAGAATTTTGAAGCGTGGCTGCTGCAATTTGGTGAACATATCGCGGAAGATTTTTTGTATCTCGGCAAGCGTATTCACCTCATTAAACGGGTCACAAAAATAGGCATCGTCGGCATAAAAATCTGCCATGCGCGTCACGTCGTGTGGCTGCAATTTTTCAAAGTAGGCGACTAAATTTTCGCAGCGGTTTTTCATCGCGTGGCTCGTTTCACTAAATAAAAATACGCACGATAGGGCAACAGTTTGAGCAGCTTGAGCCAGAGCGTGAATCGCTTAGGAAAATGAATCTCAAAATCGCCACGCGCAAATCCCGCGATAATTTTTTGCGCGGCTTGTTCGCTGGTCAACAGCGCGGGCATGGCAAATTTATTGTGCGCCGTTAAGCGCGTGGCGACGAAACCCGGATTGATGAGCGTGACGTTGATAGCGTGCGACGATAAATCCAAATATAAAGTTTCGCTAAAGTTAATCAACGCCGCTTTAGTCGCGCCATAAATTAAGGCATTGGGTAAGCCGCCATAGCCCGCCACGCTTGCCACCACCGCGATACCACCTCGCCCTTGTTGGATAAGTTGCGGCACGACCGCAGCGACTGACGCAATCGTTCCGCTCACGTTAATGTCTAACATTTGCCGCGCTTTTTCGCCATCAAAAGCACTCGCGCGCATCTCGTGATACACACCCGCATTAGCAATAAATAAGTCTAAACGTTGATATTGCGCGAGGATTTTTTGCAGCGTTGCGTCTAAAGTTTTTACATCCGTAATGTCACAATTCATCGCTTGAGCGCGCGGATAACGCGCACATAAAGCCGCCAAATTATCGACCTGACGCGCCGTCAAAATCACCGTCGCACCGTGCTGCAAAAGTTGCTCTGCTAGGCTCAGACCTATGCCCGTGCTTGCGCCGCTAATCCAGACAACTTGCTCGTTCCAATCGCTAATTTTTTGATTGAGTGTCCTCACTTTTAGATATGTTCCAGTTGGATTTGATAGACGTTCGTCGCACCCGCATCAAAGCCACCTTCGCAATACGCCAAATAAAAATGCCATAGCCGGCGGAATTTTTCGTCGAACCCTAACGGCGCGATGTCATGCCAACGCGCTGCAAATTCAGCGCGCCAGTGGCGTAAGGTGTGTGCGTAATCCGCGCCAAAAGGATGGGCATCGACTACGCGTAATCCCGCCGCATTAGCAAGCTCGGTAAATTTTTCTAAAGAGGGCAACATGCCACCGGGAAAAATATATTGTTGGATAAAATCGGTGCCTTTACGATAGCTGGCGAACTGCGCATCGGCGATGGTAATGGTCTGCACCAGCGCTTTTCCATCCGCTTTTAGCAGGCGTTTGAGCGCGGCAAAATAAGTCGGCCAATACGCTTCGCCCACCGCCTCAAACATTTCAATCGACACGATAAAATCATAGTGTCCACGCACGTCGCGATAGTCGGTCAGCGTCAAGTTAGCGCGCTCATGCAAGCCGAGTTTTTTTAAGCGTGCTTGCGCAAAACTTAATTGACTGGGTGAGAGCGTTACGCCGTCCACTTGCGCGCCATAACGCCCTATCGCGGCTTCGGCAAAGCCACCCCAACCGCAGCCGATTTCCAACACCTGCGCACTCTGATGCAGCCCTAATTGATTGGCGATGCGACTGTATTTTTGGCTTTGCGCTTGCTGCAAAGTTTGCGTGTAATCACCCGCAAATAATGCCGAGGAATACGTCATGCTGCTGTCCAACCAATGTGCATAAAAAGCATTACCTAAATCGTAATGCGCCAAAATGTTTTTGCGACTACCAGCACGGGTATTGCGGCGCAACAAATGTTTGATGCGATACCACCCCACGCGCAGCGCGTTGCCACCTAACAACGAGGAAAACTCGGCGCGATTTTGCACCGCGATTTGTATCAGCGCAGCAATGTCAGACGAGCTCCACCAACCTTCCATATAGGTTTCACCAAAACCGATGTCGCCCCGTGCCAGCAAGGCTTCGCAGACGCGCTCATCATGCAGATGTAAGCGCGCTTGCACACCCATATGCGCATCGCCGAAATGGTGCTGCGAGCCATCGTGCATCGTTAGATGTAGTCCGCCATGCCGAATTTTTTGCAGCAGTGCGATAAAAACTTGCGTCGCGCGCGGGGCTGTTTGCAAGGTAGTCAGCGTGGAATGATCCGAACTCATAGCGAGGTCTCCTTGGTGGGTGGTGCAGGTTTGGAAAAAAATGTTAAGCCTTTGCGCCACAGTGCAAAGGCTTGTAAATGGATACGCACCATCACCGCGAGCGTGAGCCAAAAGTGGCGCAAAAATAATTTAATTAAGGCGCGGCTGCTATACGTTTGTGGCTTGCCCGCTAAGGCGGTTGCGAGTAACAAGGTGTCGTCGGGCGCATAATGATTGATACAAAAAATCGCCTCTTTTTGCCAGATAAAATTAAAGCGATAACTGCCTTCGGTTGCCATAAAAGGCGAGACATGAAAAATTTTATGACAGCGCAGTTCTTGATTTTCTTGGATGGGTGACTGGTCGGCGTGTGCCAACAAATAAATATGCCGCTCGCCAAAAGTGTTGTTCACCTCACACAAAATCGCGCGCACTTCACTTGCTTTATCGTGACAAAACCAAAAGCTCACCGGATTAAAAACGTAGCCCAACATGCGCGGTAAGGTATGCAAATAAATTTCGCCATCGGCTGCCGTAATGCCGTTTTCCAGCAACACGCCACGCGCCCAGCTTGCCAAATCTGTGCCGTCGCGCGCGCCGTGGTCGCAGCGATAAAAGCTGAATAAATTAAATCGCTCTAGTGAGAAAAATGACACCGTTAGTGCGTCTAAATTACTCAGCGGAATGCGTAAAAAATAATGCGCATAACTAAAGCGATGCGAGCGCGGACTGAGCCGCTGGTGCATCACGTTTCCGACATAAAGGCGCGGCGCGTTCATTGTTTGGGCGTGTGCCAAGGTGGTGACACACCAAAGGCTGCAGCCACATTCAGCGCGGACTTCAGCCCATCTTCATGAAAACCATAGCCAGTCCACGCGCCACAAAACCAAGTGCGGTTGACTCCTTGCAGCGCGGGCAATTTGGCTTGTGCGGCAATCGCAGCACTATCCAACAGCGG
This sequence comes from uncultured beta proteobacterium, assembly GCA_963750775.1. Lineage (GTDB taxonomy): Bacteria > Pseudomonadota > Gammaproteobacteria > Burkholderiales > Gallionellaceae > Gallionella. Next base: position 91,794 of record CAVVRT010000003.1, read on the forward strand.
ATGCGCATAGGCGATGTCGGCCAACACATATTGGGCGGAAATCTCGTCAGTGGGATTGAGCGTGACCAGCAACGGAGTCTTGATGCTCAAGGGTTGCAGCTTGTTGAGCAGATAACTCACCGCTACCGCTTGGCTGGATTCATCAGTTAATTGTGTATGAAAATTCCACGCCGACCACATGGGTTTTTGCTTAGGCAACACACTCGCATCGGTGTGCAACACGGCTCGATTGGGCTGGTATTGAATCGCGCTCAACACGGCAATTTCAGCCGCACTGGCATCATTCAACATCGCCAACGCTTGATCGCTATGACACGCAAGCACCACTTGGTCAAACTGCGCCGCACCCGATTGACTCAACACCACCACGCCGGTTTCGTCGCGAATAATTTGCTGCACGGGGTCGCCGGTTTTAATCTGTCTAATGCCTTTGCGCAGTTTTTCTACATAAGTGCGCGAGCCATTTTTCACCGTCATCCATTGCGGTCGATTGCTCACTTGCAGCAATCCATGTTGTTGGAAAAAACGTATCAGCGTAAGCGCGGGAAAATCCAAGACAGTCGCCGTCGGACACGACCAAATCGCCGCTGCCATAGGCAACAAATACCATTGCGCAAATACCTCGCTGTAGCCTTCGCGCGCGAGATATTCACGCAAAGTGACGCTGCCATCTGCCTGCTCTAACAGCGCGGGTGCAGCGCGATTAAAGCGCAGTACATCCCGCACCATGCGCCAAAATTTGGGGCGCAATAAATTTTTTTTGTCACCGAATAAAGTTGCCAACGACGCACCCGCCCACGCCAAATTTTCACGCTTGATTTGCACGCTAAAGGACATTTCACTCGCCACCAGCTCGACTTTTAAGTGGCGAAACAGCGACAGTAAGTTGTGATAAGTGCGGTCGTTGCAAACCAAAAAACCCGTATCCGCAGCGACCTCTACCCCGTCGATTTTTACATCGACGGTATTGCTGTGTCCGCCTAAACGCGCCTCGGCTTCATACAAAGTGACATCGAAATGCTGGCTTAATAACCACGCCGCAGACAAACCCGCGATGCCTGAACCGACCACTGCGATGCGTTGAGTTTTATATGCCATGATTTTTTTATTCAAAGGGGTGCGGAAAAAATCAGACTCGCTCATTGCGCTAACAGCTTTTCTAACTCCACCACAAAAGCCTCGGCATCGGGTTTGACATCGCTGGCATACGAGCTGATTTTTTTGCCATCGCGGCTAATTAAATACTTGTGAAAATTCCATTGCGGCGACTGCCCTGTGGCTTTAATCAAAGCGGGATAAGGCGCGCTGGGCTTGTTACTCACGATGCTAGCTTTTTCAAACATGGGAAATTCCACGCCGTAAGTGAGCTTACAAAACTTGGCAATTTCTTTATTTGTACCAGGTTCTTGTTGACCAAAATCATTCGATGGAAAACCTAACACGGTAAATCCGCGCGCCTGATATTTACGATACAAGGCTTCCAAACCCTTGTATTGCGAGGTAAAGCCGCAGTAGCTGGCGGTATTCACCACCAGCACCACTTGCCCCGCGTAGTCGCATAAATTAGCAGGCTCGTCGTTGAGATTTTTCAGTTGCACATTCAACACCGCTGGACAAATGGCAGCGGCATGAGCGTTAACAGTGACTAGTAACAAAGCCAAAATCAAGAATAATTTTTTCATCTTAAAGCCCTCAATCGAGTGGTAAAAAGTAAGCGTTGCTACCTATACGCAGCGCGTGGGAATTGGGATTCAGCGCGTCGAAGAACTTAATCTGTGCTCATTGAAATCGAAGCATGACGCTGTAGGGTGCTGTCTAAAGTTGCACCAATTTCTGCGACCTCCGTCAAGAAAGCATTGGCTTGTTGCGGGGTAAATTGAAACGGTTGAAACAAGCCCATCTCGCTATATTTGATGACCAATTCGTTATCTAAGCCGCCAAAAAAATTGGCGTGCTCCATCGCCCAGCGCGGGAATAGCCGCGAGGCAATCGCGTTGTAGTCAATCATCACGCACTTGGCATGACGCGGGTCGGCGGCAATACGTAAATAAGTTTCGTTCACCGCATGACGCTCACCTTCTAAGCATTGCAAAAAGTAGCGGTCGGAATAAAACAACACGCCGCCAATTTTTTTCACACTGTTATTTTTTTGCGAGGTTTGCAAAATTTGTGTGATGTCTTGTGCGTTCAAATTGGTGGTGGAATAACTGGCATAAATCAGACGAACTAACATGAAAATCTCCTAGTGAAATTAAAAATTGCGCGGCGTTTTTTGCAAACTGGCGGGCATGGTCAGCGTCGCCATATCCCATTCTTCTAGAAATAAAACCTCATACAAACATTCTTCCAGTGCGGCATGCGCGCGCAATGTGTCGGCAGCGATACGCTGATGCACCGCCTTGTCGGTTGCGCTTTGATTGATGCAGTTTTGTTGATACTCATACAAGTCGCGCAGGCCAATTAAATGTTTGGCAACTTGGGCTGGACACGCGCATTGATAAATCAAAGATTGGTCGATGATATGGCTGAGTTGTTGATCGCTAAATTGACTTTTCACAGCGTTTTCCTTAACTAGTTATATGAATACAGGGCACAGCTTCGGTAAAGCCGCGCACTTCAATCGTGTCTTGCGCTGGGCGTGCATCAAAGTCAAAACGCGCTTTGCTTGCGACATCTTGCGTCGCTAAAATTTCGCCTGCCGCAGCCAAGCTGCACAAGCGCGCCGCGAGATGAACGTGCGCGCCGATGACATCAAAATGAAAGTGCTCCGCTGTACCTAAGATGCCCGTCAATACCAAGCCATCGCTGATGCCGATGCCGACGGGAGTGCTTTTTGCCTCGACTGATTTTTGAATCGCGCTGGCGCATTTCAACGCCAAATGACAGCGCGCCGCGCCTTCAAACACGGCTAACAATCCATCCCCCGTAGTCTTCACCACCATGCCGTCGTAACGTCGTATCAGCTCGGCTTGGCTGGCTAATACGCGATTGAGATTGGCAAAATAATGACGCGCACTTTCACGCACAATCAGCTGCGTCGAATCGCGAATGTCGGTGAACATCACGGTCATATCAAACAACTCCGCGCTGCCCGGTGTGGGCTGCGCAAAAATACGGCGCAACGCCCCCGTCGGTAAAAAGCGCAGTAGATTCAGATGCTCGCTCGTTAATTTTTTTTGCTGGCGTTGCGCCGCGATGCGCTCACTTAAAAACTCGCTCAGTTGCTCTAAATCAATCGGTTTATCAAACAATCTGTCGATACAAGGCTGTTGCGTGTGCGCGGCTTCTAAAGCGCGACGCGGCGCACCTGGGCTGCAAATCACCACGACCAAACTGTGCGGAAAATCGTGTTTGATTTGCCGCAAAAAATCGACTGGCGAGACATCGCTAACGTGATGATTGAGCACAACCACGCTGGCGTTAGCTAACAAGTCAGTCAGCAATCCATTCAGCCAAGACTCATGTGCGTGCAGAGCGCAATGCTCAATACGCGCCAAGCGTTCCAAGAGCAGCGAGCGTGTGTAAGCACTGCTATCAAAAATCACCATCTCCAGATTAAGCACGGCATCCATCAACACTCCCCCAACATCTGTTCGCAACTCGGACATACGCCATAAATCACCTCTATCAGCGCGTCGGCATGACGACTATCAGGCGTGCGCCACAAGCCGTCGCTGCGTACATGATTGCAAATGCTGCATCGCATTAAGGTGTCGCGACCACGCTGCTGGGCGGTTTTGAAGGTGACTAAATGAGGGAAAGTTTCGCTGTACAAATGTTCATGTGAGTAATGTACCGCGCCGCTGCTATCCGCGTTGACATGGGCGCGCATAAAGCGACGCACGCGCGGCGAATCACAACGGTAATCAAACACAATTTCGCGCTCGCCACGCCGCGCCAACTCCAGCACCGCCAGCGTGAAATTTTTGCTCACCCGACCGCTAATGGAGTCCAATAAATTCAGCCCCAACACCGCGTCATTCGCCAACGCTGCGCCGTCATTAGCGTGCGCAAAGCTATCCCACGCGGCGTTCACGCGCACGATGACATTGTCTTGATCGACGCTCAACTCCACCGTCGCCTCGTGGCGCGGCTGAGCATTAGCAGATGCCGCCAGTGAATGACGCATAGCGATAACCTCGAAAAATGGATGATGAAGTTGCAGACGCAAACATGCATCAAACAAAATCAAACGATAAAAAATGTGCTGCAAAAAAATGGACTGCCAAGTGAAAGGTAAAACCAGTAGTGCAAATGTTTCGCGCCATGATGCGAAGAAACAAACTACTTAAAACGAGGCGGCATTGTAACGGCTAAAAAAATTTGTGTGGGAATTTCGCTAACGGGCAGCGCGGCGACATCCCTTGCCATGCGTAATCTAGCCATAAAAACGCATTAAAAACTAGCGCGCAGACGCATTTTTACGGCATCATCGAGGTCTGCACGCAATCAACATTTTGTATCCTGATGGACAACTCCCTATCCCTAGTTTTAATTTTATTAGCCTCCGCCGTGTTCGTGGTGGTGCTGTGCCGTTTGCTACATTTACCCGCCATGTTGGGCTATATCAGCGTGGGCATCGTCATCGGCCCACACGCGCTGGCGTGGTTGCCGAACTCGGCAGGCACACAACATTTAGCCGAATTTGGCGTGGTATTTTTGATGTTTAGCATCGGCTTGGAATTTAGCTTGAGCCGCTTGCGCGCCATGAAGCGCACGGTGTTTGGCTTGGGCGGCGCACAAGTATTGGTGACGCTGTTGCTGGTGCTAGGTGCGGCAACCTTATTCGACATGAATTGGCAAACGGGCTTAGCGTTAGGCGGCGCATTGGCGATGTCCTCCACCGCCATCGTGAGCAAAATGTTAGTGGAGCGCGCCGAGTTAAATTTGCCTTATGGTCGGCAGATGATGGGCGTGTTGTTGTTCCAAGATTTAGCCGTGGTGCCGCTGCTGATTATTATTCCCGCGCTGGGTCAAAACTCGCCGCAGCTGCTCACCATTTTGTTATTTGCCATGCTTAAAGCAACGCTGGTGTTGGTGTTGTTATTGGTGTTTGGACCACGCTTAATGCGCCATTGGTTTCATCTGGTGGCGCGACAAAAATCCTCCGAGCTGTTCATGCTCAACGTGTTATTCATCACGCTAGGCTTAGCGTATCTCACCGAACTGGCGGGCCTGTCACTGGCGTTGGGCGCGTTTGTGGCGGGCATGTTGATTTCAGAAACTGAATATCGTTACCAAGTGGAAGAAGACATCAAACCGTTCCGCGATGTGTTGTTAGGCTTATTTTTTGTCACCATCGGCATGAAGCTCAATCTCGCTTTGGTGCTGCAAAATTTAGTCTGGGTGGTGTTCGCCGTCATCGTGTTAATTATTTGCAAAGCCGTCATCGTCACGCTATTGGCGCGTCTAGTCGAAAAAGATTGGGGCATTGCCTTACGCAGTGGCATAGGCTTGGCACAAGCAGGCGAATTTGGTTTTGTGCTGCTGACCTTAGGCAATCAAGCACAACTACTCGAATCGGACACCTTGCAAATCAGCTTGGCGGCGATGCTACTGTCGATGCTGTGCGCACCCTTTTTAATTCAGCACGGCGAAGCTATTGCACGACTTTTCTCGGCTTCGGAATGGACCAATCGCGCCATGCAAATGCACCAAATCGCCATTCAAAGTATGGGACGCAAAGCGCATGTGATTATTTGCGGCTATGGTCGCAGCGGGCATACGCTGGCGAATTTTTTAGAGCAGGAAAACTTAGCGTTTATCGCGCTGGATTTAGATTCGCACAGCGTGCGAGTGGCGGCGGCGGAAAAACGCAATGTGGTATATGGCGACGCGGCAAAACGTGAGGTGTTAATGGCAGCGGGCTTAATGCGCGCCAGTGCGATGGTGATTACCTATAAAGATCGCCACTCGGCGTTGGCGATTTTGCATCACGCCAAAGCACTGCGCCCCGACTTGCCCGTCATCGTGCGCACCAACGACGAAAGTGATGTCGAAATTCTCAAGCAAGCGGGGGCGGCCGAGGTCGTGGCGGAAGTGGTCGAAGGTAGCGTGATGCTCGCCTCGCAAGCCTTGTTGATGGCAGGCGTACCGCTCAATCGCGTGATCCGTCAAATTCAATCCAGTCGCGCGCATCGTTACGCTGTATTCAGCGGTTACTTCAATCGTGCCAACAGCGACGAGGACAGCGACCATTTGCAGCCGCGCTTTTTAAGCGTGTATCTCAAAAAAGAACATGCCGCCGTCGGTAAATCTTTGGCAGAAATGGCGTTGCTGGAATTAAAAGTTGAAGTCAACGCGGTACGTCGTCATGGCATACGCGGCGCAGAACCGATTGCCGAGACACAACTGCTAGCAGGCGACGTGCTGGTATTGCTAGGTTTGCCCGACGCGCTGAAAGCCGCACAACTGCGATTACATAAGGGCTTTAGCGGGTAAGGGAGTGGTGAGTGGGACGGCGCGTTGCGCCTTAGTGGTAAAGCACTGGGTGCCTAAGTGGGAAAACCAGCTCGCTCTGACTGCCCACTTCCCACTCAGGCGCAACGCGCCGCTCCACTTCCTACTGTCCACTCACCACTTTTTGATACAGCCGATATTGCTCGCTTTTATCATCCATACGCGAGCCTTCCCAAATTTTTTGCCAACGCGTTTCATTCAGCAAAGGCTTGGACAATTTATGTCCTTGCACCAAGCGTAAATCACAGCGTTTTTTCGCATCGACTTCGGTTATGACATTGCCAAAATAATGCAGCATGGCGCGTTGTCCATCGCCCAAATTTTCACGCCGTATGCACGAATAATGCTCAGGCAAAGCCTGTTCCAAAGCGGTCGCCATATTGCGATAACTCTTGCCGCTATCGAGCCAAGGCAGCCAAAGCGTCATCGCTAGCGTCCAAATCAAGGTCATGCCAGCCGCCCAATTCACCACCGCGCGGCGCATCGAACGCCCCACTCGCCACACCAAGACTATCCATAGCAAAGTGGCAAATAACGCCACGCCAAATGCAGTCAGATTAAGCACCGGCGTGAAGCTCGGTTGATAAGCGCGCAACACTTGGGTAATTTTTGCGCCATTGTCATCCAACAAGCCCAACCAGCCCCACCACAGCGCAATCGCCAACAGTGCGAACACCATCAAGCCAAACCAGTCCAAAGCATTGGCGGCACCACGTTTCAACATGGACAGCGAGGCGGTTGCCAACAGCGCAATCGGCAACAAAATTGGCAGTACAAAAGCCTCTTGAATGTTGGGCACAAAACTTAAGGTCAGCAACATCACCACAAAACTCACCAACGGTAGTTGCAAATCGTCGCGCATCGCCAAACGCTGCCGCGATTTCCACACCACCCAAACCGCTAACGGCCAAGCTGGCCAAGCCATCCACGGCAGATTCTGCAAGTAGTAAAACGATTCGCTGCCAGGCAGATGTTGCGCGTAGTCAAACCAACGACCGAGGTTGTGCGCCCATGCCCAATCGTTAAATAATTTCGGTGATTTTTGATACAACAGGGCGGGCCAAATCGCCATGAGCGGTAGTGCCAACACGCTCGCCAGTGCCACGCTGCGTCTATAAGTGTGGCTGCGCCAAACGACAAAGAAAATCGGTAGTGCTGTGGCAATCAACACAAACAAAATCGGTGCGATAAAGCCTTTTGCCATAAAGCCGGTCGCGATACCAAGGCCAATAAACAAACCCGCGCGCCAAGACTTTTCTTGACTGTGTGAAAAGCCGTAAAGCATCATCGCAATGCCCGCCAGTAACGCTAAATCGGTCATCATCTGATGCGCATGAACCAACATGCCTAGGCAGCCGATAGTGATAATCGCCGCCGCCCAACCGCGATTTTCGCCGTACAACTTGCGCCCTGCCAAGCCAATAAACAACAAACTAAGCCCGCTATACACACCACTCGCTAAACGCGCGCCGTCGTGCAAAGGCAGCACCCAAGCAAAGGCTTTTGCCAGCAGAGCGGCCGTCCAATAAAACAACGGCGGCTTGTCCATAAATGGCTCGCCCGCTAAGGTCGGCACCAACCAATCGCCGTGCTGCACGAGCCAATAAATAATGCCGAAGCTGTATGCCTCGTCAGGCTTCCACGGGTCATGTCCAAGCAAGCCTGTGCCCACCCAAATCGCGCATAACATGAACAACATCACGGCTTTGCCTGTGGTGACGGGATTGGGATCAGTCGGTTTTATGAAGTACATTTATTGCACCACCTTGATAAGTTGCCCGACTTGCGGCTCGCCTGCGGGATACAGTCCATTGAGCAAACGCAAATAATTTTCACTCGATTTACCCAGCGGTGATTGCTGCGCCAATGCGCTAAAAGTCTCACCCTGCGCAACTTTGAGCACATGCAGCTTGAGCGCGCTAGCGAGGGGTAATTCCGCTTTGCCTAGGCTATGAAAACTCAGCAAGGTGGCGCGTATCTCGGCTTGATATTTCGTCAACAACTCAGCCGTTTTGGCTTCTGCTTCGATGACATAGGCACGCGAGCCAACATAAATCACCGCACCGCTGCGCGTAGGCTGGCTATACAACACCGCGTCTAAGTCGTGGCTAGTGAGTTGCTCGATTTGCACGCCTGTTCCGCCTAGGCGTTGCGCATACGCCAAAGCCGAGCCGATGGGTTTGTCGTCAAACTTAAAGTTAATTTTTGCCTCCGCCGCATCGCTTAACGCATACAAAGCATTGGCTAAATTGTGTACTTGCCAAGCGGGCGGGAAGGCGACGGCAATGTTCATATCAGCTTGATAAAACACATTGTTACGCAACACCCCCTGCTCACTTGCCTCCTTAAAAGTCAGTCCCTCTAGCGCGTGTAAAAATTCGTCATGCCCTAAAAAAGACTGCGCCACACTTTGCTTACCAGCCTCGGAGACCGCCAGCTTTAAGCGTGTGTCGTTGTCGGGATGGGTGGCGAACACACCGTGATAACGGCGCGCTTCGCGCCCTTCTTGCTTGGCCAAAATGGCATCTTGCGTTTCTTGATTTTTTAACACGCCAATCACTTGAATAATCGCCTGCGGATCGTAACCAGTCGCCGCCAAATAGCCCGCGCCCAAAGCATCTGCCTGTAATTCGTGATCGCGTCCGTAGCCTGACAGCAGCGCGCCATTCAAAACATTGCCGATATTTTGGCCATTTTGATTGCGCAGTTGCGGCACAAAAATCGACGCAATCGTTAAGCCGATATTGGCGGCTTGCGCGGCACTTTGCTGACGCACGCCATGCCGCGCAGTGACATGACCAATCTCATGCCCCAGCACCGCCGCCAACTCTGCCTCACTATTCAAATATGCCAAAATGCCACGCGTGATATAGACGTAGCCACCGGGCAAAGCAAAGGCGTTAATCTCGGTCGAGTCCAACACCGTAAAGTGATAACTCAAATTAGGTCGATGACTATGCGCAGCGAGTTTTTGTCCAACGCGATTCACATAGTTTTGCAACGCTTCATCGGCATACACGAGATATTGCTTACGCACTTCAACATCGGCAGCACGCCCCGCCTCCAGCTCTTGATTCTCCGACATCATCACGAAGTCAGTCCCGCCCGTGACAGGATTTTGCGCGCATCCTACCAACAGACTCAACACGCCTATCAACCACCCCACACGATTACGCAAAATCTTCATCACGATGTCTTTTCTAAAAATGATGCAATAAAAAAGGCAGCCTAAGCCGCCTTTTTTGATGCGCAGTGACTAACTTGCAAAGTTAGCAATCAGGTCAAACCTGAAATTACGCAGCCGCTTTAGTGCCGTATTTTTGACGGAACTTATCAATACGACCCGCTGTATCCATAATTTTTTGCGTGCCAGTGTAGAACGGGTGACATTCAGAACACACTTCGACACCGAGTGTCGGTTTAGTCATCACTGATTTAGTCTTGAAGCTATTACCACAGCTGCAAGTAACAGTGATTTCTTGGTAATTTGGGTGGATATTTTCTTTCATTTTATTTTCCTAACTAAGTTTAATGCGGCGGGCGTACGCATCTGGGGGGTTACACGAAGGCGCGCATTATCCATACAAAGCCCAGCCTAGGCAAATTTATTCTGCGCTCTGATTTCAGTAGGGTAAAAAGCCGTCCAGACATCCCGTTTTACACACCGAGTAAACGCGCCGCGCTCAACGCAAGCCTTCCAATTGCATCATCAAATTGATGGCAAAAAAAAATGGGCAACCTTGCGATTGCCCTAATAGGAGGAGAGTATGAAAAGAGTCGTTACCAACTCAGAACTTCAGCACTCGGAACGAACTATAGCCATCCCGCTCCACAAAGCCTATATGCTTGAATGCCTATATACAATGGCTGATGTAGCGGTTAAGCAGCGAGGGCTTGCTTGAGTTCACCACTTTGATACATCTCGGTCATGATGTCCGAGCCACCGACAAATTCACCCTTGATGTACAACTGTGGAATGGTCGGCCAGTTGGCATAATCCTTAATGCCTTGGCGAATCGCCTCGTCTTGCAGCACATCCACGGTAAACAATTCCGTCACGCCTAGCGCGTTCAAAATGCGTATCGCATTCGCCGAAAAGCCGCATTGCGGAAACTTAGGATTGCCCTTCATATACAGCACCACAGCGTGCGTGGTGACTTGTTCGTGGATGCGTTTTTGCGTATCAGTGGTCATGGTGATTACCTGAATTAAATGGTCGGGAATTGTAGTGATTGCAAGGGTCATGCGTCAAGCATGATGCGTAACATTTAAGCGAGGCGCGGAGTTGTGAGATTTTGCTGTTTTAGAAACTCGATTATTTGGGATGTGCATAACGGCGCACTTTAGCGTGTGCATTGATTTCGATTTGATAGGCGGCAATAAACGCGCTGGTGTCGATATTCAAAACACTCGCCAGCTCCATAAACTCAGCAAAGTCCAAGCGGCGTTCGCCGCGCTCGTACTTAGAAATAAAACTCTGCGGCTTATTCAAACTCGCCGCAATTTGCACCTGCGTCAGCCCCGAATCTTGGCGCGCAGCGATCAGCAGCATGCGGAAAATATCGTATTGATGAGTGTGTAAGGAGCGTGACATGCTCCCAGAGTAATAACCCGCAACGGGTTATCCTGAAATGGGTTATTCCCTTTAGCAGGCTAGTTTGATAGCACTGGCGATGCTGCAAAAAATGGCGCGTTGGTGAATCTTTCAATTCAAACTTCTAAGGAAAACAGCATGAAAAAAATCGCATTAGCTACACTGTTGTCAGCCGTTATTGCTACGCCTGCTTTGGCGGATAACACAGGTAAGTTCTACGGCGCGGTAGATTTGGGTTCAGTATCATTTAGCAATGCCACTGGAGGTCCAACTGGCACGACCGCCTTCCCTAACCCAGGTGCATTTCGCTTCGCGGCTGGTTACAACATCACACCTATGTTTGCTGTTGAAGCGGGTTACGCGATGATTGGCAGCTCAACTATTGACTCTGTTGGCATTGGTCAAGAAACAGTTAAATCATCATCATTGTCAGTGGCTGGCGTAGCTAACTATGCAATCAACGATACATTTGGCGTGTTTGGTAAATTGGGCTTTGCTAACTCTAAAGTTGACTACACTTGTACCGCAAATGCTGGTTTTGTTTGCGGTACAGCAGCGGCTAGTGGCTCTAAAACAGCTCTGACTTTTGGTTTGGGCGGTCAATACAACATCAACAAACAATTCGCTATCCGTGCGCAATACGAAGACTTCGGTAAAGTTAAAGTCGGCAACGGCGCGGGTGCTGATGTTGGTTTGAAAATGGTTTCTGTAGGTGGCGTGTACAACTTCTAAATTTAGCGTTTAGAGTGTTCATGTGTTAAACAGCGGCGGCTCAAATCTTTGAGCCGCCGTTTTAATTTTTTAGGAGCAAAAAAATGCAATTCAAAAACTCAATCGGCAGTGTTGTCCTCACTTGCCTTGCCTTACTGATAACAGGCTGCGCCAGCTTGCCATCGCCCGAAGCAATGAAAGCGGCAACGGCTAATTACACCTTGCCCGCTTTGCCTGAAACGGACAAAGCCATAGTGTATGTGGTACGCCCGTCAGGTTTAGGTGGCTTCGTACGCTTCAATGTGTTTTTAGATAATCAAGAAGATGCGTCAGAAGTGGGCTACACACGCTCAGGGCAATATATTTATTTTGCCTTGCCAGCAGGCACACATAAAATTTATTCCAAAGCTGAGAACTGGGCAGAAACTGAAGTGGATGCGAAGGCGGGCGATATTATTTTTGTGCAGCAAGAGCCTGCGATGGGAATTATGATTGCGCGTAATAATTTGTTTAATTTGCAAGCCTACGAAGGCAAGTATCACGTCAAAAATTTAACGCTAGGAACGATTCTTAAAAGCGAAAAATAAGCTCTAAAAAAATGTACAAAAACCGAGTTCGCTCGGTTTTTTACGTGTGGGGGTTACGTTTCTTGATTAGCTCGCGCACCCACCTGTTACCCGCTCAATCCCTGCTAAATCTTGTGCTGAAAAAATTGCTTGCAACCCCGCTTGTTGCAAAATTTCGCGCACTTGTACGGCTTGCTGGTAGCCGTGTTCAAACATCAGCCACGCCTGCGGATTCAAGTGCTGCATGGCGTGTGAGGCGATGCGGCGAATGTCGTCTAAGCCATCCACACCCGAAGCGAGTGCGCTTAGTGGCTCGAAGCGCACGTCACCTTGGCTCAGATGTACATCGTCGGATTCGATATAGGGCGGGTTGGAAACAATCATATCGAATCGCTGTTGCGCTAAGGCGGCGAACCAATCGCTATGCAGCAAAGTGACGTTATTGAGCTTTAAGGCGCGCTGGTTTTCTGCTGCCACGGCTAACGCCGCAAGCGAAGCATCCACCGCAACCACCTGCGCATTCGGGCGCGCATGAGCAATGCTCAAAGCAATCGCGCCGCTGCCCGTGCCCATATCCAACACGCGATACACGCCTTGCGCAGGAATTTTTGCGAGGGCTAATTCGACTAACAATTCGGTATCGGGACGCGGAATTAACGTCGTCGGCGTGACCTTGAAATTCAAGCCAAAAAATTCGCGTTCACCCAATAAATAAGCAATCGGCTCACCCTGTAAACGCCGTGCGAATAGCCCGTGATAGCGCAATGATTCGGCATTACTCAAGATACGTTCTGGATGCGTAAACAGATAAGCGCGATTAACGTGCAGCACCGCTTGTAACAGGCATTGAATTTCGATACGCGCGCTGCTGAAATCTAGCTGGAGTGCGGCTTGCAGTGCTGCGCTGTCGTCACGAAGATGGAGTTGGATATTCATAAACGAAGGTAACCTTGAAGGCTGTCTCGAAAAATTCAAATATCTAAGCGAGGCTAGGCGTGAACAAAAAATTACGACGACGCATAGTTATCTATGTAAGGAGTAATTTTTTGTGAGCAACAACGCATCGCGACGATATTTGGATTTTGCGAGATGGCCTTAGATAACATCCGCCGACATCGCGGCGAGTTGCTCGGCTTGATGTTCCGCCATCAACGCGCCACTGAGTTCGCTAATGTCGCCGTCCATAATCGCGTCCATTTTGTACAAGGTGAGATTGATGCGATGGTCGGTGATGCGACCTTGCGGATAGTTGTAAGTGCGGATGCGTTCGGAGCGGTCGCCGCTGCCGACCAAACTTTTACGCGTCGCGGCAATTTTGGCATTCTGCTCGCGCACCTGCGCATCCATAATCCGCGCCGCCAGCACGCGCATCGCCTGCGCTTTATTTTGATGCTGCGAGCGACCATCTTGGCACTCGACCACCACGCCAGTCGGAATGTGGGTGATGCGCACCGCTGAGTCGGTTTTGTTAATGTGCTGCCCACCCGCGCCCGACGCGCGGAAAGTGTCGATGCGCAAATCAGAGGAGTTCAGCACCACTTCATCCACGTCATCGACCTCAGGCATGATCGCCACGGTACATGCCGAAGTGTGCACGCGACCTTGCGTTTCAGTGGCGGGCACGCGCTGTACACGATGCGCACCCGACTCAAATTTCAACACCGAATACGCACCCGTACCTACGATGCGTGCAATGATTTCTTTGTAGCCGCCCATCTCGCCCGCACTCTCGGAAATAATCTCGACCTGCCAGCGTTTACGTTCGGCAAAGCGCGCATACATGCGAAATATATCGCCTGCAAATATCGCCGCCTCATCGCCACCCGTGCCTGCACGCACTTCCAAAAATACGCTGCGTTCATCGTTGGGGTCTTTGGGTAAAAGCTGCACTTGCAAGTCGCTCGCCAACTGCGTTAAACGCGCATTAGCGAGCTTTAATTCATCTGCCGCGAAGTCACACATTTCGGGATCTGCCGCCATTTCTTGCGCAGTGGCGATGTCGTCTAGACAGGCTTGATAGGCGTGATACAGCTCGACCACAGGCTCAAGTTCAGCGCGCTCGCGATTGAGCTTGCGAAACGCGTCCATGTCTTTGGTGGCTTGTTCGGTGCAGAGCAACTCATTAACTTCGAGCAAACGCTCGGCGAGTTGCGCCAGTTTGGCGGCGATACTTGGATTCATTATTCTTCTTGATTGAGGTGATACAAGCGATGCACAACTTCGAGGAAACTCTCGCGATCCTTGCCGTGCACTTGATTGAGCGCGTGCGTGGGCGCGTGTAAAAATTTGTTGGTCAAGCCGCTGCTCATCGCTTCTAAAACTTTTTCGGCGGATTCGCCTTTTGCCAATAGCTTGAGGGCTTTGTCTAACTCGTGGCGGCGGCTGCGTTCAGCATGGTCACGCAAAGCGCGTATGGTCGGCACAACTTCGCGCGATTCCATCCAATGCACAAAATCCGACACACCCGAATCAATAATCACTTCGGCTTCTTTAACCGCACCCTGACGCGCGTCCATGCCGTCTTTCACCACGTCGGCGATGTCGTCCATGCTGTACAAAAACACATCGCTGAGTTGCGCGACTTCGGCTTCCACATCGCGCGGCACGGCTAAATCGACGATGAATAAAGGCTTGTGCTTACGGAGTTTCAGTGCGCGCTCCACCATGCCTTTACCCAATATGGGCAGCTGGCTCGCGGTACAGGTCACGATGATGTCGTGCTGAGCTAATTGCTCAGGTAATTCCGCCAATGTAATTGCTGTGCCATTGATGCGGCGCGCCAACGTTTGCGCGCGATCCAAGGTGCGATTCGCCACAGTGATATGTTTGGGATTACGCGCCGCGAAATGCACTGCGTTGAGTTCTATCATTTCACCCGCGCCGATAAACAACACGCGCTGCTCAGAAATACTAGGGAATATGCGCTCCGCCAGCCGCACCGCCGCAGCCGCCATTGAGACCAAGTTCGCGCCGATTTCAGTTTGCGTGCGCACATCTTTCGCCACGGAAAAAGTGCGCTGAAATAATTTATGCAGCAAAAATCCCATCGTGCCGGCTTGTTCTGCCTGACGTACCGCTTGCTTCATTTGCCCCAAAATCTGCGGTTCGCCCAACACCATAGAGTCCAGCCCACTCGCCACGCGGAAGGAATGCTTAACCGCAAGTTCGCGTGGCAAGGTATATAAATACGGCTCAAGATCTTTGCGCGGCAATTGGTGATATTGCGCCAGCCAATCTATGGCGTGATCGGGTTGCGCGGCATTGCAATACAACTCCATGCGATTGCACGTGGACAAAATTGCCGCCTCTTTCGCCGCACCGTTTTCGACCAAATCGCGCAGCGCGTTCTCCATCCCGTCCACATTGAACGCGACTTGCTCGCGCACAGCGAGTGGCGCAGTTTGGTGATTTAAGCCGAAAGCATAGAGTTGCATAGCGTGGTTTTTATTTAGCCGCGTCTTCGCGTAAAGCGATTGCTTTGTCAGTATTTTCCCAAGTAAAGCCTGGCTCTTCACGACCGAAATGACCGTAAGCCGCCGTATTTTCATAAATAGGGCGCAGCAAATCGAGCATTTGCACAATGCCTTTAGGACGCAAATCGAAATGGCGCAATACCAACTCGGTCAGTTTTTCATTGGAGATTTTGCCCGTGCCGTAAGTGTCCACCATTACGCTGGTTGGTTTTGCCACACCAATGGCATAGGAGATTTGCACCAAGCATTTGCTCGCCAAGCCCGCTGCGACAATGTTTTTCGCGACATAACGACCCGCGTAGGCAGCCGAGCGATCAACCTTAGAAGGGTCTTTGCCAGAGAACGCGCCACCGCCGTGCGGAGCTGCGCCACCATAGGTATCAACGATGATTTTACGACCGGTCAAACCACAATCACCTTGTGGTCCGCCGATGACAAACCGTCCGGTTGGGTTCACCAAGTAATTGATATTTCCTTTAATCAATTCTTTGGGCAACATCGGCTTAATGATTTCTTCAATCGCCGCTTCGCGGATTTGTTCCAGCGTCATTTCTGGCGCGTGCTGAGTAGACAATACTACGGTGTCGATGGAGTGCGGCTTGCCATCCACATACTTAATCGTGACTTGCGATTTTGCATCGGGACGCAACCAAGGCAGACGACCATCGTGACGCAATTGCGCTTGACGTTCCACTACGCGATGCGCCAAATAAATTGCCAGCGGCATCAGCGTCGGTGTTTCATCACACGCATAACCAAACATCAGCCCTTGGTCGCCCGCGCCTTGATTCAAAAAATCATCGGACGCTCTATCTACACCTTGTGCAATGTCAGGACTTTGCTTGTCGTAAGCCACCAACACCGCACAACCTTTGTAGTCGATGCCGTAGTCGGTATTGTCGTAGCCGATACGTTTGATGGTGTTACGCGCCACTTGGATATAATCGACATTCGCCGTGGTGGTAATTTCACCCGCCAGCACGACTAAACCTGTATTGGTTAATGTTTCAGCCGCGACGCGCGCGTAAGGATCTTGCGTTAGAATCGCATCCAAAATCGCATCGGAGATTTGATCCGCGACTTTGTCAGGGTGACCTTCTGATACCGATTCCGACGTAAATAAATACTCGCTCATAGCCTGCTTCCTCAACCACTAAAAATTTAAGGCGCGCATTGTAGCAAATAGTTCGCGCATCCACCCGATGACCTCATTCCTGTTTCGCACGTTATTCCGTTTGCTCGCCAAACTTTCTTTACCGACGCTCCACCGTTTAGGGACGTTGCTCGGCTATTTGAGCTATACCTTTTCCAAGTCTTACGCCAGTCGCACCCAAGAAAATTTACACGACTCCATGCTGGTACAAGATGGTCATCACTTCGCCGCACTGCTCAAACAAACCGTTGCCGAAGCGGGTAAAAGCATTACCGAGTTGGCGTGGATTTGGACGCGCCCGCACGCTGAAGTATGCGAGGCAGTTACTCAAGTCGAAGGCTGGCAACACGTCGTCGTGGCACAGGCAGTGGGTAAAGGGCTGATTATTCTCACTCCGCATTGGGGCAGCTTTGAAATGATAGGCGCGTATGTCGGACAGCATTTTGCTATCACGAATTTGTATCGAGCCCCCAAACGCGCTTGGATAGAAACGCTGATGCGCAATGGTCGCCAACGCGGGCAAGCAAAGTTAGCCAGCGCGGATGTGAACGGCGTGCGCACCTTACTGAAAGCGCTCAAACGCGGCGAAGCCATCGGTTTATTGCCCGACCAAGTTCCCAGCAATGGCGAAGGTGTATGGGTAGATTTTTTTCATCGCCCGGCTTACACCATGACGCTCAGCGGACGCTTGGCGCAAAGCAGTGGCGCGGTCGTCGTGCTAGCGTACGCGGAACGCTTGCCAGCTGGTGCGGGCTATCATTTGCATATCCAACCGCTCGCATTGGACTTTGCGCAATCCGTGCCACTGCAAATCAATCAAGCCTTAGAGCAAGTCATCGCCACCGCACCCGCGCAATACCTGTGGAGCTATAACCGCTACAAAGTACCCAGCGGCGTAACCGCTCCCACTCACCACTAACCACTCACCGTTTTTATGATGACTCGCTTCGCTGTTTTTATCTTTTGGCTGCTGCACTTCCTACCGTATCGCGCACTGGTGTCTATCGGCAACGGCTTAGGCGCACTGCTATTTTTACTCGCAAACGAACGCCGCCGCGTGGCCACGATTAACTTGCAATTATGCTTTCCTGACATGACAGAAACGGCACGGGAAGCCTTGGTGCGCGAACATTTCAAGCTGTTCACGCGCGGCGTGATTGAACGCTGCATTTTGTGGTGGGGCAGCGCGGCACGCATCAACAGCCTGATACGCGTGGAAGGCATCGAACATTTTGAAGCGATTAAAAATCAGCCGTCAATTTTACTCACGCCGCACTTTGTCGGCATGGATGCGGGCGGGCAATGGATCGCTCAACACGCCGACACGGTGTGTATGTACGCCAATCAAAAAAATCAATACATGACCGCCTTGCTGCTGGAAAAACGCGCGCGTTTCGGCACCCAAAAACTCTATTCACGCCAACAGGGATTGCGCCCGATTTTGAAGGGGATGCGCGCCAATATGCCGTTCATTTATCCGCCCGACCAAGACCAAGGCATCAAAGATGGCGCGTTCATTCCCTTCTTCGGCGTGCCCGCCGCGACCATGGCGAGCCTGCCGCGTATCGCGCAAATGACGGGCGCAAAAGTCGTCCCCAGCATCACGCGCATGACAGCCACAGGTTATGTACTGACCTTTTATCCCGCCTGGGAAAATTTTCCCAGCGGCGACGACCTCGCCGATGCGCGCCGCATGAACGAGTTTATCGAACAGCGCGTATTGGAAATGCCAGCGCAATATTTCTGGGTGCATAAGCGTTTCAAAACGCGACCAAAAGGCGAAGCAAAGTTCTACTAAAACCATCATCCACAGATTACGCAGATTCACGCAGATTTTTGTGTGGTTTTAATCGGTGTAAATCTGCGTAATCTGTGGACATAAATTGACGTTAAAAACACCCGCTATGAAATACAAAGACCTGCGCGATTTCATCGCACAACTGGAAAAAATCGGCGAACTTAAACGCATCAGCACGCCGATTTCCACACACTTGGAAATGACCGAAATTTGTGACCGCGTATTGCGCGCGCAAGGGCCGGCAATTCTGTTTGAAAATGTAGTCGGACACACTATGCCAGTGCTGGCAAATTTGTTTGGGACACCGCGCCGTGTGGCATTAGGCATGGGCGAAGATGATGTGAGCGCGTTGCGTGAAGTCGGAAAATTACTGGCGTTTTTGAAAGAGCCTGAACCACCGAAAGGACTTAAAGACGCGTGGGAAAAATGGCCAGTATTGAAGCAAGTCTTGACCATGTCGCCCAAGGTTTTGAGTAGCGCGCCGTGTCAAGATATTGTGTGGGAAGGCGATGCGGTTGATTTGGCAAAATTGCCCATCCAACACTGCTGGCCGGGTGACGTAGCACCCTTGATTACGTGGGGCTTGGTGGTGACACGGGGCCCTGCTAAAACGCGGCAAAATCTGGGTATTTATCGCCAACAAGTTTTGGGCAAAAACAAAGTCATTATGCGTTGGCTGGCGCATCGCGGCGGCGCGTTAGATTTTCGCGATCACTGCGAAAAACACCCTGGCAAACCGTTCCCGATTGCCGTCGTGATCGGCGCAGATCCCGCTACGATTTTGGGTGCAGTCACACCCGTGCCAGATTCATTATCTGAGTATCAGTTCGCTGGATTATTGCGTGGCAGTAAAACCGAATTAGTAAAATGTATCGGCAGCGATTTACACGTTCCCGCCTCCGCCGAAATTGTGTTGGAAGGCGTGATTCATCCGGGTGAAATGGCGCTCGAAGGACCGTATGGCGACCACACCGGTTACTACAATGAGCAGGATAAATTCCCCGTGTTCACCATAGAGCGCATCACCATGCGCCGCGACCCGATTTATCACTCGACGTACACGGGTAAGCCGCCCGATGAACCCGCGATGCTGGGTGTAGCACTGAACGAAGTATTCGTGCCGTTATTGCAAAAACAATTCTCCGAAATTGCCGATTTTTATTTGCCGCCGGAAGGCTGCTCGTATCGCATGGCGGTGGTCAGTATCAAAAAACAATACCCCGGTCACGCCAAGCGCGTGATGTTTGGCATCTGGAGTTTTCTGCGCCAGTTCATGTACACCAAATTTATTATCGTGGTGGATGACGACATCAATGTGCGCGATTGGGCGGAAGTGATGTGGGCGATTACCACGCGCATGGATCCGGTGCGCGACACGCTGCTGGTGGAAAATACGCCGATAGATTATTTGGATTTCGCCAGCCCCGTGAGCGGTTTGGGCGGCAAGATGGGCTTGGATGCGACCAATAAATTTCCCGCTGAAACGCAACGTGAATGGGGCACGCCCATCGTCATGGACGAAGCGGTGAAAGCGAAAGTGGATGCAATGTGGGACGAGCTAGGACTGTAATTTTGTCAGACTCAAACGCAAAAAAGCCAGCGTCAAGCTGGCTTTTGCATTACCGCAAGTTAGTTCTAGTTAGAACGAAAGTTTGACACCTACGTTAAACCCTTGATCCAAAGTTTGCGTGCCTAATACTTTCAGACTGAAATCTATCTTGCGATAGGCAACATAAACTTGTGCTTGCGGAATCATTTCGTATTCGGCACGCACGGTGGTTTCTAAGTAACGATTTGCCTGACCAAAGGTGATGATGCTAGGCGACAAATACAGCTCACCAGCAATCCCAAAACGACGCGCAGTTGGCGGCGAATAACGCACCACACCACCAATCGCCAATGCTGAAGCACTCAATTTAGCGGGCGTAACACGCGCTGCCAAAGCCTTCACGCCCACGCCTGCACTCACACCCGGGGCATTACCGCCGATATCGTCTTTCACCAAAATGCCGATGTCTGCCATGACATTATTAGGTTGCGAATACAGACCACCCATATGGAATTCAGACTTGCCTAAATTCGTGCCACCCATCGCGGCTTTGTATTGCACCTGCGCAGCCGTATCGCGCAAGTTAATATCAATCGCATCGGCATTTACAGCCATGCTGCTTGCCAATAAAGAAACCGCCAAAATTCCGCGTAATACCATGATTAAAACTCCTAGAGTGATTGAAATAGTCCAACAAAAACGTGCAACGCAGCCATAGACAAGGTTCCGCTTAAGAGTTCCCTAAGCCGTTGCCAAGCGGCGCGCACTTTACCAGCATTCTGTTGCGCGGCAAACGCGTGCAGCTCTCCACATGAATGCCCGACGTAAAAAAAACCGCAACGAGTGCGGTTTTTTCATTCAGCAACAGGAGCATAAGCTCCGTTGTTGCGAGGGACTGCCCTTGCGGCAGCATTCAGCAACAGGAGCATAAGCTCCGTTGTTGCGAGGGACTGCCCTTGCGGCAGCATTCAGCAACAGGAGCATAAGCTCCGTTGTTGTGAGGGACTGCCCTTGCGGCAGCATTCAGCAACAGGAGCTTCGTGCGAGCGCAAATTAGAACTTGAAGTTCGCACCGATGGTCAAGCCACCAAAGTTGTTGTAGTTCAAATCCGCATCAAATTGTGGTGTCAACGCGTAACGCGCACCGCCGACAAAGTAGATGCCGCCTGAATTTGCTGCTGCAAAGTTAGTGCCCGCAGGCCCACTCCAAGTCGAGCTCAAAGTCATCAAGCCTAAGCCTGCATACGGTTTGATTTTTTTATCGGCTAATTTCATCGCTGAACTAAAGTCATAAATTGCCGCTGCACCAAAACCTGTGTAGCTGTATTTATAACCACCAAAATAGGTTGGTGACGAGTAGTTTTTGTACAGCACTTGCACCGCCAACGGCGCGTTATTTGCCAATTTAGAAATATCAAACTCGGCTTGCAAACCCAACACACCCGTCCAATCCAAACCGTAATTCACACCGACGCTATTGCCCGCAGCAACAGCCGTGCTAGACATCACAACCGACAACAACGACACCGCAATGATTTTTTTCATTTGTATTTCCTTCGTATGAACAATGCTGCCAACTGGCAGCGGGTGCAAGTATAAGCGAAGCGAAAATAACAGGCGAATCAATAGTTTTTTTCTAACCAGGCAAGCAGCGCGTCTTGTGCCGCCTGACCTTGCGCGGCGCGCGGGTGATTGATGATAAACACCATCAGCCAGTGCTTGCCACTTTGCGCATCGACATAACCCGCGATAGATTTCACGCCGTCTAAGGTGCCTGTTTTGAGATGCGCATGTCCAGTTAATGCACAATTTTTGAAGCGTTTTTTGACCGTGCCGTCTATGCCCAAAATCGGCAGCGAGGCTTGCAGCTCAGCGGAATACGGGCTGTTCGCGGCGTACTGCAACACTTGCGCCAAATGCTCTGGCGTAATGCGTTCGCGGCGCGACAGCCCTGCACCGTTTTCTAACACCAATTCAGGGAAAATTAAGCCTTGTTTAGCTAACCATTGCTGTACAAAAACTGCGCTGCGCTGCGGGCTAGCGGCAACGCCCTCTTGTCCTGACAAGGTTAAAAATAAATGCCGCGCCATGATGTTGTTAGAAAATTTATTGATGTCGCGAATGACTTCAGCAACGGGCGTAGAAGTGTGTGTAGCGTAAGGTTGCGCATCTAACGGCGCAGTGCCTGTGCGCACTTTGCCTTGCAAAGTGCCACCTAACTCTTGCCACAAAGCGGCGAACGCGGCGTAAAAGTATTGCTCATGCGGCAGCAGCGAAAAATACTCTTCAACCTCGCCACACTCGGCGGCAATTTCGCCTTGCAGCACAATCACGCGCCCTTCTAAGTGCGCGCTGTACGCGTCATTCGGATGACAGGCTAATTTCGTTGACGTGCGCACGCGATTTTGTACCGTGTAGCCCGCCAACTGTGGCGCTAGCAAGGCGGTGGTGGCCGCACCATTCGGAATTAAACGCAAATGCAGCGCGTTAAAGTTAAGCAACAAAGCATTCGGACCGACGTTGTAAGCGCGGGTGGGATCGTTATCAAACTCAGCGGGATCGTGTATCAGCGGCGCAAAATAACTCGTGTCCAACACCAAGTCGCCGCGAATTTCACGCAAGCCGCGCTGACGCAATTCCAACAACCACAACCAAAATTGTTCGATGGTGAGCTTAGGGTCACCATAGCCTTTGAACACCAGATTGCCTTGCAAAATACCGTTGTCCAACTTGCCATCCAAATACGCTTCAGTCTTCCAACGATAAGCGGGCGTGAGACTGTCCAGCGCGCTGGTGGTAGTGAGCAACTTCATGGTGGAGGCGGGATTCATGGCGCGCGTGCCATTGATATTTAGCAGCGGGGCAGCCGAGTTTTGCTCTTGCACCCAGATGCCTACACTGCTAACGGGAATGCCCGCGCGCTTGAGTGCGTCTTGCACGGTGTCGGGTAAATTTTGTGGCGCGGCTGATGCGGCAAAGCTGCTCAAGAGCAGCATCGCGGTGAGAATTTTCTTCATGATTTTTTAGCTGAGTTGTTGCACGAGATACAAAGTTTTGGCGAGCAGGAAATCTATTTCGGATTCACTAATTACATACGGTGGCATGAAATAAATCGTATTGGCTATAGGACGTAATAACAGCTCGTTGTCCAAGGCTAGGCGATGGCAACGCTGGGCAAAATCCGGGTGCGGGCTAGCCACTTCAAACGCCCAAATCATGCCCGTGTTACGCCAATTTTTAACCGCATGATGAGCGCGCAACGCGGCAGCAGCATGTTGCAAATAAGCCGCTGTCGCGCGATTTTTTGCAATTACATCGTCTTGCGCAAAAATGTCCAACGTCGCCAACGCGGCACGACATGCCAAAGGATTGCCCGTATAAGAATGTGAATGTAAAAAGCCGCGCGCGGTATCGTTGGCATAAAAGGCGGCGTAAATTTCATCGCGGGTCATCACCACCGACAGCGGCAAATACCCACCCGTAATGCCTTTCGATAAACACAAAAAATCAGGCGTAATGCCAGCTTGCTCACACGCAAACATCGTCCCTGTCCGCCCCATGCCAACCGCGATTTCATCGGCAATTAAATGCACGCCATACTGCGTACACAAGGCGCGCGCGCGACTTAAATAAATGGGGTGATACATGGACATGCCCGCCGCACCTTGCACCAACGGCTCAACAATCAACGCAGCCAGCTGGTGATGATGTTGCTGCAAATGTAGCTCCAGCGCATCAGCGCAACGTAAGGCAAATTGCTCGGCATTCTCGCCCACTATGGCATCACGACTATCGGGACTCATTACGGTTGCTTGCTGACGAATCAGCGCGCCATAGGCCTCACGAAAAATCGCCACATCGGTGACCGACAACGCACCCAAAGTTTCGCCGTGATAACTGTTTTTTAAGCTAATAAATTGGCTTTTACGCGGCTGATTCTGATTGCGCCAAAAATGCGCGCTCATTTTCAAAGCAATTTCGATCGCCGATGCGCCATCCGAGCCATAACTGCAATGTCCCAAACCTTGAGGAGCTAAATCGCGCAGACGTTCTGATAGTTGCACCACTGGCTCATGCGTAAAGCCTGCCAACATGACGTGTTCTAAAGTGCCCAGTTGTTCGACCAACGCAGCATTGATGCGCGAATTACTGTGTCCAAATAAATTGACCCACCACGAGCTGACCGCATCCAAATAGCGTTTGCTATCGTAGTCGTACAACCACACGCCTTTGCCGCGCGCAATCGGCAGCAAGGGGTATTGTTCGTAATGTTTCATTTGTGAACACGGATGCCAAACGGCAGAAAGACTGCGCGCGATAAGCTGGGAATTAGAAGGGTGAAGTAAATTCATAGCCTGAAATGATAACGGCTTTGCCGACCTTACACACTGATTTCATTTAGGCTAACCATGCAATGCCCACTTAGAATCCCGATAAAGAATGAGGGCTTTTGCTTTGAGTATCGGGCTAATTGTGGCATCCTGCGCACCTTAAATTTTTGCATCTGCTGAAGAAAGCCTCCTATGAAACGTGTTGATGATTTCCGCCTACGCTTTGGTAAAAAAGAAGTTGTGCCCATTATTATTGGCGGCATGGGCGTGGATATTTCCACCGCCGAACTCGCTCTGGAAGTCTCGCGCCTAGGGGGAATTGGGCACATTTCGGATGCCATGTTGCCGACGGTCACCGACCGTCGCTACAAAACCAAATTCGTTAGTGAAAAACAAAAGCAATACAAACTCAACATCGAAATTGCGGATAAATCCATCGTGCAATTTGACCTCGCACAAGTCGCCGAATCCACCCGTTTACATGTGCAATCCACCATGGAGGCGAAGCGCGGCGACGGGTTGATTTTCGTCAACTGCATGGAAAAATTAACCATGAATTCGCCGCGCGAAACTTTGCGCGTGCGTCTCAATGGCGCATTAGATGCAGGGATTGACGGCATCACCTTAAGTGCGGGCTTACACCTCGGTTCGTTTGAATTGATGAAAGACAACGCACGCTTTCGCGATGCTAAGTTAGGCATCATCGTGTCATCTTTACGCGCTTTAATTTTATTCCTACGCAAGACTGCACGCTTAGAACGCTTACCTGACTTCATCGTAGTTGAAGGCCCTTTGGCTGGCGGACATTTAGGCTTCGGCATGGACTGGGCGCAATACGATTTGCACACCATCGTGGCGGAAATTGTGGCGCATCTCAAAGCCGAAAAAATTGATATTCCCGTGATTGCTGCTGGGGGTATTTTCACGGGTAGTGATGCAGTGGGTTTCTTAGAAGCGGGCTGCGCAGGCGTACAAGTTGCAACGCGCTTCACCGTCGCCAAAGAGTGCGGCATCCCCGCCAAAATTCAGCAAGAGTATTTCCGCGCCACCGAAGACATGATGGAAGTCAATACCACTTCACCAACGGGTTATCCAATGCGCATGATTAGCACCAGCCCGTCCATTGGTGCCGGCATCCGCCCGAATTGCGAGGCATACGGTTATTTGCTGGATGCGAGTGGCAGTTGCGACTACATCAAGGCTTACAACGAACAAGTTGCGCTACATCCTGATGCAAAAAAAGTCTCGGTGATGGAAAAAACGTGCTTGTGTACGCACATGCGCAACTACGATTGCTGGACGTGCGGCCATTACACCTACCGCCTCAAAGACACCACCCATCGGAATGCCGATGGCAGTTATCAAAGCCTATCGGCGGAGCATATTTTCAAAGACTATCAATTCAGCACCGATAACAAAATCGCCCTACCTGAACTACTTTAAGCCTCTCAACTGAATAAGCGGCTCTTATACAACACACGGTATAAGAGCCGCTTTGCTATGGGAAATAAGCAGCATTGGGAAAAAACCGCTCACGCGGGTATAATGCCGCGCTTTCCGCGTCCGCACGCATCACAGGAATCAAACATGACCGCCCCAAAAGACAAGAAAAAAATCGTTAAAAAACCTTTAGTTGAACAGCCCGTAGTTGATCCTCAGCAAGACTTAGAGGCTAGACGCACGCGCCTGAAAGCCTTGATTGTATTGGGTAAAGAGCGCGGCTATTTGACTTACGCGGAAATCAACGATCACCTGCCTGACATGCTCGAAGCCGAGCAAATCGAAGGTGTAGCCAGCATGATTAACGACATGGGCATCAAGGTGTTTGATGTCGCCCCCGATGCTGAAGCCATAATCATGACCGATGCAGCACCTGCGGTCGCAGACGAAGATGCAGCAG
The DNA here is from genome assembly GCA_963750775.1 of uncultured beta proteobacterium. Classification (GTDB taxonomy): domain Bacteria; phylum Pseudomonadota; class Gammaproteobacteria; order Burkholderiales; family Gallionellaceae; genus Gallionella. The sequence goes on from CAVVRT010000003.1 coordinate 118,328, forward strand.
CCGAAGCGGAGGCCGCGCTCACTACCGTTGACTCCGAATTTGGTCGCACCACGGATCCTGTGCGTATGTATATGCGCGAAATGGGCACGGTAGATTTACTCACACGGGAAAAAGAAATCGAAATTGCCAAGCGCATCGAAGATGGCTTGAAACATATGATTCAAGCGATTTCGGCATGCCCTGCCACCATCGCCGAAATTTTAGCGTTAGCTGGCAAAATTGAGCGCAATGAGCTTAAAGCGGATGACCTAATTGATGGTTTTGTGGATCGCGAAGCAGAGGCGGCAGAAGCCCTAGCGGCTGCAAATGCAGAGGCTGCCGCTCAAGCTGCGGCACATGAAGGCGAAGCTGAAGAACAAACCGAAGAGGAAGAAGAAGTTGACGAAGCGGCAAATGCTGCCGCAGCCGCAGCCAACCTCGCGCAACTGCGTGCCGATGCCCTAGAACGCTTTGCTGAAATCGCGACACAATTTAGCAAAATGGGCAAAGCCTATGAAAAATATGGCTATCGCAGCAAGCAATACGATAAATGCCAATTAGAAATTTCTGATGCTTTGATGAACTTCCGCTTTGCCGCCAAGCAAGTGGATGCCTTGTGCGACACCATGCGCGGCTTAGTCGAAGAAGTACGCCGCTCGGAACGTGCAATTCAAGAATTGTGCGTAATCAAAGCCAAAATGCCTCGTCCGCACTTCATCAAAGTATTTCCTGGCAACGAAATCAATTTGTTGTGGGTAAAAGAAGAGCTCAAAGCCAGCAAGCCTTACGGCGACACTCTGGCGCACTTTGAATACGCCATTGTTGAACAACAACAACACTTACTGCGTTTACAAGAACGCGTTGGCATTCCGATTAAAGATCTGAAAGATATCAATAAACAGATGACCAACGGCGAAGCGCGGGCGCGCCGTGCTAAGCGCGACATGATTGAAGCGAACTTGCGCCTAGTCATTTCGATTGCGAAAAAATATACCAATCGCGGTCTGCAATTCTTAGATTTGATTCAAGAAGGCAACATCGGTTTGATGAAAGCCGTGGATAAATTTGAATATCGTCGCGGCTATAAATTCTCAACTTATGCCACCTGGTGGATACGTCAAGCCATTACACGCTCGATTGCCGATCAAGCACGCACCATCCGTATTCCCGTGCACATGATAGAAACTATCAACAAAATGAATCGCATTTCGCGCCAAATTTTGCAAGAAACAGGTCTAGAACCCGATGTCGCAGTATTGGCGGAAAAAATGGAAATGTCTGAAGACAAAATCCACAAAATTTTGAAGATCGCCAAAGAACCTATCTCGATGGAAACCCCAGTCGGCGACGATGCGGATTCTAGCTTAGGCGACTTTATCGAAGATGCGAATACCACTGTGCCAGTCGATGCAGCGGTATATGGCAGCTTACGCGGTGCGACCTCAGATATTTTGGATAGCCTCACGCCGCGCGAAGCTAAAGTTCTGCGTATGCGTTTTGGTATCGAAATGAACACCGATCACACCCTAGAAGAAGTCGGCAAACAATTCGATGTTACCCGCGAACGCATCCGCCAAATCGAAGCGAAAGCCTTGCGTAAATTGCGTCACCCGTCGCGCTCCGAAAAACTCAAAAGTTTTTTAGATAGCGAGAAATAATCAGTATTACAGTTTCGGGTCTGTAGCTCAGCTGGTTAGAGCAGAGGACTCATAATCCTTTGGTCCTCGGTTCAAGTCCGAGCAGACCCACCATATAATTAAGCCTTGCTGCGATGCAGGGCTTTTTTATTGCGTGGACGACGTAGCCAAATCGTAGACTATTGAACATATGCATTTTTTATTATTGCTTATTGAGGTTTCGCTATGCCATTGCTTTTCTCGCCCTTGATTCTAGCCATCCTCGTTGCGCCTTTCGCCTACTTGGCTGCGCTGCTGATATTTTTTATAAAACGCCGTCGCAAGGGGCTATTTATAAGCTTGCTAGGATTTGTTGCCGCGATAGTGATAGGGGTATGGGCTATTTTTCAATCGCGCTCCTCGACGGCAGGCATCGGCATGTTGTTTTTACCTTTTATCGGCGTGGCGGCGGGCGCGCTGGCGTGGGGATTTGCCAATTTACGGCACGCCCAAAAATTACCGTTGCGCATCTTGGCTGGGCTGTGTTTAGTCGCGCTGTTAGGGCTTTTCGCTTGGGAATTAAATGGCGGCTGGCGGAGCATACAACTGAATAAAACGCGCGATGCCGCACAGCAAGCACGCACTCAACGCATCGAACAACAGCGCATTTTATTAACAGACTTACTCGCCCAAAATGTCGGCGCAGAGACAGCCACGGTAGAGCGTTTTATTGTGGAACATCACGACGATGAGGAAGCCTTGTTTAGCGCGCTTGCGTCGCCATTTGTCTCCGCCGAGACGCTCGATAGTTATGCCCGCAAAGACGATTTCGGGCTGACGCTCACAGCATTGCGCAATAAAAATTGCAGTGCCGCAACGCTTGCGCGCATCTATCACACGCACACTTATCCGAATTATTTTTTGCAGACTTTAGCTGTACATGCGCATACGCCACCCGACATTCTGCGTGATATTTTTAAGCAATCGCCGCGTGCTATCGGTGGGCTAGATGTGTGGCTAGCGGCGAACCCCGCTACGCCCTTAGATATTTTACAGACGCTCAGCGACAGCCACGATATTCAGGTGCTACAAAGTGTGCTGCAAAATCCGCAGCTTGATTGCGCACTGTTACAACGCGCCCGCCTTGCCTTAACAGCTTCAGCACGCCCCGCTGACAACTACAGCGTCAACCAAATTTCCTATTTACAGCCGCAACTATGTCGCAATTAAACGCGACGAATTAGCCGCAAATAGAATCTTGCTCAGGGTCTTTGCTAATGTGCGGACGCAACAAAAAATGATGGATGGCATAGCCAAGTATTAAGGCGGGAATGAAAATCCACAGTTCGCTATTCGGTGCAGCAAACAACGCCACTGCCGGGCCAGGACAATAGCCGCTGATGCCCCAACCGATACCAAATAAAGTTGAGCCGATGACGAGTGGCGCGTCGATACGGCGAATCTCTGAGAGGCGAAATTCACTGGCAAACACAGGCTTAGGCAGCTTGAGAACAAAGCGAAACGCCAGCAGCGTGACGCTCACCGCACCGCCCAACACGAACAGCAAACTGGGGTTCCACTCACCCACTACATCCAAAAACCCCAGCACGATTTGCGGCTGCGTCATGCCCGCTAAAGCCAAGCCAAAGCCGAAAATCATGCCCGCTAAAAGTGTCACAACGTTATTCATTAGTGCACTCCAAAAACATGACGCACCAGATAGGTGGTGAGTATCGCCACGCTTAGAAATATCAGCGTCGCCACTAAAGAGCGCAACGACAATCGCCCCAAGCCACACACGCCGTGACCACTGGTGCAGCCGCGCGCCAAGCCTGTGCCGATGCCGACTAACACCCCCGCCACCGCAAGCAACCACACAGGAAATCCGTCACGCGCGACAGGCACCGCACCGCCCAATAAATAATACACAGCCGCGCCGTCAACGATGCCCAGCAAAAATAAAGCGGGGCGCATCCGCTCGGAGGAAAACAGCACATTGCTGACCATGCTGCTCACGCCTGCAATGCGCCCGTTCAACCACAACAGCAACACCGCCGCGCTGCCAATCAGAATGCCACCGGCTAAGGCGGCTAAAAATTGCGGATTCATGTACGAGGAGTTTTTATACGTTGAATAAAAAGTTCAGCACGTCGCCGTCTTTGACCACATATTCTTTACCTTCGACGCGCAACTTGCCCTTTTCTTTTGCGCCCGCTTCGCCGCCACACGCGATGTAATCTTCAAACGCGATGGTCTGCGCACGAATGAAACCACGCTCGAAATCGGTGTGAATGACACCCGCCGCTTGCGGTGCGGTGTCGCCTTTGTGGATCGTCCAAGCGCGCACTTCTTTCACGCCAGCGGTGAAATAAGTTTGCAAACCGAGCAGCTCGTAACCGGTGCGAATTAAGCGATTCAAGCCGGGTTCTTCCAGTCCTAGATCTGCCAAAAACTCCAGCTTGTCCGCATCATCCAAGTCAGCTAATTCCGCTTCAATTTTTGCGCACAACGCCACCACTGGCGCACCTTCTTTAGCCGCGTGTTCACGCAAGCGATCAAGGTAAGGATTGTTTTCAAAACCGTCTTCCATCACGTTGCCGACATACATCGCGGGCTTGATGGTGAGCAGACACAAAGGCTTGAGCAAGAAAATTTCTTCCTCGTTCAAAGCCAGCGTGCGCGCCGGTTTTCCCTCGTTCAAATGCGGCAATAATTTTTCCAGAATCGCTACCAATTTGATGGCATCTTTATCGCCCGAACGCGATTTTTTGGTGTCGCGATGCAAGGTGCGTTCCACCACCGCCATGTCCGCCAAAGCCAGCTCGGTAATGATGGTTTCGATGTCGGCAATCGGATCAATTTTGTTGGCAACGTGGATGACGTTTTCATCATCAAAGCAACGCACCACGTTCACAATCGCATCGGTCTCGCGAATGTTGGCAAGAAACTGATTACCCAAGCCTTCACCTTTAGACGCACCCGCCACCAAACCCGCGATGTCCACAAACTCAACAATGGCAGGCTGCATACGGATAGGCTTCACAATTTTCGCCAGCGCGTCCATGCGCGCATCCGGCACTTCGACAATGCCAACGTTAGGTTCAATAGTGCAAAACGGATAATTTTCCGCCGCGATACCCGCCTTGGTCAGCGCATTGAACATAGTAGATTTGCCTACGTTAGGCAGGCCGACGATTCCGCATTTCAAACTCATGGAGATTCCTTAATTTGCTAAATTTCAAAAGGCGCGGATTGTATCACCGTTGCGGGAGTGGGCTTTAGCGGCGTGTGGAGAGATGAGAATTTTCGCCAGCATTATGCGACAATCAACGTCAGATAATTCGACACGATTGGTGTCTATTCGTGAGCCATCAGAACCACACGTCCCACATAATCCGAACTTTAATGAACCACACTCAAGGGAGAAACTATATGACATGTCTCAAATTAACAGACACCGAACGTCTACTGCTCGCAAACCAATACGAAATCCTTGGACGGCTTAAAAATGACGAGCAATACGAACTCATGGCACAGACGCTTCGTGATGGGCATGAATGGTTATATCGACAATATTTTGATGTTTTAAGCGAGAACCTTCCAGATGAGAAGGTAGAGCATGTGCTTGCCATACTTGGAATTTATGGAGATATGCGCGACAGCTTCAAGGAGCTGACTGACAAGACAGGGCTTGAAGAATCAAAACTTACCTTTCCAGGTTTCGATGGCAACAACGAATGTGAATTACTCTCCTTCACGGAAGCACTTCGAAAGAGTAGGCGTTTCGAAAACACCATTGGGGTCACAGCCAAGAATTCGCATATGCCCACTACAGATATGTATCAGCGAATGATAGATGAGTGGAAAGCATTAGGCAGCCCCAGCTACCCGTATAGCAGGGAACAAATCGTTGCCATCATTGCCTCTCGAATTCATCCGTCTAACCGAAAGTAGGAGTACATCCTCGGGTTTAGTCGCAAAAGTTTCAGGAACGAATGCCATCGCTAGGCTTAGAGCAAGATTTCAATCTTATCCCACTAGTTTCACATCCTCGTAAATCTCGTCCAGCGTCAGGCTTTTTGCCATACTGGTAAACACGATAGGTGCGTCTAAATTAACGGCGGTGAGCAGCCAATCATCTTGCGCGTCGCGGTGATAAATTTCGACGTGACGTTGGTCGGTGGCAACTAAAACATATTCGCGCAACTCTGGCAGGGTGCGATACGCCAACATTTTTTCGCGTCTATCGGTGCGCTCAGTACTCGGCGATAGCACTTCAATTACAAGGCTGGGACGCTCTTTGTAGAGGTTGTGATTATCGCTTGGGTCACACGCCACCATGATGTCTGGGTAGTAATAGGCTTGCCAAGTTTTAACGTGCAACTTCATGTCTGCGATGAATACACGACACGGTGTGCCGCGCGCAAATTCGCGCAACTTAGAAAAAATATTACCTGCAATTAAGTTGTGTACCTCACCCGCGCCAGCCATTGCGAACACTTGCCCCGCAACATATTCGTAACGCTGTTCGCTACTTAATTCGCCCTGCAAATAATCTTGCTCGCTTAGTTTTTCCAACCTTAATTCACTCATCACGGCTCTCCTTCAGTACGAACACGGACTCTATTGTAAATGTATTACGCATTATCACAGACATCATTCAGGATCACCCATCGCGAGTATTTTCGCCACCGCCACGGGGTCGCGTTCGGCGCGCAATTTTTGGTACAAAATTTCAGCTTCGGGGTAGGCGGTGCGCAACATTCCTAACCATTGTTTGAGGCGTTTGGGCGCGTGTTGTGGCTCCATGCGGTCGCGCAGTTGCTGAAAGAAATCCGCCACCCACGGCTGTAACTCCTGCCATTGCAGCGCGTCATTTCCCGTTTTAATACGGTGCATTAAATCAGGTCGCAGGATCGCACCGCGACCTATCATCACATCCTCACAACCGCTTACCGCGCGCAAATTTGCGCAATCTTCAGGAGTCCACACTTCGCCATTCGCGATGACATTTATCTGCACAGATTCGCGTATCAATGCCAGCCATTCCCAGCGAGCAGGCGGACGATATTGGTCGGCTTTGGTGCGCGCATGAACGGTCATTTCATCCGCGCCGCCCGCCGCTATCGCACGCGCGCAATCCAGTGCTTGCGAGGTGTCGCTCAAGCCTAAGCGCATCTTGGCGGTGACTGGAATATGGTGCGGCACAGCGCGGCGCACGCTAGCTACGATGCTGTGCATTTGTTCGGGGAATTCCAGCAGTGACGCGCCGCCGCCATGCTTATTAACCGTCGGAGCGGGGCAACCAAAATTGATGTCGATACCCGGCGCGCCCAAGCTGGCAATGAAGGCGGCATTTTCCGCGAGACAGACGGGGTCACTGCCGAGCAATTGCACGCGCACTGGCACACCTGACCGCGTGCAACCACCCGTCGCCAACTCTGGCACGGTGCGCAGCAAAAATTTTTCGGTGAGCAGGTGATGCGTGACGCGCACAAATTCCGCGACGCATAAATCTATGCCGCCGATGCGCGTCAAAATGTCGCGCAGACTTTGGTCGGCCAAGCCTTCCATTGGGGCGAGAATTAAGCGCATCAGGGAAACTACGCGCTATGCAGCTTCAACATCGCCGCTTCTAACTTGCCTGCGATGATGAGAGGAGCAACGACTAGCGAACGCTGCGTTGCCTCGTCAATTAAGTCGCGATCCTCGCGGCGCGCCGTGCCCAAAACATAATTGCTGACCTCATTGCGATCACCCGGATGACCGATGCCGATACGCAGCCGCCAAAAATCTTTAGTGCCGAGCTGGGCAATGATGTCTTTTAAGCCGTTGTGTCCGCCGTGTCCGCCGCCCATCTTCAAGCGCGCGATGCCAGGTGCTAAATCGAGTTCGTCATGTACCACCAAAATTTCGGCGGGGGTGATTTTGTAAAACTGCGCTAATGCACCCACGGCGCGCCCGCTTAAATTCATAAACGTCTGCGGCTTAAGCAGCCACAGTTCGTGTTCCGCCACTTTGCCGCGCGCGCTCAAGCCATGAAATTTGGCTTCCATGTTGAAGTTAAATTTGTACTCTCGCGCCAGCTCCTCCACCCAGATAAAACCGACGTTGTGGCGGGTGTCTTGGTATTCGCGGCCTGGATTGCCCAGCCCAACAATTAAACGGATTGCAGTCATAGTTTTTAATCAAACATCATCGCGATGCGATTTGAATTTTGCGAGATACCCACATAAAAAAACCCGCCTCGCTTTTCAGCACAGGCGGGTTTAACACACGCTAAAAAATTACTTCTTAGCGGCTGGTTTAGCTGCGGCTGCCGCAGGTTTCGCACCTGCTGGAGCAGCTGCCGCTGCCTCAGCTTCTGCGGCGGCTTCAACTGAACCGCGTGGCACTTGTACCGTTGCAACAACCGCTTCAGCAGTGTGCGTGCCGTGTGCTGCCAGCGTGACACCTTTAGGCAAGACCAAGTCAGAAACGTGGATTGAATGACCCAAAGTCATGTGACCCAAATCAACTTCGATAAAGCCTGGCAAGTCTTTAGGTAAGCAAACCACGTCCAACTCATTTTTCACATGGCTGATTTTGCCGCCAGCTTTAACGCCAGGAGCGGTGTCAGCATTGATGAAATGCAATGGCACGTTGATGTGCATAGGTTTTTTCAAGTCAACGCGCAACAAGTCGATGTGCATCACTTGTTGGCGGAACGGATGAATGTTAAACGCGCGCAACATCACAGGTTCTTTTTTGCCGTCAATCACCAAATCCAAAACCGATGCGTGGAATTTTTCTGAACGCAATTGATGCCACAAACTGTTGTGTTCCATGTCGATTTGTACGACATCACCTAAGCCATACACCACACCTGGCACACGGCCGGCGTGACGCAGACGGCGGCTCGCACCCGTACCTTGCGTATTACGAATTGTTGCGTTGATTTCGATAGTCATGTGCTTCTCCAAAAATAGTAGCCACCGCGACCAGCAGCCACAAAAAAGCGACAACCAAAACGGTTGCCGCGAAAACTTTTACGTTAACTTATTCAGCGAATAAGGAGCTAACCGATTCTTCATCGCTAATGCGACGAATAGTTTCAGCCAACAAAGCAGCCGTGCTCAACTGACGAATTTTTTTGCATTCACGCGATGCAGCACTCAAAGGAATGGTGTCAGTGACGACCAACTCATCCAACTCTGAAGCGGTAATGCGTTCAATCGCAGGGCCCGACAAAACGGGATGCGTGCAATACGCCAAAACCTTAGCCGCACCGCGCTCTTTCAAAGCGCGCGCCGCTTCGCACAAAGTGTTCGCAGTATCGACCATGTCATCCATGATGATGCAAGTACGACCTGACACTTCACCAATGATGTTCATCACTTTTGCGACGTTCGGCTTAGGACGACGCTTGTCGATAATCGCCAAGTCCGCATCCAATTTTTTTGCCAAAGCACGTGCACGCACCACACCGCCGACATCAGGCGACACCACGATTAAATTTGGGTAATTGTGTGTCACTAAGTCCGCCAACAAAATCGGGCTGGCGTAAATGTTATCAACGGGAATATCAAAGAAACCTTGAATTTGATCGGAGTGCAAATCCATGGTCAGCAAGCGATCCACGCCAGCCCCCGTCAACATATCGGCCACCACTTTGGCAGTAATCGCAACCCGCGCAGAACGCGGACGACGGTCTTGACGGGCGTAGCCAAAGTACGGCATCGCAGCGGTGATACGTCCAGCAGAAGCGCGTTTGAGCGCGTCCACCATGACCATCACTTCCATCAAACTATCGTTAGTCGGTGCGCAGGTAGATTGCAAAACAAACACATCTTTACCGCGCACATTTTCCAACAACTCAATCATCACTTCGCCATCGGAAAAACGCCCGACTGAAGCACGACCAAGAGGAATGTTGAGATGCTGCGCGACGGCTTCAGCGAGCTTAGGATTGGCATTACCCGTGAATACCATCAAGCTGTCGTTGGACACGTGTGCTTCCTTTCAAGACATTGCGGGCACACGCCCAAGAATTTGAGTAGGGCATCTCGTAAAATCAAAACTCCGTCGTAATGCTGCGTTGCTCACAAAAAATTACTCCTCACATAGCAACCTATGCTGCGTCGTAATTTTTTGTTCGCGCCTTGCCTTACTTAGGATTTTTAATTTTTCGAGACACCCTCAAAGTCATCATGATGCATGACTAAGTGATACTACGAATTTGGCTGAGGAGGTAGGGATCGAACCTACGAATGACGGGATCAAAACCCGTTGCCTTACCACTTGGCGACTCCCCAAAAACTTAAAAAATCACTTACAACCTACTACGCGATTCGATAGCTGCGTTGTGCAGTGCTCGTTTCCTCACCTATCAATTTGATAGGTTTCGGTCACTGCGCGCCTTGCTCTCAAATCGCTCGCTACGGTTGTAAGCGATTTTTACTTCACACCCAATGTTGCAACGGATGTTTAACTAAACCTTGCGTGACCAAGCCCCGCACTTGATACTTTTCTTGCAACTCATGCAATGCTTGCTGTGCGGTAGCGCGATTCGCAAATTCTGCAAACACACAGGCTCCTGAACCTGTCATCAGCGGCGTTGCATAGCCACCTAACAAATCCAAATAACGCTGCACTTCTGGGTAGAGTTTGCACACCACAGCCTGTAAATCATTGCGCAGTTGCAAGCCTGTCGAATCGGGGTTTGCAGCGTGTTTCGCGCAGCCCCAGTTCGAGAGGGCGCGCATTGTGATAGAAACAGAATCGCGTGTCAATTCCAAATGCGTAAAAATTTTTGCCGTTGGTACATGCACATCGGGAAACAGCACCACATACCACGTCGCGGGCAATGGAAATGCTTGTAATTTTTCGCCTACACCTTCGGCAAACGCGCTCTCGCCAAACACAAATACGGGCACATCCGCACCTAGGCTCAAGCCTAATGCCATCAGCTTGTCACGCGACAACTTTAAGTTCCATAAACGATTCAACGCCAACAAAGTGGTCGCCGCATCCGAGCTGCCGCCGCCCAAACCGCCGCCCATCGGGATGCTTTTTTCTAAGGTGATATTCACGCCCAACTGACAGCCTGCTTCGCGCTGCAACAAACGCGCCGCACGCACGCACAAGTCATCATCCTCATCCACGCCCGCCACCGCATTACTGCGTTGCACCACGCCATCGTGGCGCAATTCAAAATACAGCGTGTCGTGCAAATCAATAAAACGAAACAGCGTTTGCAGTAAGTGATAACCGTCGGCGCGACGACCCGTAACATGCAAGAACAAATTTAATTTCGCGGGCGCGGGGCAACTTAAATGGGTGAGCTTCATTGCGGATTAAATTCCCATTCATCTATAAATAACTGTATGAATAAATCGTCATGCGTGAGCGTGATGCGCGAGGGCAAGCTGTCTGTGCGCTCATTCGCGTAACGCAAATAGCGCACTTGCCAACCCGCTTGTTGCAGCAACGTGATGCGACCTTGCGTATCGCGCTCAATCTCGGCGGGACTTGCCACATCCGCCCGCCCCTGCAACCAATGTTGCAACACGGGCAACGGCAAGCTCCAACCCAGTACGTTTTGCATCAAGGTTTCAACATTGCTCGCCTGATAAAACTTGCCGCCCTGCTCCAAACTCGCCGTTTGCGCATTGCTAACAATTCGTGCGCCCGTGATGCCTAACGGCCCTTGCAGCAACACTTCATCGCGCGAAATCTGATGCTGCCAACGCACCCCGCCGCTATGTCGCGCCCCCTGATGTTTGACCGCGATACGTCCATTCAAATTAAACGGGGCAGCCTCGCGCGCCTGATTCGGCAAGGCTTGCAATGGGACGGGGGAATGCGCACAAGCACTGAGCAACAACACCGCGAGGCAAATAATCCCGCGCATTTATTGAACGAGGGTGCGCCGCACAGAGAGTAACTGTTGGTTATCAGGATGAGCTTTTAGGCTGTCTTGCAGTAACTTCTGCGCTTCTTTTTTATCGCCGCGCGCCCACAAGGCTTGCACCAAATGCGTGGCAATTTCAGGATCAGGATTGCCCGCATAAGCGCGGCGCAATAAGGCAACGCTGTCATCCCACTTGCCGCTTCGGTAATAGCCAAAGCCCACGCTATCCATAATCGACACATCATCGGGCGCAAGCTGCAAGGCTTTTTCCACTAAGGCTACGCCCTCATCGACGCGCACATTGCGCTCTAAAAAACTATAGCCCAGCGCGTTATAAGCATTGGCATCTTGCGGATTGAGCAACATCAATTTGCGTAACTGTTGCTCGGCAAAATCAAACTTACCAACCTTGTCCGCCATCATCGCCGCCTCGTACAACAGCACATTATGGTTAGGCAATTTTTGCAAACCCTGCTCTAACACTTGCAACGCGGCTGAGTAGTTTTTTGCCTCACGCAACAACTGCGCTTCAACCAACACCAACTGCGCGCGCTGCTGATTATTAGCAGCTTTTTGTTGCTGCAACACCTGCCGCGCCTCATCCAATTTACCTTGTTCTGCCAGCAATACCGCGATGCGCAACTGCGCCACAAAAAACTGCTCGCCACCTTTCACGGCTTGGTAATAGGCTATCGCTTCGGTCGGATTTTTCTTCGCTTCGCTCAATTGCCCCAAGTAATACTGCACCGTGTCCTGATCTTTTTTACCCTTATTCAACGCGGCTTTGAGCTGCGTTTCCGCCCCCGCAAAATCATTCATCTGCAAAGAAATTAAGGCGATGGCAAATGCCAAATCAGGATTGTCTGGGCTATGTTCGGCCAGCAAATTAAATTCATCACGCGACGCGGCATAGTGCTTTTGCTCCAACAACGCGCGCGCATATTGCGAACGAATTTCATAGGCATTCGGATACTTCGCCAAATAATCATGCAGCACTGCCAAGCCTTGCTGCGGCGCGGATTTCTGCAACAACTCCGCCTCCAAACTCACCGCCATCGCCCACTCAGGACGCAAGCTGCGCGCCTGCTTAACTTCGCTCAACGCCTGCGCTTTTTCGTTTGCCAGTCGCGCCAATTCCGCTGTTGCCCAATGCGCTTCCGCCACTTTCGGGTAAGGTTGCGCCAGCGCGCTCATCATCTTAAATGCCGCTGCTTTATCGGGATACGCCGCTAAGGCTTGCGCGATTTGCAAAAAATTATCGCTCGCGTGCGCGGGGTCGCTTTGCAACACTTTAGCGAACTCGGCTTGCGCCTCCTCCAGCTTGCCGCCACGCAACAAAATGCTCGCCAACAAGCGCGAAGTCATAGTCGCGTCAGGCTCTAACGCTTGCCACAATTTCAACGCACTAATCGACTTATCCATATCGCCAGATTCAAACGCCAACTGCGCCGCGCGTTTCGCCACACGCGGATCACGCGTCTTGCGCGCCAAATCACCGCTGCCCTCCACCGCCAACTGCTTGTAGCCGCGCTGATTGCCAATTTCCGAGAGCAGATATTCGTACAACAACTCCCCCGTCAATGCTTGCTTAGGCAAATTGGCGGGCAACTTTTCCACACTTGCCTCTTCTTGTTGCACCGCTGGTTGCGCAGCAGCACCAGACACCGTCTGGGGCGCGTGCGCGCAAGCAGTCAGCGACAACAGCAAAATATATTTAGCAGCATTCATAAGCAGTCAGTATTTCAAACGGGCGCGCAGTTTAGCAAAAAGCCTGCACTGATGCGCTAAGCAATCACCCGATGCCAGCCTAATGCCGCCGTTAGCCGCGCACAGCGCATAAAAAAAGCTGCCGCACTTAACGCGCGGCAGCTTAGGGTAGAGCGTCGCGCCAACCTTAGCGCAACAGCCAGTTAATTATTGTAAACGGAAGGTCGCGCCAGCCCCCGCACTATAGTTAATTGCGCCCATATATAAAACAGTTCCTGCTGGCACAGGCACAGTGGCGGTACAAGTGTCATTAACCGTACCAATGTTTACCGTGCAGCTCCAATTAGCATCAGGTGTTGTAAAAGTGGCATCCGTAAAAATCAACGGATCAATATCCGCCGTCACTGCGGTTGCAGTAATCAAACTCGTTGCAACACCTGTGGTGTATCGATAAAAACTATCTGCAACAGTACCAACCCTACCGTTAAAAGGTAGCGCTGCAATCACAACAGGCACTGCAACCGTGCCTTGCGAAGGAATAATTGCGATGTTTTGCACCGTCATGGTGTAAGTCACCGCAACAGGAGCTGTCGCTGGCGGTGTCGCAACTCCATAACCTTCCTGAATATATAGCACCGTTCCAGCAGGTACAGGCGCGCTAGCGGTACAGCTCACGCCCGATTGACAATTCCAGTTGGGGCTAGGCACGGTGTAAGTTGCATCGGTGAAAATACTCAAAAATGATTGCCCATAAGTCAACGTAGAACTGAGCTGATTCACGGACGCGACGGTGGTGTAGGCGTAGCCAGTAAATGCAGTCGTGGTAGTTGTTACACCTGTGTAAGGCATGGCATTGATTCCCAGTGGTGCGGGTGTTGGTGTTGGTGTTGGTGTTGGTGTTGGTGTTGGTGTTGGTGTTGGTGTTGGTGTTGGTGTTGGTGTTGGTGTTGGTGTTGGTGTTGGTGTTGGTGTTGGTGTTGGTGTTGGTGTTGGTGTTGGTGTTGGTGTTGGTGTTGGTGTTGGTGTTGGTGTTGGTGTTGGTGTTGGTGTTGGTGTTGGTGTTGGTGTTGGTGTTGGTGTTGGTGTTGGTGTTGGTGTTGGTGTTGGTGTTGGTGTTGGTGTTGGTGTTGGTGTTGGTGTTGGTGTTGGTGTTGGTGTTGGTGTTGGTGTTGGTGTTGGTGTTGGTGTTGGTGTTGGTGTTGGTGTTGGTGTTGGTGTTGGTGTTGGTGTTGGTGTTGGTGTTGGTGTTGGTGTTGGTGTTGGTGTTGGTGTTGGTGTTGGTGTTGGTGTTGGTGTTGGTGTTGGTGTTGGTGTTGGTGTTGGTGTTGGTGTTGGTGCGGGGGTCGAACCGCCGCCTCCGCAGCCAGTTACGGTCAGCGAAATAATGAGCGCGCTAAGTACGCTAACTCGACCAAGTTTCTGCGTAATAGAGGGGGTTGCTAACTGATTTTTCATTTTGAAGTCCTTAAGTTTTAATAAAGTTATCGTGCTAGATAAAAAATGCTGCGGCACGGCGCAATCAAAAAACCGCTGCGCACAATACCCCCCCAGCTGTATGGTCAATAGGCGATGCTGCGGCTAATTAACCCACCCAGCGCAACGCCCGTTGCGTCTCCTGTAGCCCAGCAACAAATCGCGCCCGATTGTTTTAAGTGGGGAATAGGCTAGATTTTTCATCGTCACGCGATATTCGGTTATATTCCGCGCCCTCGCGCCTTCCTGAAAAACTCATCTCATGCTGACGATTACTAGCGACAATCAAGAAGAAAACTTACTCCAGCAAATGGTGGAAACCATCGTCGGAGAGGTCGCGCCTGAAACCATCATCTTGTTTGGTTCGCGCGCACGCGGTGAGGCACATGCGGATTCAGACGTTGATTTGTTAGTGGTGGAAACTGAGGCATTTTCTCCTCAACGCAGCCGCCGCAAAGAAGCCGCGCGTTTGTATATGGCACTACGCGGCATGGCAGTTTCCAAAGATATTTTGCTGTACAGCCGTGCTGAGTTTGAGCAGTGGAAAAATTCGCCTAACCATGTGGTGGGGCGTGCGCATCGTGAAGGGCGGGTGCTGCATGGCAGATTGGGCACACGAACAAAAATCTAGCTTCCCCCCTCTATCTAGACGCGTTGAATTGACGATATTCGGTTATATTCCGCGCTCATTTTTTTCGCGAGTTTTCCTTTGCCTAACCTCACGCCCGCCCTCATGCTCGAAGCCTCGCAACTCACGCGCCGCTTTGGCAAACACACCGTCATCCAGGATATTTCTTTACAGCTTAAACGCGGCGAGGTGTTGGGGCTGTTGGGACATAACGGGGCGGGGAAAAGCACTACGATGCAAATGCTGACGGGCTGCCTCGCGCCCGATAGCGGGACGGTCAAAATTTGCGGGATTGATTTAGCAACCCAGCCCAAGCAAGCGAAAGCACAGCTTGGCTACCTGCCCGAAACGCCGCCTTTATATAAAGAATTCAGTGTGCAGGATTATTTAATTTTTGCCGCGAAGTTGCGTGGCATTAAATCCGCCGAGGTAAACGCCGCGCTCGATTTAGCCTTGCAACGCTGCGGACTAACGGACAAACGCAACACGCTCATCGGCACGCTTTCTAAGGGTTATCAGCAGCGCGTCGGCATCGCACAAGCCATTATTCATCAGCCCGCTGTGATTATTTTGGACGAGCCCACCGTGGGCTTAGACCCTGCGCAAATTCGTGATATTCGTACGCTGATACGCGAGCTGGGCAATGCGCACAGCGTGCTTTTATCGACGCATTTATTGACTGAAGTGGAGAGTCTGTGCGACCGCGTGGAAATTTTGCAGCGCGGCGCGCTGGTGTATAGCGGCACCACCTCCGAGCTGGATAAATTAAACGGCGTAGCGGGTCAGCTTGAGGAAAATTTCATCCGTTTGACCGAGGTAAAAATATGATACGTCTCATTGCCGCACGCGAACTGCGCTCGCTGTTTTCTATGCCGTCCACTTGGTGGGTGTTGGCGGGATTGCAATTTATGTTGGCGTGGATTTTCCTCACGCGCTTGGATGCGTTCTTAGAAATTCAGCCGCAACTCGCGCAACTCGCCAACGCACCCGGCGTGACGGCGAGCATCGCGCGCGACGTGTGCAATGTCGCCGCGCTGCTGCTGATGATGCTGACCCCGATGTTCACCATGCGCCTCGTCGCCGAAGAACGCCGCAATCAAACGCTGACGCTGCTGCTCTCGTCGCCCGTTAGTAGCTGGCAAATTGTGCTGGGGAAATTCGTCGGGCTGATGGGCTTTTTACTGCTGCTGATTAGCACCACGCCGCTGATGTTGCTGAGCTTGCAACTCGGCACAACGCTCGATTTTGGCTTGTTGTGCAGCAATATATTCGGGCTGATTTTATTGGCGAGTTGCTACGCCGCCGTCGGTCTTTACGTCTCCTCGCTCACCGCGCAACCCATCATCGCCGCCCTCACCACCTTAGGCATTTTGCTAGGCAGCTGGCTGGCGGACATGAGCAGCAGCGCGCTCGATTCGCCTTGGCATCAAATCTCGCCGCTTTACCATTTTCAAAATTTTAGTAACGGCTTGCTCGATAGCGGCGATGCCAGTTTTTTTGTGTTGGTCAGCGGCGTGTGTTTGCTCTTATCCGCACAACGTCTTAACTCTCATCGTTTGCACAAATAAACCATGTTGAATAAATTTTTAAGTAATCCATTTCTACGTCGCACCCTCTTCACCTTGCTGCTGTTAGCGTGCACGGCGACAGCAGGATTTTTTGCGACGCGTTATCACCTGCAACGCGATGTCACGTTTACCTCCAGCAACAGCTTGTCGCCCGCCAGTGTGGACGTGTTGGCGAAGCTCAATCAGCCCGTCAATATCACCGTGTATGCGACCTTACAAGACGCACGCTTAGGCGATATTCGCAAAATTATCGGCGGCATTGTGTCGCTGTATCAACGCTACAAAAGCGATGTGAATTTAGTCTTTATCGACCCCGAACAAGAGCCTGAAAAAACCCGTGATGCCAACATTCAGCTGAATGGCGAAATGGTGATTGAGTATCAAGGACGCAGCGAGCATTTAAGCCAAATCAACGAGCAAGTTATCACCAGTACCTTGCTGCGCTTGGCACACACGCAGTCACAAGCCGTGATGTTTTTAAGCGGACACGGCGAGCGTCAACTCGACGGCATCGCGAATTTTGATTTGGGCGTACCGTTCGGCGCGAAGCTCAAACAAAACGGTTACAGCTTGAGCCCGCTCAATCTCGCCCTCGCCCAAGCCGTGCCGAGCAACATCAGCACCTTGGTGATCACTCAGCCTCAAGTCGATTTACTGCCAGGTGAAGTCGATAAGCTGCAAAGCTATATCGCGCAAGGTGGCAACCTGCTTTGGCTCATCGACGCAGAGCCGCTGCACGGCTTGGAGCGTCTCGCCGAACAACTCGATTTAGTCTTGCCGCCTGGCAGCGTCATCGACCCCACCGCCGCCGAGTTACGCGCACCCGCCACATGGGCGATTGCCGCCGCTTATACCCCGCACGCCATCACGCAAAATTTCAATCTCATCACCGCCTTCCCCAAAGCGCGTGCGCTGACTTGGAACGAAAGCAGCGATTGGCAACGCCACACGCTGATTGAAACCAGCTCACGCGCTTGGCTCAGTCGTAGCGGCAAAGGTAATTTTGACAAGGCGCACGACACCCCCGGCCCCGTGACGTTGGCGAGTGCCTTGCAACGCCACATCAACGACCGCGACCAACGCATCGTGGTGGTCGGTAACGGCGCGTTTCTCGCCAATAGTTTCGCGGGCAACGGCGGCAACGTGGACATGGGCGTGAACATGCTCAACTGGCTGGCGGGCGAAGAACACCTCATCACCGTGCAACCGCGCAGCGGCAAAGATAGCAATTTGAATTTGAGCAAGAACCAGATGGGCGCAATCGGCATCAGCTTTTTATTCGTGTTGCCGCTGCTGCTGGCGTGCTGGGGCGGATGGCTGTGGTGGCAACGTCGCCGTGGCCAAGGTTTTTAGTTCCCTCCCCTTTTCAGGGGGAGGGGGAGGGGGAGGGCTAGGGTGGGGGTTGTGGGAGCTCGATTTATCGAGCGATTGTTCAACATAATCGCTCGATAAATCGAGCTCCTACCTAGCGTGTAGCGGGCAACCCACCAGACAATTTTTCTGCCGCGCTAATTTTGCAACCATGCTGATTGAGAGATACCCATGCCTGAACTCCCTGAAGTAGAAATCACCCGACGCGGATTGGAAGAACATCTGGTCGGCGCAACCATCGTGGCTGTCGTCGTGCGTAATCCCAAACTGCGCTGGCCAATCCCCGCTTTGCCCGTGCAAGGCTGCGTCATAAAAAGCCTAAAACGCCGCGCCAAATATCTGCTGCTGGAGTGCGGCAACGGCACGCTGATTTTGCATCTCGGCATGTCGGGCAGCCTGCGCATTTTGCCTTCTAGCACACCGCCCGAAAAACACGATCATTTCGATTTAATTTTAGATAACGGCAAGCTCATGCGCTTGCGCGACCCGCGTCGTTTTGGCGCGGTGTTATGGCATGAGGGCGACATCAACACCCACCCCTTATTAGCCAGCCTCGGCCCCGAACCCCTAGAAGAAAATTTCGACACGCGCTATCTGCATCAGGCGTTACGCGGTCGCAGCATCGCGATTAAACAAGCCATCATGGACAATCATTTAGTGGTAGGCGTAGGCAACATCTACGCCAATGAATCACTGTTTCGCAGCGGCATCAAACCAACCCTCGCAGCGGGAAAACTCAGCCTCGCGCGCTGCGTGAAACTGGTCAGCGAAATCCGCGCCACCTTACACGCCTCCATAGCAAAAGGCGGCAGCACGCTGCGCGACTTCGTCCACAGCGACGGCAGCAGCGGCTATTTTCAACAAGAGTATTTCGTCTATGGACGCGCGAATGAAGCGTGTCGAACCTGCGGCGCAAAAATCCTGCAAATCAAGCAAGGACAACGGTCAAGTTTTTACTGCGAGGTTTGCCAAAAATAGTCGCCATGGTGACAATAGACACACATCAAAATAAACTAGTCCGATGAAACTTTTTCGCTGGAGTCACGATAAAAACGAGCTAATGAGAATTGAACTAGGAATTTCGTTCGAGGAAATCGTGCTGACGATAGAGGCAGATGGGCTGCTTGATGAAGTCCTGCATCCGAATCAGGAAAAATATCCGCATCAATTGGTGCTGGTGGTGACCTTGGAAAATTATATTTACTTAATTCCTTATGTTGAAGCCAGTCATTATTATTTTCTGAAAACCATTATCCCCAGCCGAAAAGCGACGCGCGACTATTTGTTAAAGGAGTGAGTGCCATGAAAAAGTTAGACACGTTTGAACAAGAAATTTTGACCGCCTATGAAAACGGCGAGCTGAAATCCACCTCACCATCAAAAGCCAAACTCGCTAAATTCAAAGCCGCCGCTTCCGCCACTTTCCTCAAAGAAAAGCGCGTCAACATCCGCTTATCCACGCCTGATTTGATGGACATCCAAGCACGCGCACTAGAAGAAGGCTTGCCCTATCAAACTTTAATCGCCAGCGTATTGCACAAATTTGTATCAGGACGATTGGTCGAATCGCCCTCCAATTTGGCACGCGCAAAAGCCAAAGCATAATCATTACCTCTCGCAAAAAATATGCGCCTGCTACCCGTTTTCCTTCTCGCTTTAACCCTTGCCACGCCTGCCGTTGCAGCACCTCTGCCGCGCCCCACTCATGTACTGGTCGTTATCGAAGAAAACAAAAGTTTCTCGCAAATCCTGAATATGCAGCACGCCAATTCCACCATCGCTGCGCTGGTGAAACGCGGCATGTTATTCACGCAGTCTTATGGCGTGACGCACCCTAGCCAGCCCAATTATTTGGCGTTGTTCGCGGGCGATACGCAGGGTGTGAGTAGCAATGCGTGCGGCTATAGTTTTAGCAGCGACACGCTCGCTAGTCGCTTGCTGGACAAGGGGTTGAGCTTCACCAGCTTTGCTGAAGGCTTACCTGAAATAGGCAGTTTGGCTTGTATGAATGGTGGTTATCAGCGCAAACATAATCCCGTTACGAATTGGCAAGGTACGCGTTTGCCCGCCACGCTGAACCAACCTTTTAGCGAATTTCCGCAGGATTTTTCTACGCTGCCGACGGTGGCGTTTGTGATCCCAGACCAAAATAACGACATGCACGATGGCAGTTTTGAGGCGGCGGATGACTGGCTTAAAACTCACATCACGCCTTATGTAGATTGGGCGTTCAAGCACAACAGCTTGTTGATTTTGACTTGGGAGGAGGACAATAGCAGTGAGAACAATCGCGTCGTCACCTTGTTTATCGGGCCGATGGTGAAGGTCGGCGCGAGCGCGCAACACATTGATCATTACAGCGTGTTACGCACGATGTTGGATTTTTATAAATTGCCTGCATTGGGCGCAAGCCGCGATGCGACAGCGATTACGGGTGTTTGGAAAAAACGCTAAAGCCAGCCATACACTCATAAAAAAACCACGCTCAATTTGCGTGGTTTTTTATTGTTCAGAACAGTTTATTTGCCTTTGGCGGCCATCAGTTTTTCATACTTGGCTTGCAACTGTACGTCCGTTTCAGGATTTTTCAAATCTAATGGAATGCAGTCCACAGGACACACTTCCACGCATTGCGGTGTGTCGTAATGACCAACACATTGCGTACATTTGTTCGGGTCGATGACGTAAATACTGTCGCCTTGCGAAATCGCATCGTTCGGGCATTCAGGTTCGCAGACATCGCAGTTAATACATTCGTCGGTGATGAGCAGTGACATTTTTTCTTCCTCTTAAATTACAATTTTTTAATGAATTTTTCTTTCAATTTTTCCACCACGTTGGGCGAAACAAACTTGCTCACATCGCCGCCAAATCTCGCCACCTCACGCACCATGGTCGCGGAAATGAAAGTATATTTTTCGGCGGGGGTTAAAAATAGCGTTTCCATTTCGGGATACAAATTGCGGTTCATCCCCGCTAATTGAAATTCGTATTCAAAGTCGGAAACGGCGCGCAAACCACGCAACACCACGCGCGAATTTTGCGCTTGTACAAAGCTCATCAATAACCCGTCAAAGCCTTCCACGCGCACATTCGGATGGTCGGCAAACACCTCGCGCGCCATCGCCACGCGCTCGTCCAAGTTGAATAAAGTATTGACGCGACTGGCTGCGACCGCGACCACCACTTCGCCGAATAATCCAGCGGCACGATGCACTACGTCCTCGTGACCTTTGGTGATGGGATCAAACGTCCCTGGATACACGACTTTTATCATATCAAGCAGCTTGGTTAATTTTGAGTAATTGGTAATGCACTTGCCCCGCCTTGCCTGCCTTCAAAACTTGCCAGTTATCCGGCGCAATAATGGGCGCGCCCGATTCGACATACAGCACGCCATCAGCCGTCAAACGCGCTGGCAAAATTTCAAACAAACGCGCTAAAAAATTGCTTTGAAACGGCGGGTCGATAAAAATAATATCGTATTGCTGTTTATCGCGGGGCGCGAATTCTAGCCCATCTTGGCAATAGGCGGAAACGTTGCGCAAGGCTAATTTTTCAATGTTCGCTTTCAAACTGCGACACACAGCGGCATTGCTTTCTATCATGGTCACGCGCTCTGCGCCGCGCGAGGCGGCTTCAAAACCCAGCGCGCCACTGCCTGCAAATAAATCCAAACAACTACGCCCGTGCAGCGTTTGTCCCAACCAATTAAACAAGGTCTGACGCACGCGATCGGGCGTGGGGCGCAAGCCATCTGCATCGGGAAAAGTGATGACACGGCTGCGCAATTCGCCGCCATTGATTTTGACTTTATTTATTTTGCTGCTCCTTCTGGTGCGCCGACAATTACCGTTGCCATGTGTTGCGGGTCTATGTGGCGTTGGAACGCGTCGCGAATTTGAGCCACCGTGACTTGCTCAACACGCGCTGAAAAATCGTCCAGATAGGTCAGCTTCATATCGTAAAAACCAATGATGGAAAGGTAGTCGAGTATCTTGCGATTGCTGTCGATGCGCAGCGGAAATCCGCCCACAATATTTTGTTTCGCCGCACGCAATTCTTTTTCGGTCGGTCCTTTGGCGACAAAATCAGCCAAGGTTTTACGCACCAAAATCAACGCGTCATCCGCCTGTTCTTTTTTGGTTTGCAAGCCGAGTTGAAACGCGCCCGTTTGTTTAAGCGGCATGAAATAGCTGTACACGCTGTAAGCCAGCCCGCGCTGCTCGCGCACTTCATTCATCAGGCGCGACACAAAACCGCCGCCGCCCAAAATGTAGTTGCCGACATACAAAGCAAAGTAATCGGGATCGTTGCGCGACATCCCCGGCGCGCCAAGTAAAATATGGCTTTGCGTGGCAGGATGAGCGATGCGTTGCTCACTCGCAGCGATGTTTTTCGCGACTTCAGGCAAGGTAGCAACCGCATCCGATTGTGGCAATTCACCCGTCAGTTGTTGCGCCATCGCTTCAGCTTCCGCGCGCGTCACGTCACCCATAATCGCTACCACGGCGCGCGCTGCGTTGTAATGTGTGCGATAAAAATTTTGCAAATCTTGCGGGGTAATCGCCGCCACCGAAGCGACTTCACCCGACACGGGCAAGCCATACGGATGCTCGCCATACACGGCTTTTTGGAAAGCTTTATCGGCGATATTTTCGGGCTTGGTTTCCGCTTCTTTCAAACCCGCCAGCACCCGCGTTTTTTCACGCGTCAAAATATCCGCCGCATACAAGGGATGTTGCAACACCTGCGCCATCATCGCCAACGCCTTAGCGCGTACGACTTGCTGACTCAAGGTGCGCAGCGAAATACTGGCGCGGTCTTGGTCGAAACTACCGCCCAATTGCGCGCCCAAATCCGCCATGCCGCGCGCGGTGTCGTCCTCGCTCAAGCCTTGCGAACCCAAGTCCAACAAGTGATGCGTAAGTCCCGCCACACCCGATTTTTGCGCGCTATCAAAACTGCTCCCCGCCGGCACACTGACCGCGACATCGAGCATAGGAATGTCGTGATCTTCGACGAATAAAACTTTTGCGCCGCTGGCAGTTTGCCAATGTTGAATCTGCGGGGTAGCAAGAACCTGACTACTCAAGGCGCACAGCGCGAGTGCGATAAGTTTGATGGAATTAGTGAGCATGGAAATTCCCTTCAGCACGGTTAGGTTTGTCACTCAAAGGTTGCGGTTCAAGTACCGCAATGGTGAGCGCGTCGTCTTGCAAAATATCGCGCGCGGCTTGTTGCACGTCGCTGGTGGTAACCGCTTGAATTTTTTCCAACATCAGCGGAATCGCTTGATAGCCCAAGCCTATACTTTCCATTTGGCCGATTTGCATGGCGCGATAAAAAGTCGAATCGAGCTTGTAAACCTCGCCTGCCATCACTTGCGCTTTAACGCGTTGTAGCTCATCGGCGGTCACGCCATCTTTGACCAGCAGCGCGATTTCAGCGCGTATCGCGGCTTCTAATTCCGCCACGGTTTTGCCTGTGGTCGGTGTCGCTTCCAGCGTGAATAAAGCCGGGCCGCGCGCGGAGAAGTCGTAACCCGCACCCGCCTCGCTAGCGATTTGTTGTTCGCGCACCAAATGTTTATTCAGGCGCGCCGAATCATTGCCGCTCAAGATTCCCGCCAACACTTCCAAGGCATAAGGCTGACTTTCCGCAGCGGGATTTTTCAACGTCGGCGCGTGATAGTTCATCACCAGTTGCGGCAATTCAGCGGGAGCTTTAACCACCATGCGCTTGATGCCGAGCTGCACAGGCTCAGTCCAAATACGGCGCACAGGCAAAGCATGCTTAGGAATTTTGCCGTAATAGCGTTGCGCCAAAGCGAACACCTCGGCGGCTTTCACATCACCCGCAATCACCAGCGTCGCATTGTTGGGCGCGTACCAGCGTTTGTACCAGTCTTGAGCATCGGCAACCGTCATCGCTTGCAAATCACTCATCCAGCCGATAACCGGATGATGGTAGGGATGCTCCAAATAAATCGCCGCCATCATTTTTTCTTGCATCAAGCCCGCCGCTTGATCGTCGGTGCGCCAGCGGCGTTCTTCCATAATCACTTTAATTTCTTTGCCAAACTCGGCGGCGGATAAATTCAAGTTGTGCATACGGTCGGCTTCCAACTGCATCGCCAGCGGTAATTTGGATTTGTGCAGTTGCTGAAAATACGCGGTGTAATCGTTGCTGGTAAAGGCGTTTTCACGCCCACCCGCCGCCGCGATGCGTCGCGAAAATTCGCCCACGGGTACGGCGTGCGTGCCTTTGAACATCATATGTTCCAAGACGTGCGCGACACCGGTCGTGCCATTGCTCTCGTCCATGCTGCCGGCTTTGTACCAAATTTGTTGTACCACCACGGGGGCGCGATGATCTTCATCGACCACCACTTTTAGCCCATTGGATAATGTGTGTTCATAGATTTTTGCTTGCGCAGCGGGCGCGCTCAACAGCAACGCGGACAAGCCGAGTAAAAGAATTTTCATCACTATCGCCTTATGGGGGTTATTCAGAATAAAATGCCGCGCGCATTATCCGACAATTTTTAGCCTAGTCCATCCTGAATTGATGTTTAGTTTCCTCAAGAAAAAACCCACCGCCGACACGCCCGCCAACAATAATTGGATCGCACGCCTGAAATCAGGCTTAGCGCGCACTGGCTCGCAA
This sequence comes from uncultured beta proteobacterium, assembly GCA_963750775.1. GTDB lineage: Bacteria > Pseudomonadota > Gammaproteobacteria > Burkholderiales > Gallionellaceae > Gallionella. The sequence continues at coordinate 143,231 of CAVVRT010000003.1, forward strand.
TTTGGCGAGCTATTTAGTCGCGGCGGCAAAATCGACGACGAACTGTATGAAGAATTGGAAACCATCCTGATTACTTCCGATGTCGGTATGGATGCCACGCGCAGCTTGTTAGCCGAGCTGCGCCGCATGGTTAAAGAGCAAAAACTCACCGAAGCCGCCGAGCTGAAACAAGCCTTGGCGGCGTGTTTACTCAAGCTACTCGAACCCTTAGCCCAACCGCTGCAAGCCAGTGCTCATAAGCCTTTCGTGATTATGATGGTGGGTGTAAATGGCGCGGGCAAGACCACCTCCATCGGCAAGTTAGCGAAGTATTTGCAAGGTCAAGGATTGTCGGTTTTGCTGGCGGCGGGCGACACGTTTCGCGCGGCGGCACGCGAGCAACTGATTACTTGGGGCGAACGCAATAATGTCGCCGTTATCGCGCAACAAAGTGGCGATGCGGCGGCGGTGATGTTCGATGCCATCCATGCCGCGCAAGCGCGCAAAATTGATGTGGTATTGGCGGACACGGCGGGGCGTTTAACCACGCAATTGAACTTGATGGAAGAAATCAAAAAGGTCAAACGCGTCATCGCCAAAGTCATCCCCGACGCGCCGCATGAAGTGTTGCTGGTGCTGGATGCCAACACCGGGCAGAACGCGTTGAGCCAAGTTAAAGCCTTTGATGCTGTGCTGGGCGTGACAGGCCTAATCCTCACCAAACTAGACGGCACAGCCAAAGGTGGCGTGATTGCGGCAATAGCCAAAGCGCATCCGATTCCCGTCAGATTTATTGGTGTAGGCGAAAGTTTGGACGACTTGCGCCCCTTCGATGCACACGATTTTGTCAGCGCGTTATTGGGCTTAACGGAATGATTTCCTTCAAGCAAGTACGCAAGCGTTACCCCAGCGGCTATGAGGCTTTGAGCAATGTTTCGTTTGACATTGCCACGGGCGAAATGGCTTTTTTGACTGGGCATTCGGGGGCGGGCAAAAGTACGCTGTTGAAGTTAGTCGCAGGAATCGAACGCCCTAACTCTGGCAGCGTGCTGGTCAATGGTCAAAACGTCGGGGTACTCAAGCCTGCCGCGCTGCCGTTCCTGCGCCGCAATCTCGGCATCGTGTTTCAAGACCACAAACTGCTGTTCGATCGCAACGTGTTCGACAATGTGTTGTTGCCTTTGCAAATCGGCGGTTTTGAGCATAAAGAAAGTGCCAAACGAGTGCGCGCCGCGTTGGATAAAGTCGGCTTGCTCAAACGCGAAAAAGCCAATCCGATTGCGCTGTCGGGCGGTGAACAACAACGCTTGTGCATCGCGCGCGCGATTGTCAATCGTCCGACTATTTTGTTAGCCGATGAACCGACGGGCAATCTGGATGCCGACTACGCGCAAGACATTATGGAAATTTTCAAATCGTTTCATCAAGTCGGCGTGACGCTGCTGATTTCGACCCACGATGCGGGCGTGCTGCGCAATCACGACAAAGTGCGCGTGCTCAATCTCAAGCAAGGCGTGTTGCAACTAAACGAAGCGGGTGTGGCATGAAGCACTGGCTCACGCAACATCGCCTCGTGCTGCAAAGTAGCCTGCGCCGCATTTTTAATCCGCCTGTCGCGGGCTTGCTCAACATTATGGTTATCGGCATCGCGCTGAGTTTGCCAGTCGGCATGTATGTGCTGCTGCAAAATGCGCAAGGTTTGTTGCAACAGTTTTCCAGCACACCGCAGCTCAGTGTGTTCTTAAATTTGACGGCAAAAGCCGACGACATCGACAAGCTGCGCAAACAATTTGAACGCCACCCCAACATCGCTAGCGTGGAATTTGTCAGTCGCGAAACCGCGCTGCAACAGCTCAAAAAAAATAGCGAGCTAGACGATGTGATTAGCGGCTTGGACAAAAATCCGCTGCCCGATGCGTTTCTTATTCAGCCCATTAGCAGCGAGCCTTTAATGCTCAATGCGCTGCGCACCGAGCTGGCAAATTTACCGCATGTGGAAGTCGCACAACTTGATTCGGCATGGGCATACAAGCTGGCAGCATTACTAAAATTTGCCAATCTTGCGGTGCTGATTTTGGCGAGTTTGCTCAGCCTTGCCCTTATCGCCATCACCTTCAACACCATCCGTTTGCAAATCCTCACCCAACGCGATGAAATTGAAGTTTCTAAACTCATAGGCGCGTCGAATAGCTTTATCCGCCGCCCTTTTTTGTACTTTGGTGCGCTGCAAGGCTTACTCGGCGGCATCGCCGCTTATATGCTGATTAGCATCAGCTTAGCCCTACTCAATTACCCACTCGCCACACTCTCACAGCTCTACGCCAGCAGCTTCACTCTGCATGGCTTAAGCCTAGCGGATAGCTTGTCCTTACTGCTGTTCTCGCTGTATTTAGGCTGGCTAGGCGCGTGGCTGTCTGTATCTAAACACCTCGCTGAAATCGAGCCACGCTAAGTGCGGCTCTAGAAACTGAAATCTCGTCGCAATGCGGCGTTACTCATAAAAAATTACTCCTTACATAGTCATCTATGCGCATCGCAATTTTTTATTCGTGCCTTGCCTTGCTTAGATATTTCAATTTCTAGAACCGCCCTTTTCCTGCCCATATTCTTTACATCCATTAGCTATTACTAATCATGGATGCCTAATCTGCGGAAAAAAGCCTTTACTCACCCAGCCCCACTCAAAATCAGGAACTGAAATCCGATTTGGCACTCTCATCGCGCGAGTGCTAAAATTAGCTCTTCTAGGAGGTCACCACCATGAACACCACACTACTAAATTTCACTATGCCGCAAGCCTTAGGCAGCCATGAAAGTTATGTGCAAGCGGTACAGCGTTTTCCGATTCTAAGTGCCGAGCACGAGCTGCAACTGGCGCGTCGTTTTCATAACGATGATGACTTGGACGCGGCGCGCCAACTCATCGTTTCGCACTTACGCGTGGTGGTCAGCGTGGCACGCGGCTATGCAGGTTATGGCTTGCCGCAAGCGGATTTAATCCAAGAAGGCAACATCGGTTTGATGAAGGCGGTTAAACGCTTCGACCCAGAACATGGTGTGCGCCTCGTCTCATTCGCGCTGCATTGGATACGCGCCGAGATACAAGAATATGTGGTGCGCAACTGGCGCATGGTCAAAATTGCCACCACCAAAGCACAACGTAAATTATTTTTTAATCTGCGCAGTTTGAAGCAAGGACTCGCCCCGCTTAATCCGAGTCAAGTCCAAGAAATTGCCGCGCAGTTAAATGTCACCGCGCACGATGTGGTCGAAATGGAAGCGCGCTTTGCAGGACACGAGCTGGCACTTGATCCGACCAGCAGCGAGGAAGAAGACAGCTATGCGCCGATTAACTATTTGGCGGCCAATACCGCCCACGAACCCGCGCAACTTTTGGAAGCCAAACAGCTAGAAACGCAGCAAACACTAGGTTTAAGCAACGCGCTGGCGAGCTTGGATGAACGCAGTCGACGCATCATTGAGGCGCGTTGGTTGACTGAAGAGCAAGCCTTGACGTTACATGATTTAGCAGCAGAATTTAAGGTTTCAGCCGAGCGCATTCGCCAAATTGAGCAGAAGGCATTGAGCAAAATGCACGCCTCTTTAAGCCAATAAGCATTATTCAATAGACGTAAAAAAGCCGCATAGTGATGCGGCTTTTTTATTGTAGCAACGAGTTACTTTACGATAGTCAAGGTAGGCTTTTTTACCACTGGCTTGGCGGGTTGTTCATCGCTAGCCGCACTACTTTGCGGCTCGTCTGCTTGAAACACCAAGCCTTGTCCAGTTTCTTTAGCAAAAATGCCAATAACCGCATTGACTGGCACAATCAAACGAAACGGCGTTCCAGAAAAGCGTCCTTCACAGGTGATGTAGTCATTTTCCATTGCTAAATGACGCACCGCTCCCATCCCTAAATTCAACACAATCTCGCCCTCTTTCACAAATGCCATCGGTACTTGCGTGTTGGCATCGACTTTAACGGCGAGGTAAGGCGTGAAACCGCTATCTTCGCACCACTGGTGCAGCGCACGAATTAAATAGGGGCGGGTAGAAATATCACTCACTTACGCATCGCTCTTTCGGCTGAAGTCAGTGCGTCGATGAAGCCTTGACGGGAAAACATGCGTTCCGCGTATTTCATCATCGGCGCAGCTTCTTTAGGCATCACGATGCCGTATTTATCCAAACGCCATAACAATGGTGCCATCGCCACATCCAACATGGACAAGTCGTCGCCTAACAAGAACTTTTGCTTGGTTAAAATTTGCGATAACTGGGTCAAATTGTCACGAATCGCGGCGCGTGATTTATCCAAAGTCTTAGCGGTGCCTAATTCCAATACATCCACATGACGGTACAGCTCTTGTTCAAAACGATGCAAGAACAAACGTGTGCGTCCACGCAAAACAGGATCAGGCGGCATCAATTGTGGATGAGGAAAACGCTCATCAATATATTCATTGATGATGTTGGCCTCATACAAAATCAAATCACGCTCAACCAACACCGGAACCGTGCCGTACGGGTTAATCGCTGCAATATCCTCAGCTTTACCTGCCAAATCCACATCAATAACTTCAAAGTCCATGCCTTTTTCAAACAAAACAATCCGGCAACGGTGGCTATAAGGACAGGTCGTGCCTGAGTACAACGTCATCATTAGTATTTACCTCGGATAAGTTGGGTGCGCTGCATCATCAAGCGAACAGAGAAGAAACTAATTGCACCCACCACCACGATGACCGCCAAAGCGGCGAGGAAGGGATAAGCTCCTTGACGATCAACACCCGCAATCCAAATAAAGCGTTCAAACAGCGTACCGATGATGATGCTGATTGCTACGGCATTGATTGCGGCTTCGTTATGACGCGGCTTAGGAAAACAAAAAGTAACGAAAGGGATAACGAATTTCATCACTAAAATTGACCACCACAAGAAAGCATAACTACCCTCTTGCATACCAAATACACGCCCTGTTTCATCGGGTAAATTGCCGTACCAGATTGTCAGGTATTGTGCATAAAAGGTGTAAATCCATAACAAGGTGAATGCAAGCAATAACTGCGCGATGTAGTTGTAAACTTTTTCAGCGACTGGGCGCAACAAGCGTTGGCGCGTATTGAGCACATAAATCCACACCACCAAAAAGGCTAAGAACATGCCAAAGTTACTGATGAATTGCTGCAAGCCATAAATCGCACTATGCCAATGCGGCACTAAGGTCATTTCAAAATCCCACGCCACCATAGTGCTGTACAGCACAAAGAAGAATGGAATCCACGTTGCAATATGATGGAAACGCTCAGCATCTTGTGGACTACGTTCGCTAACTGATTGGCGTTTAATAAATACCGCGTACAACGCCATCATAAACACCATGCCAATCAGCTCGCGCGCAACAAACCAAGTTGGCGTGTACCAACCAGGCATGCTGTCGTGGCTGTGATCGGTTTCATTCCACCAAGGGAAAGTGTGCTCACCACCTAGCAATAAAATTGCCAACAGCACAAAGGCAACTGGAAACAAGGCGGACAAAGAGGCGGCTAAATGACGAACTTCAAAACGCCATTTGGCATTGACTAAATGCAACACTGAACACAGTGCCACACCACTCAACGCCAGTGATAGCACTACGATAAAACTCACGGACAACACAGCCCAATTGCTATATTCAAACATTTTTGTTGTCTCCTATTTGGCAGGAGCTGCGGCCACTGCTGCCGGAGCTTTTTGCAATACTTTACGAACGTAATTGACCACATGCCAGCGTTCTTCGGCACTCAAGTCGTTGGCGTAACTCGGCATCACCGCACCGCCTAAACTCATGTAACCAAAGATATGACCATCAGGATAATCTTTGGCATTCCAAGTGTGCATTTCGTTGCTGTTGGTCAAATTCCACGGTTGCATCACCAGCTTCGCACCGACTAAACCATCGCCTTTACCTGATTGACCATGACATGCCACGCAATAAATCTCAAATAAGCGTCCGCCCATTGCCACTGACTTTTCATCGGCGGCAATTGGATTGGTCATTTTGCGTGCCGCTTCTTGATCTTTCACAAACGTGGTCGTACCTTTAACCGGTACAGAACGCTTAGGGAAAGGAGTCATGCCGGGCGCATCTGGATTGACACTTTCTTGCGGTTTGATGCTGACTTGATTCGCCATATCTTGCGACCAAGGCCACGCTTGCGCCACGGCTGGGACCACCAATAACGCCACTGCTAAGGATAATTTTTTCATTTCCCTGCCTCTTCTTGAATTTCTAATGCTTCATGCTTGGTAAAGATTGCTTTCAATGCGCTAATTGCCGCATCGTCCGCTTTAACCAAAATACCGATTTGGTCTTCCGAAACTTTCGCGCTGTACAAAGGTGAACGACGTGCAGGTAAGCCCGCACACACCAAAAAGCCCAAGATGGAAATAAACACCCCACCCAAAATGAACATTTCGTAAGTCAGCACAAAATTAGGCGGAAACGGCACGATAGGTTTGCCACCTTTGATTTGCGCATAAAAATTCGCTTGCGCGCCTGAAATCAAAAAGAACCCTAACAAACCGCCCAGCAACGCACCTACCAAGGTGAACCACTGCACATACACGGGCTTATCGCCCAGCATTTCTTCCACTTCAGGATGTTCAATCGGCGACTTAACCACTAAGTCATTATTGACATCAAACCCTTTAATGGAGGTGTTGCGCAGTTCTTTAATGACTTGCTCAGCTTCATCAAAATTGCTGAACAAGGCGAGTAAATGACGTTGGCTCATTAGTGCGCTCCCTTCGCTTGCAGACCCGATTCTTCCAATTTCTTGGTCGCACGGCTGCGGTGATAAACCATTTCTTTAACTTCGTACATCGACACCGATGGGAACACTTTACAGAACACCATAAACAGTAAGGTAAACCAGCCAAAACTACCGAATACGATGCCCCACTGCACCCATGAAGGCCACTGATTGTGATCCCATGTCCACGGGTAGTAACCATGCGAGAAGGTCGGTGCAACAATCATCCAACGCTCTAACCACATACCTAAGTTGAGCAACAATGAAGTCACTAACAGCACGGGGATGTTGGTTTGGAAACGCTTGAAAGCCAAAATCAAAGGCACAACCGAACCGCAGAAAATCATGCCCCACCAGAATGGTGCGTAAGGACCAGTCGCTTTTTGAATTAACACATCTTTCGATGGTTGATCGTGACCGTACCAAACCGACGCAAACTCAATCGCGTTCAAGTAAGTCCAAATCATCGCAATCGCGAAGGTCAAACGTACCGTTTTCTTCAGAATCGACAGCGTCATGTACTCTTCAAACTTGAAGGTGTAACGCAAAATAATGAATAACGTGATAATCGCCGCACAGCCTGAATACAAGGCACCTGCCACAAAGTAAGGCGGGAACGAAGTCACATGCCAACCAGGTTGTTGCGACATGGCAAAGTCAGACGCCACAATCGAGTGCACCGAAACCGCTAACGGAATCAAGAAACACGCGATGGTCAAGTAAGTGATACGGAAGTTACGCCATTGGCGATCTGTACCTTCCCAACCTAATGACAACCAGGTATACAACTTCTTGCGCCAGCCGTCGTGCATGTTGTCACGGCAAATTGCCAAATCAGGAATCATCCCCACGAACAAGAACAAAATAGATGAGCTCAAGTAAGTGAAAATCGCCATCGCATCCCACAACAACGGAGATTGGAAGTTTGGCCACAGACCTCGGTCATTCGGGTAAGGCAGTGAGTAGTAGAACTGCCACAAGCGACCCAAATGCACCATCACGAACAAGCCAGCAGTCATCAGTGAGAACGTCGTCATCGCTTCGGCGAAGCGGTAAATCGGCTTACGCCAGTCAGCGTGCATCAGATGCAAAATTGCTGACAGTAACGTACCCGAATGGCTCATGCCAATCCAGAAAATGAAGGTCGCGATGTACAAGCCCCACACATGCGGGTTGTTCAAGTTCGACACACCCATACCGATGTTGTACTGGTAAACCTCGCAACCCACCGCGACGCTAATCATGGCAATCGCAACCGCCAAAATCACCCAATACAACTTACGCGGTGACTCCAAACTCTTGAGCACGTCTTTGTTAATCTTTGCCCAAGCAATGTCTTCGTTAATATCTTTCATCGTTATTCCCTAAACGTTGTAGCGAATTAAATCGCGCTTTCGCGCACGCGTTCCATGTACATCACAGATGGATAAGCCCGCAGCTCTTCCAAAATGCGATAACCACGCAACTCACTGTCACCTTCTTTATCTTTTTCCTGCTCATCAGCAGTCAGCTCAACACGTTGCGCCTTCCATTGCTGATGCACTTTAGATTCAGAATCAATCAAGTTACCGAAAGTAATTGCGCCTGTCGGACACACTTGCTGACAAGCGGTTTGCACTTCGCCATCTTTAAGTACACGACCTTCGTTCTTGACGCTACGCTCGCCCGCACGAATACGTTGCACACAGAAAGTACATTTTTCCATCACGCCTTTGCTACGCAAAGTAATGTCTGGATTGAGCTGTTGAGTCATCTCCGCAGGCCAGACGTTTTCAGTGGTTGGATAGTCATACCAGTTGAAGTAACGCACCTTGAATGGGCAGTTAGCCGAGCAGTAACGTGACCCCACGCAACGATTGTAAATTTGCGAATTCAAACCATCTGGTGTGTGGTTCGCAGCACCTACTGGGCACACGGTTTCGCACGGAGCGGCTTCACATTGCTGGCACATCATCGGCAAGAATTGCGCCCCTTGATCAGGGAATTCACGCGTCGCAGGTTCAAGCGCAGTCGTGTCATCCACTGGCCAGTAACGCTCAATGCGCATCCAGTGCATCGAGTGTCCCGCTGCATACTTCTCTTTACCCACCACAGGCAAATTATTTTCGGCATAACACGCCACGCTACAGGCGTTACAGCCAGTACACGCATCCAAGTCAATGCTCATCGCCCATTTGTAGGGATCGTGAGGCACGTCGCCAACTGGATGCGCGTGACGGAACTCCGACCAATTTTCTAATAAGTTAGTAACCGACATCTTTAAGCCTCCCCAGAAAGATCAACTGCATCGCTAGCCATACTCACGGCAATTTTCTTGCCGTGTTGATTGCCACCCGCCGCACCTTCATCTTTAACAACAATGACGCGCTTGCCTGTTTTTGTGACTTTCACCAGTGTTTCGTGCATTGCCAATTCGCCTGTTTCGTCATCGAAAATACGATCCAACATCGGGAAAGGATTCACACCAAAACCCTTGGCATAACGACCCATCGCATCATGGCCACGACCCAAAGGAATCGACACCGCATCAGGGTGAATACCGTTAAACAAATAGGCTTGCGCTTTAACTGCGCCATTTTTGGATTCCACCTCAACAATGTCACCCTCAACGATACCTAGCTCAGCGGCTTTTTTAGGGTGAATCTCAACCCATGAATCCCACACGATGGTGGTCAATGGGTCTGGCGATTCTTGCAGCCAAGGTTGATTCGCGTGGCGACCATCGCGCAAGTTTGCCGTGACACTTGGAATCAAGCGCAGCGGGAATTTTGCATCGTTCGCCACAGGAGCAGGAAGATGAATCTCACTGACCAACTTGGCTACTAGCTTATTGCTAGCCCCCGCCACATTGACTAAGCCTGCGCTGAGCAAATCATTCCAGAACACATCATCATCCACACCCGCATCGGCAAATTGACGCTTGTTTTGCAGCAAGGCGGTGCGCACATAAGCGTAGTAATCTTCAAACCCAGCATATTCAGCCGCGCGATTTTTCTTAATCAGCGTCAACAAAACATCGCCCATGCCGCGCGTATTAGCGTGCAATTTTTCCATCAACGGCTGTTGAATGCTGATTTGCACGCCATCAGGTTGATACTCAGCCACATGCGTACCCCAGTCTTCCAAGGCAGAATCAAGCGGCAATACCAAGTCAGCTTGCAATGCAGTTTCATCCAAATAGTGAGCAAATGCCACTTTGAAACCCGCTTTCGCCATGTTCTCGGCAAAATTACTGTCTTTTGGCGCGGTGAACACTGGGTTCACACCATAAGTGAACAACACCTTAGTTTGACCATCAACCAAACGATTGTTGACCATGCGCAACGCTGCCGAACTACCTAAAGACGGTGCAATTTGCGGGAACGGCACACTCGCAGCCGCTTCAATGGTCTTACCCACGTTACCTAAAACTTGATTGAGCAAGTTAATTGCAGCCGCATTTTGTGAGCCATGCGCATACCCTTCCGCAGCCGAGCCCAGCAACACCAAACTTGGGCTACGCTCTTTTAACAAGGCGGCCAACTTAACCAAATGCTCGGTGCTCACACCCGTTTCTTGACTCACGCGCTCTTTGTCATAAGGCTTGACCATCGCAGCGACAGTCGCGGGCAAACTCAATCCCGCCACACCCAGTGCATTGATTACGCCCAAGGCCAGCACGCCTTCTGTACCAGGCTTAACCACCAACCAACGATCAGCATTCGCACCTGTCAAAGTCATCTTAGACTCGACTTGCACCAACACCCCGCGCTGACCATCGTTACCTTTACGGAACTGCGCGTATTGCTGCGAGAAATGCACAGGAGAAACCCATGCACCTAAAAAGTCGGCACCAAACGACAACACGACCTTTGCCTTATTGATATGGAAGCGCGGCATTGCTACGCCATACGATTTCAAGTTTGCCGCGCGTTGCACCGCAGGCGAAATCGCTTCGTAAACGAAATGATTTTTGCTCGCCAAACTATCCATATAGTTGCTCAACAACACTTTCAGATGACCACTAATAGTGCCCGTCATAAAGTCAATATTGTCACCACTCACGCCATTTAATTTTTGCGCAATCAGCTCATAAGCCTTATCCCAAGTAATCGTTTCGCCCTTGTCGCCATTACGCAACAACGGTTCGCGCACGCGGTCTGGATTGTAGTGGTGCTGCACACCCGCCTGCCCCAAACCACACATCTTGCCGCGATTGATTACCGAATCAGCATTGCCTTCCAGCTTGAGCACGCGACCCTCACGCACTCGCCCGCTGACACTACAACCCGCGTCACATTGCGCACACGTTGAATTGAAATAAGTCGAGATACCTGGGGCGACATATGCCGCCGCCTCCACATAAGAAACGACCGTCTCTTTACCATCCTGCACCGAAGTATTACCACAGCCAGTCAGCGCAACAGCCGCGCCGCCCCAACCGAGCACCTTCAGGAAATCACGTCGATCAAAATTGTTGTCTATCATCACAACCTCACTGAAAAATTCTTGAAATTAGTACGCATTATTTTTAGTAATGACACGACGAGCAATCATTCGGGCCTTTAGCCACAACCGTACCGTCCGCTTTAACAGCAGGCTTTTTCATCGCATACCAATACGCCGCTGTACCAATCGGCATACCGCCCGCAGCCACCACCACATGCTCTTTTTCATGGCAGCTCATACACCAGCCCATAGACAAAGATTTTTGACGGCGCGCCACAGTCATTTCTTTTACATCACCGTGACAAGCACCACACACTTCTTGCACAGGGCGATTTTGCTGAAACACAAAACGCTTAATATGACGCTCGTGGTTAAAACGCACGAAGTCAGGCAAGTCGTGAACTTTTTTCCAAGGAATGGCTTTTTTAGCGTCCCAGTATTCAAAGAGCTTTTTGATGCGCGGTGTTTCGCGCACGGACTCAATGTTCTGGTGACAGCCAATACATTTCTGCATAGGCGGTATCCCTGCCACATTGCCGCGACGTGAATACGTATGGCAATAAATACAGTTGATACCCATGTCTTTAGCATGACGGTTATGAGGAAACTCAATAGGCTGCTCAACAACAGGGCCTAAATCATCGGCGGTAGTTAATGGCTCTAACGGCGCATCAGCGGCAAAGCTACTGCTGGCAGAAAGCAAACCCATTAACAGAATGGCAAAGCGAATAAAGCGATACATCGTATGTGGCTCCCCCAACAAACAATTTAACGCGCGCTAAAATGGATTTTTAGCGCGGTAGGTAAACGAAACGGATTATTTTGCTGCGGCGTGTCGCTTAATATGGATTTCTTGAATTATATTAGCGTGGTAAAACTTGCTATTACGACAACGGACAGAATAATGTCTATTCCGAAAAACAATGTCAACACCCGCATCAATAATATCTTTTTATCACCCCTAAAAAATAAACGTAGTCATGCAATTACAGCATGTGCTTATATTTATTTTTACCTAAAATAGTTGAGTAAACCTATGTCTGAAGAACGTGCTGTATTAGATTTTTTTGCCTTGCCCGACAATTTACCCTTAGCTTTATCCGTTGCCGATCAAACCGATAGCCTGCGCGAGCAGCTCAACACCCGCTTCTGGTCGCAACTCATCGCGCAGCTAGCCAGCACACTCGCGTCAGACTGGCGCATTTCCGCCACCGAAGACCGCAATGCCGCCGACAGCTTGGTCGGCTTTTATTGCACACCGTTAAACGACCAGCCGATTTGCTTGCGCCCGATGATGGAGCAACAAAATCTCGGCAAAGGCTTGCAAATTTATTTGGGGCTGATGTGGAGCAGTGCGCCGACTCCTGAACATCTCGCGCTACCTGCGGTGCAAGCCTTGCGCGAGTTAATGACAGAGCAAGGCTTAAAGGGCAATGAAAATTTTTTGGCGTGGCAATGGACACAACTCTATCCGCGTCGCAAAGATTTTTTGTTGCGCTACAACGCTCATGCTGAAGTCGTCATTAACGAAGCCAGCGCGTTACTGCAAAAGCAGATTTTTAGCCAGCAAACTGCCATTGCCGCCGCCAACATCCAGCTCGCCGCCGCACCCCGCAGCATGACCATTTCGCTGGATAAGTTGCGTAGTAAAAAGTGAGTGAGTGGAACGGTGCTGCGCACCTTAAGTGGTAAGTGGGGGGGTGATAGAACCTGCGCATCGCCTTTGGCGTGTGTTGTTAGGGACTTGTCCCCTTACAACCACGGACAAGCCCCTTGCGAGTTTCCACTTACACATCAGACGCAACGCGCCGCTCCACTGACCACTTGCCGGCTTAGATGGGATTGTCTTGATTGAAAAACTGATGAGCGAGCTTAAATTTTTCGGCCAAGTGTGCGCCCAGTGCTTGAATGCCAAACTGTTCGGTGGCGTGATGCCCCGCCGCGATAAACGCCACGCCACTCTCTTGTGCTAAATGAAAACTCTGCTCGGAAATTTCGCCCGTAATGTAAGCATCCACACCAAGCGCGATGGCTTGCGCAAAATAGCCTTGCGCCCCGCCCGTACACCAAGCCACACGCTTAATTTCACGCCCATCGCCCGCGATAATTTGTGGTGCACGTTGCAGCTGAGTGCCCAGCTGCGCCGCCAAATCTGCCAATGCCAGCGCACCTTTTAGCTCGCCCACATTAAGCAAATTATTTTCGCCATGACGCGCGACCAATCGCCAACCCATCAAGCGCGCTAACTCGGCGTTATTGCCTAATTGCGGATGCGCATCTAAAGGCAAGTGATATGCCAATAAACTCATTTCATGCCGCAATAGTTTGGCGATACGATTTTTCTTAATGCCGACAATCGGCGCGTCTTCATTGCGCCAAAAAAAACCGTGATGCACCAACAAGGCATCCGCGTGCCATGCCGCCGCTGCATCAATCACTGCTTGCGAGGCACTCACGGCGGAGGCAATACGCAGCACCTGAGCCCGCCCTTCCACTTGCAAACCATTCGGGCAATAGTCTTTGAATAAATGGGTTTGCAAAAGCTGTGCGGTATAATCTTGCAGTTCAAAAAGTTGCATATTTTCCTCGTTAAAACATCACCAGAGTTCATCTTATCATGCGTAAAAATTGGCTTTTATTTACCCAAGCAGTCACCGTGGCACTCGCCGTGTTGTTTGTCATCAGCACCTTAAAACCAGAGCTGCTACCCAGTCGCCATGGCGTGGTAACCGTGTATCAAAACGCGCCGCTGATTGCGAGCAACGAGACCCGCCCGACGACAGCTAGCTTTAGCACTGCGGCGCAAAAAGCCATGCCCTCAGTGGTCAACATCTTCACCAGCAGCGCGGCTAACAATCCCAATCACGCTTTACAAAACGATCCGCGTTTCAAGTTTTTTTTCGACGAACAACAAGAAGACTCGCAATCTAGCAACTCCAGCCTAGGCTCAGGCGTATTGGTCAGCGCGGACGGCTACATCCTCACCAATCACCACGTCATTGAAGCGGCCGATCAAATCGAGGTTGCCTTAGCCGACGGACGCAAAGCGCGCGCCCATCTCATCGGCTCCGATCCCGACACCGACTTGGCAGTGATTAAAATTGACTTAGGCAAAAAGCTCGCTGCCATAACCTTTGCGCAAAGCGAAGCGGTGCGCATCGGCGACATGGTGTTGGCGATAGGCAATCCTTTTGGAGTGGGCGAAACCGTCACCATGGGCATCGTCAGCGCGCTCAAGCGTGACCACTTAGGGCTGAATACGTTTGAGAGCTACATTCAAACCGATGCCGCGATTAACCCAGGCAATTCAGGCGGCGCGCTGATAGATGTGAACGGCAATTTAATCGGCATCAACAGCGCGATTTACTCGCCCAATGGTGGCTCGCTCGGCATCGGTTTTGCCATTCCCGTCAGCACCGCGAAAAAAACCATGGAGCAAATTATTCAACACGGCAGCGTCACGCGCGGCTGGATAGGCGCGAGTGTGCAAGAGCTCACGCCCGAACTCGCCGAATCGTTCAAGCTCGGCGCACTGCAAGGCGTATTGATTACCGATGTAATCAGCCGCAGCCCCGCCGAACGGGCGGGCATGAAAGCGGGCGACATCTTGCTAACCATAGAGGCGCGACCGATACAAGATTGGAGTGCCATGCTCGAAACTGTCGCCGCGATTGCCCCAGGCAAAAACATCGCCGCACAAGTGTTACGCGATGGCGCAACGCTCAACCTCAATCTAAAAGTCGGCATCCGCCCAAAACCAAGCAATTAAAGAGCGTGTAGGAGGGCGAGACTCACCATCAAAATCGCTCAGCCAATCGAACTCCGACAGGCTTGCTGTTCACTAAAAATTCGACCTCATAGCAACGGCCAGTGTGTTAAGGTGCGCGCCGCTTTTAGGTGCTGGGTGATTTCTTCATCCAGTTAAACGGGAAACAGGTGCGGATTTATCCTATGCCTGTGCTGCCCCCGCAACGGTAAGCAAGTGTGAATGTATCAACATGCCATTGTGCGCAAGCATGAGAAGGCGATGCGTTTAACAAAATGTCGCGAGACGTTTTGGACTTGTGAGCCCGGAGACCGGCCTGAAAGTGTTGAGCAGAAGAAGTCGCGGGTGGCGGCCTCATAGCAACATTTTGCAACGCGCTTATGGGCACACGCCCGCCTCGCAACCGAGGCATATAAGTAGCGTTCGCGTCATGCGCACTTCTTCTGATTTTTAACGTACTCGCGGGGTCGCGGGTACTCATCAGGAGTATCGCAATGCATTATAAAAAAATCACCGTCGCCATTTTTTGCGCGGCAAGTTTCCCTACTTTTGCCGCTGAAACTTTGCCCGATGTGGTCGTGACCGCAACGCGCACCGAACAAGCTGCGGATAAAAATTTAGCGTCCACCACCGTTATCACCCGCGCTGACATCGAACGCTTGCAAGCACTATCGTTGACGGACGTGTTGCGCGGCGTGGCGGGCTTAACTTTGAGTAATAACGGCGGTGCAGGTAAAGCCACTTCGGTGTTTATGCGTGGCACGAATGCCGACCATATTGTGGTGTTAGTCGATGGCATCAAAATCGGTTCGGCAACTTTAGGCACGGCTGCGTTTCAAGACATTCCTGTGGCGCAAATCGAGCGCATCGAAATCGTGCGTGGCCCACGTGCGAGCTTGTATGGCTCGGAAGCCATCGGCGGCGTCATCCAAATTTTTACCCGTCGTGGCAATGGTGCGCTGGCGAATTCCGCGAGTTTTACCGCAGGCAGTTATGGCACGTACAACAGTTCGGCGCGTGTCGCCGCCGGCGATGCGCAAGGCTGGATCAGCGCGAAAGTGAATCAGCAAAATGTGCGCGGTTTTAATGCCACTCGCAATGCAACAGGCGCGAACTTAGACAAAGATAGTTATCACAACACGGCTGTCAATTTGAATGCGGGCTATGTTGCGGATAGTGGCATCAGCAGCGAAGTCAATGCGTTACAAGCGGTAAGTACCAATCAATATGACGCGAATCCTGCTCAAGCATATCAAGCCGAAGGTCTGCAACAAGTATTAGGCGGCAGCGTGAAATTTTCGCCTATGTCGGCATGGCAAACCACTTTGCGCGTTGGATCTAGTCAGGACAATTCCAATGCGTTTTTTAACGGCACATTCAACAGCCGCTTCAACACGCAACGCGACAGTTTGAGCGTGCAAAATGATTTTGCTTTACGCGATAATCAGTTGGTAACCATCGGTTTTGACCAACAAAAAGATGCAGTGAATAGCACCACTTTGTATGCCAAAACCACGCGCAACAACAATGCGTTTTTTAGCCAATATCAAGGCAGTGTAGGCGCGCAGAGTTTGCAACTTTCGGCACGGCGCGATAGCAATGAGCAATTTGGTACGCATAGCACCAGCGGGGTCGCGTATGGCTACGCGCTGAATGACGACACGCGTTTCACCGCGTCGGTTGGCACAGCGTTCAAAGCACCGACCTTTAACCAGTTGTATTACCCAGGCTTTGGCTCGGCAACGTTGCGTCCTGAACTGTCGCGCAGCGTAGAGATGGGTGTGGCGCAACACACCGATTTGGGCAAATGGTCGCTGAATGCCTATGAAACCAAAATTACCGATTTGATTGGCTTCGATGCGAACTTCAATCCTGTGAATATCAACACCGCCACCTTGCGCGGCTTGGAAGCACAGGCACTCACGCATATTGCCGACTGGGACATCACCACCACTTTGACCTCGCAAGATCCCCGTCAAACCTCTGGGGCAAATAGCGGCAAGTTGCTTAATCGTCGTGCCACCAAAACCGCGCGCGTTGAATTGGCGCATCAATTTGCTGAGGTGCGCGTGGCGAGTTCGTTGTACGGCGAAGGTCGCCGTTACGATGATTTAGCCAATACGGCAGGCAAAAAGTTAGGCGGCTACGGCTTGCTCGACCTACGCGCCGAGTATCGCGTTGCGCCAGAGTGGCAGCTGCAAGGACGCTTGGATAATCTGACCGACAAACAATACGAGACGGCGCAATTCTTCAATCAAGCACGTCGCGGGTTATACTTCACGCTGGCTTATCAAGCGAAGTAACTATCGGTGTTGCAGCGACTTCCTAACGGCGGTCGCTGCATTTTTTAAGGAGAACAATATGCACAATTTATCCAATCGCAACACGCTTATCGGCTTTGCTTTAGTTGCCTTAATGGCGGCAACCCGTATGCATCATTTCGGCACGGCTTTACATTTACCCGATGCCTCGCTCGCGATTTTCATCCTCGCAGGATTTTTTATCGCTAGCCCCGCATTTTTCGCCGTACTGTTTTTAGAAGCGGTGGTGATTGATTACCTCGCCATTACGCAATTCGGCGTGAGCGATTTTTGTATCACGCCAGCCTACTGGGGCTTGATTCCAACCTACTTAGTGCTGTGGGCAGCGGGGCGTTTTTACGCACGAGTTCAGCAAAACAATCTGAGCAGTGCTGGCGTATTTGCAGCCATTTCTTTTGTCGCCTTAAGCATCGCCTTCTTCATTTCTAACGGCTCGTTCTACGCATTTTCAGGGCGTTTCCCCGACATGAATATGAGCGACTACGTCGCGCGTGTTGCCCAATACTATGTGCCTTATTTGACTAGCGGCGTGACCTACCTCGTGCCTGCCGCATTGATTTATGCAATCGCGCAACAACGCCTCACAACCCATGCCTGATAACCAAGAACAGCATCAAAAACGCATGGCGCGCAAAAAAAGCGTCATCGACGCGTCTATCGCCAAAGCCAATGAAGACAAGGGTTTGCTGCTGGTGCTAACAGGCAACGGTAAAGGCAAATCCAGCTCCGCGTTCGGCATGGTGGCGCGCTGTTTGGGCTACGGATTTAAGGTTGGCGTAGCGCAATTTCTCAAGAGCCGCCGCGACACAGGCGAAGAAAAATTTTTAGGCACGCAAGCTGGTGTGGACTGGCAAGTGTTGGGCGACGGTTTTACCTGGGACACGCAAGATAAAGCCGCTGATATTGCGACCGCGCAACGCGGCTGGGTCGTGGCACAAGGCTATTTGCGCGATGCAAGTCTGCATCTGGTGGTGTTGGACGAGCTGACCTATTTGCTCAAATACGGCTATCTCGACAGCGCGCAAGTGTGTGCCGATTTGGCGGCGCGCCCTGCCATGCAACACGTTGTGATTACGGGTCGTGCCGCGCCCGATTGCTTGCTAGAACTTGCCGACACGGTCAGCGAAATCGCCGATGTCAAACACGCTTATCGCGCAGGCATCAAGGCGCAGCCTGGCATCGACTTGTAGAAGAAGTCACTAGAAATTCAGATTTTTGGGATGAAGCACAAGAAGCCGCACAGCGAATGACGCAGACATATCAGATTGATAGACCAGGAATGAGCGCGCACGCGACGCGGTGATTCGCCCAAAAAATGAATTTATAGAGATTTCTTATGCGATTTTGCCCCGCTCTTTTTATCAGCGCACCCGCCTCTAATCAAGGTAAAACCACCGTCACCGCCGCACTCGCCGCCTACCATCGTGAGCAAGGACGATGCGTGCGCGTGTTCAAAACGGGGCCCGATTTTATCGACCCGACCATCCTCGCAACGGCATCGGGACACGCGGTGTATCAGCTCGATTTATGGATGGGCAGCGTGGACGAATGCCGTGCGCGCCTCTATGACGCAGCGGGTGAGGCGGACTTGATTTTGATTGAAGGCGTGATGGGGCTGTTCGATGGCAAGCCTTCCAGTGCCGCTCTTGCCAAGCAATTTGGCGTGCCCATTTTGGCGGTGATTGATGCCAGCGCAATGGCGCAAACCTTTGCCGCACTCGCTGTCGGACTGGCGTGCTTGGATAGCGACTTACCCTTCTTCGGCGTGCTGGCGAATCGTGTCGCCAGCGCACGTCATGCCGAGATGCTGACCGAACATTTACCCGACGATTTGAAATTTTGTGGCGCGTTACCGCGCGCCGCCGAAATCACCTTGCCCGAACGTCATCTGGGCTTATTGCAAGCTGCCGAACTACCCGACATTGCCGCCCGCATCGCTCATGCGGCAACGCTCATGCAGCAACACGGCGTGACCGAACTCCCGCCAGCAGTAGGCTTTGCGCCTGCGCAATTACCCACATTGAAACGCGAATTACACGGTGTAAAAATCGCTGTGGCGCGGGATGCGGCGTTCTCATTTTTATATCAAGCCAATCTCGATGTACTGCGCGAAATGGGCGCACAACTATGCTTTTTCTCGCCCCTGCACGATGCCGTTTTGCCTGATTGCGACAGCGTTTATCTACCTGGCGGCTATCCTGAATTGCACCTGCAAAAACTATCCTCCAATGCTGCGATGTTGGCTGCGCTGCGCGCCCATCACGCGGCCGCCAAACCTATTCTGGCGGAGTGTGGCGGCATGTTGTATGCGCAGCAAACCTTGACCGACCAGCATGGCGCGTCAGCAAATTTACTCGGCCTGCTCGATGGCACCGCCGTGATGCAGCCGCGTCTTGCGGCACTCGCTTTGCAAAGCGTGGCGCTGCCGCAAGGCACGTTGCGCGGGCATACTTTTCACTATTCCAAACTGGAAACTGAGCGGCTACCCGTCGCACGCGGACTGTGCCCGAATGGCTACGCCACGAGCGAAGCGGTGTATCAGCAAGCTCGTCTTACCGCGTCTTACATCCATTTTTATTTCCCCTCTAATCCTGCTGCGGTGGCGCAACTGTTCTTGCCATGACGCATCGCTATTCCGAATCCGAGCGCGCCGCCATTTATCGTGTCATCGCCGAGCGACGCGACATGCGCCACTTTTGCGCTACAGCGATTCCCGAAGCAACGCTGCAACGCATCTTGCAAGCAGCGCATCAAGCCCCCAGCGTGGGGCTGATGCAGCCGTGGCGATTCATCCGCATTAGTGATAGCGCATTGCGCGAAAAAATTTATCAGTTGGTGGCGGCGGAACGGCAGTTGACGGCAGACACACTGAGCGAACGCGATGCAGAATTTTTGCGCCTAAAAGTGGAAGGCGTGTGCGAATGCGCTGAATTATTAGCCGCCGTATTAGCTCCCGATGACGGCACGATTTTTGGTCGGCGCACCCTGCCCGAAATGGACTTGGCATCGGTCGCCTGCGCGATTCAAAACATGTGGTTGGCAGCGCGTGCGGAAGGGCTGGGAATGGGCTGGGTATCGCTGTTTGAGCCGCGCGCCTTAGCGGATTTGTTGCATGTGCCAGCGGGAGGCAAGCCCATCGCCCTTTTATGTTTAGGGCAAGTTGAAGCATTTTATGCCGCCCCGATGTTGCAACTGGAGGGCTGGCGCAGCGCGCAGCCGCTGGAAAATCTGCTGTTTGAAAATCATTGGCACGAGCGTGCCGCATGATGCTCGCGATGACGCTGTGCGCCGCCGTGCTGCTGGATGCCTTACTCGGTGAGCCGAGACGTTTTCATCCCTTGGTCGGGCTAGGCGATGTTGCGCGGCGCGTGGAACGCTTTTGCTACCCCGCCAACCGAGCATCCGCTGCGCACCTTTATTGGCGGGGCATTGCGGCGGTGTGTCTGGTTATTTTCCCCTTCGTGTTACTCGCGGCATGGCTGCAAACTTTGCCCATCGTCGGCGCGATTTTTCCCATCATCGTTTTATATTTTTGTATCGCGCCACGCAGTTTGCGTGAACACGCCCTGCGCGTGTTCGTTGCCTTGCAAGCCAATGATTTAGCGGCTGCGCGCAGCGCGGTGAGCATGATGGTGAGCCGTGATACCACGCAATTAACTGAAAACGGCGTGGCGAAAGCGACGGTTGAATCAGTATTGGAAAATGGTAACGATGCGATTTTTGCCGCGCTATTTTGGTTCGTCGTCGCTGGGCTGCCTGGCGTGGTTTTGTATCGCTTGAGCAACACGCTGGATGCGATGTGGGGCTATCGCAATGCGCGCTACAACTATTTCGGCTGGGCGGCGGCGCGCCTCGATGACGCGTTGAATTTTGTCCCCGCACGCCTCACCGCATTGAGCTATGCCTTGCTAGGAAAATCGCGTAGCGCGCTGCATTGTTGGCGCACACAAGCCCCGTTATGGGACAGCCCAAACGCAGGTCCCGTGATGGCGGCGGGTGCAGGCGCATTACAAGTAAAACTGGGTGGCGCAGCGATTTATCACGGCGTTAGCGAAGCGCGTCCCTTATTGGGCTGCGGTGCAGAGGTTGCGGCGGGCGACATCCCGCGTGCGGTGGCTTTGGTGCAAGGCGTTTTAGGGTGGTGGCTGGCGTTGATTTTGCTCGTGTCAGGCGCATGGGAGATAGCTCATGCTTGAACACGGCGGACGAATTAAGCGCGCCGTACTGCACTACGGCATCGCCGAAAAACACTGGCTGGATTTATCCACGGGGGTGAATCCGCATGGCTGGCTAGCCCCTGTCGTGCCGCAAACAGAATGGCAAGCCTTGCCACAAGACGATGACGAATTAGCGTCTGCTGCCGCCGCGTATTACGCTGGCGAAAAACAAATGACTGCTCACTCGCTCCCTCGCCCCATGGGAGAGGGTTGGGGTGAGGGAGCAAGCGACAACGTGACCGCCCTCACCCTAGCCCTCTCCCAAAGGGAGAGGGAACTCCCCAGTTCTTCCTTACTCGCGGTGGCAGGTTCACAAGCCGCGATTCAAGCCCTGCCGCGTTTATTTTCACCCAGCCGCATAGCGATTCTCACCCCCAGTTATGCCGAACATGCGCACGCTTGGCAGCAAGCAGGGCATGAGATTGTTCGCCTAAACCCTACGCAAATTTTGCAGCCTGAAGCGGCGATAAAAATCGTCGTCATCGTCAATCCCAACAACCCCACTGGGCAGCTTTTTAGCCGTACTGATCTCTTGGCGTTACATGAAAAATTAGCAGCGCGCGGCGGCACACTCATCGTCGATGAAGCCTTTATGGATGGCACGCCAGATGGCAGTTTGCTGGGCGATAGTCCACGCGCAGGCTTAATTGTGTTGCGTTCCATCGGCAAGTTTTTTGGCTTGGCGGGCGCGCGTGTCGGCTTCGTTTTTGCGCAGCAAAACATCCTCGACGCTTTGCGCGAATTACTTGGTCCGTGGCCGATTGCTGCACCGTCGCGTTATGTCGTCACACGCGCTTTACGCGATGAAAAATGGCAAGCCACCACGCGCAAAAAATTGCAGCTAGCAAGTGTGCGTTTGTGTGATTTGCTCGAACAACATGGCTTAACAGTCACTGGCAGCACGGCTTTGTTCGCATGGTTGCAACACCACGATGCTGAAAAAATTCACACCCAACTGGCGCAACAAGGCGTACTGACGCGCTTATTTAATCAACCGTCTAGCTTGAGATTTGGCTTGCCGCGCGATGAAGCGCAATGGGGGCGACTGGCGGTGGCGTTACAAACTCTGAACAAATTGAGTGAGGGGGATGCAGTGCAAGGCGCACGGAACGCAGCGAGCGAGACATACCCCGTGGGTAGGCGAGTAAGCGAGTACCGCGCAACGCCGCAATGCGCCGCCTCGCACAATTTGTCGCACACCGTGATGGTGCAAGGCACGACTTCGGACGCTGGGAAAAGCACGCTGGTTGCTGCGCTGTGCCGTTGGTTGGTAAGGCTAGGCGTTGCAGTCGCGCCGTTTAAGCCACAGAACATGGCGTTGAATAGTGCGGTAACGGCTGATGGCGGCGAGATTGGGCGGGCGCAAGCGGTGCAGGCGATGGCGGCAAACATTGCGCCGCACACCGATATGAATCCCGTGCTGCTCAAGCCCAATAGCGACACGGGCGCGCAGGTCATCATTCACGGTCGCGCCATCGGCAATATGGAAGCGCTCGACTATCACGCCTATAAAAGCACTGCATTCGCGGCGGTGATGCAATCGCATGGTCGCCTCATCAAACAGTATCAAGCGGTGGTGGTAGAAGGCGCGGGCAGCCCCGCCGAAATCAATTTGCGTGCGGGCGACATCGCCAATATGGGCTTTGCCGAAGCGGCGGATTGCCCCGTGATTTTGATTGCCGATATTGATCGCGGTGGGGTATTCGCGCACTTGGTCGGCACGCTAGATTTGCTGTCAGAATCAGAACAAGCGCGCGTGGTCGGCTTCGTCATCAACCGTTTTCGCGGCGATATTGCCTTGCTGCAAGACGGGCTGGATTGGCTGGAAGCGCGCACAGGCAAGCCTGTGTTGGGCGTGTTGCCGTATTTACACGGCTTGCATTTAGAAGCAGAAGACGCGCTGCCTATTAGCATTTCCACACAAAGTCCCCCACCCCAACCCTCCCCCGCAAGCGGGAGAGGGAGTATGCGCATCGTCGTCCCTGTTTTTCCGCACATCAGCAATCACACCGACTTCGACGCGCTGCGTTTGCATCCGCAAGTCGAACTGATTTTCGCTCCCATTACCGCGCCTTTGCCGCCCGCCGATTTAATTATTTTGCCAGGCAGCAAATCAGTGCGCAGCGACTTGGATAGCGTGCGCCGTGCGGGCTGGGAGGCGCAGCTACAACAGCATCTGCGCTATGGCGGCAAGCTCATCGGCATCTGCGGCGGGATGCAAATGTTGGGTGAAAAAATTCACGACCCACTGGGAATTGAAGGCGAATCTGGTATGAGCAAGGGCTTGGGCTTGCTGCGCTTTGAAACCACCCTTGCGGCGGAAAAACAATTACGCAATGTCAGCGGCAACTTGTTGTTGGCAGGTAATACGGCGGTGTCGGGTTACGAAATTCACGCGGGTATTACTACAGGTGCGGCACTCGCAAAACCCCTGCTGTGCTTGGGCGGAAAGGACGATGGCGCAATCTCGGACGACGGCAATATCCTCGCAACATATCTACATGGCTTGTTTGAATCCAGTGCCGCAACGGCAGAAATTTTGCGTTGGGCGGGATTACAAGAGGTGCAAGATTTTGATTATGCCGCGCGCCGCGAAGCCGATTTAGAACGCTTGGCGGATGCGGTCGAGCAGCATTTGGATACGCAAAAATTGGCGGGATTATTTGGAGTGAATGATGCGTGAATTGATTTTAGGCGGCGTGCGTTCAGGAAAAAGTAACTTGGCGGAACAGCACGCACTCACAACAAATTTACACGTTGTCTATGTTGCTACCGCGCAAGTGCGCGATGCCGAAATGCAGGCGCGCATAGACCATCATCGCGCCCGTCGTCCTGCATCTTGGCAAGTCATCGAAGCGGGGCAAAACCTCGCGCAAATTTTGCAGCGCGAGGCGCGTGCCGACCGTTGTATTTTGGTGGATTGTTTGACGCTGTGGCTGACGCAATTGCTCTGCGATGCCGACGAAAAAAATTTGCGCCATGAGCTGCAAGCCTTGCTGGACGTGCTGCCCAGCTTGTCGGGTGAAATTATTTTGGTGAGTAACGAAACCAATATGGGCATTGTGCCGATGGGTGAATTATCGCGCCGTTATTGCGACGAAATGGGACGCTTGCATCAGCAACTTGGCGCGATTTGTGAACGCGTGATGTTGACCGTGGCAGGCTTGCCGCTGGTGGTGAAATAACCTCAATATCGTAGGTCGGATGAGGCGGTTTCATGCCGTTATCCGACGCTAGTAAATCAACAACACCTGTCGGATGACGGCCAACTACGCCTTATCCGACCTACATTTTTTAAGGAGTTTTATATGCAAGAAAATTGGCTAACCCACCCTGCTGCGATATTGAACGAAACCGCGCGTAGCGCGGCATTAAACCGCCAAGGGCAGCTCACCAAACCGCCTGGCGCATTGGGACGACTTGAAGACCTCGCGGTGCAATTCGCCGCGTTTCAAGGCGTGGAAACGCCCAACTTGCAGCGCATTCACATCAGCATCTTTGCCGCCGATCACGGCGTGGCTGAAGAGGGTGTGTCGTTGTTTCCGCAAGCGGTGACGGCGGAAATGGTGCGCAATTTTGCCCGTGGCGGTGCGGCGATTAGCGTGTTGGCAAAACACCTCAATGCCGAATTGGAAGTGATCAATTTAGGTACGGTATCGGTGGTCGAGCCGCTAAAAAATGTGCGCGACGAACGCATCGCAGCTGGGTCGGCGAACTTTGCCAAGACGGCTGCCATGACTGAAAGCCAATGCGCGATTGCCTTGCAAGCAGGACGAAATGCGGTGGTGCGTGCTAAACAAAACGGGGCGCAACTTTTTATCGGCGGTGAAATGGGTATTGCGAATACCACCTCGGCATCAGCGATTGCCTGCGTTTTGTTGAATGAGTTGCCACAAAAATTAGCGGGACGCGGCACAGGTTTAGATGCAGCAGGTGTATCGCACAAAGCACAAATCATCGCAGCGGCATTGGCGTTGCACGCGCTTCTTCCCTCTCCCACTGGGAGAGGGATTGAGGGTGAGGGCGTGCACGTTGATGCCCAAGAGATTTTGCGTCGCCTAGGCGGCTTTGAAATCGCGGGTTTGGCGGGCGCATATATCGCCGCCGCGCAACTGGGTTTGCCAGTATTGGTGGATGGGTTTATCAGCTCGGTCGCCGCCCTCGTGGCAGTGCGCATCAACCCCAGTGCGCGCGACTGGATGCTGTTCGCGCACACTTCTGCCGAGGCGGGACATCAACGCGTGCTCACCGCACTCGCCGCGCAACCCTTGCTGCAATTGGGGATGCGCTTAGGCGAAGGCAGCGGGGCAGCGGTGGCGGTGCCACTCATTCAACTCGCCTGCACCTTACACAGTGGCATGGCGACCTTCGCCGAGGCAGGGGTCAGTGAGCAGCACTAGCGCGTACGGCTAATCTGCACGCCCACTCTCGCCAGCTCGCCCAGTGCGCCAGGCTTTTCTATCTCCAGCACAATTTTTTGGCAGGACCAGGCGGCAAACATTTGCTGTGTGAGGTGTTCCGCCAGTGCTTCCAATAGGCGATAACGGCAAGGGGCGAGCCACGCCTGCAACTGTGGTTCGATGAGTGCACGCGACAAGCCGAGCGGCGCGCTGCTGTGCAATTGCAAAGACAAAACGAGAGGCCGTAACGCCTCTCGTTCCCATTCATATACGCCTACCAAGGTATGCACGAGGAGCTGCTGCTCCTCATGCAGGTAAGCTGCCTCAAGCCGTGGCGCGGAGTTCATGCGCGACTTGCACCATGTTTTTCAACGCCGCTTCTACCTCCACCCAGCCGCGTGTTTTCAGCCCGCAATCGGGGTTAATCCACAGCCGTTCTGGGGCAATCACGGCACGCGCTTTGTGCATCAGATGCAGCATGTCGGCGGCACTCGGTACACGCGGCGAATGGATGTCGTACACGCCAGGGCCGATGTCATTGGGGTAGTTAAATGCGCCAAACGCATCCAGCAGCTCCATATCCGAGCGCGAGGTTTCGATGGTAATCACGTCGGCATCCATCGCCGCGATGGCGGGCAAAATGTCGTTAAATTCCGAGTAGCACATATGCGTGTGTATCTGCGTGGTGTCCGCCACCGCACTGGTGGCAACACGGAAAGCGCGCACCGACCAGTCCAAGTAATGCGCCCAGTCGCGGCGTTTAATCGGCAACCCTTCACGCAGCGCGGCCTCGTCGATTTGAATAATGCGGATGCCCGCTTGCTCTAAATCTTGCACCTCGTCGCGGATGGCTAGGGCAATTTGCATTGCCACCTCGGCACGCAAAATATCATTGCGCACAAACGACCATTGCAAAATGGTAATCGGTCCGGTCAGCATCCCCTTCATCGGCTTGTCGGTCAGGCTTTGCGCATAGCGACTCCATTCCACCGTCATTGCTTTGGGACGTGCGATGTCGCCGTAAATAATCGGCGGCTTCACACAACGCGAGCCATAACTTTGCACCCAGCCAAACTCGCTAAAGCAAAAGCCCTGCAACTGTTCGCCGAAGTATTCGACCATGTCGTTGCGTTCCGCTTCGCCATGTACCAACACATCCAAGCCCAGCTTTTCTTGCACTTGCACAGCATGGCGGATCTCGCCTTGCATCGCCGATTGATACGCCGCATCGCTTAATTTGCCTTGCTTGTAGGCGGCACGTGACTGGCGAATCTGCGCCGTTTGTGGGAACGAGCCGATGGTGGTGGTCGGATACGCGGGCAGTTTGAGCTGCGCTTGTTGCGCCGCGCTGCGTTGGGCGAAGGGACTCAAGCGCTGGTCATCGCTAGGCTTTAAGTTTTTCATCCGTTCGCGTACTTCGCGCTTAAAAATCAGTGGCGAATAGACGCGGCTCTCGCCCGCTTTGAGTGATTGCGCCAACTGCGGCGCGATGCTGGCTTTGCCGTGTTGCACGCCGCGTGCCAAGGTCACCACTTCATCCAATTTTTGCGTGGCAAACGCCAGCCAACTCTTAATGGTTTTATCCAGCTTGACCTCTTGTGCCAAATCCACGGGCACATGCTGCAAGGAGCAACTCGTTGCTACCCACAAACGATCGCCTAATTGTTCGCGCAAGCCCTCTAAAATTTGCAGCGAGGCGGCAAGGTTGTTGCGCCAGATATTGCGCCCATCGACGATGCCCACCGACAAAATTTTATTTTCTGGATAGTGCCGCGCAAACGCACTGGCTTGTTCGGGCGCACGCACGATGTCGATGTGCAGCCCCGCCACGGGCAAGGTTTGCAACAGCTCAATGTGTGCTACCACCGATTCAAAATAAGTCGCCAACAAAATGTTGGGCGCGCCATCCGCGAGGGATGCGTAAGTCGCATGAAATGCCGCCAGCCATTCAGGCGGTAATTCCAGTGCCAAAATCGGCTCGTCGATTTGCACCCACTCCACGCCCAGCGTTTTTAAGCGCGCCAAAATTTGGCGGTACACAGGCAAAATCTGCGGCAATAAATCCAGACGATTCAACCCCGCTTGTTTTTCTTTGCCTAAATACAAATACGTCAACGGACCAATCAGCACGGGCTTGGCGTGGATGCCAGCGGCTTGTGCCTCGGCAACCTCGTCAAACAGCCAATCGCTGCTCAAACTAAATGTCGTGCTGTTGGAAAATTCGGGTACTAGATAGTGATAGTTGGTATCGAACCACTTGGTCATTTCCATGGCGGGTTGCTGCGCATTGCCGCGTGCCAGCTGAAAATACTGCGCCAAACTCAAGGGTGCAGTAAAACCAAAACGTGCGGGGGCAGCCCCCAGCAAGGCAGTCATATTCAGCATCTGGTCGTACCAAGCGAAATCGCCCACGGGAATTAAATCTATCCCCGCATCGCGCTGCACCGCCCAATGCTTGGCGCGCAAGGCTTGGCCGGTTGCCAATAATTCGGTCTCGTTTTGGCTGCCTTGCCAATACGCCTCGATGGCTTGTTTTAATTCGCGTTGCGCGCCAATGCGCGGAAATCCTAGGGTGTGTGCAATCGTCATGTCGTTCTCCAGTTTTGAGGAGCGGCATGATGGGCAAAAACAAGTTATGATTCAAACTCATTATTTTATCAATCATCATTAAAATTATTCATGCAGTCGATATTGGAAATCCGTCATTTGCAAACCCTGCTGGCGTTGCTGGAAAGTGGCACGCTATCGGGCGCGGCGGCACGGGTGCATCTCACCCAGTCCGCCTTGTCGCACCAAATTAAGCAACTGGAAACGCATTACGCCACGCCCTTATTTGAGCGCAAAACCCAACCTTTGCGCCTCACGCCTACAGGGCAGCGGCTGCACACACTGGCGCAGGCGGTTACCGCCTTGGTGGATGAGGCCGAGCGTGATGTGGCGCGCTTGGTACAGGGGCGGGCGGGCAAATTGCGCATCGCGGTGGAGTGCCACACTTGCTTTGAGTGGCTGATGCCCGCGATGGATGCGTACCGACAAAATTGGCCCGAAGTGGAGCTGGATTTGGTGTCGGGTTTTCACGCCAACCCGCTGGCATTATTGCGCGAGGACAAAGCCGAACTCGCCATCGTCTCGGAGCATAAAAAAACCCATGATGCGGTGTTTCATGCGCTGTTTGGCTTTGAGATTGTCGGGCTGGTGTCGTGTTTGCACGCGCTGGCAAAAAAAGACCATCTCACCCCGCACGACTTTGCCGAGGAAACGCTGATTACCTATCCCGTGGCGGATGAAATGCTCGACGTGGTGCGCGTGTTCCTCAAGCCGCGCGGCATCGTACCGAAACGCCGCACTGCCGAGCTCACCGTCGCTATTTTGCAACTGGTGGCGAGCCGACGCGGCATCGCCGCCATGCCCGCTTGGGCGGTACAAAGTTATTTGCAAACGGGCTATGTGTTGGCAAAACGCATCGGTAAAAAAGGCTTGCGCGGCGAGTTGTATGCGGTAACCAATCCCGCTTTGGCGCAAGCGGCGTACCTTCAGGATTTTGTCAACACGCTGCGTAATGTGAGCTTTAACCGTCTGCCAGGGGTGGTTGCGTTATGAATATCGTCATCACCGTTTTGCGCCACGGCGAAGTGGCGGGGCGGGCGCATATTTTTCGCGGTGCGAGTGAGGAAGGGTTGACGAAAAAAGGCCGCGCGCAGATGCAGCAAGCACTGAATTTACACGCACCCTTCAATTGCATCGCCACCTCGCCGCTGCGCCGCTGTCACGAATTTGCCGCGCATTATGCGCAGCAACATGCGTTGCCCTTGCAGGTGTTGCCGTGTTTTAGCGAACTCAATTTTGGCGACTGGGAAGGCTTAACGCCGAATCAGGCCGCCGCGCGCAACCCCAATGAATACGCGGCATTCAGCGCATCACATGGGCTTAATCCACCGCCCCGTGGTGAAGCACTCGCGGCGTTTCGCAGCCGCATTGGGCAAGGTTGGCACAACTGGTTGCAACAAGATTTGGGCGAACAGCGTGTGCTGATGACCCATGCGGGCGTGATGCGCGCTTTGTTGATGGAGTTGTTCGGCTTCACACCTGCGCAAGCGTTTCAAATTGCCTTACCCGAAGCCGCCTGTATGCGCATTTCGCATTTGCACGGACATGCGCCGTTCTTACTTTCACTTAACTAACCCTATGCGCACCCTCATCCTTGCCATTCAATTTTTAACCCGCTTGCCCACGCCGCAACTACGCAATTTTGACGCGGCAGAATTAACCCGCTGCGCACATTGGTTTCCCTTGGTGGGCTTACTCATTGGCGCATTTGTGGCGGCGGCATTGTGGCTGGGCAGCCGCATTGATCCCGCACTCGGCGCGCTGCTAGGCGTATTGGTTTGGGTGGGGATTACGGGCGCATTGCATTTGGATGGGCTGGCAGACATGAGCGACGCACTGGGTGCGGCGCATCGCGATAAAGATAGATTTTTAAGCGTACTGGCTGACCCGCATTTAGGCACGTTTGGCGTGGTCAGCGTGGCGATGCAACTGCTCACCAAAT
Organism: uncultured beta proteobacterium; assembly: GCA_963750775.1. Taxonomy (GTDB): domain Bacteria; phylum Pseudomonadota; class Gammaproteobacteria; order Burkholderiales; family Gallionellaceae; genus Gallionella. The sequence continues at coordinate 173,685 of CAVVRT010000003.1, forward strand.
TCGTGTTGCTGATGTTGCTCGCCAAGGGCGGACACTATCTTGCTATCGCGCTCATCCCCGCTTGGGCGCGTTGGGGAACGCTCATTTGGGCGCGCTTGCCGACGCTTAAAGCAGGCTTGGGCGAACGCTTCGGCTGGCAAATTTCAACCTCCACCATCACCCTGTGGGGCTTGCTGTTGTTGGCGGGCAGCGTCATCGCCCCCGCCTTGTGCGCAGCACCTTTACTGGTTTTGGCGTGGCGACAATTTTTATTGCGACGCATCGGTGGCATGACGGGCGATTTATTGGGGGCGGGCGTGGAAGTGCTGGAAAGTGCCGCGTTGTTACTGCTCTTAATCCCCTTTGCGCGCATGTTCTAACAGAGCCTTTCTGCTAAAGTGCGCGCCATGAAAAATCTCACCAATACCCAGCTTTACTTACGTTTACTGTCCTACGTCAAACCTTACTGGCGCGTGTTCGCCGCTTCCATCGCTGGCACAGCGGTCGCTGCCGCCACCGAGCCGTTGTTGCCCGCTCTGCTCAAACCCATGCTGGACGGGACTTTCGTGCATAAAGACGCGTTCGTGATTCATTGGGCTCCGCTGATTATTATTTTGATTTTCTTGGTGCGCGGCATTGCGGGCTTCGTTGCGACCTACGCGATTAACTGGGTGGGCAACAAAGTCGTGATGGATTTGCGCGGCGAAATGTTCCGCAAATTGCTCACCCTGCCTACGCATTTTTACGACAACCACGCCACCGGTAATCTCATCTCCAAACTCACCTTCGATGTCACGCAAGTCACGGCTGCTGCGACTTCGGTGGTGACCGTCACCATCCGCGACTCCATCATTATTGTCGGGCTGTTAGGTTGGCTGATTTATTTGGATTGGAAACTCACATTGCTCGCGCTGGTGGTCACGCCCTTAGTCGCGGGGGTGATTTACACCATTAACAAACGCTTGCGCAATTCCAGCCGCGACTCGCAACGCGCCATGGGCAACATTACCCAAGTGATAGAGGAAAGCGTTGCCGCGCATAAGGTCGTTAAATTATTCGGCGGGCAACGCTATGAACAGCAACGCTTTGAAGTCGAGACTAATGGGATGCGCCGCCAAGCCATGAAGCAAGCGGCGGCGGCGGCGGCGAACGTGCCGCTAGTGCAATTAGTCGCGGCGTTCGCGCTGGCAGTGGTGATTTATTTGGCAACGCAACAAGCTAAAACCGACGAGACCACGGTGGGCGGATTTTTGTCGTTTGTCGCGGCGATGTTGATGTTGACCGCGCCGATTAAACGTCTCACCAGTGTCAGCGAACAAATGCAGCGCGGCCTTGCCGCCGCCGAAAGTGTGTTCGATTTAATCGACACAGCTGGCGAAATGGATAACGGCAAAGTCGCATTGGCGCGCGCGCGTGGCGAGTTGAATTTTGAGCAGTTAAATTTTGCCTATCAAAACGACGATGCACCCGCCAATGAACCTGTGCGCATGGCTTTGCAGGATATTTGTTTGAACGTGCCAGCAGGACAATCGGTGGCTTTAGTCGGTGCGTCGGGCAGCGGAAAAAGTACGCTGGCGAATCTTGTGCCGCGCTTTTATTTGCCCAGCAGCGGACGCATTACGCTAGACGGACACGACTTGAATGAGCTGACGCTCGCCAGCTTGCGCGCCAACATCGCGCTGGTCAGCCAAGAAGTGGTGCTGTTCAACGATACCCTCGCCGCCAACATTGCTTACGGTCAAGAACGCGAAGTTTCCGAAGCAGAAATCATCGCCGCCGCCACTGCCGCGCACGCCATGGAATTTATCCGCGACTGGCCGCTGGGCTTGCAAACATTGGTCGGTGAGCGCGGTGTGAAGCTATCGGGCGGACAACGCCAGCGCATCGCCATCGCCCGCGCCATTCTAAAAAATGCGCCGATTTTGATTTTGGATGAAGCCACTTCCGCACTCGATTCCGCCTCCGAACGCCACGTCCAAGCCGCGCTCGAAACGCTGATGGAAGGTCGCACCACGCTGGTCATTGCGCATCGCTTATCGACCATCGAAAAAGCAGATCGCATCGTGGTGATGCAAAAAGGTGTGATTGTGGAAGTCGGCACGCACCGCGAATTGCTTGCAAAAGCAGGCGTGTACGCGCAACTGCATCGCATTCAATTTGGCATGACGGAAGCCGCGCAATAACAGCTACTTTGCAGAGTGCTCGTACCAGCCTTGCGATGCGTTGGCGACCTTTACCACCAGCAACATCAACGGCACTTCAATCAACACGCCCACCACGGTCGCCAGAGCGGCACCCGATTCAAAGCCAAACGAACTAATCGCCGTGGCGACCGCAAGCTCAAAAAAATTGCTCGCGGCGATTAACGCGGACGGTGCGGCGACGCAATGTGCCACGCCCAGACGACGATTCAGCCAGTATGCCTAATTTTGTGACCTTGATTAACACTTCGTTGCGCACGTTTGTCACCCTGAAAAAATTATCAACCAGGTTAATTAAGCAGGGAACCTGTCACAGAATAGCTGCGTGTTAAAACACTCAAATTCGACCCGCTATTTAGACCTTTACGTTGCAAATATCTCCCTATTTATCTTTACAAGGTAGATAATTATCTCCACAATTAGAGTTGTGAGCTCGAACCTGACTTGGCATGAACCAAAACGACAACTAGCATTGACCGATAGAGGCTTGGACTTTGCCGATGCTGAACACGTATTCGCCGAAACAGTGTTTGAGTTTGAGGATACCCGCCAAAACTACGGTGAATGCCGCATGATATGTTTCGGCTACTTGGCGGGTCGCTTGATGGTGGTTGGGTATGTTCAACGTGGCGAAAGCCGCCACATTTTTTCGATGAGGAAAGCCAATGAACTCGAAATTGCAAAATTTGGGTAGCGACTTAACCCGTGTGGATGCGCATGTTATCCAATCCGATGAATACGACGAAATCCCAGAATTAACCGATGCCGATTTAGCGCGTGGTACTTGGAAAATCGCGGGTAAAGTCGTTAGCCGCACCGAAGGTAAAGCGGCATTCAGTGCCGCCTTGAAAAAGCACAAAATCAATCTCACGCTTGACCCTGATGTGTTGGCATTTTTCAAGCAACAAGCAGGCGGACGCGGATACCAAACGCTCATCAACGCGACCTTGCGCGAAGCCATGCGCGCCAAGTCGATTGAAGAAACGTTACGTCGCGTCATTCGCGAAGAGCTACACATCACGTAACTGCGGTGCGCCAAATTGCTGGCGCATAAAATCAGCACGCTGTAGATTTTTTCACCAACAGATTCAAATCCGAAGTGCAAATTTTACAAACGAATTAGGTGGCGAGCTGCGAGAACATCGTGCCACTAAAATTCGACCCGCTATTTAGACTTTTTCGTACCAAGCCCGCGACTGGTTCACGACTTTGACCACCAGCAACATCACGGGGACTTCAATCAATACGCCGACTACTGTGGCTAAGGCGGCACCCGATTCAAAGCCAAACAAACTAATCGCCGTGGCGACCGCAAGCTCAAAAAAATTGCTCGCGGCGATTAACGCGGACGGTGCGGCGACACAATGTGCCACGCCCAGACGACGATTCAAGCCATACGCCAAACTCGCATTGAACAGCACTTGCAGCAAAATCGGCACGGCGAGCAGCGCAATGACAACAGGCTGTTTGACGATGGCGTTGCCTTGCAAGGCAAACAATAAAACCAGCGTTAGCAATAGCGCGCTCATGGAAAATGGGGCGATTTTTTGCACGGCGTGATTAAAGTTTACTTCGCCTTTTGCCATTAAATAGCGGCGTAAAAATTGCGCGAGGATGACGGGAATGACGATGTAAAAAATCACCGAAAACAGCAGCGTCGCCCACGGCACGGCGATGCTGGCTAGACCTAGCAACAACGCCACCAGCGGCGCAAAAGCAAAAATCATAATCGCGTCATTAAGGGCGACTTGCGACAGGGTGAAATACGCATCGCCCTTCACCAGATTGCTCCACACAAACACCATCGCGGTACACGGTGCGGCGGCGAGCAAAATTAGTCCCGCGATATAACTGTCGAGTTGCTCGGCGGGCAAATAGGCCGCGAACAGATGGCGGATAAATAGCCAAGCTAACAACGCCATCGAAAACGGCTTGACCGCCCAGTTGACGAATAGCGTTACGACTATGCCGCGCAGATGTTTTTTGACTTGATGCAACGGGCCGAAGTCGATGCGCAACAGCATCGGAATAATCATCACCCACACCAGAATTCCGACGGGAAGGTTGACGTGCGCGATTTCTAAACTGGCGAGCGCGTGAAAAAATTCTGGCGAAAATTGTCCTAACAACACGCCGACAACGATGCACAAAAACACCCACACGGTGAGATAGCGTTCAAACAGATTCATCGCGTTAATCCTTTATCCGTCCGATTTCGGCGAGCTTTTCTTTCAACACCAGCTTGTCCAATTTCTCAAATGGCAACGCCATAAAAAGCTGGATGCGTCGAGCGAGTTGTTCAGCAGCTTTATTGAAGGCGGCACGGCGCGCATCATCACCTTCGATATGTGCAGGATCGGGAATCCCCCAGTGCGCAGTGGCAGGTTTGCCTAACCACAAGGGGCACGCTTCACCCGCCGCGTTGTCGCACACGGTGAAAATAAAATCGAATTGCGGCGCATCGGCAAGCGCGAATTCGTCCCAGCTTTTACTGCGCAATCCTTCGAGCGAGTGACCATGCGCTTGCAACCATTCAATTGCGCCGGGATTGACCTTGCCCGCTGGTTTGCTGCCCGCGCTATAGGCTTTGAATTTGCCTTTTCCTAAAGTGTTAAACAACACTTCACCCAAGATGCTGCGGGCCGAATTGCCCGTGCAAAGAATCAATACGGTGTAGATTTTTTCGTTCATTACTTTTCCTTTTCTAAAATTAACATTGCTTATTTTCAAGCTCACACGCTGTGCCTGCGCAGCAGTTTTCGGTGAGGTAAGCCAGCATCGTATTCATCGCAGTAAAGTTCGCCGCGTAATAGACGAAACGCCCGTCTTGGCGTTGGCTAATCAGCCCCGCGTGCGTGAGTGTTTTGACATGAAAAGACAAATTAGCGGGCGACACTTTGAGCTTCTCAGCAATCTGTCCCGCCGCCATACCGTCCACACCATGCACTACTAACAGCCGGAAAATGGCTAAACGGGTGGGCTGCGCCAGAGCGGATAAAGCTTTTACGACTTGGGCTGATTTCATTATTTTATATTTCTATTGTTAAACAATTATTAAACCAATAATCGGGATTATAAAAGCGCAATCCCTCCTTACACAAGGCGGACTAGATATTTTATTTCTGTAATAATCCTGTCATAAATAAAACTTAGACTGCCGCTCGTTGTACTGAATCACCCCGTTGTACTTTCTGTTCATCCTCTTGTGGAGATTTTATGAAAAGCACTATGAAACAATTAGTTTTAAGCATCGCTGCGGTATCGAGCATGGCATTCGCTAACGTGAGTTCTGCCACTGACATCACAGGCGCAGGCGCGACGTTCCCTTACCCTATCTACGCAAAATGGGCTGAAGCCTATAAGGCGCAAGGCGGTTCTAACATGAACTACCAATCTATCGGTTCAGGTGGTGGTATCAAACAAATCACCGCAAAAACAGTTGATTTCGGCGCGTCAGATATGCCTTTGAAGCCAGAAGATTTGGAAAAGAACGGCATGATGCAATTCCCTACCGTGATCGGCGGCGTAGTGCCCGTGATTAACGTCAACGGTATTGCAGCAGGTCAGTTGAAATTAGATGGCACAACTTTAGCGGACATCTACTTGGGCAAAATCACTAAGTGGAATGACGCAGCGATTGCCGCGTTGAACAAAGACATGAAGCTGCCTGATGAAAACATTACCGTGGTACATCGTTCAGATGGTTCAGGCACGAGCTTTATTTTTACTAACTACTTGTCAAAAGTAAGTGCGGATTGGAAAGCAACCGTAGGCGAGGGTACAGCGGTGTCATGGAAAGCGGGCACGGGCGGTAAAGGTAACGAAGGCGTGGCTTCTTATGTGCAACGTATCAAAGGTTCGATTGGTTATGTTGAATATGCTTACGCTTTGCAAAACAAAATGACTAGTGTGCAAATGAAAAATCGCGATGGTCAATTTGTTGCCGCGAATGAAGATTCATTCAAAGCCGCAGCAGCAGGTGCGCATTGGGACAAAGCTCCTGGCTTCTACGAAATCTTGACTGACGAAGCAGGCAAAGCCGCATGGCCGATTTCAGGTGCAACTTTCATCCTGATTCACAAAGCCCAAGAAAAACCAGAGTCAGGTAAAGAAGTATTGAAATTCTTTGACTGGGCTTACAGCAACGGCGGAAAATTGGCAGGTGATTTGGACTACGTTGTGATGCCAGAAAGCGTTATCAAGCTGATACGCGCTACTTGGAAAGCGCAAGTTAAAGACACAGCAGGTAAGGCAATCTGGAAGTAACTGGTAACGGGTTTATATGTATCTCGAAAAATTCTAAAATTTTAGAGCGACATACGAGGTAGAAATACCTTGCTCGGTTATACTGACGGGGGCTGCAAAGCCCCCGTGTTCATCGGGAAACCCCGTAAATTTTGATTCGATTAGCTCTTATGTCGAGACAGCATTTACGAGGTTTCCTCTTATTTGACCTCTATATAAAGCCCTCACTATGTCGATGTTCTCACTCGAAGCGAAGTTGAAACGCCAAGCCTTATTAGACTTGGCGTTTCGTAGTCTGACGCGGGTTTCCGCCTTTGGCGTACTGGTGTTATTAGCTGCCATCATCGCGTCCTTAGTGATCGGCAGTATGCCCGCCATCCACGCCTTTGGCTTCGGCTTTTTAACGAGCCCAGAATGGGATCCTGTCAACGATAAATTCGGCGCGTTGATTCCGATTGTCGGCACGCTGATTACTTCAGGCATCGCCTTGCTCATCGCGATCCCCGTCAGTTTTGGTATTGCGATTTTCTTGACCGAATTGTCGCCGCGTATCTTGCGTCGCCCACTCGGTATCGCCATCGAATTATTGGCAGGAATCCCCAGCATTATCTATGGCATGTGGGGCTTATTCGTGTTCGCGCCACTGTTCGCTGACCACGTTGAACCGTGGCTCAACGATCGCATCGGCCCGCTGCCATTTATCGGCGAATTTTTTATGGGCGCACCTATGGGTATCGGCATCCTCACCGCCAGCATTATCTTGTCCATCATGGTGATTCCCTTTATCACCTCAGTGATGCGCGACGTGTTCGATGTGGTGCCGACGCTGCTCAAAGAATCCGCTTACGGCTTGGGCGCGACGACTTGGGAAGTGATGTGGAAAGTAGTGTTGCCTTATACAAAAGTCGGCGTGGCGGGCGGCATCATGCTGGGGCTGGGGCGCGCCTTGGGCGAAACCATGGCAGTGACATTTGTGATTGGTAACGCGCACGAACTGGGCAAGTCACTACTCAATCCGGGCAACAGTATTTCGTCTGCCTTGGCGAATGAATTTACCGAAGCCATCGGCGAGCTGTACACCTCCTCGCTTATCGAGCTCGGCTTGATATTATTTTTCATCACCTTCGTGGTGTTGTCCCTCGCCCGCTACATGTTGTACAAACTGGGCAAACGTGAAGGTCAAGCGGCGTAACTCTTATGACAAATAATTCTTTATATACACGTCGCCGCATCATCAATGGCGCAGGGCTAACGATTTCAGTTTTGGCGATGGGCTTCGGTTTATTTTGGCTGTGCTGGATTTTATGGACGCTGTTGGCGAACGGTTTGCCCGCACTCACTGCTGCCGTGTTCACGCAAATGACTCCGCCACCTGGCAGCTCTGGCGGCTTGTTGAATGCGATTGCCGGCAGCTTGATGATGACGGTGCTAGGCACTGCTATTGGCACACCCATCGGCATTTTGGCGGGAACGTATCTGGCGGAATTCGGTCAGCGCGGCTGGATGGCACCCGTCACGCGCTTTATTAACGACATCTTGTTATCCGCGCCGTCGATTGTGATTGGGCTGTTTGTGTACGAAGTGTATGTGGTGCAAATCAAACATTTTTCGGGTTGGGCAGGCGCATTGGCATTGGCGATTTTGGTGATTCCGATTGTGATACGTACCACCGAGAACATGCTGCGTTTAGTGCCCTCCACCTTGCGCGAAGCCGCTGCCGCATTGGGCGCACCGCAATGGAAAATCATCAACTTCGTTACCTTGCGCGCCGCGCGTGCAGGGATTATCACGGGCATCATGTTGGCGATTGCCCGCATCAGCGGCGAGACCGCCCCGCTCTTGTTTACCGCGTTGAACAATCAATTTTGGAGCAGCAATATGAATCAGCCGATGGCGAGTTTGCCCGGCGTGATTTTCCAATTCGCCATGAGCCCGTATGAAGACTGGAAGAGTCTGGCGTGGGCGGGCGCGTTGCTGATTACCCTAAGCGTTTTAACCCTTAACATTTTGGCGCGTGTATTGTTCCGCCAAAGCTCAACTACCCATTAGCAATCCAAATCTCGTCGCAATACGTCGTTGCTTATATTTGAATGTCTAGCAAGGCACATTTGCATGATTATTTATCCAACAAAGGTTTTTTTATGTCAACTGAAACCATCATCACCAATCCCAAAGTCATCGTTAAAGACTTGAACTTTCACTACGGTAACTACCGTGCGTTGAAAGACATCAATCTCAACATCGCCGAAAAAATGGTCACCGCTTTTATCGGTCCATCGGGTTGCGGAAAATCGACTTTGTTGCGCACCTTTAATCGCATGTATGAGCTTTACCCTAAGCAAAAAGCTACGGGTGAAATCATTCTCGACGGCGCGAATGTGCTGGATGCCAAACAAGATTTGAATATGCTGCGCGCCAAAATAGGCATGGTGTTTCAGAAGCCGACACCGTTTCCGATGTCGATTTACGACAACATCGCGTTCGGCGTAAAACTGTATGAAAATTTAAGCAAACACGACATGGAAGCGCGCGTGGAATGGGCGTTGAAAAAAGCCGCGTTGTGGACAGAAGTTAAAGACAAACTCAAACAAAGCGGCACAGGCTTGTCTGGCGGTCAGCAACAACGTTTGTGTATCGCGCGCGCCATCGCGGTTAAACCGCAAGTGCTGTTACTTGACGAACCCACTTCCGCGCTCGATCCGATTTCCACCGCGCACATCGAAAAACTCATCGACGAATTGAAAGAAGATTTCACCATCGTCATCGTCACGCACAATATGCAGCAAGCCGCCCGCGTGTCCGATTACACCGCCTATATGTACCTAGGCGACCTAATCGAATTCGGCGAAACCAGCACCGTGTTCACCAACCCTAAACGCAAAGAAACTGAAGACTACATCACAGGCAGATTTGGTTAAGCGATTCGAAATCATGTAGGAACGAGCAACAAAAAGCCCAGCATCGCTGGGCTTTTTTTGACCACTCACCACTAACGACTTCTCTTATGCTTAATCAGCTCACTTAGCGCGGGCAAGAAGGAGATAAAAATAATCGCGACAATGATTAAAGTCAGATTGTTTTTCACCACAGGAATGTTACCAAAAAAATACCCCGCAAAACTCAATGAGCTAATCCACACCACACTGCCGATTAGACTGAACATCACGAAAGTTGTGTAGCGCATCAAGCCGATGCCCGCTACGAAGGGGGCGAAAGTGCGCACAATGGGCAAAAAGCGCGCAAAAATAATGGTTTTTCCACCGTGGTCGGCGTAAAAGGTACGCGTCTTATCCAGATGCTCGCGCTTAATAAATTTACCGAAAAATTTATCGAACAAACGCAGCCCCAAAATCCGCCCTACCCAGTAGTTGGTGTTATCGCCAGACAAGGCGGCAACAATCAAAATCGGGATGAGTAATTCCAGCTGCAACGCGCCCAAGCCACACAACGCACCCGCCACAAACAGCAACGAATCTCCGGGCAAAAATGGCGCTACCACCAAGCCTGTTTCGGCAAAAATAATCGCGAATAAAATGGCGTACACCCAATAACCGTAGTCGTGCGCGAGGGCTAGTAAATGCGTGTCGAGATGCAGAATAAAATCAATCATATTTTTATTGGTGGGAGTGGTGAGTGGAGCGGCACTGCGTGCCTTAGTGTTAAGTGGGAAAACGAGTGCATCGCTTTTTCCACTGACGACTTAGGCGCAACGCGCCAACCCACTCACCACTTTCTGGAGTTATTTAAGGCAGCACTTCTTCTGCTTCAGTCTTTTCTGGCTTGATAAAATCTTCGCGCGACACGCCGAACATCATCAGCAAAGGACTAGCGACCAGCACCGAGGAATAGATGCTGAACAAGATGCCGATGGTCAACGCCATCGCAAAATAATGCAGTGTTTCACCGCCCAGAAACAGCATCGCACCGACCATCATCTGCGTGCAGCCGTGGGTAATGATGGTGCGAGACATGGTACGGGTAATGGCGTTGTCGATAATTTCGGCGGTTTCGGCTTTGCGCATCTTGTGGAAGTTTTCGCGAATACGATCAAACACCACCACCGATTCGTTCACCGAATAACCCAGCACCGCCAGCACCGCAGCCAACACCGACAGCGAAAACTCCCATTGAAAGCAGGCGAAGAAGCCGAGAATAATCACCACGTCATGCAAGTTGGCGAGGATGGCGGACAAGCCAAACTTCCATTCAAAGCGCAGCCACAAATACGCGACGATGCCCAATGAAACCAGCAACAACGCCAGCGCGCCGTTCTCGATTAAATCTTTACCGACTTGCGGGCCAACAAACTCGACGCGGCGCATTTCCACTGTAGCATCGGCTTGACGCAACGTCGCCATCACTTGCTCGCTCAGTTTCGCGCCGGCTTTATTCGCCTTCAGCGGGATTTGTATCAGCACATCCAAGCTCGAACCAAAGTTCTGCACTTGTGCATCCGCCAAGCCCGCACCGCCCAACTGCTCACGGACTTTATTCAAGTCCGCAGGCTGGGCGTAGTGCACTTCCATCACCGTGCCGCCGGTAAAATCCACGCCAAAATTCAAGCCTTTAGTGGCGAGAAAAGCCACTGCGATGAGAAAAGTTACCAACGAAATACTGGTGGTAATTTTCCCGTAACTCATAAACGGAATATCGCGTTTAATCTTAAAAAATTCCATGTGCAACTCCTTAACCAAACAAGCAGACAACGCTGCTTGTTTCCCTGATAAAACAACTAGCCACTCCACTAAGCTGCTAAAAACAGCAGCAAGTGGCTGGTTATCACCCTAACCCTAAAAACCCCTCTAGCCATTCGACTAAGTCCGCAAGCGGACAAGTCGCTGGCTATCTCCCAGCGGGAGAGGGGACGAACGTATCGCGATGCGATGCGTTTAACCTATTGCCACTTTATTCAATCGTGCTTTACGTCCGTAAATTAAATTGACCAATGCGCGCGATACCAGCACCGAGCTGAACATCGAAGTCAAAATCCCCAAACACAACACCACCGCGAAGCCTTTAATCGGGCCTGAGCCAAACAAAAACAGCGCAATCCCAGCAATCAAATTGGTGATATTGGAATCGACGATGGTGGCGAAAGCGTTGTCGTAACCCGCATGAATCGCGGCTTGCGGACTCACGCCGTTGCGCAACTCTTCGCGAATACGCTCGTTAATCAGCACGTTTGAATCAATCGCCATCCCCAAGGTCAAAGCGATACCCGCCATACCTGGCAAAGTCAGCGTGGCTTGCAGCATCGACAACAGCGCGACCAATAACAGCAAGTTGGCGGCGAGTGCGAACACCGAAATCGTGCCGAACATCAGGTAGTACGCGACCATAAACACCGCGATCAGCATGAAACCAATCTTGGTGGAATTAAAACCACGGTCGATATTGTCCGCGCCCAAAGAAGGGCCGACGGTGCGTTCTTCGACGATTTCCATCGGCGCAGCCAGTGCGCCTGCGCGTAACAACAACGAGGTGTCTTGCGCTTCTTCGGTGGTCATGCGACCGCTGATTTGTACACGACCGCCGCCGATTTCTTCGCGAATAACCGGTGCAGTAACAATCTCGCCCTTGCCTTTTTCAAACAAAATAATCGCCATGCGCTTGCCAACGTTTTCACGCGTTGCTTCTTTGAATTTACGCGCGCCCACGCCATCCAAATTCAGATGTACCGCAGGTTCGTTGTCGCGATTATCAAAGCCAGGTTGCGCGTCATTGATACGCTCACCCGTCAGCAACACTTGTTTTTTCACCAGTAGCGTTTGCCCTTCTCTATCCTTAAACGCCTCCGTGCCAAATGGTGCAACGCCGCCAACGCTAAGTTGATGCTCGTCATCCACCAAGCGAATTTCCAGCGTCGCGGTGCGTCCCAGTAGCTCTTTGATTCGCGTTGAATCTTGTACGCCGGGCAACTGCACCACGATGCGGTCCACACCTTGTTGTTGTATCACGGGTTCAGCCACGCCCAACTCATTAACACGATTGCGTACCGTCAACAAATTTTGCTGTACGGCAGATTCTTGAATGCGCCGTTTGGCGACTTCGGTGAGCTGCGCTTGCAAAATAAATTCGCCTGCCAGCTCCTTACTAACGAGGCTGTAATCGGCAAAGCGTTGTTTGATTTCAGCTGCGCCTTTGTCGCGAGAAACGGCATCGCGGAATTTAATCAACAGTAAATTTTCTTCGCGCGACACGCCCGAATACGCCACATTTTGCTCACGCAAGGAGCTGCGCATATCGCCAGCTCCCGCCTCCAACGCCTTATCTAACGAGACTTTTATATCTATCTGCATTAGCAGATGAATCCCGCCGCGCAAGTCCAAACCGAGATACATAGGCAGCGCGTACATGCTCGCCAACCATTGCGGCGAACGTGGCATCAAGTTGAGAGCGACCATATAGTCCTCGCCTAATGCCACATGCAAAACGTCTTTAGCCCTAAATTGCAAGTCGGTATTGGCATAGCGCGCTTTGACGCTATTGCCTTCCAAGCTCAACAATTCAGGCGTTAAATTCGCCGCTTTGAGCGCGCTCTCGGCGCGTGCCAACAAAGCCAAATCGGCTTTGACATTGCTGCGCAGCGGTGAGATTTGCACGGCAGGCGATTCACCAAAAAAATTCGGCAAGGTGTAAATCAATCCCGCCAACAGCACGGCAAAAATCAACACATATTTCCACAGGGGATAACGATTCATCGCGACCTCGACAGATTCAAAAACAACAAACCGAGGCGAACCTCGGTTGAGTGGGCGAAACGATATTACTTAATCGCGCTAATGGTGCCTTTAGGCAACACCGTCAAAATTGCCGATTTTTGCACTTTCACTTCCATGCCTTCAGACACTTCTACGCTGGCGTAATCTTCATACACCTTAGTCACGCGTCCAACTAAACCGCCGCTGGTGGCGACTTCGTCACCTTTTTGCAACGCAGTCATCATGGCTTGATGCTCTTTGGCGCGCTTTTGTTGTGGGCGCAATACCAAGAAATAAAACACCGCGACCAATGCCACCAAAGGCAAGTAATCCATTAAACCGCCGCCCGCCGCTGCGGCAGCACCTTCTGCATATGCGTTACTAATAAACATTTTTTGTCACTCCGAGTTAAAAAAGCTGCGCATTCTAACACGACGCATCGTCTAAATTTTCGCGCCCATCGCACGTCGCTGATGAAAATTCACCACAAATTCGGCAAACGCATCTGCCTCGATGGAGGCACGAATTTCTTGCATCAATTGCTGGTAGTAATGCAGGTTATGAATGGTATTCAAGCGCGCACCGAGAATTTCATTGATGCGTTGCAAATGATTCAAATAGCTGCGGCTAAAATTTTGGCAGGTGTAACAACGGCAATCTTTATCGAGCGGATTCGTGTCGAGTTTATGCACCGCATTGCGAATTTTGATGTCGCCATATTGAGTGAACAACCAACCATTGCGCGCGTTGCGCGTCGGCATCACGCAATCAAACATATCAATGCCTTGCGTCACCGCCGCGACAATGTCTTCGGGCGTGCCCACGCCCATCAAATAGCGTGGTTTGTCGTGCGGCAATTGCGGCGCGGTGTGTTGCAAAATGCGCAACATATCTTCCTTAGGTTCGCCCACCGACAAACCACCAATCGCATAACCATCAAAGCCGATGTCGGTTAAGCCGCGCATAGATTCATCGCGCAATTCCTCAAACATGCCGCCTTGCACGATACCAAACAGTGCGTTGCTATTGCCTGCGTGTGCGGCTTTCGAACGGGCAGCCCAGCGCAAGGACAAACGCATCGAATCGGCCGCTTCGCGCAAGCTGGCAGGATGCGGCGTGCATTCATCAAAAATCATCACAATGTCAGAATTCAACACTTTTTGAATACGCATGGATTCTTCTGGCGTGAGAAAACATTTATCGCCATTCACGGGCGAAGAAAACTTCACACCCTCTTCAGAAATTTTGCGCAGCGCACCCAAACTGAACACTTGAAAGCCGCCCGAATCGGTCAAAATCGGCGAGTTCCAGCCCATGAATTGATGCAGCCCACCGTGTGCCTCAATCACGTCCAGCCCGGGACGCAGCCACAAATGAAAGGTGTTACCCAACACGATATGCGCGTCGATTTCATGCAGCTCCAACGGTGACATCGCCTTCACCGTGCCATACGTTCCAACCGGCATAAAAGCCGGCGTTTGCACCGTGCCATGCGCCAAAGAAATCTGCCCGCGTCGCGCCAAGCCTGAGGTTTTGTATAAATCAAATTGCATTATTTACTTCTTTCTTAAAAACGATTTTTTTCACAGCTTTAAAGCTAGTCGCAACTACCTGCTAGCGACTAGCTTTCTCAATCAACATCGCATCGCCATAACTAAAGAAGCGATACTCATTTTTTACCGCGTGCTGATAAGCGGCGCGTAAGTTTTCTGTGCCGCCAAAAGCACTCACCAACATCAGCAACGTGGATTTAGGCAAATGAAAATTAGTCAGCAACACATCCACCACACGGAACTGAAACCCCGGCGTGATAAAAATTTTCGTCTCGTCTGCACCACTCTTTAATTCGCCTGACACCGCAGCACTTTCTAAGGCACGCAAACTGGTCGTGCCAACCGCGATGACGCGCGCATTTTTTTGCCGCGCCAGCTTAATCGCATCCAACGTCGCTGGCGGAATGTCGTAACGCTCGCTGTGCATATGATGTTCATGTACAAACTCGGCGCGCACGGGCTGAAATGTTCCTGCACCCACATGCAAGGTCACAAAGGCGGTCTGCACACCCTTATCGCGCAAGATTTTTAACATGGCATCATCAAAATGCAAGCCCGCCGTTGGTGCCGCAACCGCACCGTCATTACGCGCAAATACCGTTTGATAACGCTGCTCGTCGTCACCATCGGCGGCGTGCGTAATGTAGGGCGGTAGCGGCAAACGACCGTATTGCTCCAGCCATTCCCACACCGTCTGCGCCGCATCAAAACGCAAATGAAAAAACTCACCTTCGCGTCCCAATACTCTCGCATTGATATGTTCCGCGAGTAATAAATCACTACCTGCCAAAGGCGAACGACTGGCGCGCACTTGTGCTAACACCTCGTGATTATTCAACACGCGTTCAACCAACACTTCGATTTGTCCGCCGGTTTTTTTCGTGCCAAACAAGCGCGCTTTAATCACCCGCGTGTCGTTCAAAATTAATAAATCATCGGCGCGCAACAGCTCAGCTAAATCAGTAAATGATTTATCTGAGAGTTCATCACTATGAACGTGGAGTAAACGGCTAGTGCCGCGTAAAGCAGGCGGATGTTGGGCTATCAGGCTTTCGGGTAATACAAAATCAAACTCATCCGTGCGCATTGTTTTCAACTATTTTCAAAAAGTCGTAATTGTAGCTTGATGCGAGTAACTGTTTTGTGCATAATGCGCGCCGCTTCGCAACAGCATGAACAAAACAACGTTTATGCGGCTCGCCAAAATCGAGTTTTGCAGCACATGTATTGCCGGGGTGATGGAACTGGTAGACGTGCCGGACTCAAAATCCGGTGCCAGAAATGGCGTGGGGGTTCGATTCCCCCCCCGGCACCAAATTGTTTTTGTATCGTGTCAACCGAATCTTTAAGAGCTGCGTTATTACCGATACGACACCTGTCAGTGTCGTTTTTTAATCACTTAAAACTGGAGTTCACCATGAGCAAATTGTTATCTGTATTGATCGCTGCAACTTTCGCTGCTGTTTCATTTACTGCTGTTGCTGCTGACGCAGCTCCAGCGGCTGCTGCACCAGCAGCAACTCAAGCTGCTCCAGCTGCTGCTAAATCAGAAGCGGCTGCTCCAGCAAAAGCTGCTAAGCACGCTAAGAAACACAAAAAACACGCTAAAAAAGCAGCTAAGTAATTAGTTGGTTTTTAGTTAAAAAGGCAGGGGAAACCCTGCCTTTTTTCATGTCCAAAATAAACGCCACCTGCACTATGACTATTTGGAAACCGCATACAACCGTCGCTGCCATTATCGAACGCGATGGCAAGTTTTTATTGGTTGAAGAAGAAACCGCGCAAGGAGCGCGTTTCAATCAGCCAGCGGGACATCTCGAAGCGCATGAATCTTTATTCGAGGCTGTGGTGCGCGAAACATTAGAAGAGTCGGCGTATCACTTCGCGCCGCAACACCTCACGGGCATTTATCGCTGGCACGCCGAGGAATCCGACACCACTTACTTGCGCTTTGCCTTTGCAGGTGAGCTGACTGGTTTTGAAGAAAATCGCCCGCTCGACACAGGCATCATTCGCGCAGTTTGGTTGAGCTTAGCTGAAGTTCGCGCTTGCCAAGCAAGCCATCGCAGCCCTTTAGTGTTGCGCTGTATCGAAGATTATTTGGCGGGGCATCGCTATCCTTTGGAGTTGATTACGCATTATGAATAAATCCAAATCTCGCATCGTCGTCGGTATGTCGGGCGGCGTAGATTCTTCGGTTACGGCCTTGTTGCTTAAACAACAAGGCTATGACGTAATCGGCTTGTTTATGAAGAATTGGGAGGACGACGACAACAGCGAATACTGCTCGTCGCGCCAGGATTTAATCGACGCGGTTTCGGTCGCCGACACCATTGGCATTCCCATCGAGGCGGTGAATTTTTCCAAAGAATATAAAGACCGCGTGTTCAGTTATTTCTTGCGCGAATATGAAGCGGGACGCACGCCGAATCCCGACATTTTGTGCAACGCCGAAATCAAATTCAAAGCGTTTTTAGATCACGCTATCGCGCTCGGCGCAGACACGATTGCGACGGGTCATTACGCGCAAGTGCGCGAAGTCGATGGCGCGTTTCAATTACTTAAGGCGACGGATGCGAGCAAAGATCAAAGCTATTTTTTGCATAGACTAAATCAAGCGCAATTGTCCAAAGCGATGTTTCCGCTGGGCAACATTTTGAAATCGGAAGTGCGCCGTATCGCCGAGCAACACGGCTTGTCTAACCACGCAAAAAAAGACAGCACGGGTATTTGTTTTATCGGCGAACGTCCGTTCCGCGAATTTTTAAGCGGCTATTTACCCACTCAACCCGGCGACATGTTTACCCCCGAAGGACAGTTAGTGGGCAAGCATATCGGCTTGAGTTTTTACACACTGGGGCAACGCCAAGGCTTAGGTATCGGCGGTGCAAAAAATTCGTCGGGCGAACCGTGGTTTGTGGCGGCTAAAGACATGACGCGCAACCGTTTAATTGTGGTGCAAGGACACGATCATCCGCTGCTGTTGCAAGCACAAGTCGAGGTGATTGATATGCACTGGATTAGCGGCGCAGCTCCTGACTTAACACAAGGCTTTGCTGCCAAAACCCGTTATCGCCAAGCCGATGCCGAGTGCCATATCGCGCTCAATCAAGCACTCACGCAATTTAGTTTTGCTGACCCGCAATGGGCGGTCACGCCAGGACAATCGGTGGTTGCGTATGACGGCGAAATTTGTTTAGGCGGCGGGATTATCAAATAGTTGTGGGCTGATATGGCGTAGCCGCTTTTGCAATCAAAGCACTTAGCCGCCCGTCGCTTTCGCGTAAAATGCGCGACCATTTTTTAACTTTTTAGCTTGGACTTTCACCATGACCACACTCACCAAACTCACTGCCCTGTCCCCGCTCGATGGTCGTTATCACGGTAAAGTCGATGCTTTGCGCGCTTACTTTAGTGAGTTCGGTCTGATTCGTTTTCGCGTTGAAATTGAAATCGAATGGCTGAAGTCGCTTGCCGCACAAGCCGACATTCCAGAAATTGCGCCCTTCTCTGCTGCGACTATCGCGCAGCTGGATGCGCTGAATAGCAATTTTTCCGAAGCCGACGCGCAGGCAATTAAAACCATAGAACGCACCACCAATCACGATGTAAAAGCAGTCGAATACTGGTTGCGCGACCAACTGGTGAGCAATCCAGAAACCGCCAAAGTTTTGGAGTTTATTCACTTCGCGTGCACCTCGGAAGACATCAATAATTTGAGCCACGCGCTGATGCTCAAGGGCGCGCGCGATGCGGTGATGTTGCCCGCGCTGAATGTGCTCACCACTCGTTTGCAAACACTTGCGCATCAGCTCGCCGACTTGCCGATGTTGTGCCGCACCCACGGTCAAACCGCCACGCCCAGCACGCTGGGTAAGGAAATGGCGAACGTGGTATATCGTTTGCAACGCGCGCATCAACGTCTCGCCGACGTGCAAATTTTGGGCAAAATTAACGGCGCGGTGGGCAATTACAACGCGCATCTGGCGGCGTATCCCGATGTCGATTGGGCAGGCTTTGCCGAGCGTTTCGTGACCGCGCGCGGCATCACCTTCAACCCCTACACCATCCAAATTGAACCGCACGATTACATGGCGGAATTGTTCGATGCGTATGCGCGCATCAACACCATTTTGGTCGATTTGAACCGCGACATTTGGAGCTACATTTCACTGGGTTATTTCAAACAAAAAGTGGTCAAAGGCGAAGTGGGTTCTTCGACCATGCCACACAAAGTAAACCCGATAGATTTTGAAAATTCCGAAGGAAATCTGGGCTTGGCGAATGCCGTGCTGCGCCATCTTTCCGAGAAATTGCCGGTGTCACGTATGCAGCGCGACCTCACCGATTCCACAGTACTACGCAACATGGGCGTGGCGTTGGGCTACACGCTATTGGCATACGAATCGTGCTTGCGCGGGCTGAACAAATTGGAAGTAAACGCGCAACGTGTAGGCGACGATTTGAACGCAAGTTGGGAAGTCATGGCCGAGCCTATCCAAACAGTGATGCGTCGCTACAACATCGAGAATGCCTACGACAAACTCAAAGAATTAACGCGCGGCCAAAGCGGCATCAACCGCGAGTCGTTACAGGCGTTTATCAACACCTTGGAAATTCCAGATGCCGAAAAACAACGCCTGTTGCAATTGTCGCCCGACACTTATATCGGCAAAGCCGTTGAACTAGCCAAGCAGATTTAAGTTTTTAAGCAAAATAAAAAGCCGCACGGCGATAGGCGTGCGGCTTTTTTCTTTTGGAGTACCAGCCCCTTAAATTACCGCGCCTTGGGCTTATCGGCTAATCGGCTTATAGCGAATCCGTTTTGGTTTCGCACCTTCTTCACCTAAACGCTTCTTTTTATCCGCTTCGTATTCTTGATAGTTGCCGTCGAAGAATGTCCATTTTGAATCGCCTTCACACGCGAGGATGTGGGTGGCGATACGGTCTAGGAACCAGCGATCGTGGGAGATGACGGCAACGCAGCCAGCGAACTCTAGCAAGGCATCTTCCAATGCGCGCAAGGTTTCCACGTCTAGGTCGTTGGTCGGTTCATCGAGCATTAACACGTTGCCGCCGGAGATAAGCGTTTGCGCTAAGTGCAATCGACCGCGTTCGCCGCCGGATAATTGCCCGACGATTTTGCCTTGATCGGCACCTTTGAAATTGAAGCGTCCGATGTAGGCCCGCGCGGGGGTTTCGTATTTACCGACGGTCAAAATTTCGTTGCCGCCTGAGATGGCTTCAAACACAGTTTTGCTGTTGTCGAGCGAATCGCGCGCTTGATCGACGTGGGCGATTTTAACGGTCTGACCGATTTTTACTGTGCCGGTATCAGGCTGTTCTTTGCCTGTAATCATGCGGAACAGCGTGGATTTACCCGCGCCGTTTGGACCGATGATGCCGACAATTGCGCCAGGTGGAATTTTGAAGCTGAGGTTGTCTATCAGCAGACGTTCGCCATAGGCTTTGCTGACGTTTTCAAACTCGATAACTTCGTTACCCAGACGTTCGCCGACGGGAATAAAAATCTCCTGCGTTTCATTGCGCGCTTGATGCTCTTGCGAATTCAATTCTTCAAAACGCGCGATACGCGCCTTGGATTTCGCCTGACGACCTTTAGGATTTTGGCGCACCCATTCCAACTCTTGCTTCATCGCTTTTTGATGCGCATCGACTTGTTTATTTTCTTGCGCTAAACGCGCGCCTTTTTGATCCAGCCAACTGGAGTAATTGCCCTTCCACGGAATGCCGTGACCTCTATCCAATTCCAAAATCCATTCGGCGGCATTGTCGAGGAAATATCGATCATGCGTCACCGCCACCACCGTGCCGGGGAAGCGCACTAGGAATTGTTCCAGCCATTCCACCGACTCGGCATCCAGATGGTTGGTCGGTTCATCGAGCAACAGCATGTCGGGTTTTTCCAACAACAATTTGCACAGTGCGACGCGGCGTTTTTCACCGCCGGAAAGATTTTTAATCAGCGCGTCCCAATCCGGCAAACGCAGTGCGTCGGCGGCAATTTCCATTTGATGTTCGGCATCCGAACCGCTGGCTGCGATGATGTTTTCCAAGCGTGCTTGCTCGGCGGCGAGCGCGTCAAAATCCGCATCCTCTTCTGCATACGCGGCGTACACTTCGTCGAGTTTTTGCTGCGCTTGCATCACTTCGCCGAGCGCGGATTCCACTTCTTGGCGCACCGTTTTGGCAGGATCTAGCACTGGCTCTTGTTCCAGATAACCGATTTTCATATTCGGCATATGTTGCACTTCGCCGTCGTATTCCTTATCCACGTTCGCCATGATGCGCAGCACGGTAGATTTACCCGAACCGTTCAGGCCGAGCAAACCAATTTTCGCGCCAGGGAAAAAACTCAGGGAAATGTCTTTGATAATTTGACGTTTAGGGGGGACGATTTTGCTCACGCGGAGCATCGACATTACATATTGACCTTGTGCCATTGTGCGGGTTCTCTAGGGATTCAAAAAGGCGCGTAGCTTACCGCAAAGCACGGTTTCACTAAATGTAAAACTGCGTATTAGGCATAAAAATTGCGCCAGCACGGGCACAATTTTGTGGCGATTAGTTTTTAGGCAGGATGCGCATTTCGCCGTCGTCTTGCTCGATACGGAACGCTCGCAGCACATTCATGCCGAGCAGTGGCTGGCTGAGGTTAGGCACAATCATGGCGGGGACATTGGCGAGTAGTAGGTGACCGAGTTTGAGCTTCTTCACGATAGAGGTGCAGCTACGTCCGATGCCGTTGGCGGTTTGCACTGAGACTTGTTCTAGGCAAGACATGTTCGCCATATACGCCATGTCGCGCGGCAACGACACCACGCTCGCCCCCGTATCGACCACGAAAGTGAGTGGTTTACCGTTAATGCTGCCATCAACAAAATAATGCCCATTAGCGTGTTGTTTCAAAATCAGCCCCAGATTCGCGTTGCGGGCAAGTTCGTCGCTAGACGGCGCGGGGGCATCGGCTTGTGCCCAGCTAGCTACCGCTGTGTTGGTTTTGGCACAGGGCGTAGCTTGATAAATTGTCTGCCCGTTGCGATCTTTGCATTTATGTACCGCGCCGTCGGCGTAGCTTAACTGGCTTGCAAACAAGGCGAGTAGGGCAACGCTATAAGTTTTCATGGGACGACTCCGGGGTGGTTTGGGCGGCGGCATTGGCGCGTTGCAAGCGATAAGTACGCGCATGTTTGGGAAGATTGACCACCATGATAATTAACCGCGTCAGGCTGTAAGAAACTATGGCAAATAGCAGCAATAGCAATACAAAAAAGTTCAGCGATAGCTCCAGCCGATAAGGTGGATAAAACAGCAAAACGTAGCCAGCGTTATGTGCCGCGCTACTGAGTGTTACTGCCGCAGCAAAGATAAGCACAATCCAAATCACATATTTCATTCGCTGACCTTGAATCCTTCCGCCGCGCTACTGCGCGCGTCTTTGTCGCGGCTAGCACGATAGTTGCGCACTTGTATCAAGCTGTTATTGATGTCGGGCAATTCGATGTTGATGCTTGCGGTTGCTAGGATCTTTAAGCCTTTTAAGACGCGCTTAGTGTCGTCATCTTGGGTGGCAAAATAATCATTCAGCCATTGCTGCATGGCTTTGATTTCGTGCTTAAACGCCACTTCATCACGCGCCAACAAATTCATTCGCGCCAGTAAAAAATGCAGCTTGAGATTTTCGCGCAAGAAAAATTCTTGCTCAGGCGGCAGCAATGGCAGCTCGACACGTTGGGTGTTTTGGATGCGTATCAGTTGGCTAAATTCTTGCCAAATTTCACTGAGCAAGGCTTGCCAACGGCTCTCGTTGGTGGGTGGCGCGGACAGTGTGGCGGGCGCAGTGGGCTCGTGCAATTCTGACCACAACGGCAAGTCATCCACGCTGGCTAATAAATTATCCAGTTGCACACTCATACCCGCCACATCCACCACAGGCAAAGCGCGCAGCTTGTCCATGTCACGCGCAATCGCCTGACGCAAGCCATGCAAACTAGGGCGGTTCATGCGTTGCAAGCGCGCATCGGCGGTTTGCATGGCAATCAGCGCGGCTTTGACATTGGCGGAGAGTTGTAATTGTTGATTGGCAATCAATAACGATTGCTCGACTTCAGCCAGAGCGGTTTCATCGCGACTACTGGAAAGCTCGTTGTATAAGGCTTCTAGAGCAGCACGTTGTCCTTGTGACTCGGCATAACGCGCCTCCAGCAGGGCAAGTTTGGCGGCAATGTCGCGCGTGTCTTCTTGGGTCTTTTCCAACAGCACGCTGTTAACCTGATTGTCGCTGTCCATCTCGGCGAGCTTTTCTGCAACTTGTGTGCTGACGGTATGAAGTTCGTGCTGCGCGAACAGCCATTGCGCGATAAAAATCACCACCAATACCGCGAGGGTGAGTTGCGTCAACGTCGCGTGCGCCAGCCTGTCCATCAAGCGCGGCGTAGGGTGAGTTGCGGGGGGAATTTTGCTCATGGCGTTCCTTTCAAATCACATTGCGCGACTAAGGCAGCGAGCAATCCCGCATCGCCAGCGTCGGTCAGCGTCACATTTTGCCAGCCTTGTTGGACGGCTAACTGGGCGATGCGTGCGTGTGGCACAAATAGCGGCGTGGCGAGCAGCTCTAAATGACTATCGAGCAGGGTGCGCAAATAGCTGA
Source organism: uncultured beta proteobacterium (assembly GCA_963750775.1). GTDB lineage: Bacteria > Pseudomonadota > Gammaproteobacteria > Burkholderiales > Gallionellaceae > Gallionella. Next base: position 197,035 of record CAVVRT010000003.1, read on the forward strand.
GAGCTTCGCTGCTGGTGACGGTGATGACATCGGGCGGGTCGCGCAGCACATCGGCTAGCGTGACCACCGCTGCGCTGCGCTGATAACAACTGGCATATTCAACGCTTGCGCCGCGCGCTTTGAGTGTGTCGCCTAACAGCTCGCGTCCGCCGTCGCCGCGCAAAATCATCACCCGCTGACCTTGCATGTCGCGCAGTTCGGGCAATGCCAACAAGGCTTCGCTGTCTGATTGTAGTAACGGCACTAGCAGATTTTGCACGCCAAATTCACGCAAACTTTGCGCACTACTCGCGCCTATGCAGGCGACTTTTTTCGGCAAGCTCGCGTGTGCCGCCGCAATCGCCCCCATACTGTATTGCACCGCATTGGGACTGATAAAAATGGCTAAATCAAAATCGCTCAAATGCGCTAATTGTTGCTGCAAAAGTGCGGGATTTTCTACCGCGCGGATGGCTAGCAAGGGCAGCAAAATCGCGCGTCCGCCTAGCTGGTTAATGTGCTTAACCAGCGACTGCGCTTGCGCTTTGGGGCGGGTTACCAAAACGCTCAAGCCCCGCAACGGCAGAGCGGTTGCGGGGCTTGAGGGCGTTACGTTAGGCATACTGAGTGTGGTTTTTACAGCGCGAGTGCGGCAAGAATTTTGTCCGCACCTTGCGCGCGTAAAGCACTGGCGATTTGATTGCCCAAGACTACTGGCTGGCTCAACTCACCCGTTGCTTCGGCGCGCATCATTTCGCCCCCGTCTGGGCTGGCGACAAATCCGCGCATATAAAGCTGCCCATTTTTGACTTGCGCAAATCCGCCCAACGGCACCTGGCAACTGCCGCCCAAAGCGCGGCTCATGGCGCGTTCCGCCAACACGCACGCGGCGGAATCGGCATGGTGCAAGGCTTGCAAACAGGCAATTACATCGGCGCGATCGGCGCGACATTCAATGCCTAACGCGCCTTGACCGACGGCGGGCAAACTGTCTTCGCTGGCAATCACAGTGCGGATGCGTGCGCCCAAGCCTAAGCGTTTCAATCCTGCTGCCGCCAAAATAATCGCGGCATATTGACCTTCGTCGAGTTTGCGTAAACGCGTTTGTACGTTGCCGCGCAAGGGTTGGATGTCGAGGTGTGGAAAGCGCGCGCGCAACTGACTTTCGCGCCGCAAGCTGGACGTGCCGACCACGCTGCCCGCAGGAAGCGCGGCGAGATTGTCAAAATGATTCGATACAAATGCGTCCAATGGATCTTCGCGTTCGCCGATGGCGGCGAGTACAAAACCGTCGGGCAAATTCATCGGTACGTCTTTGAGTGAATGTACCGCGAGGTCGGCACGACCGTCTTCTAGCGCGGTTTCTAGTTCTTTAACGAACAAGCCTTTGCCACCAATTTTCGACAAAGTCACATCGAGAATTTGGTCGCCTTGAGTGGTCATGCCTAGGATGCTGACTTCAGTTTGCGGATATAATGCGCGCAGTCTGTCTCGAATATGTTGGGCTTGCCACATGGCTAACGCGCTTTCGCGCGAGGCAATCACTAAGCGAGACGGTGGGGTTTTTGCAGCCTGACTCATAAACATTTCCTGATTTATCTTTATTAATTTGCGGCGCATTCTAGCATAGGGTGCGTCGCACTTTTGTGCCGAGAACATAATGAATTTTAGTGCCGCTACCAGCGATATTTCCAGTAAAGATTTGCCTCTGCGCGACGACGTGCGACTGCTTGGTCGCATTTTGGGCGAGACACTGCGCGAACAGGAAGGTCAAGCCTCGTATGACTTAATCGAGAACGTGCGCCGTGCGGCGGTGCGTTTTCGCAAAACTCAAGACGAGCGCGATCGCGTCGAGCTGGATAAAACGTTAGACGCAATGTCGCCTAGCGAAACGCTGGTGGTGGTACGCGCCTTTAGCTACTTTTCGCAGCTTTCCAATATCGCCGAAGACTTGCATCACAACCGTCGTCATCGCGCGCATCTCACTGCGGGCACAGCGCACAAAGACGGCAGCTTAACGCTGGCACTAGATCGCATCGAAGCCAAAAAACTGGATAAAAAAACACTACAAAGCTTTCTCGATAGCGCGGTGATTTCGCCTGTTTTGACGGCGCACCCGACCGAGGTGCAACGCAAGAGTATTTTGGATTGTCAGTTGATTATTTCGCGCTTGTTGTCGGATCGCGATCGCGTCGATATGACTCCCGACGATTTGGCAGAAAACGAAGAAGCCTTGCATCGTTTTGTATTGATTTTGTGGCAGACACGCATGTTGCGCACCGCCAAACTCACCGTCGCCGATGAGATTAAAAATGGCTTGGAGTTTTATCGTTACACCTTTCTGTCAGAGATTCCGAAAATTTATGCGGGACTCGAAAAACAGCTTGAAGCGCGTTTTGATAAAGACATTAAAGTGCCGCCATTGTTGCGCGTGGGTAGTTGGATCGGTGGCGATCGCGACGGCAATCCTTTCGTTACGCACGACGTGATGGACTATGCGGTGCAGCAACATTCGGCTTTGGTGCTGGAACATTATTTGAGCGAAACGCATTTGCTTGGTCGTCGTTTGAGTTTGACCGACCGCTTGGTTGATGTCAGCGACGCGTTGCGCAAACTGTCCGATGCTTCGCCCGATAAATCACAAAATCGCAACGATGAGCCGTATCGTCGTGCGCTGATTTTGATTTACTCGCGCTTGTCGGCAACCGCCAAACAATTAGGTCACGAAATTTCGCATTTGCCGCCTGTCGATAAAAATGCCGCGCCTTATCCGACGGCGGCAGAATTTATTGCCGACTTGGATGTGTTGGTTGAGTCCTTGTTCAAGCATGGCGCGGTGTATTTGGCACGCGGTCGTTTGGCGAATTTACGCCGTGCTGCCGAAGTATTTGGCTTTCATTTAGCTCCCTTGGACATGCGCCAACACAGTGCGATTTTGCAGCAAACCGTGAGCGAATTATTGGGCACGGGCGCGGCGTATGACGCACTCGACGAAGCGGCTAAACGTCAAGTTTTGTTGGCGGCGTTGCAAGCGAATAAAATTTTGCTGGGCAACATCGACAGCTATTCCACCGTCGCACAAAGCGAGTTGCGCATCATGCAAACTGCCGCGACGCTGCATCAGCGTTTTGGTCGCGCTGCCTTGCCGAATCACATTATTTCCAAGACCGATGCGGTCAGCGACATGCTCGAATTAGCGTTGCTGATGCAGCAAGTTGGTTTGCTCGACAGCGGCAAAAATCCTGCTTTGCACGTCAACATTATTCCGCTGTTTGAAACCATCGAAGACTTGCGTAGTTGCGGGCCGATTATGGAACAGCTGTTCTCGATTCCGTATTACCGCGCGCTGCTGAAGTCGCGCGGCGACACGCAAGAAGTGATGCTTGGGTATTCCGACAGCAACAAAGACGGCGGCTATTTGACGGCGAATTGGGAGCTCTACAAAGCCGAGCTGGTGTTGGTTGAAGTGTTCAAAAAACACGGCGTTGAGTTGCGTTTATTCCACGGTCGCGGCGGTACGGTTGGTCGCGGCGGCGGCCCTAGCTACGATGCGATTTTGGCGCAACCGCCAGGCAGCGTGAACGGACAAATCCGTATCACCGAGCAAGGCGAGGTGATTTCGAGCAAGTATTCCAATCCCGAAATCGGTCGCCGTAATTTGGAAACCATGATTGCCGCAACCATGGAAGCGACGCTGCTGCATCACCACGGCGACGACAGCGCGATGCCGGAATATCACCGCGTCATGGAGCAATTGAGCCTGAATGCTTTTGCCGCATATCGTAAGTTGGTCTATGAAACCCCGGGTTTCACTGAGTATTTTTTCATTGCCACACCGATACGCGAAATTGCCGAACTCAATATCGGCAGCCGTCCTTCGGCACGCAAAGCCTCGGACAAAATCGAAGACTTACGCGCCATTCCGTGGGTGTTTAGCTGGGGCTTAAACCGCACCTTATTGCCAGGCTGGTTAGGCTTTGGCAGCGCGGTCAAACAGTTCATCGCCAAAGAAGGCGAGGCCGGTTTAGCGCAGTTGCAAGCCATGTATCAAAACTGGGCCTTCTTCCGTGGCTTGATGTCCAACATGGACATGGTGCTGTCGAAAACCGATATGGGTATCGCGGCGAGTTATTCCGAGTTGGTCAAAGATGTGGATTTGCGCACACGCATTTTTGGCGCGATTAACCAAGAACATGATGACACCTTGGCGATGCTATTTCAGGTCACGGGCAACACCAGTTTGCTGCAAGACAATCCCGCGTTTGCGCGCAGTTTGTTGACCCGCACCCCCTACATCGACCCGCTCAATCACCTGCAAGTTGCACTGTTGTTGCGCCATCGCGCAGGTGATAACGACGAGCTGGTCAAGCGTGCGATTCATCTCACCATCAACGGTATTGCGACGGGCTTGCGTAATAGCGGCTAGTCATTAACAAGTGGTCGCAATAAAAAACAGCCGAGGATTTTTGCTCGGCTGTTTTTTTATTGATTTTTTAATGATGTTGCAGATATAGCTGTTCCAGTTTCGCCCGCGCCCACGGCGTGCGGCGCAAAAACTTTAGGCTTGATTTCACACTGGGGTCATGCGTAAAACAGCGCACTGGAATCGCCTCACCCATCGCAGTCCACCCCATATTTTCTGCCAATTGTGTGACCATCATCTCTAGTGTGATGCCGTCTAAATTTTTCACCTTATTCATCTCCTACCTCATTTTTTAGTATCGCTAAAGCCTGCGCCAGTTCGGCAAACATAGGACGCATCTCGACCTGTTCAGCCACACAGCGGCGTTGCAACACCCATAAATTTTCCAGCCTAGTCGATGCGCAGCGTTGCAATAATTCTGCTAGCAAGCAACCAAAGGCACGCACCTCGATTTGCTGCAAAGCGTGCGCGTCATGCGCCATAAAACTCGCTGCACCAAAATCACCTAACAATGCCTCGCCAGGCGCGTTGTACAAAATGTTATGCGCATATAAATCGCCATGCAAAATGCCGCGTGCGTGCAAATGTGCGACAGCGGCGGCGATGCCGTGCGCCAAATTTAACAATGCCGAGCGCGCGAATTTTTGTCCATGCGCATACACATCACGCGTACACGATTGCAAACTGGGCGGCGCGGCGAGCGTCCGAAAATCGTTGCCAACCAATGGCATCACCAACCCCGCTGCGTCTTGTGGATGTTGAGTTAGCTTGCCGTGCGCAGCAATTACATTGGGGTGGTTTCCTGCCGCCAGACAGGCGGATTTTTCACTCGCAGGCAAGCCATCGCTGGTCAGCGCGCCTTTGAATAACTTTACTGCCACCGCTTGCTCACCTCGCCAAATCGCTTGATGAATCACGCCTGATGCGCCTTCGCCCAACTGCTGTTGCAGCTCTAAATCATGCCAATTGATGCACGCAATTTCTTGCACAGCCAGCAGCGCATCTTGTTGCGCATCACTAAACGGATTACCTGCACACGCCAGCCAAGCCAAGCGCGGCATGGACAACAGCCATTCGGGGAGTTGTGCGAAACGATTCGCCGCGATGCGCAGCAGTTCCAAATTACGACACGCCGCTAATTCTTGCGGCAGACTTTGTAAACGATTTCCCGCCAGCATCAACTTTTGCAACTGCGTACAGCGACCCAATTCACGCGGCACTTCTGTCAGTTGATTGTCGGTCAAAATCAGCCAGCGCAACAACGTTGGAATGGCAGCGGCAGAAAAATGTTTTATCTGATTCGCCTTGAAGCCCACCATCGTCAAATGCGGGCAGCGCCCCAATACTTCGGGCAACTCGGTAAATAAATTATCCGAACAAAAAATCACCCGCAGCTTATGTAAATGCGGTAAATCATCAGGTAACGCTGATAGCTGATTACCAGACAGATTGAGTATCTCCAGCGTGTCCGCGAGTTGAAAAATCTCAGTTGGAAAAGTCGTTAAACCGCAGGATAAATCGAGGCGGGTAATGCCAGCTAATTGACCGGCGCGTAGTTGGGTGAGTGTGTCCATAAATTGGGCTATATTCCTGATACTAGGGTGTCAATAAGCGTATTGCATAGACTATTCGGCGGCGGATTATAGCGATGCCGAACCTGTAAAACCGCCCTAAAAAATTTATGTTGTCGTCCCCGATTTGTTACACCCCTGGTGAATGCCCCTGCTAAAATCCGCGCCCTTCATTTCACACGCTTTCATCATGCTAATCTGGTTCGTAGGCTTGTATTTATGCTTGTCGGTGGGTATCGGCATTTACGCTTCGACGCGGGTGCATAACGCGCGCGACTTTGTGGTGGCGGGGCGCAATTTGCCTTTGCCTATCGTGACGGCGACGGTGTTCGCAACTTGGTTTGGCGCGGAAACAGTGTTGGGAATTTCCGCGACTTTTGTCAAAGAAGGCTTGAGCGGCGTGGTCGCCGATCCGTTCGGTGCGAGCTTGTGTTTGATTATCGCGGGGCTATTTTTCGCACCGCTTTTATACCGTATGAATTTGCTCACCATCGGCGATTATTATCGGCAACGCTATAGCCGCGCGGTGGAATTATTGATGACGATTTGCATCATGGTTTCTTATTTGGGCTGGGTGTCCGCGCAGGTGGTGGCATTGGGGCTGGTGTTCAATATCGTCAGCGGCGGTGTGGTGTCTGAGCCAGCTGGCATGGTCATCGGCACGGCTATTGTATTGACGTACACCATGTTCGGCGGGATGTGGTCGGTGGCGTTATTAGACTTCGTGCAAATGACGGTAATTATGGCGGGCATGTTGCTCATCGCTTATTTGGTCAGCGGGCAAGTCGGCGGTGTGGGCGCGGTGGTGCAACAGGCGAGTGACACGGGCAAATTAAAGTTTTTCCCGCACGGCGGAGTGGAGGTTTGGATACCGTTTATCGGCGCGTGGCTGACCATGATGCTGGGTTCAATTCCGCAACAAGACGTGTTCCAACGCATGACTTCCGCTAAGGACGAAAAGACTGCGGTGCGTGGTTCGGTGCTGGGCGGCGTGTTGTATTTCGCGTTCGCTTTTGTGCCGATGTTTTTGGCATTTTCCGCCACACTTATCGACCCGAAAGTGTTCGGCGAATTGATACAGAGCAACACGCAAATGGTATTGCCGACGTTGATTTTGGAGCACACCCCCGTCATCGCGCAGGTGTTCTTTTTTGGCGCGTTATTGTCGGCGATTATGAGTACCGCTTCCGCTACTTTGTTGGCACCCTCGGTAATGTTCACCGAGAATATTCTCAAACATTTCGCGCTGAAAAATATGAGCGATAAACAAATGCTGCAAACCATGCGCATCATCGTCATCGCCTTTGGCGGCATGGTGTTGTGGTCGGCGTTGCACGCGGACACCAGCATTATGAAAATGGTCGAGAACGCCTACAAAATCACGCTGGTCGGCGCGTTTGTGCCGCTGGCGTTCGGGCTGTATTGGCAACGCGCCAATACCCAAGGCGCGTTAGTCTCTATCGTGCTGGGTCTGTCCAGCTGGTTGTTGATGGAGTTCATCCACCCCGATACTTATTGGCCGCCACAACTAGTGGGATTGCTGTTCAGCTTGGCGGGCATGATAGTCGGCTCCTGGCTGCCCAACTATTTGCAGCGTGATGTTCGCGATTAAAAACTGCACGAATTAAGTTAGTCAAAAGCCAACCGTTAAAATCTCAACATCACGAACTAGCCATGAAAAAACTTCTTATCGCAGGACTCTCGGATGCCGCAGGCTTTAGTGGCGGCGCATTACTAGGCTTTTTTTTAGGTAAAGCCATCGGTGCCGATGTATTTGCAGCGGGCTACGGCAACGCCAGCATGGTCGGGATTTTGCTGTGTGGATTAGGCGGCGGAGCAGGATTGCAAGTGGCGCGCTTGGTATTGAGCAAGCTGCGAAAAAAATCATGAACCATCATCAGTATTGCATCCGCCGTAATTAAAAATGCCGCACTTTTGAGTGCGGCATTTTTTTGCGCCGTGTTTTTATTCCAGCCAAATAAAGCTCGCCATGCGTCCTGTCACGCCATCGCGGCGATAGGAAAAAAAAGTGTCGGATTCGGTGTAAGTGCAGCGCTCGCCGCCGTAGATTTGCGTGATGCCTAAGGCTTGCAAACGTAGGCGCGCCAAGGCGTATAGGTCAGCGTGGAATTTTTGTGTTGCACTGTGTTCACCACTCGCCCCCTCACCCCAGCCCTCTCCCTGCGGGGGCGAGGGAGTAAAGGCAGCGGCATTCGCGGGATTTTGTGCGACAAAAATATCACGCACTTCCGCGCCGACTTCAAAGGCGGCTTGGCTAATCGCTGGGCCTAGCCACGCCATGATCTGCATGGGTTGCTGCGTGCTTTCGCGAGCAGGACTGGCTTCTACAAAATCCTGCGTTTGCATCGCACTCACGGTCGCTTCAATTACGCCCGCTGCCAAGCCACGCCAGCCCGCATGGACTGCTGCAACGACAGTGCCTTGTGTGTCGCATAACAAAATCGGCAGGCAATCGGCGGTCATCACTACGCAAACCGCGCCGCGTTTTGTCGCGATACACGCGTCGGCGATTTCGCGGCAGTTAGCAGCATCGGCATTCGCCACGCGCGTGCCGTGCACTTGCTCTAGCCACACGGGTTCGCTGGGCAGCAGGGTGTTGAGTGCGTTGCGATTACGCGCCACCACCAGCGGCGCATCGCCGACATGAGTGCCGAGATTGAGGCTGTGATAGGGCGCACAGCTGTTGCCGCCGCTGCGCGTGGTTTGCAGTGCGCGCACTTTAGCGGGGGCAGGCCAATCGGGACGGATAGAGGGGATATTCATCGCAGCAAAACGCAGTACCAGACTATTTTTGCAACTCGCGCGCTTCGGCTTGTTTGACTTCGCGCTGTACTTCGCGCAATAAATTTTGCATGTCTTGCGGCATGGCAACGTGCCATTCCATGGCCTCTCCTGTGCTGGGGTGCGCTAACGCCAAACGGGTGGCGTGTAAGGCTTGGCGGGTAAAGCCATTCAGCACAGTGCGCAAATAAATCACGCATTTTTGCCCGCCTTGGATATACACCGAGTCGCCGACCAGTGGATGTTTGAGGTGCGCCATGTGCACGCGGATTTGATGCGTGCGACCTGTTTCTAAACGACAGCGCAACAAAGTGCAGCTAGGAAATTGCCGCTCAACCACATAGTGCGTGACCGCTGGTTTGCCGCCTTCCACCACCGCCATTTTGACGCGGTTGCTGGGATGGCGGTCGATGTCGGCATCGACTGTGCCGCCGCGCGAAATTTCGCCCCACACCAAGGCTAAGTATTCGCGCTTCACACTGCGCTCTTGCAACTGACGCACCAAGGCGGTTTGCGAAATGAGCGTTTTTGCCACCACCATCAAGCCGCTGGTGTCTTTATCTAAACGATGCACGATGCCCGCGCGCGGCACGTCTTTGAGCTGCGGCGCGTAATGCAGCAAGGCGTTGAGCAGCGTGCCGTCTGGGTTGCCATTGCCAGGATGCACCACCAAACCGACGGGCTTGTTGATGACGATTAGCTCGTCGTCTTCAAACAAGATGTCGAGCTGAATGTCTTCGGCGATGTAAGGTTGCTCGGCGAGGTTGGCTTGTGGGTTGACGCTAATTTTTTCGCCGCCCCACACTTTTTCTTTGCTTAACGATGGCGCGCCATTCACCAGCACTTGCTGTTGCAGCACCCACTCTTGCAAGCGGCTGCGTGAATACTCAGGGAAAAATTTCACTAGGGCTTGATCGAGACGCAAGCCTGCGTATTCATCGGGAACAACGACATGAAATTCGCGCAGCGAGGCACTCGCCTCCTCTCCCGCTAGCGGGAGAGGGTTGAGGTGGGGGTTGGTCGAATCCGATAGAGAAGGAGCGGCGGGGTTTACGCTATAATCGCGCAAATTTTTTTCTGGATTAGTCATGCGCCACATTTTAGCCGTATTCCTGCTGTTCACGTTAGCTGCTTGTAGCTCCCTCCCCGAAGAAGACAAACAAAAGAACGCCACCGCCGAGCAACTCTATACCGCCGCCAAAGCGAAATTAGACGACAAAGCCTATGACGGCGCGATTAAACAATATGAAAAATTGCAATCGCGCTATCCCTACGGCAGCTATTCGCAAACCGCTTTGTTAGAAATGGCGTATGCCTATATCAAACAAGGCGAACCCGACCCTGCCATTGTCGCGTGTGACCGCTTTATTAAAGAGTTTCCCAATAATCCACGCGTCGATTACGCCTGGTATTTGAAAGGCTTGGCGAACTTTACCGCTGAAGATAGCGCGTTGAAATCGGTCAGCGGCACGGATATTAGCCAACACGAAACCCTCATGCCGCAAGACTCGTTTAATGCTTTCAAAGAATTATTGGCGCGCTATCCCACCAGCCAATACGCCCCCGATGCGCGCTTGCGTATGCAATTTTTGGCGAATGCTTTAGCTAAACATGATTTGCTGATTGCCGATTTTTATTTGCGCCGTGGCGCGCATCTCGCCGCCGTCAGTCGTGCGCAAGACATCCTCACGCAATATCCCGAAACCCCCGCCAGTCGTGACGCGTTGCTGATTATGGTGAAAGCCTATGACGCACAAGGCATGACCGCCTTGCGTGACGATGCGCAACGCGTGTTGGACGCAAACGGTGGCGCGGCGAGTGCCACCGTTTTATCTAACAGCAAGCAATCTTGGTGGCAGTTCTGGAAATGAAATTCTGCAACGCTTGCGGCGCGACCGTCGAGTTGCGCATCCCGCACGATGACAGTCGCGCACGTCATGTCTGCACCGAATGCGACATTGTTCATTACGAAAATCCTAAGTTAGTCATCGCGGCACTGCCCGTTTGGCAAGACCAAATTTTGCTGTGCAAACGCGCCATCGAGCCGCGCTATGGCATGTGGACGCTGCCCGGTGGGTTTATGGAAAACGGCGAATCCACTGGCGATGCGGCGATACGCGAAACCTTGGAAGAAGCGGGCGCGCGCATTCAGCTCGACGGCTTGTATGCCATGTACAGCTTGCCTTACATCGCTCAAGTGCATTTGGTGTTTCGCGCTACTTTGCTCGATTTAGACTACGCCGCAGGCGTGGAAAGCTTAGAGGTCAAACTGTTTTCTGAAGCCGACATCCCGTGGGACGAGCTGGCATTTCGCCCAGTGCGTTACAGCTTGGAACATTTTTTTGCCGAGCGAAAAACAGGCAAATTCACCCTACACGAAGGCGAATTGCAGCCGCCCGCCCATCCTGTTTAATTAACTTTAATACTGTTATGCGTTTATTTAATCTGCCCCTAATATTGCTAGCGATGAGCCTAACGGCGTGTGCCAGCGTCAAAAATCCCAATCCCGCCGATCCCTTTGAATCGTTTAATCGTGGCGTGTTTAGCTTTAATGAGGGCGTGGACAAAGTCGCGCTCAAGCCGCTGGCAAAAGGCTACGACTATGCCGTGCCTAAGCTGGGCAAAATCATGGTGCATAATTTTTTTTCCAATTTGGATGATGTGGTGGTCACCGCCAACGACCTACTACAACTCAAATTCAAACAGGCTTTTTCCGACGCAACGCGGGTGGTGTTTAACTCCACTTTTGGCGTGTTTGGCTTACTTGAAATCACCACACGCTTAGAAAAACATCACGAAGATTTTGGGCAGACATTAGGCTATTGGGGCGTGCCGAGCGGGCCGTATTTAATGCTGCCGCTGCTGGGCCCTAGCTCCATACGCGATGCGACAGGTGTAGCAGTTGATACTGTGCCGAGTCAAATGAAGCAAATCAAACCTGTCACGGCGCGCAATGTCGCGTATGGCGTAAAAATTGTGGATGTGCGCGCCAGCTACTTGGCGGCGGAAAAATTCCTCGATGACACGGGCTTAGATCGCTACGATTTTTTGCGCAACGCCTATTTAGAACGCCGTCAGTCTTTGGTTTACGACGGTGATCCCCCTAAGCAAAAATATGACGATGAGGACTTCGGCGACACACCCGACAGCACCGACTCCAGCCCCGCCAAGCCTGACCCAGCAACCACCACAACGCAATAATCGTGACAAAAAAAGCCTGCAAATGCAGGCTTTTTTCATTTGTGACGAGACCAAATTAACGTGCGGCGCGTAAGGCGGCGATGCGTTCTTCTAAAGGCGGATGGGTCATAAATAGTTTCATCGCGCTGCCGCCTGAAATGCCTGATGCCGCCATGTCTTTTGGCAAACTGGCTTGCTCGTGATTCATCTTTAAGCGTTCCAACGCGGCGATCATTTTTTCACGTCCTGCTAAGGATGCACCACCTGCATCGGCACGGAATTCGCGTTGGCGCGAGAACCACATCACGATGATGCTCGCCAGCACACCCAAGACTAATTGCGCCGCCATTTCGGCGACAAATGAGCCGATGCCAGGACCGTCGCGACCATCGTGTTTGAGCAAAACTCTATCAACAAAAATGCCAAATAATTTCGCGAACATAAACACAAAGGTGTTCACCACGCCTTGTATCAAGGTCAGCGTAATCATGTCGCCGTTAGCAACGTGGCTGATTTCGTGCGCCAACACCGCTTCGACTTCGTCTTTGCTCATGTTGTCCAACAAGCCGCGACTGACCGCCACCAGTGCGTTATTTTTATTCCAGCCCGTGGCAAACGCGTTGACATCGGGCGCTTCGTAAATCGCTACTTCGGGCATACCGATATGCGCTGCCATCGCCTGACGTTTAACGGTATCGACCAACCAGCGTTCGGTCGGGTCGGCAGGGTTGGTAATCACTTGCGCATTGACCGAACGCTTCGCCATCCATTTCGACATCAGCAGCGAAATAATCGAACCCGAAAAGCCCACCACCAGTGACATCACCAGTAGGCTATTAAAGTTAATCGCGCCACTGGCATCGAGCACTTTGTCCACACCGAGCAAGCGCAGTGTCACGCTAATCACCAGCATCACTGCCAAGTTGGTCACAATAAATAAAAAGATACGTTTCATGGCATTGTCCTTAAATAAAAAATTCGCCGCGCAGTTTACCTTACGACTTGCCCTTAGATGGCGCGAGTGGAAAAAGTTTCAAGAGCGCAATACCCGCTAAAATGCGCGCCTTTTTGGCGGGCTGAATGTTGCTTGCCGCATCAACTTAGAGAGGCGCATCACCATGCAAACCTTATTGCATCATCCTTATTTCGTCGCCGCCGCCGCACCCTTTTTAGTCGCGCTGCTTGCCGCCGAATTGTTTTTGCGCATCCGTTTAAGTGGTTTGGCTCTTATCGCGGGCTTCGCTATCACGGTTTTTTTAGTTGCCAATTTTGGCCTGCATCCGCTCACGCTCACCCAACAAATTATTTGGACAGCACTCGCGGCAAGTTTGCTCGGTGTGCTATTTAGCTTAATCGACTGGCCGTGGCTGAATACCTTGCTACCGTTGGCAGGCGTGGTGCTGGCGGTGTGCTTATTGTGGCCACTGGTGCAGCAACATGCGCCACTCAAAATGCTGATTTTGTTGGCGAGTAGCGCGGGCTTCGTCGGTTTACTGGTGTGGGGGATGGATAACTTAATAGACGTACCGTTGCGCGCCGCCAATGCCGCGACAGCATTGGGCTTGAGCACGGGCATCGCGGTATGGAGCAGCACAACTTTATACGGCGAATTTGCTTTGAGCATGGGCTGTGCTGCGGCCGCACACTTGCTGATACAGATGATTAGCAATCAAGCCTTGGCGGCTGAGCGCGGCTTCACTTTGCCCGCCAGTTTAGTCATCGGCATCATTGCCTGCGTGGCGTTAGTGGCAGGGCATTTGCCTTGGTATTGCTTGCCCTTAATGGCAGCGATTCCTCTGTTGGCGTGGGTCATGCCGCTGCCAAAAATGGCGGCACTGCTGCAAAGTTTATTGCTCAGTGTGATGACTGTGCCGCTGGCACTCGGCGTAGTTTATTTAGCGCACCATCCACTGTAAGTTTGCAAAAAACACTTTTATCTCTATAGTGCGCGCCATGTTTCGCTCCCTACTCCCTCGCATTCTGCTCATCACCGCCTTACTGTTTGCGCAGTTAGGCGGCTTGACGCATGGCATTTCACATGCCTTGGCAGAACAGAGTTCGGAGCAATCGCTGCCGCATGACAAGCATTGCGATTTGTGCGCGGCGTATGCGCAGATCGGTGCGGCGGTCGCGAGCAGCGACATCGTATTTGTCAGCCGCGACACGCATTTCACCCCCGCTACGCACTACTTCACCACTCACGCCAGCGACGCTTTTGTCGCCTTTGCCGCGCGCGCTCCGCCTTACTCCGCATAACGCTTATTCAACTTCCTCGCGATAATCATCGTGAGGATTTTTATTGTTTTATGTGGAGTCAAAAAATGTTCAATCAGAAATTTCTGAGCGTGGCGATTGCCGCGCTATTCGTGCCGTCTATCCATTCCGCTTATGCCGCCAGCGATGCCGAAGTGCAAACTTTGCGCGACGAAGTAAGGCTACTCGCGGAACGTATCAATCAAACTGATGCTAAAACTGCCGCGCCCGCCGCGAGTGCTAACGCCTTCAACCCCGCCGTGTCGCTGATTTTGGGCGGCACTTACGCCAAGCTATCGCGCGACCCCGCTATTCCTGCCACGGGTTTTGCGATGGCCGCCAATCCAGCTCATCCGCAAGGCTTCAATCTGGGCGAATCTGAGCTCGGCATTTCCGCTGACATCGACCCTGAATATCGCGGCTTTGCCACCATGGCACTTGCGCCTGCGGGCGGCATTACGGTGGAGAACGCCTTTATCCAAAGCAGCGCGTTGGGCAACGGGCTGAATGTTAAATTCGGTCGCTTCTTTTCAGGTCTCGGTTATCTCAACGAGCAACATGCGCACGCTTGGGATTTCGTCGATCAACCTTTGGTATATGCCGCGCTGTGGAACAACCAAATTGGCGAAGACGGTGTGCAACTTAAATGGCTCGCGCCGACCGAAACTTTTGTCGAACTAGGTGCAGAAGTTGGGCGCGGACGCAGCTTTCCCGCCACCGACACCAACCGCAATGGTACGGGTGCAACCGCTTTATTTGCGCATGTCGCCGACGATATTGGCGTGGCACATAGTTGGCGCGCGGGCGCATCGCTGTATCAAACGCAACGCCAAAATGCGCAGAGTTTTAACGTGCCAGATTTGCTCGGCAGCGTCGGCGGGGTGACGAATAGTTTTACGGGCAACAGCCAAACCGCAGGCTTGGATTTCGTGTGGAAATACGCGCCGAACGGCAACATCCGCGACAAATATATCAAGCTGCAAGGCGAAATTTTCCAGCGTAAAGAAAACGGTGTACTCACTTACAACTTGCTCACGCCTAGCACTTACAGCAACACGCAAAACGGCTGGTATATGCAAAGCGTGGCGCAATTTATGCCGCACTGGCGCACTGGTTTGCGCTATGACCGCATGAACGCTGGCACGGCAAATGTCGGTGCGACGAATCTAGCCAATGTCATCAGCAACTACGCCTACAACCCGACGCGTACCTCTTGGATGTTGGATTACAGCCCCAGTGAATTCTCGCGTTTGCGCCTGCAAGTCGCCCGCGATCTGACGCGACAAGGGCAGCCTGACAATCAAATTTTTGTGCAATACCTGATGAGCATGGGCGCGCACGGCGCGCATAGTTATTAAATGACCAAAGGAAAAATCATGAAAAAAATTATTTACGCATTCGTTGCCCTGCTGATTAGCAACGCAGCCCACGCCGCACTCAATGTGTTCGCGTGCGAACCCGAATGGGCGGCACTCACACAACAACTGGCGGGCGAACAAGCGCACATTTATACCGCCACGACTGCGCTGCAAGATCCGCATCGCGTCGAAGCGCGTCCGAGTTTGATTGCTCAAGCGCGTCGTGCCAATTTGGTGGTTTGCACAGGCGCAGAACTAGAAATGGCGTGGCTGCCTGTGGTGCTGAGAGAGTCAGGCAACACTGCTGTGGCGGCGGGCAGCTTGGGGAATTTTGAAGCAGCGCAATTTGTAAAAATGTTGGAAGTGCCGATGCGTTTGAATCGTGCCGATGGCGATGTTCATGCCGCTGGCAACCCACATATTCAAACCGATGCGCGTAATTTTTTGCCCATTGCCGAGGCGTTAAGCAAACGTTTGATTCAGCTGGATGCCGCCAATACCGCGCAATACCAGCAACGCCTCGCCAGCTTCAATCAGCAATGGCGCGCCGCGATGACGCGTTGGGAAAAACAAGCCGCGCCGCTCAAAGGTTTGCCCGTCCTAGTGCAGCATCGAGGCTTTCCGTATTTGAACAACTGGCTGGGTTTGCAACAAGTCAGCACGCTAGAGCCTAAGCCTGGTATGGAACCCAGCGCGTCGCACTTGGCACAAGTGGTCAACGAACTGCAAACCCACCCCGCGAAAATCGTCATCCGCGCCGCTTATCAAGACGCGCGCCCGTCGGAGTGGATTGCGCAACGCGCCAAAATAGCGGCGGTGATGCTGCCTTACACAGTAGGCGGCACGCTGCAAGCGACGGATTTATACACGCTGTTTGATGACACGATTGCGAGGTTGTTGGCGGGGCTGCACTAGCTTGTCATTCCCGTGAAAACGGGAATCCAGATAATTCAATGCGCTCCGCGCAGCGGAACAACCACGGCAAATTTTACGCTGCGCGTAACGTTTTTTGCTGGATTCCCGCCTACGCGGGAACGACGGACTCACCAAGGATATTTATGAACGCCATCGAACTTTCCATCCTGATTCCTGCTTTTATCGCGGGGCTGTTGGTGCTTGCTACGCACATTCCGCTGGGCATCAAAGTGTTGCAGCGCGGAGTCATTTTTGCTGACCTTGCAGTGGCGCAAATCGCGGGCTTAGGCATCGTTATCGCGGGACTATTTGAACTCACTGACCAGCCTGTTTTAGTGCAGCTTATCGCCGCCTTAAGTGCCTTATGCGGTGCGGCTTTACTGACGTTTATCGAAGCGCGCTTTAACGACGTGAAAGAGGCGTGTATCGGGCTGACTTTTGTGTTGGCGGCAACGGCGGGAGTTTTATTGATGAGCCGCGATGTGCATGCGGGCGAGCATCTCAAAGATTTATTGGTCGGACAAATTTTATGGGTGAGCAGCCCGCAACTAATGTACACCGTCGCCTTGAGTAGCTTGCTGCTGTTGGCTTTGCGCTACTTGCCCGACCGTTTTCAGCAACGCAGTTTCTACGCTTTATTTGCCTTAGCTGTCACCGCTTCGGTGCAATTAGTCGGCGTGTATTTAGTTTTCGCCAGCCTGATTGTGCCCGCCCTCGCGACCTATCGCCTCACCCGTCACCGCCTGTTTTTCGCGGGCATGGTGGGTATCACAGGCTACGCGGCAGGACTGCTGCTATCGGCTAGCTTCGACTTACCCGCAGGTGCGGCGATTGTGTGGACGATGGCAACAGTAGGCGGCGTGATTTTGATTACAATGCGCGCCCTTTAGAAAGCAGGATTCGGGATTCGGGATTCGGGATTCGGGATTCAGGATTCGGGATTTGGAAACCCCACCGCGCTCCGACTCACCACTCACCACTCACTACTTAACATGACCGACCGTTACGCCGTTATCGGCAACCCCATCAATCACAGCAAATCGCCGCTGATACACCAAATGTTTGCCGCACAAACAGGCGAAGATATTCGCTATGAAAAAATCGAAGCTCCGCTGGACGGCTTCGCCGCGACCGTGCAACGCTTGATTGATGAGGGCTACAAGGGCTGCAACGTGACGGTGCCGTTTAAGTTTGCGGCGTTTGAATTAGCCACTGAAAAACACCCGCGCGCCGCCAGTGCGCTGGCTGCCAACACGCTGCTTTTTACCCCAGCAAAAGTGACCGCAGACAACACCGACGGGGCAGGCTTAGTGCGCGACATTGAACAAAATTTGAACGTGAGTTTGCGCGGTAAACGCGTGTTGCTGATGGGTGCAGGCGGCGCGGCGTATGGCGTGGCGTTGCCTTTGCTCATCACTGGCTGCGCATTAAGCGTAGTGAATCGCACTGTCGCAAAAGCGCAACAACTCGCCGCGAATTTCGCGCCATACGGCCACCTCAAAGCCTATGCGTATGAAGATTTAACCGGCTTGCAATTCGATGTCGTTATCAACGCCACGTCTAGCGGTTTAAGCGATGAGCTCGCCCCGCTCCCCGCCAGCATTTTCGCCCAACACGCACTCGCCTACGACATGATGTACGGACGTGAAACGCTGTTTATGCAGTTCGCTAAACAGCATGGCGCACAAGTCGCGGATGGCTTGGGCATGTTGGTCGAACAAGCGGCGGAAGCGTTCTTCATCTGGCGCGAGTTACGACCCGATACCGCGCCTGTCATCGCGGCGTTGCGCGCGCTATGAAGAAACTCTGGGGTTGGCTGTGGCACGCGGTGTTGCTCGGCATCGCGCTGATACTTTTGTATCAAGTGTGGCTGTTCGCGCAGCTGTGTTGGTGGACAAAATTTAATCCCGATAGCAGTGCCTTTATGGACTCGCGTTTAGAGCTGATGCAGGACAAAAACCCCGCTGCCGCACTGCAACATCAGTGGGTGGATTACGGCAAAATTTCTAACCATCTCAAGCGTGCCTTAATCGCCTCGGAAGATGCCAAGTTTGTCGATCACGAAGGCTTCGATTGGGACGGCATCCAGAAGGCTTACGAGAAGAATATGAAGAAGGGCAAAATCGTCGCGGGTGGCTCGACGATTAGTCAGCAGCTGGCGAAAAACCTATTTCTCTCCAGCAAACGCACTCCGTGGCGCAAGGCAGAAGAAGTGCTGGTTACCTTGATGTTAGAGGCGGTGATGGACAAGCAGCGCATTCTGGAAATCTATTTGAACAGCATCGAATGGGGCGACGGCGTGTTCGGTGCGGAATCGGCAGCGCGGCATTATTATCAAATCAGTGCCGCGCAACTGTCGCCCTATCAAGCCGCCAAACTTGCCGCAATGGTGCCCAATCCGCGCTACTACGATAAGCATCGCGAGGCGGCGGGCTTAGCGAAAAAAACCGAGCTAATTTTGGGGCGCATGGGCGATGCGGATATTCCTTAGTTCTATCTCACTGACTGGCGGGCTAGTTATTCTTCCGCCACTCAGCGCAAAATAATTTTGTTACAGTTCGTCGTTAGCTGAGGGAGATAAAAATAATGTATCCAAGTATCCAAGTATCCAAGTATCCAAAAATAATAATTCCCATGGGGTGGAGTTATGAACAAAGTTGACACTCATTTTTTACGCTATGCACCCGATGTGGTTTTCATCACCGAAGCCGATGGGCGCATCGTGTTTGTCAATGACAATGCGCTGACTGTTTTAGGCTATAGCGCAGCCGAGTTATTAAGCATGACGGTGTTAGATATTTCACCGCCTGATTGGCGTGCCGTGTATGCCGAGCGTTTGAGCCGCGTGACTGAAATCGGCGTACGCGAACTGATGGAAATCCGTTTAATCAGCAAAACGGGACAGAAAATTCCGATGGAATTGAATCTGCTCAAGATGCCCAATGGCTTGCTGTATGGCTTGTGCCGCGACATTCACGAACGCAAGCAAGCTGAAAAATCGCTCCATCAACTCACTTATTACGACGCGCTCACACAACTGCCGAATCGTCTCGCACTCCTCAATGCGCTCAAACAAAACCTGCTAA
Organism: uncultured beta proteobacterium; assembly: GCA_963750775.1. Lineage (GTDB taxonomy): Bacteria > Pseudomonadota > Gammaproteobacteria > Burkholderiales > Gallionellaceae > Gallionella. The sequence goes on from CAVVRT010000003.1 coordinate 216,602, forward strand.
ATACCGTAAGCAACCTGCGCTTTGGCGCGCTGTTGGTGATTGATTTAGATCACTTCAAATCCTTCAAAGCCGCAATCGGCGATGCCCTATTGCTACAAGTGGCGCAACGCTTACGCGCGATACAGCGCAACAATCACAGCGTGGCATGTTTGGGCGGCGACGTGTTTGTCGTGATGCTAGATCCCTTCAGCACCGAGCTGTCCAGCGCGGCCGAATTGGCCGACTTATTGGCAAATGAAATCAGTCGCGCGCTCAAACAACCGTTCCTGATTAACCAACAAGAATTACGCATCTCCGCCTCTATCGGTATCGCACTATTTTCTGGCGAACAAGAGTCGCCCGATGAGTTATTAAAGCAAGCTAAATCCGCCACCGATGCAGCGAAAAAAGCGGGACGCGACACCATCAAGTTTTACAACCCCGCCTTGCAAAGCTCACTCGCAGCACGCCATGAGTTAGAGCAGCAATTACGTATCGCCATCGAGCAACAACAATTTTTGTTGCATTACCAAGTTCAAGTCGATAGCCAAGCACGCGCCGTCGGCGCAGAAGTATTGCTGCGTTGGCAACACCCACAACGCGGCATGATTTCGCCCGCCGAATTTATTCCTTTAAGCGAAGAAACGGGACTCATTGTGCCGCTCGGTTTGTGGGTGTTAGAACAAGCTTGTGCGCAACTCAAAACTTGGCAAAAATCCGCGCAATTACGCGATTTAGTCTTGGCGGTGAACGTCAGCACCAAACAATTACAAGCCGCCAATTTTGTCGCGCAAGTACAAAAAATCTTGCTCGACACAGGCGCAAAAGCCTCGCAACTCAAGCTCGAATTGACCGAAAGTGCGGTGCTAGAAAATATCGAAGACTCAATCAACAAAATGCGCGCGCTGCAATTATTAGGCATCCGTTTTTCACTGGATGATTTCGGTACAGGGCATTCCTCGTTGCAGTATTTGAAACGCTTACCACTAGACCAAATCAAAATTGACCAATCTTTTGTACGCGACATTGCCACCGACCCGAATGATGCGGTCATCGTCAAAACCATTATTTCCATGTCCGACGCGTTAGGTCTCAACGTGATTGCCGAAGGCGTAGAAACCGCCGCGCAGCGGGACTTTTTAGAGGCGCATGGTTGCCATGTTTTTCAAGGTTATTGGTTTGCCAAACCGCTGCCACTGGATGCTTTTATCGCCGCCTTAGCCGCGCTTAAATAGCTGCGCCTACCCAGCCGTATTTCTTTACAATGCGCCGCGCTCAACTTTGCCCCACACCATGACAGCTCCAGACCACCACCACTACAGCGACAACGTCCAGACTCACCTCAAACAGGTCGAGGCTTTGTTGGCGAAGCACGCTTTAGTCGAAGAGGTTGCGCATAAAGAAATGATTCCGCGCGCCGAGCGTCACGAGCTGATAGATCGCTTGCTGCACAAGCAACATCTCACCCTGTTACGCAGCAAGTTAGACGGTTTACACGCCGCCGACATCGCCTACATTCTGGAAGCCTTACCGATTGAGCAACGCTTGTTGGTATGGGATTTGGTTAAGTCAGATCGCGATGGCGAAATTCTGATTGAGGTGTCCGACTCAGTGCGTGAATCGCTGATTGCCACTATGAATCGCGAGGAACTCAGTGCCGCTGCGGGGCAACTCGACACCGACGAAATCGCCGACTTAGCCCCAGACTTACCGCAAAGCGTGATGCGCGATGTGTTCAAATCTTTGTCGGTCGAAGAGCGCGAACAACTGCGTTCGGCGATGACTTATAGCGAGGATTCGGTCGGCGCGTTGATGGATTTCAACATGGTGCATATTCGTGATGATGTTAGCTTGGAAGTGGTGTCGCGCTATCTGCGCCGCTTCGACGAATTACCCGATCACACCGATCAAATTTTCGTGGTGGATCGCGATGAACATCTCCAAGGTGTGCTGTCCTTAAACAGCATCGTGGTCAACGAACCCGAAGTCATCGTGAGCAGCTTGATGCGCACCGACATCATCAAACTGCACACCGATGAAAAAGCCAGTCAAGCCGCACTCGCGTTCGAGCGTTACGACTTGGTGTCCGCGCCAGTAGTGGATGAAGACGGCAAATTAGTCGGACGCGTCACGGTCAACGTGGTGTTGGATTTTGTGCGTACCGAATCGGAAAGCGACTTGCTCAATCAAGCGGGGTTGTTGGAAGAGGAAGACGTGTTCGCGTCGGTGTGGAAGTCGGCAAAAAACCGTTGGGTGTGGCTGGGCTTAAATTTATGCACGGCATTTTTCGCCTCACGCGTCATCGGCAATTTTGAAGGCACGATAGAAAAATTCGTCGCACTCGCCGCGCTAATGCCCATCGTCGCGGGGATTGCAGGCAACTCCGCCAACCAAACCACTACCATCATTATTCGCTCCTTAGCCTTAGGTCAAATCACCCAAGGCAATGCGGGTCGCTTGCTGTTCAAAGAGCTGGCGATTAGCGGCTTGAATGGCTTGGTGTGGGGCGGCGTGGCGGGCTTGTTCGCGTACTTTTTGTATCACAACACCGCGCTCAGCATGGTGATGATGAGCGCGATGCTGCTGAATTTAATCGCCGGCGCGCTGGTCGGTTTGCTGATTCCCCTCGCCATGCACCGCTTGGGGCGTGACCCCGCCATCGGCTCTAGCGTGCTGCTCACCGCCATCACCGACAGCGGCGGCTTCTTTATTTTCCTAGGCTTGGCAACGATATTCTTGATTAAGTAGAGGTGGTGAGTGGGACGGTGCGGCACACCTTAGTAGTAAGCGGGGAAAGTGATGCACTGGGTTTCCCAACTTACTACTAAGGCATACAACAGTGCGTCCCCATTCACCCTGTCGCGGTCAAGTAATTTCAGACATGCTTATAGGCATTTCACTACGGGTTGGAATGCTACGATGCTAGACTTGGTAGCATTTCTGTTGCCTAACCGATGAGCAAGGTCAGCCCAGATTAGCAAAAACTCGGTAAAAGACCTGCAAACACGCCAGTATTTGATTGAATTTGTACTTCGCTGTTCTTTTCAAGAGCTGCTGTAGCCATCCGCTCAATAATCTTCGGAAAATCACGGTCAGCCTGAAAAGCCAACAGAGGAAGAATAACTGGCGCGAGTAGTTTGCTCTTGGGCGTCAACTCCCACCACACCACAATCCGCGAGCCAACGTCTGATGGTGTGACTTCCCATCCTCCGCGCATCGTCTTTGCTGGAAATGGAAAATTCGGAGCTTCTGAAAGAAAACGGACTGCAAAGCTGCGACCGAAGTTGAACTCAGTACATTCCTCAGACCATTGTTTGCCCGCGTAATCTTCGCAAGCCCTAACCGCACCGACACTTGGCATTTTTCCTTCCAATACAACAGAATGCTTCAATGACGGCATGTAGTTCTTGATGTCGCCAATGTTGCCAATGACCCGCCACATTTTTTCAGCAGGCACATTGGTTTCAACGATGATGCAATGGCGATACTCGCCATCTTTTCCTGTTTTGTGAGCTCTTCCAGCAGCCCAAAGCTGCCAAGCGCCAAAACCAAATACAGCTCCTGCCACGGCGAGAACGAGAACATTGCCCGAAGGCGAAAGTAGCTGAGGAAAGGCGAGCAGCAAGACGATAGAGCCTGCTACCCATGAAAAATCAGCGACGCTTGCAAGAAGCGCACGCCATGTGGCAACGCGCTGGCGTGTTGCCTGATAGATAAGCTCGACGGCAAAGATGACTAGACCACAGCCGACGAGTTGAAGAATAAGGGCGGCATGAATCCCGAGCCACTCACCTACCAGTGCTGGCCGAAAAAGCATGAATAGTGCGGACGAAAGTGAAAAAACAGCATTCGCCGCCAGAGCCAAACGAAGTGGTAAGACTGCTTTCATAATTATCTCCTTTGGATGTAATCGAAAATCGGGGGCAAGTCTAGCACCCTAGCATCCATCCCACTCACTCACTATCTCACCCGAACTAACGACTGCTTTTTTCACACTCCACGCTCTTCAGCTCGCTGTTAGGAAACTCTTTTTGCAGGGTATTGAGTTGATCAACGAGTGCGTCATCGACTTGTTTAAAAACAAAAATGGTGGCTTTTAATTTGCTGGCGCGCGCGCCCACTTTGGCACTATTTACGCCCATCGTTTTCAACGTCGCCAAATAGTGTTGCGCACTGTCTTCGGTCTTGAACACACCTAACGATATGGCATGTAGCCATTCGCCCGCTTCTTGCACCACGAAGTATTCTGCCACCCCGCGCGCTTTGAGTTGCGCCACTTTTTGTGCGACCGCCACACGGTCTTTGAGCGGTGGGATATACACCCAAAAACCGCTGTTGTACTCAATCGGACGCTGGCTTAATTTATTGCCCAAGTTTAAGTTTGCCAATGCCGCGTTGGCATCTTGTAAGTCACGTCCTGAAAAATCACTCCACTCCCAGCAACTCAAAGCGATAGGCGCAGCTGTTGTTGGGGCTTTCGCGCTAGCAACTGTCGCGAGCGGCGCGCTGACCGTCGGCATTTTTTCCGCATGCAAAGCAGGTAGTGCTTGCAGCTTGTTCACGTCGTTTAACCAAGTGCTGCCCCACTGAATATAGGCAAACAATAGTGCATTCGCCAACAATAATCCGCCTAGCCAAATTTTTTTCATTTTGAATTCTCCTGCGCAATGCGCGCGATTCCTTGCAACACTAAATTGTTTACCCGCTGCACGGGCTGCTCTAACTGCGCTTGCAAAGTCCCTGCCGCACCGCCCGTTAAAATCACTTGCGCAGCACCATTTTGCAAAGCGGCATATTGCTGCAACAACGCGCCTAGCGTGGCTTGCAACGCGCCCGTGTATATCGCATCTGCCGTATTGCGCGGAAACTTTGCATAGCTGCCCGCAGTATTTCTAAGCTGCGCGGTGGCGGCCTGCAAACTACTACGCAGCAAGTCCAAGCCAGGCAAAATCAGCCCACCTAAAAACTCACCTTGCGCACTCAGCGCATCTATCGTGGTCGCCGTGCCGCAACTCACCACCAAGCAATCGACCTGACAGATGGCGCGCGCCGCCAGTAACATTGCCCATCGGTCACTGCCTAATTGCACAGGATTTTCATAGCCATTGCGCACGCCACACTGCGCGCTGCGCGCCTGAATAAAATGCAGTGGCACATCGTATGCCGCGACCATCTTGCGCAGCTGCACTGCCACCGACTCGCCCGCCACATTGCTCGCCCACACCGCCGTGACACGCGCGCTATCCAGCTCGCTACAACGCTGCAAATGCGCACTCACTTGGTCAACCTGACCAGTAGCCAAGGGCGGTAAATCGCACCAAATCACCGCGTCGCTGAGTGCGAATTTAAGCTGGCTGTTGCCCGCGTCTATGAGCAGTTTCATCGCGGCATCGCTCCCACTTCGCCAGAATTAAACTGGCGAATTTGTGTGCCAATTTGCACACTCAATTCGCCGCGCTCGGTGATGCCGAGTGCCGTGCCAGTGACTATGCTGCCATCGGGTAAAGACAAGCTGATCGGCTCATTTTGGTAAGCGTGATAGTCCTGCCATTCGGCGCGTAAGTTGTGCAAGCCGTGCGCGGCGAACTCGTCCAACACGCTGGCTAATTCGCGCATTAACATCGCCAATAATTGATTGCGCTGCGGGGCGGTCGCGCTTAGATGATTGAGCGCGCTGGCGGTTTGGTCGATGCGCTGCGCGAGCGGCAGTGGCAAGGAACAATTGATACCGATGCCGATAACCACCGCGCAACGCCCACTCATGTCGCCCTGCGCCTCAATTAACACCCCGCCTAATTTACCCTCGGCACACACCACATCGTTCGGCCACTTTAATTGTGCTGCGTCAATTTTTGCCGCACGCAAGGCGCGCACAATCGCCACGCCCACCGCCAAACTCAAGCCAGACAAGGCATTCAAGCCACACTCAAATCTCCATAGCAGCGAAAAGGTCAGCGCGTTGCCTAAGCCCGTGTGCCAAGTACGCCCGATGCGTCCGCGTCCCGCAGTTTGTAATTCCACTGCCAAGACGCTGCCGCTGGGCGCATGTGCGGACGCACGTTGCAATAGCAAAGCGTTGCTAGAAGTCGCTTGCGGCAAAATTTCTAACTTGAATTTTGGCTGGCTATTGCCCAACGCCGCGCGTATCACATCCGCATCCAACGCCGTCCACGCCTCGCATAAACGATAGCCGCGCCCGTTGCCGCGCTGCACCAACACACCCGCCGCCTCGGCTTGTTGTAGCGCGTTAAACACCGTGGCGCGCGACACCTTTAAGTGCGCGGCGAGGGCGACACCCGAGTGAAACTTTCCATCAGCGAGGAGGTGCAAGAGCTGCCAGGTGCGGGAGGATAAAACGGTCTTCACGTCGCAACAGCAGGAGTGGTGTCGTGTTGATAATTGATGAACTGGAGCAGCTCATCGTGCTGCGCCATCGCATCGCGATAGCCTAGGTCGATTAAGGCATTGCAGAATTTTTTTTCCGATAATAAATAGCTCACTAACGACGTGCCGCGATGATTGCTCGCGCCGATTAAACGCAGCAGCAGCCGTATCGTCCAAGGCAGTTCTTTGCTGTGCCGTTCGGCGAGTTTTTCGATGGAGGCACTCGGCACAATCGACAGCACTTCAACATGGCGCAAGTTCATGCGCGCACTTACTTCGCTAGGCATAGAGGACACCAAGGCATTGATTTGCCGCACCCGTTCTAAATCCACTTCCATGCTGTCGAGAAAAATGCTGTTCAGCGCATGTCCTGCGATTTGCGCCAGCGTGGGGTAATCATTGATATTTTCGCGCTTGAAATTCACCGTGTCTTCGTCATTGTTGACACCAATCACCAACACCTTGGTCGCGCCTAAATGTAGTGCGGAACTAATCGGTGCAATCTGGCGCATCGAGCCATCACCAAAGTATTCGCGGTTGATTAAGGTGGCGGGAAACACAAACGGAATCGCCGAGGAGGCGAGTAAATGTTCGGTGTTAATTTGCGTGGGAATACCGACGCGACGCGCGCGTTTCCACGGCATGATTTCTTTGTCGCCCTGATAAAACGTCACCGATTGTCCCGTGCCATAACCCGATGCGGTGACGCTCAACGCGAACAGTAGCCCAGCGTCTATGCTGTCCTGAATTCTTTCGCAGGGTAAAACTTGTTCGAGCAGCTCGACCAAAGGTGAGTTATCCAATAAGGAAATTTGCTTGGGCATACGAAAACCTAAGCTGCCGATTAACACGCCCGCAATCCACAACATGCTGTTATTAAACACGCCGATGGCATCGGTGCGATACACCTGTTTGGCATGAAAGTCGCGCCAAATGGTGTGCAGCAAGCGCACCCCTTTACGGAAATTCTGCGCGTTGATGGCGAGCGTTGCCGCGTTGAGTGACCCCGCCGAAGTGCCGCAAATTACGGGAAAAGGATTGTGTGCATTGCGCGGCAAGGATTCAGCGATTGCTTTAAGCACGCCGACTTGGTACGCCACACGCGCACCGCCTCCTGTTAAAACTAGACCAACACGTTGTTTCATAGCAGCCTTATTGGCGTTGTCTTTGTATCGCTTTCAGCGCGTCTTGCAGCGTTTCTTCGGGCAAGGCATTCAGGGCTTCTGAGAGCATTTCCGCCGCGCTGACCGCCGCATCAGGAATGTTTTCAGGTTCGCTATTGGCAATCAAAATCGCCGCCGCACCCACTGCTTTAAGCAAAATGCCGCGCTCTTTAACCAGCATTTCTACTTCGCGTCTTAACAAATCAATTTCTTGCTTAGTCATCACAGCTCCTTCTGGGTGGCACTTGCTATTAGCAAACTTTGAAAAATGCGTGGACTTAAATCAGCACACGCCAAGCAACGAGAACGTATCGTTCCAATACATACAGTAGCGCAAACACCGCCAGCACCACCACGCTGATACGCGCAATCTGCCAGGAGAAACGGTAATAGCGCGGGTTGCGCGTCAACAAATACATGGCGATATTTAACACCAGCAGCAGTGCCACAGCGATTAGAAATATCCGCACAATTAACATTTATTCGCTCCTCGCCGCGCCGCAAAATAGTTCTAACACGAACTATTTTAGCTTGCCTGCAATTGCAGCTTCACAAAAGCGGGCAGCGTTTGTTCATCCTCAAAACTGACGTATTCCCATGCCGAAGTGTCGGCGAGCAACGCTCGTACCAGCGCGTTGTTCAAAGCGTGTCCGGATTTATAACCTGAAAATGCGCCTATCACAGGATGTCCCAGTAAATATAAATCACCGATGGCATCCAATACTTTGTGTTTAACAAACTCATCTTCAAAGCGCAGCCCGTCGGGATTCAACACCCGATAATCATCCATCACAATGGCATTATCCAAGCCGCCGCCCAGTGCCAAGCCTTGCGCACGCAGATATTCAACCTCTTGCATAAAACCAAAAGTACGCGCACGGCTGACTTCGTGCACATAGGAATGCGCATCTAAATCCACCACCACATGTTGCTTGGTGCTGGCAAAAACAGGATGCGCAAAGTTAATGGTAAAAGTCAGTTTATAGCCGTGATAAGGGGCGAAACGCACCCATTTATCACCGTCTTTTACCTCGACCGGTTTCAACACGCGGATAAATTTCTTTAACGCGGATTGACTGACGATACCCGCCGACTGCAACAAGAAAATAAACGTCCCCGCACTGCCATCCATAATCGGCACTTCAGGACTATCCAAATCCACATACAGATTGTCGATGCCTAAGCCCGCCAACGCCGACATCAAATGCTCGATAGTTGCGACGCGCACGCCGTTTTGCAGCATACAAGTGGACATGCGCGTGTCGTTCACCAAGTGTCCCAACGCAGCCATCTGCTCGATGGGTTTTTGATCGACGCGACAAAACACAATGCCCGTATCAACTGGTGCAGGACGCATTCCTAGCGTTACTTTTTGTCCACTATGCAAGCCCACACCCGTGACTTTTACAGACGTTTTAATGGTGCGTTGATTAACCATATCGAATTCGATGACCTTAAACGAAAGCGCGCATTTTATAGGGAAAGCAGCTCGTTGCTCGCAGCTTGTAGGAGAGCAACTTGTCGGGCGATAGCGACCCCCTAAAATATCGCTCGATAAATCGAACTCCCACAAGCTCGGTTTAACTAGCCGCTAGCGTCTCAATCTGCTTGGCGACGCAAAAAAGTAGGAATATCAAATGGATCCGTACCTGACTTCTCCATCGCTTCAACTTGTTCACGGCGGTTCGAACGGAATGCAGTCGGAATATCCAACTCGCTGTAGTTAATCGCGCCGCTGGTGACGACTTGGTTGTCCGTACCCGTGCGCAACACGGGTTCTTCGCGATACACCACTTCTGGTTTCGCCACTTTTTTGGCGACGGGCGCACCTAAACCCGTTGCCACAACGGTTACGCGCAGCTCATCCCCCATACTTTCGTCAAACACTGAACCCACAATCACCGTCGCTTCTTCAGCCGCAAATTTCACGCAGTCCATCACCTCATCCATTTCACGAATTTTTAAGGAGCTGGATGAAGTGATATTGACCAACACGCCACGCGCGCCTGACATATCAATGTCTTCTAACAACGGGCTGGCAATCGCGCGCTGCGCCGCAATCCGCGCACGATCCGCACCGCCCGCAATCGCCGAGCCCATCATCGCCATGCCATTTTCCGACATCACGGTACGCACATCGGCAAAGTCCAAGTTAATCAGCCCTGGCACATTGATGACTTCCGCAATCCCCGCTACCGCACCTTGCAACACCCCATTCGCGGCTTTGAAGGCTTCTGGCACGGTCACATCATTGCCTAATACTTCCATCAATTTTGCATTCGGCACGATGATTAAAGAATCGACAAACTGACTTAATGCCTCAATCCCCGCTTGCGCAAAACGCATCCGATTACCTTCATACTTGAACGGCTTAGTCACCACCGCCACGGTCAGAATATCCAACTCTTTGGCAATCTGCGCCACGATAGGGGCCGCACCCGTACCCGTGCCACCGCCCATGCCTGCGGTAATAAACACCATGTTTGCACCCACCAATAATTCTTTGATGCGCTCGCGATCTTCTTCCGCTGCCGCTTGGCCAACTGAAGGTTTGGCTCCCGCGCCCAGCCCTTTGGTCAATGCCGAACCAATTTGTAATTGCGTTTTTGCGCGGCTGCGTTTGAGTGCTTGCGCATCGGTGTTGATAACCACGAATTCGACACCTTGCACACCTTGCTCAATCATGTGATCAACCGCATTACCACCACAACCACCCACGCCAATTACTTTAATAATCGCATCTTGATTTTGTGCTTCTAGGACTTCAAACATGTTTATCTCCTTCAAAAAATTAAACTCTAAAAAAATACGAACGACGACCTAAACTAAAAATTATTACTCAACCATGCTTTCATTCTTTTCCACACATCCGCAAAAGAATTCGACTGCAAACGTGATTCTTCATTCTTAAAATGATGCTCTAAGCCATATAAAATCAGCCCAACTCCAGTGGACATGCGCGGAGTTTTCACCACATCCGCGAGGCCGCCGATATATTTCGGCACACCTAAGCGCACCGGCATATGGAAAATTTCTTCACCTAATTCGACCATGCCTTGCATCGCGCTACTGCCGCCCGTAATGACAATTCCTGACGACAATAAATCTTCAAAGCCACTGCGGCGCAACTCGTCTTGCACCAAGGAATACAACTCTTCAATGCGCGGCTCGATGACCTCCGCCAAGGTCTGACGCGACAACATGCGCGCGCCGCGCTCCCCCACGCCAGGCACTTCGATTTGCTTATCGTCAGCCAGTTGACGCAAAGCGCAGCCGTGTTTCATCTTGATGTCTTCGGCATCTTGCGTCGGCGTACGCAAAGCCATCGCGATGTCGTTAGTAATTTGATCGCCCGCAATCGGAATCACCGCCGTATGACGAATCGCGCCGCCCGTGAACACCGCAATGTCCGTGGTGCCGCCGCCGATATCGACAATACACACGCCTAATTCTTTTTCGTCATCTTCTAAAATCGATTTGGCGGATGCCAACGGTTGCAGAATCAAATCGTGTACATCCAAACCGCAGCGATGGATGCACTTCATAATGTTTTGCACCGCTGCCACCGCACCCGTGACGATATGCACTTCCACATTCAAACGTCCGCCGCTCATGCCGAGCGGCTTTTTAATGCCGTCTTGCCCGTCGATAGAAAATTCTTGTTCCAAGATATGCAACGTTTGTTGATCGCTAGGCAAGCTAATCGAGTTGGCAGTTTCCAGTGCGCGGTCGATGTCGGATTGGGTGACTTCTTTATCTTTAATTTTCACCATGCCTTGCGAATTACTGCTGCGGATATGACTGCCCGCGATACCCGTATAAACACTGGTAATTTTGCAATCCGCCATCAGCTCCGCTTCTTCAAGTGCGCGCTGTATCGCACCCACCGTGGCATCAATGTTCACCACCATGCCCTTTTTCATCCCCGCCGATTGATGCATCCCCATACCGATGACTTCTAACGTGCCGTCGTCTTTCACTTCGCCCACAATCGCGACGATTTTGGACGTACCGATGTCCAAGCCGACGATTAGATTTTTGCCATCATTATTTTTACTCATCACGCACCCTTACTTAAACTTTGCCCACGCAAGCCGCTCACCGAAAAGCCATTGCGATAGCGTAAATCAACCGTTTTCACCGCGCTGTGCTGCGTTGCCAAACTATACGGATAAACCTGTACAAAGCGCGCCAAACGCGCTTGCATCTCATCACTCCCCAACTCCAAAACCATGCCGTTATCCAAGCGCACTTGCCAAGCAAAACGGGGCGACTGAACTATGCTTTGCACTTGCAAATTGATGCTGCGCAACTGGGTATTACACAGCGCGTATTGCTCGGCAACCTGCGCTGAATTGCCCACTTGACCCGAAAAATCTGGCAACGACACACTCGTAGCCGCGTTAAACACTTCGCCGTAGCGATTCACCAACGCCTGATTATTCCAATGCGCCAAGGCCTGATGCTCGGCTAGGTCCACACTCAAACGATTCGGAAACTCACGACGGATATTGACTTGTCGCACCCACGCTAATTTTTCTAGCTCGATGCGCAACTGCTCAATGTCCACCGTGAAAAAATTACCGCGCACCTTGTCGTGCACAACTTGCAACACTTGTTCGCTATCCACATTGATAGGCAGCGCAGCTAATTTCACCGTGCGTATCGGCAATACGTTGGGCAGATGCAGCGCGTAATGCAGCGCGCTGTAGAGCAGCAACAACACACTCACCGCGAACAGCGCGGTGCTGGTGTTTTTCAGCAAAGTGGGGTTATCCCACATGCGCGCTCCCTAAAACTTGCAACACTAATTGCTCAAAGCTAATCCCCGCATGGCGCGCTGCCATCGGCACCAAACTGTGGTCGGTCATACCAGGCGAAGTATTGGCTTCCAGTACATAGGGCTTGCCGTCTTCACTCATCAGAAAATCCACGCGCCCCCAACCTTGTCCGCCGATTAGCGCGAAGGCTTGTTTTGCCAAACTTTGCATCTCGCTTTCTTGCGCGGCGGTGAGTTCGCAAGGGCACAAATAGCGCGTGTCATCGCGCAAATACTTCGCCTCAAAATCGTAAAACTCATTGGCAGGCACGATGCGAATAACGGGCAAGGCGGTGTCGCCCAAAATCGCCGCCGTAAATTCACCGCCGCCGACAAAACTTTCTGCAATGACCAAGCTGTCGTGGCGCGCTGCCTCCGCGTAAGCAGCGGCTAATTCGCCCACTGTTTTAACTTTACTAATACCGACGCTAGAGCCTTCGCACGCAGGCTTGACGAACAGTGGCAAACCTAAATTTTTCACCACCTCAGCCGCATCAAAATCCGCCTTGAGCATTTGAAATTTTGGAATCGGCAGCCCTGCCGCTTGCCACACCAGTTTGCTGCGCCATTTGTCCATGCCCAAAGAAGAAGCCAATACGCCACTGCCTGTATAAGGAATGCCCAGCAATTCCAACGCGCCTTGCACCGTGCCGTCTTCGCCAAAGCGTCCGTGCAGCGCGATAAATGCGCGCGTAAAACCTTGGTCTTGCAGTTCTTGCAAATTACGTTCGGCAGGATCAAACGCGTGCGCATCCACACCGGAACGCTGCAACGCCGCCAACACTGCCGCACCACTTTTCAACGACACTTCGCGCTCAGCAGATTTACCGCCGAACAACACCGCGACTTTGCCTAATAAGCTATTAGCGGATAGCGCGTGGCTAGTCGTGCCTGTGTCATTCATTTCATGTTTGCTCATGCTGCGTCTCCGATGATTCTCACTTCGGGATGGAGTTCCACCCCCGTTTGTGCCGCGACGCTTGCGCGCACTTCAGCAATTAAATTTTCTATGTCCGCCGCTGTTGCCTCGCCCACATTGACAATAAAGTTGGCGTGTTTTTCCGATACTTGCGCGCCGCCAATTTGCTTGCCTTTCAAGCCACACGATTCAATCAAACGTGCCGCGTAATCGCCAGCAGGATTACGGAACACCGAGCCCGCATTAGGTAAATTCAATGGCTGTGTGGCAATGCGTTTGCTTAACCAATTTTTAATCGCGAGCCGCTCAATCTCACCCTCGCCACTGCTAAATTTAAGCGTCGCGGACACGAAAAACTCGCTTAAGGATTCAGGAGTTAGGATGCAGGATTCAAGCCCTCGCACCGAGCGCGCTACGCTGTTTAATCCTGAATCCCGCATCCCGCATCCTGCTTTTCTGACTTCTCGGTAACCAATCTCATACTCATCTTTGCTGCGCGTAATCAATTCACCGCTGCGCGTCAGCACTTGCACACGCTCCACATGTTGCCAAGTGTCCGAGCCATAGCAGCCTGCATTCATCGCCAACATGCCGCCCATAGAACCGGGAATACCCGCAAAAAATGCCGCGCCCGCCAAGTTATGCAAGGCGGCAAAGCGCGCCAGTTTTGCACCCGCAATACCCGCCTCGACATAGAGCGTGGTTGTTGACGCTTCAGCGTCTTTACAACCACGGCCTCCCCCTTGCGGGGAGAGCGTGCCGTTACCGACCAAGCGTAATTCGGTCAGTGCGCCGTGCAACAAAATTACCGTGCCGCGCAAGCCGCCATCACGCACTAATAAATTGCTGCCTAAACCCACCGCGTACACCGTTTCATCGCTAGGCAAACTGCGCAAAAACACTTGTAAATCCGCCAAATCCGCAGGCTGATAGACACAATCCGCCACCCCGCCAACACGCCAACTGGTGTGGCGACTCATAGACACTGCGCGACGTAATTTGCCGCGTAGAGTCGTGTCAGAAAAATTGCGGATTTCGCTCATATTCATTTCAAAAACTTTTAGCCACAGAGTGCACAGAGCACACCGAGAAAACCGCTGCATACACTCGGTGTTCTCTGTGGCTGTTTTGCTTTAAGGTTTTCATTTTGTTTGCGCCGCCAAAATCGCAGGCACATTGCCTATCGTGCCCGCGCCCATCGTCACCACCACATCGCCGTCACGCACCATCTGCATAATCGCGTGCGGCATATCGCTAATGTTTTCGACAAACACCGCTGCCGTTTGTCCCGCTACGCGTAAGGCTTGCATCAGTGCGCGACCATCCGCCGCCACGATCGGGGCTTCGCCCGCTGCATACACTTCGCTCAATACCAGCGCGTCCACCGTGCCTAACACTTTAACGAAATCGTCGAACACATCACGCGTGCGCGTGTAGCGATGCGGCTGAAATGCCAGCACCAAACGCTGGTTTGGAAATGCGCCGCGCACCGCTGCCAAAGTTGCCGCCATTTCGACTGGGTGATGGCCGTAATCGTCGATTAAAGTGAAGCTGCCGCCTGCGGCAGCAGCGTTTGCTCCTTCCCCTTTTAAGGGGGAAGGTTGGGATGAGGGTAAAAACTCGGCAGCCCCTCCCAATGAAATCTCTCCATAGCGTTGAAAGCGTCGTCCCACGCCTTCAAACTCGGCTAACGCAGCAACAATCGCCTCGGCTTTCACGCCCACTTCCAACGCCACCGCAATCGCGGCGAGCGAGTTCAACACGTTGTGCAAACCCGCTAAATTGAGCGTGATGTCTAAATCTTGTGGCACACCGTTCTGACGACATTGCACGGTGTAGCGCATTTTTCCGCCTTCGTGACGCACATTCACCGCGCGGATTTGCGCGCCTTCAGACAAGCCATACGTACAAATCGGCTTGCTGATGCGCGGCAAAATTTCGCGGATGTTGGCATCGTCCACGCACACCATCGCCATGCCGTAAAAAGGCAGATGCTCGACAAAGTCAATAAATGCTTGCTTGAGCTTATTGAAATCGTGCCCGTAGGTTTCCATGTGGTCGGCATCAATGTTGGTGATGACAGCCAAAATCGGTTGCAAATACAAAAATGACGCGTCCGATTCGTCGGCTTCGGCAACGATGTAATCGCCTTGTCCTAAACGTGCATTGGTGCCGCTACTATTGAGCTTGCCGCCAATCACGAAGGTCGGATCAAAACCGCCTTTCGCCAAAATGCTGGCGGTTAAAGAAGTCGTGGTGGTTTTGCCATGCGTACCCGCGACGGCGATGCCCTGACGTAGCCGCATCAGCTCCGCCAACATCATGGCGCGTGGCACAACCGGAATGCGCCGCGCGCGCGCGGCAACCACTTCAGGGTTATCCGCGCTCACCGCCGTCGAGACCACTACCGCATCGGCATCGCGCAAATTGGCTTCGGCATGACCGCGATAAATGGTCGCGCCTAATTGTTTAAGACGCAGCGTCGCGGCGTTTTCCGCAAGGTCTGAGCCGCTCACTTGATAACCAGAATTGAGCAACACTTCGGCAATGCCGTTCATACCCGAACCACCAATACCGATGAAGTGAATCTGTTTAATTTTGTGTTTCATTGCGCCAACTCCTCACACACTTTCGCCACACTTATCGCTGCGTCAGGCTTCGCCAAGGCGCGTGCGGCAACCGCCATGCTTAATAATTTTGTTCGATCTAAATCTTGTAAGTAACGCGCCAAGGTCACCGCATTCAGCGCGCTTTGCGGCAACAAAATCGCCGCCCCTTGCGCACTCAAGAACTGCGCGTTGTGGGTCTGATGGTCGTCCACTGCATGAGGGTAGGGAATCAAAATACTTGCCACGCCCGCTGCGGCTAGTTCCGCCACGGTCAGCGCACCCGCACGACAAATCACTAAGTCGGCCTCGGCATACGCGCTCGCCATATCGTCCACAAACGCCAGTATCTGTGCCGACACGCCCGCCCCGCTATATAAGGCTTGCACGCTGTCGAAATGCTTTTTACCAGTTTGATGAATCAGCTCTGGACGCATCGCTTCAGGGATTAAAGCGAGGGCTTGCGGCATGGTTTCATTCAAGGCTTGCGCGCCCAAACTGCCGCCCACTACCAGCACTTTTAATTTGCCCGTGCGCGGCGCAAAACGTGTTGCGGGCGATGCCAATTGCGCAATCTCGGCACGCACCGGATTGCCACACCAGCGCGCTTTTGGCAACACATCAGGGAAGCCAGTCAGCACGCGCTGCGCAATTTTTGCCAACAGTTTATTGCTCAGTCCCGCCACCGAATTTTGTTCGTGGATGACTAACTGCTTACCCAACAAACGCGCCATCACGCCGCCTGGAAAGGTGATGTAACCGCCCAAGCCCAGCACCACATCGGGACGTACTGTGCGAATCACCACAGCACTTTGCACACAGGCGCGTAACAGTTGCAGCGGCAGCGAGACCAAGCGCAGCAAGCCTTTGCCACGCACACCTGAAAAATTTACCAAGCGTATCGGGTAGCCGTGTTTAGGTACCAGTTCCGCTTCCATACTGTGCGGCGCGCCTAACCACACCACATTCCAGCCCTGTGCGCGCAACACGTCGGCGACTGCCAAGGCTGGGAAGATATGCCCGCCAGTACCACCCGCCATAATCAAAAGGGTAGGTTTCATAACGCGCCCCTAGCTTGCCCAGCAAGTAGCGGGTAGCGCGCAGCACTAATCCAGAATCCCGAATCCTGAATCCTGCTTTTCAATCCCCAATCCCCAATCCTGATTTTCATAGCGGCAGTCCCCGCGCGGCTTTTCTGTTTTCATAATCCACTCGGAGCAGCACTGCCGCTGCGATGCAGTTCACCACGATGCCGCTGCCGCCAAAGCTCAAGAACGGCAAGGTCAAACCTTTGGTGGGCAGCACGCCCATGTTTACGCCGATGTTAATCATGGCTTGCACGCCGATCCAAATGCCGATGCCTTGCGCGACCAGTGCGGCGTAGTTGCGTTCCAAAAATGCCGCTTGGCGACCAATTTGAAACGCGCGTATCACCACCAACATAAACAACAGCAACACCGCTGTCACGCCGACTAGCCCCAATTCTTCAGCGATCACCGCCATTAAAAAATCGGTGTGCGCTTCGGGTAAATAAAATAATTTTTCCACACTCGCACCCAAGCCCACGCCCAACCATTCGCCGCGTCCAAAGGCAATCAGCGCGTGGCTAAGTTGGTAACCTTTGCCATACGGGTCTGACCACGGATCGAGGAAACCAATCACGCGCTGCATCCGATACGGCGATGAAACTACCAAGGCGATAAAGACGGTAGGCAAAGCGAACAACAACAAACCAAACACTTTGAGATTGAAGCCGCCTAGCCACAAAGTGCAAATCGCAATCGCGGTAATCACCCCCAACGCGCCCATGTCAGGTTCGAGTAACAACAATGTCCCGACCACGCCCATCACCAAAAACATCGGCACAAAGGCTTGCAAAAATTTGTGTCCAACATGCGCTTTGCGCACGGTGTAATCGGCGGCATACAACACTGCGAATAATTTCATCAACTCGGAGGGTTGCAAATTGATAACGAATAAGGACAGCCAACGCCTGCTGCCATTGACTTCGCGACCGACATGCGGAATCAGCACCAGCACCAGCAACACCGTACCGATGGCGAATAAAGGCATGGCCA
Source organism: uncultured beta proteobacterium (assembly GCA_963750775.1). Classification (GTDB taxonomy): domain Bacteria; phylum Pseudomonadota; class Gammaproteobacteria; order Burkholderiales; family Gallionellaceae; genus Gallionella. Next base: position 234,550 of record CAVVRT010000003.1, read on the forward strand.
AGTTTTGCCACATTTGCAGCGGCACTTGAAACGCAGCGATGCCGGCAATCACGCCCAGCGCGATAAAAATGCCGTGCCGAATTAAATAGTAGCTGGCGTGGTAGCCCGTGAATTTGCTGGCTTCGGCGGTGGCGATGGAAGCCGAATAGACCATCACTAGACCGATCGACAAGAGCGCGACGAACACCCACAGCAACAGCTCGTCGAATTGCGTCTGCGGTGGACGCGCGCCTGTTTTGACTAATGAGACCATGCGCCCTCCGCGATATTTTTTCCCTCTGACAATTGGGAGGAGGGGGTTAACGCTTGCACCGCCGTGATGAAAACGTGCGCGCGATGCTCGTAGTTACGGAACATATCGAAGCTGGCGCAAGCGGGCGACAGCAACACCGCATCACCTGCTTGTGCCAAGCATGCTGCGGCTTGTACGGCGGTGGGCATATCGGCAGCGCGTTCAATTTTGACGGCGGTGGTCGCGAGGGCAGCGGCGATTAACTCGGCATCGCGCCCAATCACAACCACCGCGCGCGCATGATTTTTTACCGCAGCAGCCAGCGGCGCAAAATCTTGTCCTTTGCCCTCCCCGCCCGCAATCAACACCGCTTTGCAACCCAATCCCTGCAAGGCGGCAACGGTTGCACCGACATTAGTGCCTTTGGAATCATCGTAGTAAGTCACGCCAGCAATGTCGGCGACTTTTTCAACGCGATGGGCCAAGCCTTTGAAGCTGCGCAGCCCATTCAATAACGCTGCCATCGGCAAATCTAGCGCGCGACACAACGCCAATGCTGCCAAGGCATTCGCCACGTTATGCAGCCCGCTCAATTGCAATTCATTGGCGCGCATCAAGCGTTGCGTGCCTTGCAACAAATACAGTTCGCCATCGAACCTTGCCACGCCAAAATCTTGTTCGCACGTGGGCGCATCTAAACCAAAAGTGACTGTCGCCGCATCTTGCTGCGCCAGTTGCAAAGTTGCCACATCGTCGCGATTCAGCACTTGTAATTGGCAACCCAGCAGGGCGCGTGCCTTAGCTGCGATATAGCCCTTCATGCCGTCATAGCGATCGAGATGGTCTTCGCTGAGATTCAAAATAGTTGCCGCTGCGGCACGCAAACTCGCTGTGGTTTCCAATTGAAAACTCGATAATTCCAACACCCACACATCAGGCTGAACCGCGCCGCGCTGCATCATCACATCCAACACCGCTGGTGAAATGTTGCCCGCCGCCACGGCATCCAAACCCGCGACTTGGCACAGATGCGTGACCAAAGAAGTCACCGTGGTTTTGCCGTTGCTGCCCGTGATGGAGATAACCTTAGAGAAAGGATTCGGGATGCGGGATGCGGGATTAGCAAGCTCACTGTGCACGTCGCGCGTGGCAACATCCTCAATCCCGAATCCTGAATCCTGCTTTAGCTGTTGCGCGAACAATTCGATGTCACCAACCACAGGAATGCCGCGCGCGATAGCTTTGGCGACCACAGAATCGGCGAGCGGCACACCGGGGCTAATCGCGATGCAATCTATGTCGTCAAACAACGCGTCGCTAAATGCACCGCAGAAAATTTGCTCAGGCTGAACGTAGGTCGCGGCGACAGCCAAACTCGCTGGCGCAGTGCGACTATCCGCCGCGCGCAGCCGCGCGCCCTGCGCCCTTAAATAGCGCAGCATGGATAACCCTGTCTCACCGAGACCGAGTACCAAAACGAATTTGTCAGACCATAGTTTCAAAGTAGTTCCTTAACTTCGGGAAGTGGGGCGCAACGCGCCATCCCACTCACCCCTTACCGCAACTTCAAAGTCGCCAGTCCTATTAAGACTAGCAACATCGTGATAATCCAGAAGCGCACCACTACTTGCGTTTCTTTCCAGCCTTTTTGTTCAAAGTGATGATGCAAGGGAGCCATTAACAAAATGCGTTCGCCTTTGCCGAAACGCTTTTTGGTGTATTTGAACCAGCTCACTTGCAACATCACCGACACCGCTTCCACCACGAACACGCCACCCATGATGAATAGCACCAACTCTTGACGCACCATCACCGCGACTACGCCTAACGCTGCGCCCAATGCCAACGCGCCCACGTCGCCCATAAACACCTCGGCGGGATAGGCGTTGAACCACAAAAATGCCAAGCCTGAACCCGCAATCGCGGCACAGAAAATTGCCAATTCACCCGCGCCAGGAATCGCAGGCTCGCCTAAGTATTTAGAAAATTCCGCATGGCCTGCGACATAGGCAAACACCGCCAACGCACTCGCCACCATCACCGTCGGCATAATCGCCAAGCCATCTAAACCGTCGGTTAAATTCACCGCATTGCTCGTACCGACAATCACCAAATACACCAGCACCATGAAGCCGACCATGCCTAAAGGGAGAACCCAATGTTTGAAAAACGGCACGATGACTTCAGTGTGTGCGGGCAATGTGGCGTGCGACCACAAAAACGCACCGACCGCTAAGGCAATCAACGACTGCCAAAACATTTTTGCTTTTGCCGACAAACCATCGGGATTGCGATGCACCACTTTGCGATAGTCATCCACCCAACCAATCGCACCCACGCCCAAGGTGGTGAGCAGCGCGACCCACACATAAGCGTTGCTTAAATCCGCCCACAACAAAGTCGTTATCGCCATCGAAGTCAAAATTAGCGCGCCCCCCATGGTCGGCGTACCCGCTTTAACCAAATGCGTTTGCGGTCCATCGCTGCGCACCGACTGACCAATTTTCATCGCGCTTAATTTTCTAATCATCCATGGTCCCAGCGCGAACGAAATCAACAACGCTGTCATCGCCGCCATCACCGCGCGCAGCGTGATGTAATTGAACACACTAAAAGTGCGTACATCGAGTGCCAACCATTGTGCTAAGGCTAATAACATTTAGTGAATCTCCTTTTTATAGGGGGAGTGGTAAATGGGGCGGCGCGTTGCGCCTTAGTGGTAAGTGGGAAACCCGACACACTGTTTTCTCCACTTACCACCAAGGCACGCAGTGCCGTCCAACTTACAACTTGCCGCTTTCCAAACTTTTAACCACGCGTTCCATCTGCATAAAGCGCGAGCCTTTAATCAATACCGTGGTGCTTTTATTTAATTCGCCTGCTAATGCAGCGCATAGATTTTCTAGCGTCGCAAAATGCTGTGCACCTGCGCCAAATTCAGCGACTGCGCCTTGGCTTAATTCGCCTAAGGCAAATAATTTTGCTATGCCTAAATCACGCGCGGCACGACCGATGTCGCGATGAAACTGCGCTGCGTCATCGCCTAATTCGCCCATATCGCCCAACACAAAAATGCGCTGACCAGCAGCCGCTGCCAGCACTTCCAGTGCGGCGCGCATCGAAGCGGGATTAGCGTTATAGGTGTCGTCTATCAAAGTCGCGCCCGCGAAGCCCGCCTTGCGTTGCAAGCGTCCAGCCACACCAGCAAAATTTTGCAAAGCCTGGGTGATGGTCACCAGTGGAATCTCCAAAGCAATCGCGGCAGACGCGGCGGCGAGTGCGTTGCGTGCGTTATGCGCGCCCGGCACTCGCAGCAAAACATGCAGCTCACCTACGGGCGTGAGCGCGTGCAACACACCGCCAAAGCCTTGTGCTGCCCACTGTCCTTGCACGCTGGCAGCATGGTCGAGTGAAAAATCTAGGCAGCGATGTTGCGCCGCCAAATCGCGCCACACCTGAGCGTGCGCATCATCGGCATTGATAATCGCCACACCATTATTTTTTAAGCCTGCAAAAATTTCACCCTTGGCGCGCGCCACATTTTCTATCGTGCCTAAGCCCTGCAAATGCGCGCCAGCGGCGTTGTTGACTAAGGCAACATCGGGCTGCGCTAAGCGCGTTAAATAATCAATTTCACCAAGATGATTCATGCCCATTTCGATTACCGCATAGCGATGTTGCTCGTTCAGTTTAAGCAAGGTCAGCGGCATCCCAATGTCATTATTAAAATTGCCTTGCGTCGCCAACACCGTGTCGCCTGCGTGTTCACGCAAAATCGCCGCGAGCATTTCTTTCACTGTAGTTTTGCCATTGCTGCCAGTAATCGCCACCAGCAAAATATCGAACTGCGCACGCCAAAACGCCGCCAGTTTGCCGAGTGCGATGCGGGTATCGGCGACCAATAACAGCGCGGCTGTTTCAGGTAAATCTGCGCGCAATGCAGCGTAGCTGTGCTGATTCACAATCGCCGCCAGCGCGCCCATTTTTAACGAGCTGAGAACATATTCCGCGCCATCAAATTTTTCGCCGCGCAACGCGATGAACAAATCGCCCGCGACAATTTTTCGGCTGTCAGTGTTGATGCTGCTAAAGGTCACATCTGCGCCGATAAGTTGCGCGTCCAACGCGGCGGCGATTTGGGATAAACGCATCATGCTGACACCTCGGCTGGCCAGTTTTGCAGGGCGCGCTGCGCGATTTTTACATCACTAAAAGCATGGCGCACGCCGCTAATTTCTTGGTAATCCTCGTGACCTTTGCCCGCGATTAACACGATGTCATTGGGCTGGGCGTGGGCGATGGCGTGCGCTATCGCGGCATCGCGTTGCAACATGGTTTTGTGTTTATGTGTACTCATGCCCGCGACAATTTCGGCAACAATTTCGGCGGGATTTTCATCGCGCGGATTGTCGGAGGTAACGATGCAACGATCGGCTAAGGCTGCGGCGATTGCGCCCATCAGAGGACGTTTACCCGCATCACGATTGCCACCGCAGCCGAATACGCAGATGAGCTTGCCGTCGCTGGCATCGCTCATTTCACGCAAAGTTTGCAGCACTTTTTGCAGCGCGTCGGGCGTGTGTGCGTAATCGACAATCACGCTAGGCACACCCGCTCCGCCTAGGCGTTGCATCCGCCCTGCCACCGCGTGTACGCGGCTTAACGACGTAACGGCAGCAGACAATTCAATTTTGCTGACTAACAACACCGCTAGCACCGCCAATAAATTTTCGGCATTAAAACGCCCCACTAATTGGCTGGTCAGCTGTGCCGCGCCCCATGAGCTATGAATGTCGAGTTGTAAACCATGCGCATTCACGGCGTTCAAATTGCCATACACCATGCGAATTTTTAAGCGTGTGGCGTGTTGCATCGCGCCATCAGATAAGCCGTAACCGACCACATTTTTGCCTGTCGCTACCAGCTCATCCGCCCACGCCACCGCTTGCGCATCGTCTAAATTCAGCACTACGGACTGCAACGAAGCAACCTCAAAAAATTTGCGTTTGGTCGCGGCGTAGCTCGCCATGTCGCCGTGATAATCGAGATGATCGCGGCTGATATTGGTCAGCAGTGCCACATCGAAATGCACGCCGTTGACGCGACCTTGGTCTAGCGCGTGCGAAGAAACTTCCATCGCTACTGCCGCCGCGCCTTGATTCACAAAATCCGCACACAGCTTGTGTACATAAATCGCTTCGGGCGTGGTGTTCGCGCTGGCGTGTAGCGCATCAGGAAAACCGTTGCCTAGCGTGCCAATCAGCGCGCATTTTTTGCCCGCGTCCTGCAAGCCTTGCGCAATCCAATGCGTCGTCGAAGTCTTGCCGTTCGTGCCAGTCACGCCGACCATCCACAGTTTTTTTGTGGCGTGCGCATAAATTGCATCGGCTAATTCGCCCGCTTGTTCACGCAAATTTTTAACCGCTAAATGAGGAATTTGCTGCGCCTCGTCCCACACAAAATCGCTCGCTTCAAACAACACCGCATTCGCGCCTTGCGCAATAGCTTGTGCAATGAATTTACGACCATCATTTAGATCGCCTGGGTACGCCAAAAAAGTGTCGCCAGATTTCACAGCGCGACTGTCGGCAACCAAATGTTCAATGGGTAAATTCAGGGCGAGGAGTTGGCTATAAAGCGTGTTCATCACACCTCCTCCTTGATAACTTCAGCAGGGGGCGCAATGACGTTACCTGGCGGCGCATCGTTAGGGACATTGAGCTCGCGCAAAGTTTGTCCTGCAACTTGACTAAACACCGGAGCGGCGACGATGCCGCCGTAATACTCGCCGTTGTTGGGCTCATCTATCATCACCGCGACAATGATGCGCGGCTTGGAAACAGGCGCGAAACCAACAAAGGATGCGACATATTTATCGACATATTTGCCATTGGCTAATTTGTGCGCCGTGCCTGTTTTACCCGCCACGCGATAACCCGCCACTTGCGCCAAAGGTGCTGTGCCGCCTGGCATGACGACGCTTTCCAACATGCTACGCATCGCCGCGACAGTCTTGTCCGACCAGATTTTTTTGCCCACGCTGGGCGCATCTAATTTAAGTAAAGAGACGCTTTGTAATTCGCCCTGTTCGGCAAAAATTGTGTAGGCGCGTGCCAGTTGCAACAACGACACGGAGATGCCGTGTCCGTAAGCCATAGTCGCTTGCTCGATGGGTCGCCAAGTTTTTGCGTCGCGTAATTTTCCCGCTGCTTCGCCTGGAAAATTGCTGCCCGTACGTTCACCAAAGCCGCTGTCCGACAAACTTTGCCACAGCACTTTAGGCTCTAACATCAACGCCATTTTTGCCGCACCGACGTTGCTGGATTTTTGGATGATTTGCGTTACGGTCAAGCTGGCTTCGGGATGGCTGTCATGGATTTTTTTACCGCCCACGCTCCACACGCCATGCTCGGTATTGATCACCGTATCCGCCTGTACTTTGCCTTGCTCCAAGGCAGTCGCTACGGTGAAGGGTTTGAGCGTAGAACCCGGCTCAAACAAATCGGCCACCGCGCGATTACGCATCGCTGCAGGGCTGACTTTGGCGCGATTATTGGGGTTGTAACTAGGATAGTTGGCGAGTGCCAACACTTCGCCAGTGCGCGCATCCAAAACCACCACCGCCCCTGCTTTGGCTTGCTGTTTTTGCACCGCCGCTTGCAGCTCGCGATAGGCTAAGTATTGGATTTTGCTGTCTATGCTGAGCTGTACATCATTGCCCGCTTTAGGCGCGCGCAAGCTCGCCACATCTTCCACGATATGCCCACGTCGATCTTTAATCACGCGCTGACTACCCGCTTTACCACCCAGTTGCGCTTGCGCACCCAACTCCAATCCTTCTTGGCCGTTATCGTCTTGTCCGGTAAAACCCAACAACTGCGCAGCGACTTCGCCTGTGGGATAGTAGCGACGATATTCAGTTTGCAACGACACCCCAGGCACATTCAAACGCGTGACACGCTGCGCATCGTCAGGCGAGATTTGTCTTTTCAAATAAACAAAGTCGCGCGCACTATCGCTAAGTTGGCTACGCAATACGCCTTCATTCACGCCCAGCAAACTGGCTAATTTTTTGTTTTGCGCGGGCGTAATTTCCACATCCGCAGGACTTGCCCAAACCGATTGCACAGGCGTGCTCACCGCCAACACTTCACCATTACGATCGCTAATCATGCCGCGATGCGCACTCACTTCAATTACACGGCTATAACGCGCATCGCCTTTTTGCTGCAAAAAATCATTGTTGATGCCTTGTAAATAAAGCCCGCGCCCTAACAAGCCCAGCAGCCCAGCAACCAAAATCAAGAACAACCAAGACGCACGCCAGCCTGGCAGTTTTGCCGGGCTGTTTGCTGTGTGCTTGGTCGCGTAATTCATGGTTATTTTTTTACTCCGCTCTACCTGATTAGCATGGCTTTATTCGCCCGCTATTTCGGCTGTATAAATTGCACTTCACCATTTTTGGGTCGCTGCATTTGCAAATACTGCACAGCGATTTTTTCAATTCTGGCGGGCGCAGCCCAAGTGCTTTGCTCCAGCTGCAACTGCCCCCACTCCACTTCCATTTGCTGTGCATGCTCTTTTTCTTGCTGCAACACTTGCAGCGTTTTGCGCGCCTGATGCTGCGCAGTGACCAAGCTCAACGCCAACAACATCGCTAGCAACAACAGCAACAAATTCAAGCGCGTACTAATTGACATCACTACGCTCCGCCACACGCAACACCGCACTACGCGCACGCGGATTAACACTTAACTCGTCGGCACTCGCGCGTATTGCCTTGCTGCACAATTTCATTCTCCCTGCGGGCACTTCGCTGGCGCGTATCGGCACATTGCGCGGTAATTTGTCGCCCTCTGCCATGTCACGCATAAAGTGTTTCACGATGCGATCTTCCAACGAATGAAAACTAATCACCGCCAAGCGTCCTTGTGGTTTTAGCTGCGTGACACAGTCAGGCAAGATGCGCGCAAGCTCTTCGAGCTCTTGGTTGATATAAATCCGTATAGCCTGAAAAGTCCGTGTCGCCGGATTTTGCCCAGACTCGCGGGTGCGTACCGTTTGACCAACCAGCTCGACGAGCTGCTTCGTGGTGAGAATAGGTTGAATTGCGCGCGCCGCAACAATCGCTCTTGCAACCTGCTTAGCAAACCGTTCTTCGCCGTAATCACGTATCACCTCCGCTAGAAATTTTTCATCTACTGTTGCCAACCATTGCGCAGCGGTTATGCCGCGACTGGTATCCATACGCATATCCAGCGGCGCATCGAACCGAAAACTAAAACCACGCGATGCTTCATCTAGCTGCGGCGAGGAGACACCCAAATCCAACAAAATGCCATCGACTTTAGCAACCCCAAGCTCTTGCAATACCTCAGCTAAATTCATAAAACCGCGATGCACAATCTGAAAGCGCGGGTCGGTAATTTTTTGCGCCTCAGCAATCGCCGCTAAATCTTTATCCAAGGCAATCAAACGACCTGCACGACCTAACTGCGCCAGAATGCGGCGACTATGCCCACCGCGCCCAAACGTACCATCCACATAAATACCGTCAGGCTTTATCGCCAGCGCATCCACCGCTTCAGCAAGCAGCACCGTGGTGTGAATTAAGCTGTCACTCACAAAGAAAATCCATCTAACTCAGCAGGCAAATCGCCACTCATCAACGCCAAACCCGCCGCTTGCTGGGCGTGCCACTTAGCCTCATCCCACAATTCAAATTTATTGCCTTGCCCCACCAACATCACGCGCTTATCCAGCGCGGCATAGCTGCGCAAATTAGGCGAAATCAACACGCGCCCTGCGCCGTCCATCAGCAACTCTTCCGCATTACCAACTAGCAAACGTTGCAGCGCACGACTACGCGCATTAAAGGAGGAAAGCTTATTGAGCTTGGCGTGTATCGGCTCCCAGACATTTTGCGGATAGACCAACAAGCAACCATCTGCATCTGCCGTCAACACCAACAAACCAGCGCACTCCGTCAGCAAAGCGTCACGATGCTTGGCTGGCACTGCCAGCCGACCTTTGCTATCTAAATTAAGCTGCACCGCGCCTTGGAACATTTCCATTACCCCACAATTACCCACTTTTTACCACTTACACCCACTATATTGAAATAGAACAGCAGGGTCAAGGGTAAAGTAAGCATTTTTCTTTATGAGACAAAGGCTTAGTAGGAGGCAATGCGATGCTTAAATGTACTTATAAAGCAATGAATTAGAGCAGTATGCTAAAGTTGTTTGTGGTTAAATGACTATGTATTTTTACGAGGCTGTTCGTATCCGCGTTGCACGGACAAACCAATATAAGCAACTATAGTCAGCTCTCCCCTAAAAAAAGGGATGGCGTTACTTTTGAAAGAACGGCGAGGAAAAAGATGGGGATTAGCTACCCATGGGTGAACCCATGGCGGCTAGAAAAGAAAAAAGGCTTACAGCGGTTAAACTGTAAGCCCTTGTTCTATATGGTGCGCCCGAAGAGATTCGAACTCCTTACCCCTTGGTTCGTAGCAAGTTACTGAAGGAATTGGAATAAATCTATATCGGACTTCTTTGAACTGTATTAAACTAATAATACCAAACAAAACAGGCTGTTGTAATGTATCACGCGACATGTGTGAAGTCCAATACAGTTTAAAGTGATACGATAAAAACCCGCTGCTGGTTTACCCCCCAGTTTACCCCCGCCGAACTCATCAGGTGAATATAGTGACTCGATACCCCAAATCTGGAAAAGGCTCTAAATGGACAATCAAAGAGTTGGATGCCATTAAGTCTGAGTGGAAGGGCGACACCTTAAATGACAGTGACGGGCTGTCTGGCGAGGTTCGCTTCTCAGAAGCGGTATCCATACATTTTAGGTTCGCGTTCAAGTGGCTCGATAAAGTCGCTTGGCACTATTGTGGGGCTTATCCTGCAAACGATATGGTAGCTATCCGTGACGAGCGTAATAAAGCGCGCGATTTAGTCAAAGCGGGTGTTGATCCACGCACTGAAAAGAAAGCCGCCAAAATCGAAGCGCAAGCGGCCGTGATGGCGGTGATAGAAGCTGAAGCGCAGCGCGTAGAAGCGGCGCGCGCAGTGGATATGCAAGCCTTACCAGTCAGTGCGCTATACGCGGCATGGATTAAGGATGGTGTAAGCCGTAGCGATAGCAACAAATACATCATGCAATCGTTTGGCAAACACGCGATGCCCGCGCTAGGCAATATCGAAGTGCGGCATTTAAGCGAACACCACTTGCGTGATTTATATCGGGCAATCATCGCCACGGGCAAAGTCGCGACGGCGGTTGAACTCTCAAAAGACATTGGGCAAATGTTGCGTTGGGCGGAAAAGCGTAAACCGTGGCGCGCGCTATTGATTGATGGCAACCCCGCCGAGCTGGTAACCGTCGCAGATTTAACCCCAAAGGATTACACCAAAGAACGCGACCGCTTATTGAGCATCGAAGAGATTTACCGATTGCACAGCATTTTCAACACGCAAGCACAAAACTACACGGACGCGCCCAACAAATACGGCATTGAACGACCGCTAAAGCAAGAAGCGCAGATTGCTTTATGGTTGTGTTTAGGCACGTTATGCCGCATTGGTGAACTGCTAATGACAGAATGGCGGCATGTAGATTTTGCAAACCGCGTGTGGTTTATTCCAGCGGCAAACACCAAAGGCGAGCGCGGCAAAAAGCGCGACCAACTCGTTTATTTATCCGACTTCACACTAGCCCAATTTAAGCAACTTCACACCCTGACGGGCAACAGCGCACACGCTTTTCCTGCGCGCTATGTTGACGGGCATGTTTGCGTTAAATCGGTATCTAAACAGGTCGGTGATAGACAAGTGCAATTCAAACAACGCGCGCATAAATTGCAGTGCCGCGTAGAGAATAACAGCCTAGCATTAGGGGATAGAGAGTGGACACCGCACGACCTGCGCAGGACGGGCGCGACCATGATGCAAAAGCTAAAGATTAGCCGCGAAGTCATTAACCTTTGCCAGAATCACGCCATAGGCTCAAAAGTTGACCGCTCGTATTTGTTGGACGATTACGCGGACGAAAAGCGCGCAGCGTGGGAAAAGCTAGGCAACCGAATCGAGGCGATTATTCACGCGCAAAATGTTGTGAGCTTGAAAGTTGCCTAACCATGGCGGCGGGTGTGTTTAGCATGAAAGCAAAAAAGCTAGGCTTGCCTAGGACAATCTACGGGAATATACTTGTACAACTAATTCGACAAGTTAAAGGGGCTAAAAAATGAAAGTGGTTACTTATTCTCACGCGCGCAATTCATTGAAAGCGGTTTTAGATGGCGTGATTCAAGATGCTGACATTACGATTATTAGCCGCCGCGATGCTGATGGCGATGCGGTTGTTATGTCGCTAGATGCTTACAACGGCATCATGGAAACACTCTACCTGACTAGCAATCCCGCTAATGCCGCGCACCTTGCCCGCTCAATTAAACAATCCCGCGAAGGCAAAGCACAACGCCGCGAACTGATAACCGAATAATGGCGCGCTTACTGACATTTACCGCTGACGCGTGGAGCGATTATCTGTACTGGCAAGGGCAAGATAAAAAAACGCTAAAGCGCATCAACATGCTAATCAATGAAGCCGCGCGTAGTCCGTTTGAAGGCATAGGCAAGCCCGAAGCGTTGCGCGGTGATTTATCGGGTTATTGGTCGCGCCGCATAGATGACGTTAACCGCCTTGTCTATCAGGTAACGGACGCGGATTTAGAAATTCTTTCATGCCGCCACCATTATGAAAGCTAACGCGCCACTCCAAACCGAAGCCGAATATCGCGCCGCCCTGACGGATAGCCCCCAAAGCAAAAAACTTTGCTTGCCTAGCCCCCGCTGACTTGCCCGACTTTCGCAGCGCACTTTCGGGTTCATGATTTTTATCAACCCGCAAATTTCATCTTCTTGATGAACAACAGATTTATGCAGCCCTGTGGGCTACGAATTTTTTGTCTCATTTATAAAAATGGAGAATGCGATGATTGTTGCTTTAGATAATGGTGATTTTTTGACTTGTAGTGATGACCCTTCAAACCCTTGGATAAGCTATGAATTTACTCCTCCTGGACTTGGTCAAATCGCCATTTTTTTGTGTGGGGATGGGCTGAAACGTGTTGGATATGGCAGAGGGATAGAGCTTGAGGCTGTAATATTCCGCCAACCAGAAGATGATGCTACGAGTGTTAAACCAACATTGTTGTGTTGGAAAGTAGCTCCTGAGGTTTCAATTAATATGTGTTAATAAGCGCAGCAGCGCAGTATGAAGTGTATTAAGAGCGCCCAGCTTATTGTTGGGTGCTCTTTTTTAGTTTTTTCAGTTTCAGTTGATAATTTTTCGGCAGTTGCTAACTAGAAAAATGGCCAATAAGCCTAGGCTCAATTGATCACAGCCAGCCAATCTAAAGAAGGATTTTCAGTTAACGAATTCACTAATAAGGTTAAAGGCAACGATTCAGGGGTTGCGGTTGCAGTAACTGGAGATGTAGTGGTCAAGTAATTTCGGACACGACGATAGGACATTTTGCTGCTTGCTGCTCAAACACAATCGGCGCGACATTGCCTAACGCCGCGTGTCGTCTCACGCAGTTATAAAACCCCACGATATAGTCCGTCACGTCTTTCCTCGCTTCCAACTGATTCGCATATTCCCGTTGCCATACCCGCTCCATCTTCAGATTCAAGAAGAACCGCTCCATCACCGCGTTGTCCCAGCAATTTCCCTTACGGCTCATGCTGCAAATCATGCCGTGCTGCTTCAACAACACTTGATACTCATGGCTGGCATATTGGCTGCCTCGGTCTGAATGCAGAATCAAGCCAGTTTGCGGTTGTCGTTGCCCAATCGCCATGCGCAATGCTCGGCACACCAGCTCCGCTGGCATGGTCGCGTCCATCGCCCAGCCGATGATTTTGCGCGAATGTAATTCCATCACCGCCGCCAAATACAACCAGCCCGTCTTGGTGCGGATGTAGGTGATGTCAGAGGTCCACGCTTGATTCGACAGCGGTGGGTTAAATTGCCGCGCCAAGAGGTTCTCTGCCACGGGTAAATCATGTTTGCTGTCGGTGGTATTAACAAACTTACGCTTCCACACGGGCTTAAGCCCTGCTTCACGCATTAAACGACGCACTTTAAAACGTCCAATAGCCACGCCTTGTGCCTGTAATTCCTGCACGATACGACGGCTGCCGTAAGCCTGGTGACTGCTGGTGAAAGCGGCTTTGACCTGAACGCTGGCGCGGCACAATCTAGGCTTGTTAGCCCGACACTTTGAAGCGTAAAAGCCTGAGCGACTGACGTGTAATACACGGCAGGTTTGGCGAATGTCAGCCTTCTGCGTTTGCTGACTGACCATGCTGTAGATCATTTCAGTTCGCGGGCGAAGAAGGCTGATGCTTTTTTTAAGATGGCGTTATCCGACTTCAGTTGGCGGTTCTCGTTCTCCAGTTGGCGTATTCGTTGCAGCTCGGCGGTGAGCGGTTTGCCGATGCCAGGCTTGCCTTGTTGCTCGGCGCGGTATTGTTCAATCCAGCGACAAACTGCGGTACGACCAATGCCCATGTCTTTAACCACTTGCGCGATGCTCAGCCCTTGATCGACCACCATGCGCGCTACTTCCAACTTAAATGCGGCTTCGTATTGCTTGCGTTGCTTGTTCATTTTTACTTCCTCTCTAGGTCAATAGTAACCCTATCGAGGTGTCCTTTTTTATTAGACCACTACACTAAGGGCGGCAAGCATCGAGCGAAGTGATGTTGTTAATCGCGAATACTGCGACTGATTTATCTGCGTCAAATATTTCTACTTATCAACGCTGGCAAAGGCAGCTGATTTGGATGCGCTAAAACTGCTAAGCCTTTGTTAGCGAAGCTCCTCCCTGAAACGTGTATCTTGACACCTCGTTAGGAGGTTATGCCCTCGTGCGATTACACGGGGGCATTTTTTTATCTAATGCATGGTGATCAATATTTGCACAGCCCCTCCATCTTGCTAAGCGCAAAGACAATTAACGGGATATCCACAATGACTCCACACCGCCATGCACGGAATTTGTGGGGAAGTCGGGATGGATTCACCTTCAATTATGAAAGGCGGCTGCTCGGCCATAAGAGACATCGGAAGTTTACTGAAATGTCTACTTGGATTATCCGTTTCATGACCAGCTAGAGTCGTTCATAGGTGGTGATTGGACTGCGTATGGAGGATTCTTCCGCCCCCTAAGTGGCAAATTCAAGATAAATTATTTTCTGACATTTGCACTCATCACGGCAAACTGTACGAAGTGCAAAAGGAGAGTAGTGAGTAAATTACTGAGTAATATTTGGAAGAGTTTTGATATATTTATCCAGCTTGTACTTAACGAACAACTCAGGAACTCGTATCAAGTGCGCAATTACCCCATAAACTTGATCTAGTTGCCCCGGCATTGTCTTGGCAAGCACTTTATAAACTTCAGCAAGAATTGGCAATGTATCGTCAGGCATCATAAATTCTAATGCCCCATAATATGCTGCCTCATCCACCAAGGTTTGAGCTCCACACCCAGAGGAGCGAATCAATAGCTCCTCAATTAATTTCGATAACTCATCGAGAGTATTTGTAGAGGATATCTCACGCTGCTCTCCCGTATCGTGAACAAAACAATGCATTAACTCCTTGCACAGATAAAAACGCGCCCAGCAGTAATTTTGCCTTGAAACAACAATCCTTCTATTGACGCCAGAGTCATCTGAAGCATCAGCATTGGAAGTGGAATACTCTATGTAATATGCAGCTAAGTGATTATATTCTTGCGGTACGCCTTGAATAGATACTTTGGTTATATCCTGAGCAAATTTAAATAAGGAATGTACAGGCTGATTTTCATATTCCTCTTCGTACACTGGCATTACACGTAAATCGGCACCAGATTGAGGAACATTAGGAAAATTATTGACCTCACGAATTTTCGAAATCAGCTTTCGAGCCTCTGTAACGGCTAAATTATTATAGTATTCTCGATTGTTCGGCATTATGTTATAAAAAAAACGGCACCTGCGTAGGTGCCTGTTAGTTATAGAGCGATTAAGTAAATTTAAACGCGCACAGAATCAATCAAAGCCCTAACTTTAGGGTTTAAAAAAGACGTCGCTACAGGTAATGGCTCGCACATTCCGGCGTTCAACAATGCCTCAGAGTTCAGCAATTCCTGCTGAACAGCACGCACAGAAGCATCTTTCCCAGAAGAAATAGCTAACTTAATGTCGCGCAATCCCAATTTCTTCTGTCCTTCGAACCAGCTTTCAAAGTTGTTCGTTGAAGAAGTTTCCATCATCTCACCCGTTGTAAAAATAAAACAAAAAAACGAAAACCACCTTGAGCTGGTGGCTGTATTCGGCGAAATCATCCTTCGCCCAATTCCTCGCCTACCATAAAAAAATCTTTATTGCAAGAGGAACAGTTTCATTCTATTGGACAAGCAATAGCCTTGTCAACTAAAACATTAGATGAACATCCTTGATTCATTAAGCACTTTTCAATCACAACTACATTACAAATCTTATCAAAATTTAGAGATTATTAATCTTCAGTCATTCATGTATTTTTCAAAAGATTTAGAGTCGGAAATTTGCGTGATATTGGAATTAGCAAATTGCCAATTTTGCCATGGGCTGAATCGATCCCGAAACACTAGACACCATTTAGCCTAATAACTTTGGGCTGAACTTGACTGGCTGTCTGCGTATGAGGCTGCTGATGTAGGTGTAACGGACATTGGCTCATCTAGAAGCCACCGGCAGCTAAGGCCGATTTGAGGACATTTCACCAAGCCTCCGGCAACTCACTCCACTCAGTCGTATAACTGGGTGACTTACTTTCCCTACGCATTGCCCATCGTTTTGCAATACCTGACGCGGCAAGACTCAGCGTTCCCGCCCCCATCTTGCTATTGATCCTGTCCATCACACGCATCATGTTGTCTGATTTGGATTGCTCAGCATGGTAATCGAGCAGCGTCGGCTGAACCGATTCTTTCGGTTGCAACGCCATCAGCAGCACACCGCTCTTCTTGTAGCGAAACCCAGAGCGGTAAATAGCGTTCAAACCTCGCATAGCTGCGTTGACCAGCTTGAGGGTGTCATCGGTAGGTGACGGCAAGGTAATCACCTTTGCGCTTTGATATTGGGGTTCTTTCTCGCTAAACGGATTGGTTCTGATTTGCACGCACAGTGTCGAAGTCACGGATCGGTCATGGCGCAACTTTTCTGCGGCGAGCGTGGTGAAGTAGGCAACGGATTCACTCAGGTCATCTAAATTCATCACCGGTGTGCCGAACGAGCGCGACACGATAATTTGTTGTCTAGCCGTACCGACTTCATCTAGTTCTATGCACCGAATGCCATTCAACTCTTTGACTGTGCGCTCCAGTACGATAGAGAACTGCTGTCGGATGTATTCAGTGTCAGCACAACGCAAATCCTCAACGGTGTTGATGCCCATATTTTGCAATCCCTCCGTGGTGCGCCGACCTACACCCCAAACATCACCGACGGGGATTTTGGTAAACAAGTCGCTGCGCTGCCAGTCGGTGAGTCGTCCGAAGTCGCACACACTGTTTTCACCAGCGTATCCCTTTTTTGCACAATGATTGGCTAGTTTGGCTAAGGTCTTGGTATCGGCGATGCCCACGCACACCGGAATGCCGACATTTTGTTTGACGGCATTGCGTATCTTTTGCCCATACGCAATGAGCGATGATGGGTCAAACCCATCAAGATCTAAAAAACACTCGTCGATGGAATAGATTTCTTGCTTCGGTGAAAATGTGGACAGTAAGCTCATCACTCTGGCCGACATATCACCATACAGCGCATAGTTGCTGGAATAGGCGATGACACCATGCTGCTTGGCCAGCTTCTCGATCTTGAACCACGGCTCTGCCATCTTGATGCCCAAGGCTTTGACCTCGGCAGAACGCGCCACGGCACAACCGTCATTGTTGGATAGCACGACAACAGGTTTACCCTCTAGCTTGGGATTGAACGCCCGCTCGCACGAAACGTAAAAATTATTACAATCGACCAGCGCGAATGTCATGGCGGGCTTAGATAAATTTCTTAACGCTGGAGGTGACGACACCCCACACTTGCAGCTCTTGGCCTTCTTTGAATTCGATGTCTTTGAAGCGCGGGTTTTCTGGATGGAGGATGACGACATCACCGCGCTTGATTAAACGCTTCACGGTTAAGTCACCATCCACCACGGCAATCACGATGTCGCCAGAGGCGGCGGTGAGCGATTTATCTACGACCAGTAAATCTCCATCGAAAATTCCCGCGCCCACCATGCTATTCCCTTTGGCACGCACAAAAAAAGTCGCTTCCTTATGACGAATCAAATGCTGATCGAGGCTTAAGCGCGCTTCGACATAGTCGTCAGCGGGTGATGGAAAACCGGCCGCGACTTTGTGGCTAAATAATGGCGCATGAATCGCTGCGCTGTTGAAGTCGGGCAATAAAATGTCGTTTTGAAACCGCTGTGCCTGATGGCGCGATTTGCAGGTGGCAAGTAATTCATCTACGACAGATATGGCACTTTGGGGGATGCGCATTACCTGCGTGGGTTCGCCGTATAAGCCCGTACCCGTTTTGCGCCCTGCGCTGGGGCGCGTGCCACCATAAGTGGTAGATGGAGAAGACTTCGAGCTTAATTTTGAGTTTGGATTTGATTTCACTTGATTATCGTAACAATAATCAAGTGAGCGGTCAAATTAGGTTTTGGGAAGCCTCTGTAGTTTTCACATAAGCGGCTGTGCCGCATTTTAGAGTGGCTACGCCACATAACAATCGGTGTAGCCGAACTTTAACTGGCTGCGCCAGAGCTTATCGGCGCGTCCCGCGCCTCGCTAACCAGCTAAGCTGGCACATAATTATTGCTGGTGTCTGCTTTGGCTGAAGAAATCATTGACCCCATAATTCGAGTTGATGACAGTGAGACTCCAACCATTTTGGCAAATGGAAACAGTAAGCAATTGGCATCCTCATTAAGCTCCTTTGCCACGGGGTGTGCGGGATAGCTACGCCGGACGTGTCATATCGGTCGAATACTAAGCCTTCCTGCGTCAGTGATTTTATATTGTTGCAGGGAGCTATTGGGCTTGCTTGGCAATGTATATACCACTGATTGATTTTTAATTAATTTGCGAATGACATTGTTTAGCTGCCCAGAAATTACTCGCTGTCCCAAAATCTGAGAAATGACGGACTTAGATAATTGTTTACTTTCTAACAAGTGTAAAACTTTTAGCTCCATCGACTCTGGCTGTAACTCTGGCTGCGACTTAAGTCTTTTAAGTGCTTCGATGTCTTGCAAGGATATATTTTGAGGGAAACCCGGGCGCACGAGCAGGTCTAAAATTGCTGTGTCTGAAACCTCGATTTCTCGCATTAGATTAAGGGCTTTCCCATAAGATCGACTTAAATGTTCAATTAGCCCTTTGTAATTAGCTACGGCAACTTTAGCGAGAGTGGCAATTTTCTTTGTGCCATCGTTTTGAAACTGCTTCAAAAATGGGTAAGTACCACAAAAATATGAATGAGGGTCTAGCAAGGCATCAAATGGAATGACTCTTCCCACCCCTCGCAACTCAACTTCTAGCCGAATGATATTTTTATTCATTAGTGAAAGCTTCCGTCCTATTTCATATACCCTTAAGGACTTCCCATTGCTGCGTTTTCCTATATTTATGGTTCTTGGCGCGCCATCATCAGTAACAAATTGCCCGATATGCGAAATGGCTGGATTAGTCCCTTTTATGAAAAACTGGTTGTTTGAATATGCAGCATCAATGTCGCTTAAAGACAGATGCTCAAAGTCGCTAGCAAGATCAACTCGGCAAATTTTTGCCGAATTTAAGTGACTTAATAAATCGTGGACTGCTTGCCAGTTTTGAATTGATTCGCAATCCTTCCCACAAATAACTATCAGCATTTTGTTGGAACCTTTTAGGCGCAACAAATAAGTGCCAGCGGAAGTTAGCGTCCTCCCAGATTTTGCGTAGTAATCAGTGAGAATTTTGCCCGTCGCATTTTGGAACGAGGCCTTAAGTCCAGAAGCTCGGATGAAGGAGTCCGCAATAACTTGCTCGTCATCAAGCGACGTAGTTTGGAATGACACCGCCACCCAATCCAAAAAGGCTGCCATGGACAGTAATACGGAGGGGACTAGATTCCGTAACTTCTGGCCGATAGTAGTTTTTGAACTAACGAACGTATTTCATCGTTATTTTTACCAGCAATCCTTGCTGCATTGATAGCATCTATTTCACTAACTGGCCAACCAGCTGCACGACCGCCCAATTTTACGGGTGTAGTAAACAGACCGTCTTTAACTCTCATATAAATCGTAGATTTGGAGAGGCCGCAGGCGGCTTTGACTTCAGAAATTCGTTTGATCGTAATCATCATGTAAGCACCCTTGAGGCAAGTTGAACATGACGACTATAGTGAGCTAGCTAGATACCTACCTTGCAATATAGCTAGTATAAAAACACACAACCATTTGTATATTCTATATATTTTTAATATGATAGGCAGCCTAGCTAAAGCTAGCAGCTAGACTGCCTTGGCTTAATGATCAAATCTTTATATTTGTTTTCTAGTGGCAAATTCTTAGTTTTTCTAACTAGTTGCTTGATGCGCGATGTGCTCACCCCTTCTTCATTAGCGACCACTTCCAGATAGTTTTTTGTTCCTTTCGCTTTTTCATCACCCACTCTTTTAGCGACATGCGCCGCACGCTCAGTTGGCGTACCTTGTTGCTGTTTAGGATGGAGAATATTTTGTACAAACTGATGAATAACTTCAGTTCGAATTACAATTATCGAGTTTTCTGGCAGTTGCAATTTTGGACTGTGATTTTCCGACCACGCATCAAAACCATCATTCTCAATTTTTTGTATCTTTTTTCCGGCATCATCCGTTGGTGGAAGCTGCAATTGAATAGGGACATCTAATCGATTGAGTAAAAGAATGCCCTCAAAATTTTGCTCGACCACCTTGAGAGAAGGAAGTCCGATAGATTCAAGATATATTTTTTGCAGGTCAACCGTTTCTGAGCCGAGCATTAAAAAATCATACAAGCCCAGTATGGGTATCAAATCATCCGACCACTCAATGACACTATGCTCCTTGCCATCCTTAAGTAACACGGTTCCGTCGTAAAGCTTCCATGGCTCAACATTTGGCTGGTCTATTAGTTCAAATGATGCTGACTCAACAGGCACAAGACAGCCCGCTTTGCCAATAGCTGGATAGAATAATTTGATTGATAGCTTTAAGTGCCCATCAATTGCGATGTGCAGCAAATCAGAAATTGAAATATCGCTGCAGAATTTTTTTGAAAAGTACCGACAAGCCTCTTCGAGCGTGAAATATTTCTTTAATGCGCTTAGCTTATCCATAGCTAGTTTGAAGCCTAGTAATTTTTTGGTTTACCCCTGAGTTTACCCCCGAGCAAATTTTAAAAGAAAAAGGAGTTAAGCGTTTCCGCCTAACTCCTTAATTTTATTGGTGCGCCCGAAGAGATTCGAACTCCTGACCCCTTGGTTCGTAGCCAAGTACTCTATCCAGCTGAGCTACGGGCGCGTTTTGTTACTTTGATTAGTTGCCTTGGCGGAGAAGGAGGGATTCGAACCCTCGATCCAGGTTTATGCCCGGATGCTCCCTTAGCAGGGGAGTGCCTTCGACCACTCGGCCACCTCTCCGAAGGCCGCGCATAATAGTGCATCTGCCCTATTCGGTCAATCAAAGATTGAATAAATTGTTATTTTTATTTATGACTCCTGTACCAGCAGGTAAGTCTGGGATGCGCCTAATGATGCTAAACAATCCAAGCACCATCCCGATAAACCTGCTCGCCACCAAGCCATACCGCCTCGGTCACGGCAAATACATCAACGTGATATTTCGCCGTAGCGCGGCGAATATAAGGCTTGCTGTACACGCCATGCTTCGCACCTAGCGATAAGTGGATACCGCACATGCGTTCATATGTGCCGATGTCGCTCACTTTGCGTTGTTGCGTAAACGCACGATTCAAACCCAAGCCTAACTCACGCACCCACACGCATCCTTCATCGTTACGAATCTGCGCCAAGACATGCTCGAACTCTGGCGTGGCATCGTGCGCGGCAATCACTTGCCCTTGCTCAACCTCTAAAGTAATCGGCTGCGCAGGTTCGTTCACGGCAAAACGCGTATCACCAAACACAAAAATACGCACCTGCCCGTGCACCGCACGCAAATCTTGCGCTTCGGTAAACACCTCTCCAATCGGAAACTGTCCGCCGACATTGACCATCTCGTGATAATCACCGACATTTAATTTGGCGGGTTCGAGCGCAGTTGAGAAATGCAGTTGTGCCCCCGCACCGCTGTCGATGCGCGCGTTGGCTGCGACATCAATGCGCTGCTTCAACGCCGCACCAACACGCCGATAATAGCTAGGGTCGTAGGCTAAAGAATCCACATAGCAAGCTATTTCGGCTCCCGTCATACGCCCCAGATGGGGATGTTCAATGACTTTTAGCCCGCGTTTAAACAGTTCGACACGAATACGAAATTCATTCAGGCGAAAACTAGTCGATTGAATCAACACCACCAAATCGCCCGCCGCCAATTGCTCAAACGCTGCTAACACTGCGTGGCTAGATTGAGTATTGAAGGTGATGCAATTAGCGTTAGGCAAACAACGACGATATGCCTCAGTCAAAATGAGGGCGAGCTCGCTATCAGCATCAAATACCAGTAGGGCGCGCTGAACTGGGTGATATTCAATTGCTGCGGACAAAATATCTTGCACATGTTGGGTCGCGATGTTGAGCAAAGCGTGAGGTAGCGAAATAGGATTCATAGCTAGCGTAAAAATAAGAGGGGAGCGGCGCAGCCGTGTTAGAAATACCTGTGCTAAAAATAATTAAGCGGCATTTGCCTTGTTTTAACTCAATACCTTGAGCAACATTTTGCTCGCCAACACCACTAGCAAGACAGCGAATGCGCGGCGTAACCATTTTAGCGGCAAACGATGCGCGGCTTTTACACCCAGCGGGGTGGTGAACAAACTGCCCGCCGCGAGTAGAAAAAAAGCTGGTAAATAGACAAAGCCCAATGCGCCGCTAGGTGCGTTTGTTAAGGTTAAACCGGTCACGATATAGCCCACTGTACCGCCTAAGGCGATTGGAAATCCTAGTGCAGCAGAAGTACCGATGGCGTGTTTGAACGGCACGTTATGCCACACTAAATAGGGCACACTCAGCGTGCCACCGCCTATCGACACCAAGCTGCTAATCGCACCAATGCCCACACCCACGACACTTAACCCCGTTCGACTGGGCAGTTGTCGAGTGGGCTTAGGCTTAAACGCGACTAACATTTGCGCGGCGGCACAATAGACAAACAGTGCGAAAAACAAGGTGATGTAACGCGCTGAAATCTGCGTTGCTAACAAAGTGCCAAGCAGCGTACCCATCAACAAAGCTGGTGTCATACTACGCACCACGCTGGCATTCACTGCACCCTGCTGCTGATGCGCATGAGCACTCGCTGCGGCGGTGTAAAGAATCGCCGCCATCGCGGTGCCAAGCGCAAAATGTAAATTGTTCTGACCTGCTAAGTGTTGCGCCTCGAACAGAAAACTCAGCACTGGCACGAGCAACAAGCCGCCGCCAATACCAAACAGTCCCGCGAAAAATCCCACTAACGCGCCAAGCAACAGATAAGCGACATACCATTCCATCTCAGTCGCGCACCAAATTTTGCAGAATATATTTCCACTCGGCAGGATCGACGGGCGTAATCGACAAACGATTGCCGCGTTGCAAAGTACGCATATTTTCTAACGCCTCATGCTGACGCATTTCATCCAGCGCAATATGTGTAATTTTCTTCACTAACTGCACATCAACATTGAACCAACGCGGCGTTTCCTGTGTGGCTTTTTCGTCAAAGTATTTGCTCTGCTTATCAAACTGAGTGGCATCGGGATACGCGACGCTGCTCACTTTTGCAATGCCTGCGATACCTGGCACTTTGCAATTGGAGTGGTAAAACAACACGCCATCGCCGATGGTCATTTGGTCACGCATAAAATTGCGCGCCAAATAATTGCGCACTCCGTACCACGCCACGGTTTGATTAGCAAAGCTGGCGAGATGCTCAACGCTGACATCACCTGGCTCGGATTTCATTAACCAATAACGCATTTGCTTGCCCTTTCGTCATCACGAAAAAAATGCGACCTCGTAAGGTCGCATTAGAAAAAAGTCCCCTGCCTGTGCCAGTGATTCAAATCTTGAACCTGGGTTCAAGTGGGTTGCGTCTAAGTCGCATCAGGATTATCCGCGAGGGACATTCACAACAGCGACGGTAAAAGTTGCAACCTTAAGCAGAGCTTATTGGTTCAGAGAATAATGAATCACCAACACCGCAGGGGAACAAACTAAAACAGCGTATCTTGTTCGGCTAAAGCCGCGTCTATCGCTGCCTGCATAGTGCTCATTCTACGCGTAAAGTCAGCCAAATCAAATCCGCGCCCGACTTTAGTTTTAAGTAATTCGTGAGTGATATTGAGTGCCGCCATTAAGGCAATACGCTCAACGCTGGCAATTTTTCCCGCATCGCGTATCTCACGCATTTTATTATCTAAATACGCTACCGCATCCAGTAGCTCACCTCGCTCTTCTTCTGCACAAGCAACGCGCAGTTCTCGGTCTAGTAATTTGACCTCCAACGTTTTAACTGGTGCTTTAATTGCATCGTTCATGGCACGTCATCCTGCAAACTAAGGAGAATTTTTTCTAAGCGTGCACTAGCGGCATCCATATTGTCGCCCATTACACGATGCTGACTATGGGCTTGCGCCAAGTCTTGACGGAGCTGATGATTTTCTGCGCGCAGCTGCGTACTCATCGCAAGCAGCTGAGCAAGTTTTATTTCAAGGGCGTGTAATTGACTTTCCATGACCTGACTATAAGTTGAAAAGTGCTGATAGGTCAAATAGTAAGCTGATATTGCATAAGCACTTTATGAACAAAGCAAGCACGCACCATAAAACCTAAGGCTTTAATTTAACTAATTGAGCTAAAAAAAGAATATCTAGTTATTTTGGTGGTTGTCAGGGAACTTTTAATACGGTTACACTGCGCGTCCGTTAAACGTACTAAGGATGGTTGAATATGAAACGTATTATTTTTGCAGTGCAATGCTTATTATTATCTTTTGGCGTATCAGCAGCACAAGTGGGTCAGGATTGCGAGGCAAAAAGCCAGCAAATGAAGCCTGAAGCGCGTCAAGCCTTTTTGACCAATTGTCTCGCACAAGTTAGTGCACCCGCTAACGTGCAAGCCGTCACGCAGCAAAACAAGCATGAAACCTGCGTGCAAAATGAAAAAAACATGAAAAAAGCTGGGGTCAACAAACCTGGCTATATAAATGAGTGCATGACAAAAAATGAAGCGGCCGTAGAAGCACAAAAAGTAGCGAATACTGGTAGCGCACCCGCACCAGTTGTACATCGCAACAAACCTGTGGCTCAAGCTGCCGCAACTAGCAGCCCTGCCGTGGCAAAAGCGAAATCCAACAACCGCAAATCTTGTGCTAAACAAGCACACAAGAAACATCTGAAAGGTGATGAACGCAAACAGTTTATGACTAGTTGCGCACAAGCCTAAATTTTAAGCTGTCGCAACAGCGCGCTGAGCAATCAGCGCGTTTTTTTACGCCAAAAAAATCTCCAGCAAATCATTCAAAAAACGCCGCCCTTGTGCTGTGGGGGCGATACGTTGGTGATCGCGAAACAATAAACCACGCTGCGAAGCGACATTCAATTCACGCTGAATCGCCAGCAAAGACAAGCTGGTGCGCTCGTTAAATAACGTCGCGTCAAATCCCTCGTTCAGGCGCAGCGCGTTAAGCATGAATTCAAACGGGATTTCTGCGCGCGTCACTTGGTTTTCAGTTTGTATAGGCGTGCCTTGCGACACTTGCTGCATATAGGTTTGTGGCTGCTTGTAACGCGCCTGACGAATGATTTTATCGGGAAAACTCAGCTTAGAATGCGCACCCGCGCCGATACCCAAATAGTCGCCAAATTTCCAATAGTTGAGATTGTGTTTGGCACGCTGATTAGGTTGCGCAAACGCGGAGGTTTCGTAATGTTCATAGCCATTTTCAGCCAATAAATTTTCGATAGCTTGCTGCATATCACTGCTCGCATCATCGTCTGGCAAGCTAGGCGGATTGCGGTGAAACAACGTATTCGGCTCTAGCGTGAGGTGATAACACGACAAATGCTTGGGCGCGAAACTCAAGGCTGTTTGCACGTCGCTCAAGGTCTCTGCCAAAGTTTGCTTAGGCAAGGCATACATCAAATCGAGATTGAAATTATCGAAATGCGCTTGCGCAATTTCGATCGCACGACGCGCTTCAGCGGCACTATGAATGCGTCCTAGTGCTTGCAAATGCGCATCGTTAAAACTCTGGATGCCCATCGACAAGCGGTTCACCCCCG
This sequence comes from uncultured beta proteobacterium, assembly GCA_963750775.1. Taxonomy (GTDB): domain Bacteria; phylum Pseudomonadota; class Gammaproteobacteria; order Burkholderiales; family Gallionellaceae; genus Gallionella. The sequence continues at coordinate 260,360 of CAVVRT010000003.1, forward strand.
CATCGCGGAACGCCGCGAATTTACTGGCTTCCACCGTGCCGGGATTCGCCTCCAAGGTAATTTCCGCATTCAAATCTAAGGGCAACAACATCCGCACATTACGCAGAATTTCTGTAATCGCAGCACCACTCAATAAGCTCGGCGTGCCGCCGCCAAAGAACACGGTATAAACCTTGCGCCCCCAAATTTGCGGCAACGCCATTTCCAAATCGCGCACGAGGGCTGCGACATATTGCTGTTCCAGCTCAGCCGAAACCCCGCCGCCAGTGCGCGTCTCATGCGAATTGAAATCGCAATACGGACACTTTTTCACACACCAAGGAATATGGATGTACAAAGACAACGGCGGCAAAGCCTTGAAGGTTAACGCTTGCGCGGTAGGCAAGGTGGGTTGTAGCGGATGGATAATCATGGGGGATTTTGTAGATTTGTAGGGTGGGCAAGCTTCATCTGCCCACCCGTTCATTTGGAAACAACGTGGGCAGGTGAAGCTTGCCCACCCTACGACTGCAATTTTTCCAGCAAAATTTTCATGGCTTTACCGCGATGACTAATCGCATCTTTTGCTTCGCGCGATAGCTCCGAACTCATCTTGTTTAGCTCTGGCAACCAGAACAGCGGGTCGTAGCCGAAGCCGCCAGTACCACGCGCTTCGCGGGCGATTTCACCATGCCATTCGCCTTCGGCAATCAGCGGTTGCGCGTCACCTGCGGAGCGCATCAACACCAGCACACAAGCGTAGTGTGCGCGACGGTCGGTGTGCGCTTGCATGGCTTGTAGCAAGGCTTTGTTGTTGCGCTCGTCATTGCTCGGCAAACCTGAAAAACGCGCAGAAATCACGCCTGGCAAGCCTTTCAAAACATTCACGCAAATACCCGAATCATCCGCGAGCGCAGGCAATCCGCTTTCCCGACTAACATGACGCGCCTTGGCTAAGGCATTTTCGATAAAGGTTAAATGTGGCTCTTCGGCCTCTTTGATGCCGAGTTGCGCTTGGGTCACCACTTCGATGCCCAGCGGTGCGAGCAAGGTTTGAAACTCAAGCAGCTTGCCTGGGTTGTTGGATGCGATAACCAGTTTTTTCATTTTGCTATTCCCGATAAAAACGAAAAATTTATCCACAGATTACGCAAAATTCACACAGATTAGAAACAAAAACTCGATAAAAAATCTGCGTTAATCGGCGTAATCTGCGGACAAAAAATTGTTACTTTGCCAAAACTGCGCGCTGCATTTTTATTAAATCAACAATGCCGTTTTGCGCCAAATCCAACAACGCGTTCATCTCATCACGCGAAAACGCATAGCCTTCCGCCGTGCCTTGCACCTCGACAAAATGTCCGCTGCCCAGCATCACCACGTTCATATCGGTGTCGCACGCGGAGTCTTCGATGTAGTCCAAATCCAACACGGGCGTGCCTTCAACCATCCCAACGGAAATCGCGGCTATAAAATCGTTAAGCGGGGTCTCCGCCAGCAAACCCTTAGCCAGCAAGCCGCTCACGGCATCGTGCAGGGCGACATACGCACCCGTGATGCTGGCAGTGCGCGTGCCACCGTCGGCTTGAATCACATCGCAATCAATTTGGATGGTGCGCTCGCCAAGTTTTTTTAGATCAACCACGGCGCGCAAACTGCGTCCGATTAAACGTTGAATTTCTTGGGTGCGCCCGGACTGTTTACCCTTGGCGGCTTCGCGACTCATACGGCTACCCGTCGAGCGTGGCAACATGCCATATTCGGCGGTGACCCAGCCTTCACCTGAGCCTTTTTTATGCGGCGGAACTTTTTCCTCTACGCTCGCCGTACAAATGACTTTGGTGTCGCCGCACTCAATCAGCACCGAACCTTCGGCGTGTTTGGTGTAGTGACGGGAAATACGAATATCGCGGAGTTGATTGGGCTGACGGGAACTTGGGCGCATAGGGAAAAGGGAAAAGGGGTAAGGGGTAAGGGGTAAGGGGTAAGGGGTAAGGGGTAAGGGGTAAGGGGTAAGGGGTAAGGGGTAAGGGGCTTGTAGGAGAGCGATTTGTCGGGCGATTAAGTGCGGCGATTACCCGACAAATCGGTCTCCTACATAATAATTTTATTGAAACATCGGGCGGGTAAAACCAGCTGGCTGGATACTCGAATTACACAATTTCTAACACGGCACTCACGATATGCTCGGTGGCTTTATCGTCTTGAGACTCGCCCCACGCTAACACCACACCCGTGATGTTATCGGAGCGTCCGCCCTCGCGTTGATAGGCGGCAAGCATCAGATTATTCAGCTCACTATCACTCGCAATTTTTAGTGCCTTAGCAATTTCATCATCACTGAAGGGACCCCACAGTCCATCGCTGCACAGTAATACGCGATCGCCAGATTGCAAAGGCAGTGCTGCGCACGATTCGGCATAAAACATTTCTTCGATGCCGCCTAAGCAGTTGGTAATTTGGTTGCGACGCGGATGCACGCGCCCTTCTTCTTCTGAAATCACCCCCCAATCCACCCACTGCTGCACCATGGAATGATCGCGCGTGCGATGCAATACCGCTTTATTGCGCAGCACATACAAACGCGAATCGCCCGCATACGCGCTATACATCACGCCGTCTTGAATCAATGCAACCACACAGGTCGTACCAGGGAAGCCCACATCTTTATCATTGGGCAACCCCATGATGCCTTGATGCGCGGCTTGCATGGTTGCCACCAAAAAGTCTTGCGGGTCAACAAACGCGTGATTCTCATGGCGCGTGAACGCGTCAACAAACACTTCAATAGCAATGCTCGCGGCCAATTCACCATGCGAATGCCCGCCCATACCGTCCGCCAACACCATCAACACCGCGTGTTGGCTATAGGCAAACGCCACGCGATCTTGATTATATTTGCGGTCGCCAATCAGGCTGGCTTGATGAACAGAAAATTTCATGGGGAAATACAGAAGATGGCAGCCTAAGCTCTCGGAAAAGTGCGCAATCGTAATATAATGCGCGCCCGCCGCACAGCCTTTTATTCTGGCGCGCCACACACATCACCATTCATATAGGCAAAAAATGATACTTAGCATGACGGGCTACGCCAATATCCACGCCGATTTTGCCGGCGGCTCGCTGAGTGTCGAGCTGCGCGCGGTGAACTATCGCTATCTAGACGTGCAGCTAAAAATGCCCGATGAATTGCGCGGTTTAGAAGGTGCGTTACGCGAATTACTCGCGACGCAATTACAACGCGGCAAAATCGAATGTCGCATCAACTATGCCGCGCGCAATGTCGCTAACGGCATTGCACTGAATCAAAATTTATTGCAAAAACTCACTCAGTGGAATACACAAGTACAAGCCAGCTTGCCCAACGCGGCGAGCTTGAGCGTGCATGAAGTGCTGCAATGGCGCGGCATGTTGGCGAATTTCAGTCATCGCGACGATGAGCTACGCAACCATTTATTGGGCGCGGTAAAAACATGCTTAGGTGAATTTTCTGCCTCGCGCGCGCGCGAAGGCGAAAAGCTCGGCGCGTTTTTATTGCAGCGCGTCGCAACCATCGAAGCCCTGCGCAGTAGCGTGATTCCGCATGTACCCGCCGCCATCAAAGCCTTTGAACACAAACTCATCAGCCGTTTACGCGATGCCTGGGCAGAACGAGATGACGAACGAATCAAACAAGAAATCGCCTTATTTGCCAGCAAAATTGATGTCGATGAAGAATTATCGCGCTTAGACAGCCACCTCACCGAGCTGCGCCGCATTGTGGCGGCGGGAGGGGCGGTCGGCAAACGACTCGATTTTTTAATGCAAGAACTCAATCGCGAAGCCAACACGCTAGGCTCAAAATCCGTCGATGCAGAAGTGTCTCGCTGCGCCATGGAGATGAAAATTCTCATCGAACAAATGCGTGAACAAATCCAAAATCTCGAATAAATGTCCGCCCCTATTTCTCCTTACAACTTGTCCGCTTGGGCTCTCAAACATCAAGCCTTGATGCTCTACGCACTGTGCGCCTTGCTGCTGGCGGGCTGTGTCGCTTACGCACAATTGGGACAAACAGAAGACCCTGATTTCACCTTTAAGGTGATGACGATTAAGTTGCGTTGGGCGGGCGCGTCGGCACAAGAAATCGAGCAGCAAGTGGTTGATCGAATTGAACGAAAGCTGCAAGAAACACCGTGGCTAGATAACGTCAGCAGCTATTCCACGGCAGGCGAGGCAGTGATTTTTGTCACGCTTAAAGATGCCATGCCGCCCGCCGCTCTGGATAAATCTTGGTACAGCGTGCGCAAGACCTTGGCGGATTTGCGCGACACTTTGCCTGAGGGCGTGGGACTGCCGATTATCAATGATGATTTTGGCAATACCGCCAGCGCGATTTACGCGTTTAGCTCGGACACGCTCGATAACGCCGAACTGTCCGCACAAGTAAGCATCGCCCGCGAAGCCTTACTCACCGTGGCGAATGTCAGCAAAGTGCGCAGCTTAGGCGCGCAAGCAGAAAAAATTTACATCGAATTTTCCAGCCAAAAAATGGCGGCGTTGCATCTCGATCCGCTGCAAGTAGCCGCCGCGCTCAAGGCACAAAATGCCATGGAACCCGCCGGCGAACTGGTCTCACATGAAGGCATTACGCGTTTGCGCGTCAGTGGCGATTTCAAATCACTGCAAAGCATTCAGGACATCGGCATCCAAGCCGCTGGCAAAACTCATCGCTTAGGCGATATTTGCAACGTCTATCGCGGCTATGCTGATCCCGCCGCATTCAAAGTTCACACGCAAGGTAAAGCCGCCATCGCGCTGGCGGTGTCGATGTCCGAGCAAGGCGACGTAAGCCGTTTAGGCAAAGATTTGGCGCGGGAAATGTTGCATATCAAAGCACTGTTACCTAACAGCGTCACCATCACGCAAATTGCCGATCAAGCGCACGTTGTCAAAACGGCCATCAGCGACTTTATGCGCGCCCTGCTCGAAGCCTTGGTCATCGTGCTAGCCGTGAGTTTTGTCAGTCTTGGACTGCGTGCGGGCTTGGTGGTGGGCTTATCCATTCCGATTGTGTTGGCGGGTACATTTTTAGTGATGAACGCGTTGGGCATAGATTTGCATCGCGTCTCACTGGGCGCGCTCATTATTGCCTTAGGCTTGTTGGTCGATGACGCGATGATTGCGGTGGAAATGATGCAAGTGAAATTGGCGCAGGGATACAGCAAATTTCACGCCGCCAGCTACGCCTACAGCAGCACCGCTTTCCCGATGTTGACCGGTACGCTGATTACCGCCGCCGCATTTTTACCAGTGGGACTGGCGAAGTCATCAGCGGGCGAATATACGATTGCGATTTGCGCCGTGGTCAGCATTGCGCTGTTGGTGTCATGGTTGGTGGCGGTAATTTTCACGCCGCTAATGGGCTATCGCTTATTGCGTAAGCCTACGCTGGGAAGCCGTTGCGACAACCATTATCAACAAGGCTTTTACCAACACTTTCGCCGCGTCGTGCGCTGGTGTTTGTGGCGCAAAAAAACCGTAGTGGCACTCACCCTCGCGACATTTTTATTGGCCGTGGCGGGCTACGCCGAAGTCGAGCAGGAATTTTTTCCACCCTCGGAACGCCCCGAATTATTGATGGATGTGTGGCTACCAGAGGGCGCGACGTTTGCAGCGACAGAAGCTTTAACGAGTGCGCTGGAAAAACAAATACTGAATATCAAGGACATCGCGAATGTCACCAGTTACATCGGTGGCAGCACGCCGCGTTTTTATTTGCCGCTGGATTTAACCTTGCCCGCCGTCAATTACGCGCAAATCGTGATTACACCTAACAACCTCAAGGCGCGCGAAGCCGTACTGCGTGAAGTGCGGCAAATTTTGGCGCGCGACTATAGCGAGCTGGGCATCCGCATCGCGCGTTTAGAAAATGGCCCGCCGGTGGGTTATCCCGTGCAATTTCGCGTGTTAGGCAAAGACACTGAACAGCTTTATCGCATCGCCGCCGAGGTCGAAAAACTGGTCAAAGCCAATCCGCACAGCAAGAATGTCAGCGTCGATTCCAACCAAGCAATACGCGTAGTGCATGTCGATGTTGATCAGGAAAAAGCCCGCGCCTTAGGGCTGTCATCGCAATCGCTATCGCGTAATTTACAAGCCTTATTGAGCGGCGTATCGGTGTCCAGTTTGCGTGAAGGCGAGAAGCGTATCGAAATTGTGGCACGCACCAATGCGGCCGATCGCCACAATCCAGCGGCATTAACCAAGCTCAATATTCGTACGCCCAACGGTGCGTTTGTCGCACTTGGCGACATCGCCACAGTGAGTGCTGCCAGCGAGGACGGCATCATCTGGCGCATGAATCGCTTGCCTGTGGTGACGGTGCGCGCGGATGTGCCTGACGACATCAGCGCGCCCGATGTGAGTAGCGCGATTAACCAAAAAATTGATTTGCTGCGTAGCACTTTGCCCGTGGGTTATCGCATCGAAGTCGGTGGCGCATTGGAAGGCGACGACCAAGCGACTGACTCGATTATTGCGGTGCTGCCTCTCACGGCGTTGATTATCGTCAGCTTGCTGATGCTGCAATTGCAGCGTTTTAATTTAGTCGTGTTGGCCTTACTCACCGCCCCGCTCGGCATCATCGGCGTGACCGCTGCACTGCTGTTATTCCATGTGCCGTTTGGCTTTGTCGCTATGCTGGGGATGATTTCGTTGGCGGGCATGATTATGCGCAACTCGGTTATTTTGCTCGACCAAATCGGTCAAGACATAAAAGCAGGTGCGACACAATATGACGCGATTATCGAAGCCACCGTGCGCCGTTTCCGTCCCATTATGCTCACCGCTGCGGCGGCGATTTTGGCGATGATTCCACTCACGCGCAGCGTATTTTGGGGACCGTTAGCGGTGGTGATTATGGGCGGACTATTAGTCGCAACCTTCTTAACCTTGCTCTACCTGCCCGCGCTATATGCCATGTGGTACAAGGTTGACACGCCTAGAGCCAAAACGGGAATTTAGCCCGCCGCAATGATGTGGGCTAAAAAATAATACTTTTAGATTGGAGTTTTTATGTCAGGAAACTTATTCATCGTCAGCGCGCCATCGGGTGCAGGCAAAACCAGCTTGGTGCACGCCTTGCTGAAACATAATCCGCACATTGATTTGTCGGTTTCGTACACCTCGCGCGCAGCACGAGTGGGTGAAATTGATGGGCAGCATTATCACTTTGTCTCGCGTGAAAAATTTATCGCCATGCAGTTGCACGGCGATTTTTTAGAGAGTGCGGAAGTGTATGGCAACTTTTACGGCACTTCGCAAACCTGGATTACGCAAGAGATTGCCAAGGGTCGCGACATCCTGCTGGAAATTGATTGGCAAGGCGCGCAACAAGTGCGCAAAATTTTCCCTAAGGCAATTAACATTTTTATTCTGCCCCCTTCGCTTGCCGCGCTGCGTCAGCGTTTAACGGGTCGTGGCACCGACCATCCCGACGTAATTGCCACGCGCATGGCGGCGGCTCAAGTGGATGTCGCACACGTCGCAGAATTTGATTATGTTATTATTAACGACGATTTGAACCACGCTTTGCAAGAGCTGAACGCCGTGGTTCTCAGTGCCAAACTCACTTGCAGCAAGCAGTTGGCACGTTACCAAACCCTCATCAATCAACTACAAAAACCGGAGTAAATCATGGCTCGTATTACCGTCGAAGAATGTCTGTCACAAATCCCTAATCGCTTTGAATTAACTTTGGCTGCCGCGTATCGCGCCCGTCAAATCGCCAATGGTGCGACGCACTTGGTAGAAGAAAGCAAAGACAAACCTACTGTCGTGGCATTGCGCGAAATCAGCGAAGGCAAGGTAGGTAAAGAAATCCTCAATCGCGGCATGGCCTAAAAGGGCATCTCATAAAACTCTAACTTCGTCGCGATGCGTCGTTACTCGCAAAAAATTACTCCTTACATAGCCACCTATGCCTCGTCGTAATTTTTTGTTCGCGCCTAGCCTCACTTAGAAGTTAGAGTTTTCTGAGACACCCTTATCTACCGCATCACTCCCCACAGTTAAATCATGGCGGACGCTGAACTCCTCATAGCCGAAGTTTCTTCCTACCTTAAACCGCAGGATGTGGAACATGTGCGCGCGGCGATTGCTTACAGCCGCGCTGCTCACGAAGGGCAAATGCGTCATTCGGGTGAGGCGTATGTCACACATCCGATTGCCGTGGCGCGCATCCTCACGCCGCTGCATTTGGATGTGCAGGCCATCATTGCCGCCTTGCTGCACGACGTAGTGGAAGACACCATCATCACCACCGCCCAAGTCGCGGAAAAATTTGGCGCGCCGGTCGCCGAGTTGGTCGAAGGCTTGAGCAAACTGGACAAAATTCAGTTTGAAACGCGTGAAGATGCGCAAGCCGAAAACTTCCGCAAAATGCTGTTGGCAATGGCGCGCGATGTACGCGTGATTCTGATTAAGCTCGCCGATCGTCTGCACAATATGCGCACACTAGGCGTGATGTCAGCCGAAAAATCCGAGCGTATTGCGCGCGAAACGATGGAGATTTACGCGCCGATTGCGAATCGTTTGGGCTTGCACGATATACACCACGAGCTGCAAAACTTAAGCTTCAAATATCTGCATCCCAATCGCTATAGCGTGCTGGCAAAAGCCCTCAAAATTGCGCGCGGCAATCGACGCGAAGTGGTCAATAAAATTCTCGAGAGTTTGCGTACTCGCCTAGCCGAATGGCATGTTGAAGCCGATGTAAGTGGGCGCGAAAAAGACATCTACAGCATCTACCAAAAAATGCAGAGCAAATCACTGGCGTTTGCAGAAGTGCTAGATATTTATGGCTTCCGCGTGCTGGTGAAAGATGCCAGCAGTTGCTATGTCGCGATGGGCGCGTTGCACGGTTTGTACAATCCGATTCCAGGTAAATTCAAAGACTACATCGCGATTCAAAAAACTAACGGCTACCAGTCGCTGCACACCACTTTATTTGGCCCGTTCGGTACGCCCATCGAGATTCAAATTCGCACCCACGAAATGCACAAAATCGCCGATGCGGGCGTAGCTTCACATTGGTTGTACAAGAGCGGGCATGACTCGATCAATGAGCTGCATAAAAAGACTCATCAATGGCTGCAAGACTTGCTCGAAAGTCTGTCGCAAAGTAACGACTCGGCAGAATTTTTAGAGCATCTCAAGGTCGATTTATTCCCCGATGCCGTGTATGTGTTCACGCCCAAAGGCAAAATTTTGTCCTTGCCGCGCGGCGCAACCATCGTCGATTTCGCGTATAGCGTACATACCGACATCGGCAATCGCTGCATCGCGGCGCGCATCAATCACGAGCAAGTGCCGCTGCGTACCGAGCTGCGCAATGGCGATCGCGTGGAAATTATTACCGCGCCGCACGCCAACCCCAACCCCGCTTGGTTGGGCTATGTACACACCAGCAAAGCGCGCGGACACATCCGCCATTTCTTAAAAACCATGCAATCGGGCGAATCGGCGAGCTTGGGCGAACGCTTGCTAAATCAAGCCTTGCACAGCTTAAATCTAAAACTTACCGACATCGAAGAAGCGCAATGGCTGAAGTTGCTGCGCGATACAGGCATCAAATCTAAACAAGATTTATTGGCGGATATTGGTCTCGGTCGCCGCTTAAATATGGTGGTGGCAAGGCAGCTGGCGCAGCTCGCCGACACGCCACCCGGCAACACGCCAATCAACTCGGTCATCACCATTCAGGGCACCGAAGGCATGGCAGTGCAATTCGCCAAATGCTGCCGCCCGATTCCTGGCGACCCAATTATTGGCGTGATTAAAAGCGGGCTGGGCTTGGTGGTACACACGCACGACTGCCCGACTTTGCATAAAGGACGCAGCGGTGAACAGTGGCTAGACGTGGCGTGGGACAAGGCTATCAATCGTACTTTTGTGGTCGCGATTAAATTGCTGGTCGCCAATCAGCGCGGCGTATTGGCAAGCGTTGCGGCAGCGATTGCCGAAGCCGAATCCAACATCGAAAATGTCAACTTCACGAACGAAGGCGACTACACCGCCTTATTTTTCACACTGGAAGTCACTCACCGTATGCACTTAGCCAGCGTGATGCGCTCGTTGCGCAAAATCCCCGAAGTAGTGCGCATCGTGCGCGTAAAAAACACCAACACTTAACGCCGTACAGTGAATACTGCCCCGCAGAAATTGCGACTTTTTGTAACCAGATGAACAAAAAGTCGCGACTTTTTTGCAATCATCATATAATTAGTCGATGAAACGCTATCTTGATGATTTAGTCTTAAATGACCTCGCCCACAAAACTGTGGTGCTGACAGGTCCGCGCCAAGTGGGCAAGACCACCTTGAGCCGTCAACTCATCCAGACTTTTACGCGCGGTCAGTATTTGAACTGGGATGTACTCAAAGACCGCACTGTGTTGCAGCGTCAATCGTGGGATCCACGCGCTAAATTATTGGTGTTGGATGAAATCCACAAAATGCCCGACTGGAAAGCCTGGCTCAAAGGTGTAAGCGATGGACGCTCACCTACGCAAGCGATACTCGTTACGGGTAGCGCGCGCATGGAGACTTTTCGGCACGCGGGAGACTCCCTTGCGGGGCGTTATTTTGCGTTCCGTTTACACCCCATTTCGGTGCGCGAATGGTGCGAACAACAACACGTTGATGCCGCCAGCGCGCTCGATCATCTGCTGCAACGCGGCGGTTTTCCGGAACCCTGTTTGGCCGCCAACAACACCCAAGCCGAACGGTGGCGCGCGCAATACTTCAGCGATTTAATTCGTGAAGACGTGTTGGAGTTTTCGCGTTTACAAGAAATCAACACCATGCGTTTGTTCGTCGAACTGTTACGCGAACGCGTGGGCTCGCCTTTATCGCTTGCCTCAATTGCACGCGACTTGGCGGTGTCCCCCGCTACGCTCAAACGCTATCTGGATATTTTGCAGGCTTTGTTTATCGTCTTCACCGTACACCCTTGGCATCGCAATATCGCCCGCTCGATTTTGCAAACGCCCAAAGTTTATTTTTTTGATACGGGTTTAGTGCGCGGCGATGCGGGCGTGCGTTTAGAAAATAGCGTCGCAACCATGCTGCTCAAGCAAGCGCATTTTTTGCAAGACAGTGCGGGGCGCGCTGTCGATTTGCATTATCTGCGTACCAAAGATGGCGCGGAAGTTGACTTCGCTTTTAGCGAGGATGGCGAACTCAAACAGCTTATCGAATGCAAACTCAGCGACGCCCAACCACACCGCGCACTGGCGCGTTTTGCGGCGGAATTTCCCGCTGTGAATGCGGTGCAAATTGTCTATAACTTGCGCCAAGAAGAATTTAGAAACGGTATTTACATTAGCGATGCGGCGCGTTGGTTAGCGGAGCTGGTGGCATGATGAAGTTATCCCTCGCCCGCGTTGCATCTCATAGCCAGTATGCCTTGCAAGGTTTTGCGCAATGACTATCCCCAGCAAAATCGCGCCCGCCACGCTGGCGAAACTTGCCAAGCTCGGCATCCATCACCGCAGCGATTTATTGCTGCATATGCCATTACGCTATGAAGACGAGACACATCTTTCACCCATAGACACCGTGCAGGCGGGCGAGACTGCGCAGGTACAGGGCATCATCACGCATAGCGAGGTGATTTATAAGCCGCGCCGCACGCTGGTGTGTCGCTTAGCGGATGCCAGCGGCGAGCTGTATTTACGCTTTTTGAATTTCTATCCCAGCCAACAAAAACAGCTTGCAGTCGGCAAAGCGATACGCGCCATCGGTGAGGCGCGCATGGGCTTTTACGGCATGGAAATGGTGCACGCAAAATGCCGCGCGGCGGATGAAGACACGCCGCTCAATAGCAGCCTCACGCCGATTTATCCGACTACTGCCGGACTCTCGCAAACCGTGCTGCGCAAGCTCATAGTCAACGCGCTGGAAGTGTTGCCGCTACGCGAAACTTTGCCCGCAGTCGTGCTGGATAAATTGCAATTGGCGAGCTTTTCCGACAGCGTTAAATTGCTGCATAGCCCGACACCCGATGTCTCGCCTAGCCAGTTAGAACAACGCGATCACGCCGCTTGGCAACGTATTAAATTCGACGAATTATTAGCGCAACAATTGTCCATGCGCGTGCATCATAGAGAGCGCGGCAAACGCCTTGCACCCGCACTCAAAGCGAAGAAAACACTCACGCAACAACTCCTTAAAGCCCTGCCGTTTGCACTGACGAAAGCGCAGCAAAAAGTGTTGGCAGAAATCTCGCACGACTTAGCACTTGCGCATCCCATGCAGCGACTTTTGCTCGGCGATGTCGGCAGCGGCAAAACCATCGTCGCGGCACTCGCCGCATTGCAAGCCATCGCCAACGGCTATCAAGTGGCGTTTATGGCACCGACCGAAATCCTCGCCGAACAGCATTACCTCAAACTGCGCGAATGGTTGATTCCATTGGGCTTGGAGCCGGTATGGTTGTCGGGCAGCATGAAGAAAAAAGATAAAACGCTCGCCACAGCAGCCATCGCGGCAGGAGCGACGCAAATCGCCGTCGGTACGCACGCGCTGTTTCAAGCCTCGGTGGAATTCAAAAAATTGGGCTTGGTGATTGTCGATGAGCAACATAAATTCGGCGTGCAACAACGGCTGGCGTTACGGAATAAAGGGAAGCTACAAGAGTCCCTTCCCCCTAACAGGGGGAAGGATAGGATGGGGGTTGAGTCTGCGGAGTGCAACGCTTCTACCCCCACCCTAACCCTCCCCCCGCAAGCGGGAGGGGATTCGCAAGAACCTCACCAACTGATGATGAGTGCAACGCCGATTCCACGCACGTTGGCGATGAGTTATTACGCCGATTTAGATGTGTCGGTCATCGACGAACTGCCGCCGGGACGCACGCCCATCATCACCAAACTGGTCAGCGAGTCTCGCCGCGATGCGGTGTGCGAGAAAGTGCGCGATGCTTGTGCGGCGGGTCAGCAAGTGTATTGGGTCTGCCCGCTCATCGAAGAATCCGAAACTTTAGAATTGCAAAATGCGTTGGAAACACAACAAATTTTAAGCGACACTTTTCCTGAATTTCACGTCGGTCTGGTGCACGGGAAATTAGACAACGCCTTGAAGGCTAGCACGATGGCGGCATTCAAGGCGGGCGAGATAAATTTGTTGGTTGCCACCACGGTTATCGAAGTCGGTGTGGATGTGCCTAACGCCAGTTTAATGGTGATAGAACACGCCGAGCGCATGGGGCTAGCGCAACTGCATCAACTGCGTGGGCGCGTTGGTCGTGGCGCGGCGCAAAGCACTTGCATTTTGATGTTTCAATCTCCTGTTTCGGAACTGGCGCGCGCGCGTCTCAAAGTGATTTTTGAAAACGCCGATGGCTTTATCATCGCGCAGCAAGATTTACAACTGCGCGGCCCCGGTGAACTGCTAGGCGCGCGACAAAGCGGCGTGGCGATGTTGCGTTTCGCCGACCTTAGCGTTGATGAAGCGCTACTCGATTTGGCGCGCACCACCGCCGATGAATTACTCAGCGACTACCCTGATGCGGCACGTGCGCATCTGCATCGCTGGATGTCGAATAAGCAGGATTATTTGCATGTCTAGCGCAACTCACGACTGGCCAACCATCTTGCCCAGCCTTGCCGATGCTTATGCACCATGGCTGCGCGACCACGGCTCGCTGACCGCGCGCATCGTGCAACGCTGCGAAAAATTTTCGGTGCAGACTGCGCGCAGCGGCTATGCGCGCATCGCCTTCGATGAGTCCAGTGTGCTAAACATTCCCGCGCGGCAACTCGCTTATTCGCGCGAAGTTTTTTTGCTGGCAGATGGTCAGCCTGTGGTGTTTGCGCACAGCGCGTGTGCGACTAAAAATTTGCGTGGCGCGTGGCAAGCGATGCGCGGATTGGGCAATCGCTCGCTGGGCAGTTTGTTGTTTACGCACCCGCTGGTCACCCGCCAGCCCTTGCATTATCAAGCGTTGCGCAGCAACCATCCGTTGTATCGCCGCGCCGCCGCTGTGTTAAAAAATCCGCCGCCCATTTTGTATGCGCGCCGCTCGCTGTTTACTTTGCACCACGCGCCGCTGCTGGTGACTGAAGTTTTTTTACCCGAAATTTTGCGGCTAGCGACATAAGCGCTGCTTTATGAATCAAAATTTTTATCACCCGATAAATCGACTCCCTACAAAACCACATTTCAATCGCCCGACAACTCAAACTCCCACAAAACCGTAGGAGCTCGATTTATCGAGCGATTGGCTGCACTCTTACCAGTTGTATGCACCTTGTAACACAATCTTCACAACCCTTTACTGCGCATAGGTTACAATGCTTAGCTAATATAAAAAGCGACGACCTAGTCGCTAGTCGCTAGTCGCTAGTCGCTAGTCGCTAGTCGCTAGTCGCTAGTCGCTAGTCGCTAGTCGCTAGTCGCTAGTCGCTAGTCGCTAGTCGCTAGTCGCATCAGGGAGCGACACATGAGTACATATAACTATTATTTGCACGGCTGGAATGAGAACGATGCCAACGTCTTGGCATCGTTTTTATATTTGCTCGGAGATAAATTGCCCTTGCTGGCTGAGCGCACGTTGAATCCTTTAGATGCTTCGATTTGGTTGGTTGACCTCGACAACGAGGAAGGCCGCGAATTTTGGCAAGAGGCCATTAGCAATCCTGCGGCGGGACGCAGAACACACGATGCGGGGCATTTCAAAATTGCCTTGTCGCATGAAGCGATTAGCAGCGAACATCTATTTATCCGCAATCCACTGCGTATCAATGGCGATACAGGTGTGCTCACCGTGCTAAAAAAAATACTCGATAGCACTAGCACGCCACCCTTAGCCAATGCTTTTGTTACCACGGGTGAACGTCGCTCGCTAGGCTCGCTCTTTATGCAAATTGCTCATAAAGAAAACATCGAGCTGATTTTCCCTGACCAAGTCTGGGTGTTAGTCGATTCAAAAAATGAACAATGTTGGTCGAACCGTCACCCGCGCCAATGGATACGTTTCTTCCCACAACTGATGGCGATACAGCCAGCCACAGATGCCATGTTTCAGTCGTTGGCGGTGACTAGCAACCCCGATTGCCAGGCTTACCCAATCGACAGCATTAAGTGGTGTGTAGGCTTATTTCTATGGAAGGGGCTGCCTTCGCCGCAAGCCGCGCAACAGCAAAGCTATCAATTAAAAAATTGGCCTAACTTTACCAACTTGCCGCACCACCCTAAACACATGAGCCTCACCAATCACCTCGTGCGCCATCCGCGCAAAATTGATGAGCTGATGGAAGATACCGAACTCTCACGGGAGTTTATTCAAAACTTTATTAACGCCTGCATGGCAATTGATTTGTTGCACGAGAATCCTAGCCGCGTCGTGAATGTCCAGCGCGACAAGCGCGGCGGATATAACCCGCTCAGAGCCTTATTAAGCCGACTTGGAGTTGCTGCATGAACCCACCTTCAATCAAATTAGTTTTTACTGGACCCGTCGGATCAGGCAAAACCACCGCCTTACATCAGCTTAGTGAGATTCCGCCCGTGGTCACGGAACAAGCCATGACGGTCGGTGCGACTGCCGATAAAACCACCACTACAGTGGCACTCGACTATGGCGAAGTGACACTAGAAAATGGCGAAAAGGTATTACTGTTTGGCACGCCCGGACAACGCTATTACGACTATATGTGCAAAATTGTGGCGCAGGGAGCGACGGGCATTATGTTGCTGCTAAACAATGACAATGCTGACCCGCAAAATGATTTGGCGTATTTCACCGAACTTTTTGCCGACCATGCCAAGCGCGGCGCGATGGTGTTAGGCATCACCCATACCGAGGGTGCGCGCAACAATCCACTGCAACGCTACCATGCTTGGCTAAGCGACCGAGGCTATATGCTGCCAGTGTTCGCGGTCGATGCGCGCAATCGTGACGATGTGATTTTAATGGTTGAAGCCCTCGCCGCCTCTTTGGAGTATTGATAATGAATTTAGTCCCACACCCTGATTTTTCAGGCAACTTAGTCAGCGAATTTAATCAAGCCTTGGCACAACTCAAAGCCAGCGTGCCTGATTTAAGTACCGCCTGCGTTGCCACCCGCGATGGTTTTGAAATTGCGCGCTTGGACACTGATAACGACCAACGCAAATTAGCGGCGATGGCAAGCTCCATGCACGCGCTAGGCGACGCCATTGCTGCCGAAGCGAGCTTAGGCGCGTGCCGCAATGTGATTATCGAGGGCAGCGCGGGCAAAGCCGTCATGCTGACCATCCCCGATGCCGCCGCCAATAAAGTGCTGATTGCCGCCGCCAGCAGCGACACCAATTTAGCCATGTTGCTGATTTCTTCGCGCACTTGCTGTGAGCAGCTTGCGACTAGCAGCAATACCCTAGCGTCATAATTTAAGAATTTTTAGCGCGAGCTAATCATGGTGAGTACCTACCAACAAAACCAATAACAAGGTATGCAGCAAGCGATTCAAACGTCTAATTTTGGACATCAATCTCATTTGGAGAAATAGCATCATGGCAAATATCAATGACTCATTAGCAACCCTACAATCTATCGACGGCGCAATGGTTTCGGCAGTAGTCGATTCCGCCAGCGGCATGATTTTGGGACACGCAGGAACAGGCTTAAACATCGAAGTTGCAGCAGCAGGCAACACCGATGTCGTGCGCGCAAAAATCAAAACAATGAAAGCGTTAGGCTTGAAAGAATCTATCGAAGACATCCTGATTACTTTGGATAGCCAGTTCCACATCATTCGCCCAATGGCAGCAAAAGAAGGCGTATTTATCTATTTGGTATTGGCTAAATCCAAAGCCAACTTGGCAATGGCGCGTATCAAAGTACGCGAAGTGGAAGCTGCATTGCAGTTCTAAATTTAACCATTTAGCCGCTGTATAAAAAACCCGTTGCAGATGTGACGGGTTTTTTTTATGGGTGCGGTAAAATCGGCGACTTATACGACAATGCTCAATCACACCATAGCGAATATCCAACTTGTGGGAGCTCGATTTATCGAGCGATTCTTTACCGTGACCAATCGCCCGATAAATCGGCCTCCTACAACACCAAAAAAACATGAATCTCACCCAACGCCTTTCCCTCTACCTCCAACTCGCACGCTTGCATAAGCCCATCGGCATCTTGCTGCTGCTGTGGCCAACTTTGTGGGCAGTGTGGCTGGCGAGCAACGGTCATCCGTCGCCACTTATCATTTTCATTTTTACGCTAGGCACCGTGCTGATGCGCTCCGCCGGATGCGTCATCAACGACTACGCCGACCGCGATATTGACCTTCATGTAAAACGTACTCAAGCTCGTCCGCTCACCAGCGGTCGCGTGTCGTCGCGTGAAGCTTTGACGCTGGCGGCGGGCTTGGCATTGGCAGCGGGCTGGTTAATTTTGCCGCTGAATCATCTCACCTGGTTGTTGGCGATTCCTGCTGTTTTTTTAGCAGTGAGTTATCCCTACACCAAACGATTTTTCGCCATTCCGCAAGCGTATTTAGGCATCGCATTCGGCTTTGGCATTCCGATGGCCTACGCCGCAACGCTAGACACCGTGCCGCCTGTCGCCTGGCTGCTGTTATTGGCGAATGTATTTTGGGCGATTGCCTACGACACCGAATATGCGATGGTCGATAGAGACGACGACGTGCATTTAGGCATCCATTCCTCGGCCTTATTTTTCGGCAAATACGATGTGCTGGCGGTGATGAGTTGCTACACACTGACGATTATTTTGCTAGCGGTAGCAGGCGGGATAAGCGGCTTAGGCGGCGCGTATTACTTGGGTTTGTTGGCGGCGGGTGGCATCGCGGCGTATCACTACACGCTGATAAAGAATCGCCTACGTGAGCAATGCTTCAAGGCGTTCCTACATAACAATTGGTTGGGCGCGGCAGTGTTCGCAGGCATCGCAATGGATTTTTGGCTCAAGTAAAATACCAGCACAATCAGATTACTCACACACCCAATGAACCAAGAGAACCAACCCGCCGATGAAGTTTTATGCCAGTGCAGTGGCACTCGGTGCAGCAACATTCAAAAATTATTCGAACAAGGTTTAGATATTCAGGCGATTTCTAGATGGACAGGCGCGTTGTCGGGCTGCGGAGGCTGCGAGTGGGATATTGCCGATTTCCTAAAAGAACTTG
This sequence comes from uncultured beta proteobacterium, assembly GCA_963750775.1. GTDB lineage: Bacteria > Pseudomonadota > Gammaproteobacteria > Burkholderiales > Gallionellaceae > Gallionella. Next base: position 278,514 of record CAVVRT010000003.1, read on the forward strand.
CTGAACGGCAAGGCAAAACTTAAAGGCTTGCTCGGACGAGAAAGCACGCTAGATTTTTCTCACCACGCGGTATGCGGCGTACTGTTTGGAACTTTCCAAATTGATGAGATTGTCTATCGCGCGCACCCCGTAGCGATTGGGGAACGAGCCTTCTAGCCATTTCAGAATCGGGGCAATTTCGCGACGTTCGGTATTGCTTACCATCTCGTCCATTTCAAACACCCCCACGCCTTGTTCGACAGCTTGCAAATACACTTCCGAGTCGCTGATGCTAGTTAAAAACGGCAGGCGCAATGAGGCTAAAAACTTTTCCAGCGAGGCATATACCGCAGAATTGCGATTGCGCACACGGTTCGCCACCACCGCGATTTTGACCTTGGCAGTGAGCGCGCCACCGATTAAATACAAGTCTTTAATGAAGTCTGCCGTGGCATGAATATCAATCGGCGAGGGTGCAACGGGAATCACGATGTAGTTAGTTTTGCGTACCAGCTCTTTCAGCAACAAACCGGTCGTACCCGCTGGGGCATCAATTATCAGCACCTCGGTATCGGTCGGTATCCAGCTCTTACTATGCAAAGTCACCGCACCCTTAGCCGGTGCACCGTTTGCGCCATGTATCACATCGAACGCGCCGCTACGGGTACGCAACCAATGCAAACTCGACCCTTGCGGGTCGTAATCCATAATCGCGGTGCGATATTTTTTACTCGCGTAATAGCTCGCCAAATTGGTCGTCAAAGTGGTTTTGCCCGACCCACCTTTTGAGTTAATCACCAATATCGTTAACATATTTTTTGCCCAAACTTAAAGTGGCGCGACTGTTACACGTTCAATGGTTAGCGTCAATTATTTTGCCCAATTTTTAAGCACCGATACGTCAAAAAAGAGCGCGGAAATCGCGCCCTCCTTGAATCTTATTGCGACAATTTATTCTTCCAACAAACTACGCAGCATCCAAGCGTTCTGTTCGTGTACCTGCATTCTTGCGGAGAGCAAATCCACGGTCGGTTGATCACCTGCCTGTTCCGCAATCGGCAAAATTTCACGCGCGGTACGCGTCACTGTTTCTTGTCCTGCGACTAATTGTTGAATCATCTCGCGCGCTTTAGGCATGCCCGCGCTGTCGGGTATTGAAGTCAGCGCGGCGAATTGCGCATAACTACCCGGTGCGGGAAAGCCCAAGGCGCGGATGCGTTCGGCGATTAAATCCACTGCCAGCCAGCTTTCGTTGTATTGCGTCATAAACATCAGATGCAGGGTTTGAAACATTGGTCCCGTCACATTCCAATGAAAATTATGCGTCTTGAGATACAGCGTGTAGGTGTCTGCCAACATACGCGACAGGCCATCCGCAACTTTTTTTCGATCGGCTTCCGAGATGCCGATGTTGATGCTTACAGCTTTACTCATGGTGTTCTCCTCAAGGTGAATTCATCGGTTGCGGATAATTCTGGATCTGCGCTATAGCCTTCTAAACCTAAGCCCAGCATGGCTAATGCTGCCACAAAATCTTGCAAATAAATATGCTGCGATAAAAATGTATGCATGATATTTCTCCTTTTTCAGCACCACGCCGACATAAGCGACGCGGCAACCGAGCATTCAGTTATCTCATCCTAAATCACGCCAGATCAAAGCGATCTAGGTTCATCACCTTGCCCCAAGCCGCCACAAAATCCTGGACAAATTTTTCTGCCGCATCCGCGCTGGCATAAACTTCTGCCAAGGCACGCAATTGCGAATTTGAACCAAACACCAAGTCCACGCGTGTGCCCGTCCATTTGAGTTTACCCGTGTTGCGATCACGCCCTTCAAACACCTCCTCAGCAGCGGATACCGCCTGCCACGCTGTGTTCATATCGAGCAAGTTCACAAAGAAATCGTTGCTCAATACTTCCGCTCGTGTGCTGAACACACCGTGTGAACTCTGTCCAACATTGGCATTCAGAACGCGTAAGCCGCCAAGCAGTACCGTCATTTCAGGCGCGCTCAACGTCAGCAATTGCGCCTTGTCGAGTAGCAGCTCCTCAGCCGAGAGACTGTATTTCGCCTTTTGATAATTGCGGAAACCATCGGCTATCGGTTCGAGTACCGCAAAAGAGTCCACATCCGTCTGAGCCTGCGTGGCATCCATGCGCCCTGGCGTGAAGGGAACAGTGACCGCGTAACCCGCATTCTTCGCCGCCTGCTCTACCGCTGCGCAACCCGCCAGCACAATCAGATCAGCCAACGACACTTGCTTACCGCTGCCATGGAACTCACGTTGGATGACGGCGAGCGTGTCCAGCACTTTTGCCAGTTGCGCGGGTTGGTTGACTGCCCAATCCTTCTGCGGCGCAAGACGAATGCGCGCGCCGTTCGCGCCACCCCGTTTGTCCGAACCACGGAAAGTGGACGCGGCTGCCCAAGCGGTTGACACTAATTGGGCGATGGTCAACCCTGATGCCATCACTTTGACCTTGAGCGCAGCGACATCTTTATCGTTAATCAAAGCGTGATTGAGGGCAGGAATTGGGTCTTGCCAAAGCAACACTTCTTTAGGCACTTCCGAGCCGAGATAACGCGAACGAGGGCCTAGATCACGGTGAGTCAACTTGAACCAAGCACGCGCGAAAGCATCCGCAAATTCGGCTGGATTTTTATGAAAACGGCGCGCGATTTTTGCGTAGTCGGGATCCATGCGCATTGCCATATCGGCGGTGGTCATCATAATCGGCACACGCTTAGCTGCATCATGTGCGGCAGGAGCCATGTTGCTCGCCGTCGCCTGCTTGGGTGTCCACTGCTGCGCACCCGCTGGGCTCTTGGTCAGCTCCCATTCATTGCCGAACAACATATCCAGATAGCTCATATCCCACTGAGTCGGCGTGGGTGTCCACGAGCCTTCGATACCGCTGCCTATCTGGTCGCCACCTTTACCGCTGCCATGCGTACTCTTCCAGCCCAGCCCTTGTTCGGCGAGTCCCGCCGCTTCAGGCGCAACACCCACCAGAGCCGCATCGCCCGCACCATGCGATTTACCAAAAGTATGCCCGCCACACGTGAGCGCGACCGTCTCTTCATCGTTCATCGCCATGCGTGCAAAAGTCTCGCGTATATCGCGTCCAGAAGCGAGTGGGTCAGGCTTGCCTGCGGGACCTTCCGGGTTGACATAAATCAGCCCCATTTGCACCGCAGCGAGCGGATTTTCCAAATCGTGTTCGCCAGAATAACGTGCGTCATCCGCCAACCACTTGCTTTCATTACCCCAGTAAATATCTTCCTCCGGCGCATACACATCCTCGCGTCCGCCCGCGAAACCAAAGGTCTTGAAGCCCATAGATTCCAAGGCGACATTACCCGTCAGTATCATCAAATCCGCCCAAGAAATTGCCTTGCCGTATTTTTGTTTAATCGGCCACAGCAGGCGGCGCGCCTTGTCGAGATTGACGTTATCGGGCCAGCTGTTGAGCGGCGCAAAACGCTGATTGCCATGCCCCGCCCCGCCCCGACCATCGCCGGTGCGATACGTGCCTGCGCTATGCCACGCCATACGAATAAAGAAAGGACCGTAGTGACCATAATCGGCTGGCCACCACGCTTGCGAATCTGTCATCAGCGCGACGAGGTCTTGCTTCACGGCAGACAAATCAAGCTGCTTGAATGCTGCCGCGTAGTTGAAATTTGCGCCCATCGGATTGGACTGGGGAGAATGTTGGTGCAGGATATTGAGCTTGAGTTGGTTCGGCCACCAGTCGTGTTTAGCGGTCGCGGCAGCAGTGTGATTGAATGGACATTTCGCTTCGTTAGACATGTTGTTCTCCTTGAAAGGGCTATATGAATGACAAGTTACGGACGAAATTTATGCCTAAAAATACGATAAGCCTAATTGATTAAATAAAGCGTGATGATTTATTATACAAATCACTCAAGGAGAGCGTAATGACCCTCAACGAACTGCGTTTTATTGTCGCCGTGGCGCAGCAACGCAACTTCCGCCGCGCGGCTGAACAGTGTTTTATCAGCCAACCCGCGCTATCGCTCGCGATACAAAAACTCGAACTAGAATTAGGCGTGGCAATATTTGAGCGCGGCAAAAATGACATCAGTGTCACGCCCATAGGCGCACGCATCGTCGAGCAAGCGCAGCTCACTTTAGATGCCGCACAACGCCTGCGCGAAATCGCCGCACAGGGTAATGACCCACTCATCGGCGCGTTGCGCATCGGCATCATCTATAGCGCGGGCCCTTATCTGCTGCCCGAACTCATCCCCGCGCTGAAAAAAATCGCCCCGCTGATGCCACTCGAAATCGAAGAAAATATCACCGCCAATTTGGAGCTGCTACTGCGCAACGGCAAGCTCGATGTCATCATCATTGCGTTGCCGTTCGGCGATAACAACATACACACACAAGCCTTATACGACGAGCCTTTCGAGGTGGTGGTGGATAAGCAACACGCTTGGGCAGCGCGACGCAGCATCAAGGCGCATGAGCTGGCGGAGGAGCGCGTTTTGCTGCTCGATTCCGGCCATTGTTTTAGCAATCAGGTGAATGAAGCGTGTCCCGATTTATCGCACAAAAATTCCGCCGCACAACAAGGCACCTCGCTAGAAACCATACGCAATATGGTCGCGTCGGGTCTAGGCATCACCGTGCTGCCCGCTTCGGCAAATGGCGCACGTTACCGCAATCGCTTGCTCAAAATTATTCCCTTCGCCAAACCCATCCCGTCGCGGCGTATCGCTCTAGCATGGCGAAAAAGTTTTTCCCGCATGGAGGCCATCGACGCGCTCACCCTTGCCATCTCGCACAGCAAACTTAATAACGTCAAACATCTGCCATAGCGTATTGCGGCGCAGGAAGCGCGCATAAAAAACGGCTGGTGTCTCGCAACACCAGCCGTCTCATCAGCTCAAAGCATTAACGCGGAATATGAATATCGCGTTCGTTGAATTTTCCTTGTGCGGCGTAAGCGTGGCACGCACCGCAATTCGAGGCACTTTTCACTTTCGGATTGCGCCAAGTGCGATTGGACACTTCGTCATGCTCATGCTGAAACCAGCGCGTTTGGGTGATACGCAGCACAGGACGACCTCCGTCGCTACGCCCACCTGCGGCATTTTGTAGCTCTGCACTCAGTTGTTTTTGCGTGGCAGCATCCAAGCTGGCATCCGTGCCGAAGTGTTTATTGAGATTGCCCATCAACGCGCGCCACGACTCAGCGGGCAGTAAATTCGGCGGATAAACGATGTGGCACGAACCGCATTCTTCCTTGAGTTGTGGGCTAGTCGCCGCACTACTATGACGATCGTTTTCACTCTGGCTATGTTCACGCTGCCCATGCTTTTGATGACGATGTTCCTCCTCGTCATCATCGTCGTGCGCGTAAACCGCCGCACTCGCCAAGCACATCGCGAGCAGTAATCCGCTTAAAGTCAGCTTTGTAAATTTTATAGTCATCACTTTTCTCCTTAAACCCACTCTTGCGGCACTAGGAATTTATCGTACAACTCGGCTTCCGCTGTGCCTGCTTCAGGATGCCAATCGTAACGCCATGTACACAGCGGCGGCATGGATAACAGGATAGATTCGGTGCGTCCGTTGGATTGCAAACCGAAGATTGTGCCGCGATCTATCACCAAATTAAATTCAACATAACGACCGCGACGATAAAGCTGAAAGTCGCGCTCGCGTTCGCCATACGGCGTGTCTTTGCGCGCTTCCAAAATCGGCACATACGCCGACAAAAAATGATCTCCGACACTTTGCTGAATGGCGAATGCGGTAGCGAAATCGGGTACAGATAAATCGTCAAAAAAGATACCGCCCACACCGCGCGGCTCGTTGCGATGCTTTAAGAAAAAGTATTCGTCGCACCACTTTTTATACTTGGCGTGCAAGTCATCGCCAAACGGGTCTAGCGAGTTTTTGCAAATCTGATGGAAGTGTTTAGTGTCTTCCTCGAAGCCGTAATAAGGCGTGAGATCCATGCCGCCGCCAAACCAAAACACCTTCTCGCCATTGGGTTTGTGCGCCATAAACATACGCACGTTGGCGTGCACAGTCGGCGCGTAAGGATTGCGCGGATGCATCACCAGCGACACACCCATCGCCTCCCAACTACAGCCCGCCAACTCGGGACGATGCGCGGTTGCCGAGGCGGGCATTTTGTCGCCTTGCACATGAGAAAACGCCACACCACCACGCTCTAAAACATTGCCGCCTTCGAGGATGCAACTGATGCCTTCGCCCTTACCGATGCTGGTTTTATTGCTGTTCGCGGGCGCGTTGCTCGCCTCACGCGTCCATGCATCGCGCACGAATTTTTTACCGTCCACTTGCTCCAAGCGCGTAACGATTAAATTTTGCAGTTCCAATAAATACTCTTTTACGGCGATGCTATCCATGTGCTCTCCGATGTTGCTTTTGGTTAAATAATCAGCGGACAATTTTGTCGTCCGTCCATGTTTTAATCGTTGAAGGTTTTTTATTTTTCCCCACTCGTCCGTCTAACACCCACACTTTTTCGCCAAACATTTTTTTGCATTGCGCCGCCGTTCTTGCCGAACATTTTCCGCTGCGATTGGCACTGGTAGAAACCAAGGCACTGCGCACGCCGCGACACAAATTCTGCGCAAATTCATGCGCCGTTAAACGCACCGCCAAACTGTCATGCACGCCACGCAAACTATGCGAAGTATTATTTTTTGCAGGCAACAAATACGTTGTCGCATTCGCGCCTGCCGCTTGCAAATGTTGCTGCTGCGCTAAGTTCAGCGGCAACACATAAGCCGACACTTGCGCGTAGTTCGCGGCAATCAAAATCAAGCCTTTACGCTGCGGACGCTGCTTCAACTTCAACAGCTTTTTGACCGCGCGAAAATTCTGCGGATCACAACCCAAGCCGTAACAAGACTCAGTCGGATAAGCAATCAAACCACCGCGTTTCAGGTGGCTGGAAAGGGCGCGAAATGATGGTGGATGTCTGGTCAATTTAATCAGAACCGTTCGCCCTGAGCTTGTCGAAGGGTGGTTCGACAGGCTCAGGGCGAACGGTTTTTAAGTAATTACTTCTTCCGGTTGATAGCTCTGTAACCAATATCACGTCGCATCTGCGCACCATCAAAATGAATCTGTTCCGCTACTTCATACGCGCGTTTTTGCGCCAGCTTGACCATGTCACCCAGTGCCACCACGCACAACACACGTCCGCCGCTGGTCACAACTTTGCCGTCTTTATTCGTCGTGCCCGCATGGAACACATGAGTGTCATCGCTGGCTTTCGGTAAGCCCGTAATTGCATCACCCGCGCGCGGTACATCAGGATAATTCGCCGCTGCCATCACCACGCCCAGCGCGGTGCGCCTGTCCCACTCGGCTTCAACTTTGTCCAGCGTACCCGCAATCGCGTGTTCGACGATGACCGCGTAATCGCTCTTCAAGCGCAGCATAATCGGCTGCGTTTCTGGGTCACCCATGCGGCAATTAAATTCCAACACTTTGATGCCACCATCGGGCGAAATCATCAAGCCCGCGTACAAAAATCCAGTGTAAGTAATGCCATCCGCTTCCATACCTTGCACGGTCGGCATGATGACTTCGCGCAAGGCGCGGGCGTGCACATCGGGCGTGACCACAGGCGCAGGCGAGTACGCACCCATGCCACCCGTGTTCGGTCCCATATCCGCATCCAGCAAGCGTTTGTGGTCTTGGCTACTCGCCATCGCCAACACATTTTTGCCATCCACCATCACGATAAAACTGGCTTCTTCGCCCGCCAAAAATTCTTCTACAACAACTCTTGCGCCCGCGTCGCCCAGCTTGTTATCCGACAGCATCATGTCGATGGCATCGAACGCTTCTTGCTTACTCATCGCCACCACCACGCCCTTACCCGCCGCCAATCCGTCGGCCTTAACCACGATAGGTGCGCCGTGTTTTTCCACATAGGCTTTGGCGGGCGCAATCTCGCTAAAGGTCTCGAAAAATGCCGTAGGAATATTGTGGCGCGTCATAAAACGCTTGGCGAAATCTTTGGAAGATTCCAGTTGCGCCGCCGCTTTGGTCGGGCCAAAAATTTTCAAGCCCGCCGCACGAAACGCATCCACCACCCCCGCCGCCAGCGGAGCTTCTGGGCCGACCACGGTCATGTAAATGTCTTCGCGTTTAACGAATTCGATGAGCTCAGGAATCGCGGTAATCGCAACATTTTCCAAGCCATCTTCCAACGCCGTCCCCGCATTACCAGGTGCGACAAAAACCTTCTGCACCTTCGCACCCTGCGCCAACCGCCACGCCAAAGCGTGCTCACGACCACCGTTACCAATCACCAAAATTTTCATAACAACCTCATGTAGGGTGGGCAGATTGCCCACCGTTTTTCATCTCCGCGTGGGCACAAAAACTTGCCACCCTACCGCGCTGCACAACGACCTCACGTAGGGTGGGTTAGCGTTTTGCGTAACCCACCATTTGAGAATTATTCTGACGGTGGGTTACGGCTTATGCCTAACCCACCCTACCTTATTAAACCCCGTTCGCCCTGAGCTTGTCGAAGGGTCGCGAGCAGGGCTCGCTCCTACAAAATCACCCTACCGATTCACAACGGCACAGAATCGTCGTACAGCGTTTCCGGTGCGATGTCGATTTCACCTGGCCAAATTACTGTTCCATACGCCACCGTTGCGCGATGAAATAATTGCTCGGTGGCAATACGATTCCACGGGCGCATCAGCAACAAGGGACGCATATCAAAACGCCGTTGCTCGCCATTTTGAAAGCCCAACTCAAGCTGAAAATCTGGCGTAGTTTTCACCTGCACAATATCAAGCAACATGGTTCACCTCACTGTAGCGGAGCGATTCTAAACGGGTCTTCGCCGTTCACAGCCAACTCCCAATCCACCATCAATTCTTCTTTGTGTATCTCAATCCAAGCTTGCACCATTTTGAGTTGTTTGGGCGGCAACTTACCGTCCAAAATACTGCCGTCCTCTATCAAAATTGCAGCCTCTTCGCCCTGATAGCGAACATGAATATGCGGCAGATGATGCCGCCGATTATCACGATAAAACATCAACACCAAAATGCCGTAAAACATGCTGATAGTAGGCATAGTAACCTCCGTTTTTAATTCGCTATTTCGCCAAGCTATCCGGCAATTGCTCTACTGATTCAACATCACTCCGCGTAGCTTGGTCACGCGCTTTTAGCATCGCTAATATTTTGACGTGTCGCTCGGCATCGCTTAAAAATGCACGCTTAATAACGCCACCGACTGCATCTTCAGAAAGGTTCAACAAAGATTGTTCTGACTCAATATTTGGATTCATACAACACCTTACCCTCGCGCAAACCCCAACAACTGCGCGGCTTGCATGATGGTTTGCTGTGAAATCATTTAGGCACCTTTTGCGTTATGCCTTGCTAACGTAGGGTGGGCAGATTGCCCACCATTTTCAACCGCGTGGGCAAAAAAATTACCCACCCTACTCGCTTTTAAACGAAAAATATTTGGGAGCAATCATCCTGCAAGGTCAGCGATGAGACAACGCTCGAATCTCAACCGACAACTGTCTCAGACTTCCCTGATACAACCAAACGACACCGCACATCCCATAGAGAGGTAACGAAGCGAAAAAATTCGCATCACGCATCATCTCAAGTGCCACAGGATTTTTGAAATGCCAATAAATGGCATAACAACCATCGACAGTAAACCAAGTAAAAAAGAGCATCAAGGGGAGCAACCGCCATCTCTGTTCAAGAATGACACGAATACTCCAAGGTGCTGTTAGGTAGGCGAAAACTCCCATAATGATGCTGATAGGAACATCCCAGTCTGGCGCGATGTTGTAAAAAGCACCAACAATCAAGAGTGCTAAGCCAATCGCAAAAGTGACTAACTTCCAAGGACGAGCATATTCAACAAGACAGATATTCAATTTGCCCCAAGCTGTAGACATCACACGCATCTCCCGTAATTAAAAAGAAGGAAACGTCACTCAAAACAAACCGTCCAAATTGAAGTGCACATTCGCAAGACCTTGTTCAACAGCCTTCTGAAACCAAGATACAGTAAGGTACGGTGGGCAGATTGCCCCACCGTTTTCAAATCCGCGTGGGCAACAAAAACTTGCCCACCCTACCGCGCTTCTTTGCATGTCAGATTGTCAATTCTCTTTCGTGAGAATCAAACAACCCATTACCCCGCACTTTTTCCTTAAAGGTTGTACACCCGCAATATTTTGAAGCGTATTCCGTGATAAGTCTAATGTCCGCAGGCGACGTATTCAATCCGAAGCATACTTCTAACAAGCAAGCTGGAGGAATTCTTACTGAGCCGAAGTGCGGACGGAAAAATCTATATTCTTGTTCGTACTTCCAAGCTGGATGTTTCACAGTTAAATAACGATTGCAAAATTCTGAATAGAACTCGTAACCACACTTGTCGCTCTCCAAAAGAAATTCAATAAGCTGACTATCTGAATCATAAAAAACATCTGTATGCGCTGTAACTCCAGAAAATTCTTGGCAAGAAGTTGGAATCAAGTCGTACTTGAGGCGTACACCTTTGTGTTGGTCAGCATAATGAGACCACATGAGCGTCTCACTTTCATTACCCACAATTTCTGATTTAGAAACGCAGAAAATTCCATGTTCAGAAAAGCCGGGCAACGGAGGAAAATCATTAAAAAACCCATGCCTTTCAAAACGCTGTTTAACGTCAATCAAACGCACATCTGTAGAAAAACGCTCATCTTCAAACAATGATTTAATATTCAACTGGCAGTCGAATGGATCATTAAGTTCGGCAGGCTTGCTAAAGTAAATGCAAGGCGTAACGATAGATTCAATGAGATACCTTGAGATTGGGCGAAACTTGTAAAAAGACATAGTTGAAATTTGACCAAAAACTTTCGTTTTCCTACCAGCCACCCGCTACTTTCTTAATGCCTAAAATGTCTAAACCCAGTCAGCACCATCGCTATCCCATGTTCATCCGCCGCTGCAATCACTTCTTCATCACGCATCGAGCCGCCGGGTTGCACCACGGCTTTCGCACCAGCGGCGGCGAGTACATCTAGGCCGTCGCGGAAAGGGAAGAAAGCATCGGAGGCAACCACTGAACCGACCAAACTCAGGCCTGCGTTTTGCGCTTTGATGGCGGCGATTTTGGTGCTGTCCACGCGGCTCATTTGTCCCGCGCCCACGCCTAAAGTTTGTCCACCTTTGCAGAAAACAATCGCGTTGGATTTCACGTATTTCGCCACGCGCCAAGCGAACAATAAATCTTGTAATTGTTCAGCCGTCGGTTGCGTTTTAGTCACGACTTTGAATTGCGCTGCCTGCACATTCAGCACGTCCGGCGTTTGCACCAACAAGCCGCCGCCTACGCGTTTCATGTCGTATTGATTATGCGCATTCGATAAAGGCACGGTCAGCACGCGCACATTTTGTTTGGCGGCGGTGACTTTCAATGCGGCATCGGTGGCACTCGGCGCGATGATGAGTTCGACGAATTGATTCGCGGTAATTTGCGTCGCTGTCGCTTCATCCAACTCGCGGTTAAAGGCGATGATGCCGCCAAACGCGGAAGTCGTGTCGGTCGCATAAGCCAGTTTGTAGGCGTTCAACGGCGTGTCAGCGATGGCCACACCGCAAGGGTTGGCGTGCTTGACGATGACGCACGCGGGTTGATCGAAAGTCTTGACCAATTCCCAAGTCGCATCGGCATCACCAACGTTGTTGTAGGACAGTTCTTTGCCCTGCACTTGCGTGTAATTCGCAATCGAACCCGGTAGCGGATCCAGGTCGCGATAGAACGCCGCTTTTTGATGCGGGTTTTCGCCGTAGCGCATGTCTTGCACTTTGGCAAAGTTGAAATTAATTTGCGCGGGGAACTCGCTGCGAGTGCCGTCGCTGCTGATGGTGGTGAGGTAGTTGCTAATCGCGGCATCATAAGCAGCAGTGTGCGAAAACGCTTTTTTCATCAAGTCGAAACGGGTGGCATCGGACACCGCGCAGTCGTTAGTTTGCATCTCCGCCAACACGTCAACGTAGTCGATTGGGTCAGTCACAATTGCAACGTGACCGTGATTTTTTGCCGCCGCGCGCACCATGGTCGGGCCGCCGATGTCGATGTTTTCAATCGCATCTTCTAGCGAACAATTTGGCTTGGCGATGGTCGCCGCGAAGGGGTACAAATTCACTACCACCAAGTCGATAGTTGGGATGTCGTGCTTCGCCAAAGTGGCGACGTGTTCAGGCAAATCGCGACGCGCCAAAATGCCCGCGTGGACTTTAGGTTGCAGCGTTTTTACGCGACCATCCAGCATCTCTGGAAAGCCAGTGTAATCGGCAACTTCCATACACGGCACGCCGTTATCCGAGAGCAATTTCGCCGTGCCGCCCGTGGACAAAATTTTCACGCCAAGTTGATGTAAACCCTGTGCAAATTCGAGTACGCCAGATTTATCTGAAACGCTGATGAGTGCTTGTTTGATTGCCATGATATTTCCTAAAATATAAAAACTTTTTTCCGCAGATTACGCAGATTTACACAGATTAAAAACATCGTCTCTGGCAAAAAAATCTGCGTTAATCTGCGTAATCTGTGGACTAAATAGCGTTGTTATTCAATCCCGTGTTGCAGCATTTTTTTGCGCAAGGTATTACGGTTCATGCCTAGCATTTCTGAGGCGCGGGTTTGATTGCCGCTGACTTGTTCCAACACCATTTCCAGAAGCGGTTTTTCCACGCAGTTCATCACCATGTCGTACATCCCTGCACAGGGCTCTTCACCGTCTAAATCTTTGAAGTATTCTTGCAGTGCACGGCGGACATAGCGCGCCATATCATTTTCGTTAATTGCGACGCACTCGTTCATGTTGCCGGTCCTTCGACGTAATGCAGGTGCTGACCACGCTGCGCTTGTTCTGCAAAAAATTCATCCACCGCTGACATCTGCGTATCCACGGTTTCCAATTGGTTCATCTGGTGGCGAAACGTCGCCGAGCCGACCAGCCCTTTGGTGTACCAAGAAATGTGTTTGCGCGCCACGCGCAAGCCGCTGTACTCGCCGTAAAAATCATACAAGTCGCGCACATGCTCAACTAACACGCGATGGATTTCACCGACTTCGGGCGGCGGTAAATGCTCGCCTGTTTTGAGAAAATATTCGATCTCGCGAAACAGCCAAGGACGACCTTGCGCGGCGCGTCCTATCATCACCGCGTCCGCCCCCGAATACTGCAACACATCGCGCGCTTTTTCAGGTGTGGTGATGTCGCCGTTGGCAATAATGGGGATGCTCACGGCATCTTTGACGGCGCGTATCGTGTCGTATTCGGCATCGCCTGTGTAAGCGCAAGCGCGCGTACGGCCATGAATCGCCAAGGCTTGAATGCCCGCCGCCTCGGCGATTTTGGCAATGGTTACGGCGTTGCGATTGGTCTTGTCCCAACCCGTGCGAATTTTCAAAGTCACCGGCACATTGACAGAATTCACCACCGCTTCAAGCAGTGTTTTCACCAACGGCTCGTTTTGCAGCAACGCCGAACCCGCCATTACATTGCAGATTTTTTTCGCCGGGCAACCCATGTTGATGTCGATAATTTGCGCGCCATGTTCGACGTTATGCTGCGCCGCTAACGCCAACATTTTTGGATCCGCGCCAACAATTTGCACCGAGATAGGATCGACTTCGCCCTCATGGTTGGCGCGGCGCAAAGTCTTTTCTGAGCCGTACAACAAAGAGTTAGACGCGACCATTTCCGACACCGCCATGCCTGCGCCCATGCGCTTGCACAACATCCGAAAAGGTCGATCGGTCACGCCAGCCATAGGCGCAACGATAAGATTGTTTTTGAGTTCGTAAGGGCCGATACGCATGTCAGTATTTTTGTCGCGTCAGGAGCTGGCGATTTTTGAAGGGCGCGGATTATAAATGAAGCAGGGCAAATCTGCTTTAGCAAAGGGCAACGAATCTCGCTATCATGCGCAGCCATTAAAAATGGGAAATGGAGCGGCACGTTGCGCCTAAGTGGTAAGTGGGACACCCGCCGCGCTTCATGCTACTTACCACTTAGGCACAGAGTGCCGTCCCACTCACCACTTTCTCTATGAAAAATCACTTTGACCTCATCATCATTGGCGGCGGCTTGGTCGGCGCAAGTTTGGCAGCTTCGTTAGCTGAGAGCGGTTTATCGCTGGCGTTAATCGAAGCCGCGCCGCTGCCCGCAGAAAGCCACCTTCACCCCAACCCTCTCCCAAAGGGCGAGGGGGCAAACGACTCGCTGCGCGAACCTAAAACGCCCCTCACTTGGGACAGCCGCATTTTTGCGATTAGCCCAGGCAGCCGCAAATTTCTCGAAACGTGTGGCGCGTGGGCTTTGCTGGATAAGCAACGCATCGCCGCCGTCGAAGCTATGCACGTGTTCGGCGACACCGCTGCGGAACTGAATTTTTCCGCGTATCAAATGGGTGTACCTGAACTGGCGTGCATCGTCGAGAACCGCGCGCTACACGGCGCGCTCTGGCAAATTCTTCAGCAACAAGAGAATCTCACTCTACTGCAAGGCACGCGCTGTCAAGCTTTGCAGGTCGCCACCGATCAAGCGTGCCTCACGCTAGACGATGGCACGCAACTTGGCGCGGCTTTAATCGTCGGTGCAGATGGACGCGATTCTTGGCTGCGCCAGCAAGCAGGACTGTCCGCCACGCCGACTGACTACGCGCAACACGGCGTGGTCGCCAATTTCAAATCTACCTTGCCGCATCGCGGCATTGCCCATCAATGGTTTCAAAACGATGGCATTTTGGCGTTGTTGCCGCTGCCCGATAATCAAGTGTCGATGGTGTGGTCGGTCAGCCCCGCGCGCGCGGCAGAATTATTGGCGTTGCCGCCCGAGGCGTTGTGCAAACAGGTAACCAGTGCCGCAAAAAACACCTTAGGCGACCTCAGCGTTATCACGCCCGCCGCCGCATTCCCCTTGCGCAAACTAACACTAGCCCACATCAGCGCGCCACGCATCGCGCTGATAGGCGATGCCGCGCACAACATGCACCCGCTGGCAGGACAAGGCGTGAACACGGGCTTTCGCGATGCGCAACAACTGGCAAATTTATTGCTGGCACGCGGCGCACTTAACGACGTGGGCGATGCGCAACTATTGCGTCGCTTTGACCGTAAACGTCGCGAAGATATTCTCACCATGCAGACCACTACTTACGCCTTGAAACACTTATTCAACAACGACAATCCGCTGCTACGCACCCTGCGCAACAGCGGATTAAACCTCGTCAATCAGCTCCCGCCACTGAAAAAACTATTGATGCGCCACGCGCTCAATTAAGCGCGGGCGCGATGCTATAATCCGCGCCCTTTTTTGCTTGCCTGTTGCCATGTCTGCTGTAGTTAATTTCAAATCCCACCTCGCCGAATTATTTGCTCACGCACAAAGTCTCGTCGCCCCAGAATCTACCGCCGAAATTTTGCTGGAACGTCCCAAACAAGCGGCGCACGGCGACTACTCTTGCAATCTCGCCATGCAGTTAGCCAAGCCTTTGCGTAAATCGCCGCGCGAGTTAGCGCAGGCGTTAATTGCCGCTTTGCCACAATCCGCTGTGGTGGAAAAAGTCGAAATCGCGGGTGCGGGATTCATCAACGTATTCATTACTACGGCGGCGAAACAAGCCGTGGTGTTGGCGGTGTTGCAAGCGCGTGAGGCGTATGGTCGCAGCACCATCGGCGCGATGCGCAAGGTGGGTGTGGAATTCGTGTCTGCGAATCCGACTGGCCCTTTGCACGTTGGTCACGGTCGCGGCGCGGCGGTGGGCGATTGCTTATGCAGCTTGTTGGATGCGGCGGGTTGGGACGTGACGCGCGAGTTTTATTACAACGATGCGGGTGCGCAAATCGACAACTTGATGGCATCGGTGCAACTGCGTTGCAAAGGCATTACGCCTGATGATGCGAGCTGGCCTGAGAACGGTTATCGCGGCGATTACATTGCCGATGTGGCGCGCAGTTATTTAGCCAAAGACACGATAATTTCCGACGACCAAAATGTCACGGGCAAAGGCGATGTGGAGGACGCGGAAGCGATTCGTCATTTCGCCGTAGCGTATTTGCGCCGTGAACAAGATTTGGATTTGCGCGCGTTCGGTGTGCAGTTCGATGTGTATTCGCTAGAGTCCGCGCTTTACACGTCGGGCAAAGTGGCGGCGACGGTGAGCAATCTGATTGCCAGCGGACACACTTACCAACAAGACGACGCGCTGTGGTTGCGCAGCACCGATTTTGGCGATGACAAAGATCGCGTGATGCGCAAGCGTGAGGGCGGCTACACCTATTTTGTGCCCGATGTGGCGTACCACTTGGACAAATGGCAGCGCGGTTTTACGCGCGTGATTAACGAGCAGGGCTCGGATCATCACAGCACCATTACCCGTGTGCGTGCTGGCTTGCAAGCCTTGAATGTCGGCATTCCTAAAGGCTGGCCGGACTACGTTCTGCACCAGATGGTGATGGTGTTGAAGAACGGCGCGGAGGTGAAAATTTCCAAACGCGCGGGCAGTTATGTGACCTTGCGCGATTTGATTGATGAAGTGGGTCTCGATGCCACGCGCTATTTTTTGGCGGCGCGTTCACCCGATTCGCAACTGGTGTTCGACATTGATTTGGCGATGTCTAAGAGCAATGAAAATCCGGTGTATTACATCCAATATGCTCATGCGCGTATCCACACCGTATTGACCCAATGGGCGGGCGATGTCGCGACTTTGAACGACTCGAATGTCGCCTTGTTGGCTAGCGAATACGAAACTATTTTGCTGCAAAAATTGATTGATTATCCGCAAGTCATCGAGACCGCCGCGCACGATTTAGCCCCACATCAAATCGCGGCATACTTAAAAGATTTGGCGGCAGATTTTCACAGCTACTACAATGCGCAGCGTTTTTTAATCGACGATCAAGCCTTGCAGTTGGCGCGTTTGGCGTTGTGTGCGGCGGCGGCGCAAGTGCTGCGTAATGGTTTAAGTTTGCTCGGTGTGTCCGCACCGCAGCACATGTAAAAAAGGAATGCTATGAGCAAAGCAGCGAGTAAGAAATCGACCACTGGCAACGGCAGCCCTTTGATGGTCGGCTTGTTAGTGGGACTGATGGTTGGGGTGGCAATGGCCGCAGGCTTGGCCTGGTATTTGATGAAGTCGCCTAGCGCATTTGTCAGCAAGCCTGCCGCACCGCGCATCGCGGCTGAAGCCGCCAAAGCCGCGCCACCCGTGGCTGCCGCCTCCGCCGTAACAGATGGCAAGCCGCGTTTTGAATTTTATAAAGTGCTCACCGACAAACCTGATGTGCCAGTGAGCTTGCCCAACAAAACCGCTGAAAAACCTACCCACAGCACACCCGACATCAAGCCCGCACCGGTGGTAGTGAAAACCGATAGTGCCGCTGCCAAGCAGACTTATTATTTGCAGATAGGTGCGTTTGCCAATGCTGACGATGCAGAAAAACTAAAAGCCAAACTGAGCTTACAAGGCATGGATGTCGCGATACAAAACGTCACGATTCCTGATAAAGGCGTGCTCAATCGCGTGCGCACGGGTCCGTATCAAGGTGCGGACGAAATGAATAAAGCGCGTGCCGCGTTGAAACTCAATGGCACGGATAGCACGCCTATTCGCGTCCAATAAATTACCGTCATTTTTAAGGAGAGCCACATGAAAAACTTAGCATTAACTTGGTTGGTATTGATGAGTGCGATGTTGGGCAACGGCGCGCACGCCGAAGCGCAATTGGGCAAGGACTACACGTTGTTGGCAAGCGCGCAGCCTAGTTCTAAACAAAAAATCGAAGTGTTAGAGTTTTTCTTTTACCAATGCGGACACTGCTTTCATTTGCATCCGCTGATTGCGCAATGGGAAAAAACCAAGGCGCACGATATAGCAATCAACTATGTACCGACCATTTTTCAAGCGGGAGCAGAGCCTGCTGCCACTGCGTTTTACGCGCTGGAAGGGATGGGACAAATTAAGCAAGTCGATGACGCTTTTTACCAAGCGATTCATGTGCAGCAAGTGGGGCTGTTTGATTTAGATTCGATTAGTGCAGTAGTGGTCAAACAAGGCGTGGACAAGGCTAAATTTGCGGCTGCTTACAACTCATTTTCCGTGCAAAGCAAAGTTGTCCGCGCCAAACAAATGATTCGTGCTTACAACATTCAAGGTACGCCCACTTTGATTGTCGATGGTCGCTTTGTGATTACGGGCTTACAACCCGCCGAGATGATTCGCGTGCTAAATGAAGTCATCAATCAAGTGCGTCGCGAACGCGCTCCTGCCAGCAAAAAACACTAAAGACAGGATTCGGAATTGAGGATGCTGGATTCAGTTAAAAGCACAGCGCGGGGACTCCCTGAATCCTGCATCCTCGCTCCAGAGTTCTTGCCGCGAATCCTCACGCCCTAAACACTAAAAGAGGATTGAACTGTGAGTAACCGCCGCGCAGAGATTTTCCCTGCATCCTTAATCCCGAATCCCCAATCCTCGCTTTTAGTTGTCATTAGCGGCGCATCCAGCGGCATCGGTCTCGCCTTGGCACGCCATTATTTACACGCTGGCGCGCAAGTTGCCGCTTTCGCCCGCCGTGCCGATTTACTCGCCGCGCTCGCCGCTGAATTCCCCGAACACGTTTCTGTGTACGCACTCGATGTGCGCGATGGCGTGGCTGTGCAACATGCCGCCGCCGACTTTATCGCGCGCGTCGGCGTGCCGAATATCGTCATCGCCAACGCGGGCGTGAGCGTGGGCACGCTCACCGAATTTGCCGAGGACATAGCCGCGTTTCAGCAAGTCATGGACATCAATGTGCTGGGCATGGTGAAGACCTTTCAGCCGTTTATTGCCGCAATGCGTGTAGCCGCTGCGTGCGTGCCCTCACCTCAAGCCTCTCCCGCGAGCGGGCGAGGAGACCAACGTAAAAAACATTTCACCCTTGTCGGAGTGGCCAGTGTGGCAGGATTTCGCGGCTTGCCAGGTGCGGGGGCGTACTCTGCCTCCAAAGCAGCGGCGATTTCTTATCTCGAATCGTTACGCGTCGAACTACGCAGCAGCAACGTCAAAGTCACCACCATCTGCCCAGGCTATATCCGCACGCCCATGACCCAACACAATCCCTATGCCATGCCGTTTATGTTGGAGCCCGAAGTCGCGGCCTCACGTATGGCGCGTGCCATCGCACGACAGACTTCCTTCACGGTGATTCCCTGGCAGATGGGCTTGGTCGGGCGCGTGCTGAAAGTGTTGCCGCACTGGCTATACGATTTATTGTTCGCCCATGCGCCGCATAAACCTCGGCAATTGAACTAGGAGCGAGCTAAGTTTTTATACATAGCGCGCTCAATAATCAAGCGCAACAACGCACCGCTTTACTCGGATTCCTCGAATCATTGGAATAACGCCTTACTTCTGCCACCCCCACCTACAACAATTTAGCAACTCACCGCGAGCCAGCCGCGTTGTTAGCTGCCTGCGCTATAATCCGCGCCCTTTTGATTGCCTGAAATTCCCATGAGTGTTTTGTTGTGGATTGTTGCTGCCAGCTTTTTAGGCGGTGCGTTGAGCGTTGTGTGCGCCGCTTTGTTCGCGCTGAACGCCCGCGCCCATTGGGTGAACGGGCTGGTGAGCTACGCGATAGGCGCGTTGTTGGGCGCGGTGTTTTTGGACATCCTGCCCGAGGCGATGAAGTTAAGTGGCAACTTCGCGGCGGTGAGCGGCACGATTTTGCTGGGAATTTTGCTGTTTTTTACGCTAGAAAAATTGCTCATCTGGCGGCATTGTCATCACGACCATTGCGAAGCGCACGAGGCGCATCAGCATCACGCGCATGGGCGCAGCGGCATGATGATTATCGTCGGCGATACCTTTCATAATTTTGTCGATGGCGTAATTATCGCGGCGGCGTTTATGACTGATATTCATTTAGGCATCGTCACCGCGCTCGCCATCATCGCGCACGAGATTCCGCAAGAAGTCGGCGACTTTATGATTTTGCTGCATTCGGGCTACAGCAAAACGCAAGCCTTAATGTTGAATTTGGTGTCCAGTTTGGCGACTTTGCTAGGTGGGATTTTGGCGTACTTCGCCTTGCAATCCATGCAGCACGCCGTGCCAATTTTATTGGCGTTGGCAGCAGCCAGCATGATTTACGTCGCGGTCGCCGACTTAATTCCAGGTTTACACAAACGCACGCAATTACGCGACACCATCGAGCAAGTGGTACTCATCGCGCTAGGCGTGTCCTCGATATTTTTCGTCAACCTGATGGTTGGCATGTAACGCAGAAAGCCAGTTATGAATGAGAAACAAGCCATGAACGCTCCTAAAAAAATCCCGCAAGTGGGCTTTATTTCGCTCGGCTGCCCTAAGGCGACGGTGGATTCCGAACACATCCTGACGCGCTTGCGCGCCGAGGGTTATATGATTTCCAACAGCTATCAAGATGCCGACCTCGTGGTAGTGAACACTTGCGGATTTATCGACAGCGCGGTGGCGGAATCATTGGATGCCATCGGCGAGGCGTTAGCCGAAAACGGCAAAGTGATTGTGACCGGTTGCTTGGGCGCGAAAGATGGCGTGGTGCAAACCGCGCACCCCAGCGTGCTGGCAGTAACGGGGCCGCACGCCACCGACGAAGTGATGGCGGCAGTGCATCAACATCTGCCTAAACCGCACGATCCGTATATGGATTTAGTCCCCGCGCACGGCATCCGCCTCACGCCTAAACATTTCGCCTATTTGAAAATTTCCGAAGGGTGTAATCATCGTTGCACCTTCTGCATTATTCCGGCTATGCGCGGCGATTTGGTCAGTCGCCCCGTCGGTGAGGTGATGCAAGAAGCGCAAAGTTTGGTCAAGTCGGGCATAAAAGAATTGCTGGTGATTTCGCAAGACACTAGCGCGTATGGCGTGGACATTAAGTATCGCACTGGTTTTTGGGACGGTAGGCCACTCAAAACACGCATGACTGAATTGGCAGTTGCGCTGGGCGAGTTGGGTGTGTGGGTGCGCTTGCATTATGTGTATCCGTATCCGCACGTGGACGAGGTGATTCCCTACATGGCGGCGGGCAAAATTTTGCCGTATCTGGATATACCGTTTCAACACGCCAACCCGCGCATTTTGAAACTGATGAAACGCCCCGGTAATTCGGACGGCGTGTTAGCGCGCATTAAAAAATGGCGTGAGATTTGCCCTGAATTGACGCTGCGCAGCACTTTCATCGTCGGATTTCCCGGCGAGACTGAAGCCGAGTTTGAAGAGCTGTTGGATTTCTTGCGCGAAGCGCAATTAGACCGTGTCGGCGCGTTCAAGTATTCGCCCGTAGAGGGTGCGGTGGCGAACGAGTTGCCCGACCATATTCATCCTGACATTCAAGAGCAACGCTTGGCGCGCTTGATGGCGTTGCAAGAAGAAATCAGCGCGGCGCGTTTAGCCAAAAAAATCGGCCGCACCATGCAGGTATTAGTCGATGAAGTGGATGACGAAGGCGCGGTGGCGCGCAGTGCCGCTGATGCGCCCGAAATCGACGGTTCAGTGTTTATCGAAAATGCCGCGCACTTAACAGTCGGCGAGATGGTCACCGTCAAAATTATTGACTCGGACGAACATGACTTATGGGCGGAGTTAGCCTAATTCATTGAAGAATGGGCGAGTGCCCAGTCTTTAATTCTCAGCACGATGCGTTTACTTGCTGATTTGTGCCGTTTCTATTTGCACGCGCAATAAATTGAGTTCTTGAGTATTGCTAATCCGCCAGCCTGCTGCGATTTGCCCTTGCTGATTTGCGGCTAAATTGGTGATGAATAGCGGAGCCGTTTGCGCCACGACGCGCCCTGTTGCTGCATCCAGTTTGACTACTCGTAGTTGCACACGAGCCAGTGTCGCCGCTGTCGGGTTGGCAAGCACTGCATACACATTCCCTGCCGCGTCATTACGCACTTCGGCCTGCAAGTATTTAGCAGGATTGCGCGGTAAATCGAGCTGTAACAAACGCGCGGTCGAAGATTGCCCTACGCCTGAATCCGAACTGGCGGCGAGCTGATAATTTTGCATCGCCGCTGCCACATCGCCGCGCCCTTCAGCGAGCTGCCCCAATAAATAATGGCTGGTCGCGGTGGGCAGCAAAGCGTTACTTTTGACCAACGCTTGTTCTGCTTCATTTTTACGACCTAGGTTATTCAGCGCGATGCCACTTTGTACATGCGGGCGGAAATAATCGGGTTGCATTTTGATGGCTTTGTCGTAAAAACCTAATGCCGCCTGATTGTTTTTTTGTTGTAGCGAGACATCGCCTAACAGCTCTTGGAAACGTGCCTCGCGCGGCTCGATGGCGATGGCTTGCTTGGCGAGGAGTGATGCTTTGTTGGGGTCATTCGGCAAAACTTTTACGCCTTGCTCGTAATTTGCGTAAGCGGCTTTAGTGGCTTTCAGATGCCCGACTTTTTGCGCATAAACTTCACGTCCCCATACCCCGCCTTCGCCTAACTCTGCGAGTGTCGCTTGGTTGTCGGCGACACGTTGATCGGAGGGCGGATGGCTGGCGAATAAGCCTTTGATGAAGTCACTTTTTTGTCCTTGGCTCAAGCGCACAAACGTTTCTTGCAACGTGACGGCGGCGCGTGGATCGTAGCCCGCCCGTTTCATATACAACATGCCGTATTTGTCGGCTTCCGATTCGTCGTCGCGACCAAATTTAGTCGAGATAAGTTGCGAGCTGAGTTGTGCGCCGCCGACTGCCAGTTGTCCATAGCGCGTGTTCTGCGTTGCTGCTGCGGCGAGTACCGTTGCACCTTGTAACAACATGCCGCTCTCCATACTTTTCGCACCGTGTCGCGCTGCCGCGTGGACGATTTCGTGGCTTAACACGGCAGCCAATTCCGCCTCTGAATTGAGCTCGTAAAGCAGTCCGCGATTAAAAGCAATTTTACCGCCTGGCATCGCCCAAGCATTCGGCACGGAATCATTTAGCACCACAAATTCATAAGGTAATTTTCGATCGGAAACCGCCGCGAGTTTATTACCGACGCTTTGCACATAAGCGGTCAGTTCAGGGTCGATGACGTAATCGCCACCCTGCTGTTGACGCGCAGGCACATAGTTTTGTTGCCCCATAGCAATTTCTTTTTCTTCGGAGACAAATTGCAATTCGTGTTTATGTGTGACGGGATTCACACCGCAGGCACTTAACAATATCGCCGCAACGACACTTAAAGAAATCACACGCAACATTTTTTGTTCCTCGTTTTGGAATGAAGAATTAACCCGCCAACTTCTGTTTCAACACTTCATTCAATTGCGCTGGATTGGCTTTACCTTGACTGGCCTTCATCGCCGCGCCGACAAAAAAGCCGAACAGCTTGTCTTTACCACTGCGATATTCCGCAACTTTTTCCGCGTTCGCCGCCATGACTTCATCAATAATTTTTTCGATCGCACCGCTGTCCGAGACCTGCTTCAAACCAAGCTCATCAATAAGTATATCCACTACTTCTGCTTTATGTGGATGTCGTTCATAACCGAGGTCTGAATTCACCGCATGTAGCGTATCTTGTTTGTCACACATTGCGCGAAACACTGTTTTGGCTGCGGATGCAGATATTGTTCCGTTATCAACCAATATAATTAAGCGAGCAAGCTGCGCAGGTGTGATTGGACTGGTGTTGTAATAATGCTTAATGTCATTTAGGTGTCTAGCCAATTCACCCATAATCCAATTTGCACATTGCTTTGCATTGGATTGTTTTGCATCAGATAAGCACGCCTCAAAATAGGAAGCAATTTCGTAAGATGAGGTAAGAGTACTCGCGTCATAAGCTGACAATCCCAGTTCATTTACATAGCGTGCCTGTTTCGTTTGCGGTAACTCAGGTAATGTCGCACGCACCGCTTCTATCATCGCGGGGGTAATGTCCAGTGGCAACAAATCGGGATCGGGGAAATAACGATAATCGTGCGCGTCTTCCTTGCTGCGCATGGCGCGAGTTTCGCCGGTGTCGGGGTTAAACAAAATGGTCGCTTGCTGAATTTTTCCGCCGCTTTCCAGCGTGTCGATTTGCCATTGCACTTCGTAATCTATGGCTTGTTGCATAAACTTAAACGAGTTCAAATTTTTGATTTCGCGGCGTGTGCCGAGTGGCTCGCCGGGCTTGCGTACCGACACGTTCACGTCGCAACGGAACGAACCTTCTTGCATATTGCCATCGCAAATTCCTATCCAACGCACCACGGTGTGCAAGGCTTTGGCATACGCCACGGCTTCAGCGGCGGAACTCATATCAGGCTCGGAAACGATTTCCAGCAACGGTGTTCCAGCACGATTTAAGTCGATGCCAGTCAAGCCTTGCGCCGCCCCATGCACGGATTTTCCTGCGTCTTCTTCCAAATGTGCACGGGTGATGCGCACAGTTTTTTCGTAGGGTTTTGCATTTCCAGAAAGCGGTTCAACTTGAATCGTCAACGCGCCTTGTCCCACCACCGGCAGATCCATTTGACTGATTTGATAGCCTTTCGGCAAGTCAGGATAAAAATAATTTTTGCGCGCAAACACCGAGCGCGGCGCGATGTGCGCACCGACCGCAAGACCAAATTTAATCGCGCGTTCTACCGCGCCTTTATTCAGCACTGGCAACACGCCCGGCAACGCGATACTCACGGCATCCGCTTGGGTGTTGGGTTCAGAGCCGAACGCGGTGGACGCGCCGGAAAAAATTTTAGTGTTGGTAGAAAGCTGGGTATGCACTTCCAGCCCGATAACGATTTCCCATTTCATTGCGATGTTCCTTTTGATTCGATGTAGGGGCGCATGGCATGCGCCCTGAACACAAAGGGCGTAAGCCTTACACCCCTACGATTGCCGGCACACGTTGATGCCAATCCGTCGCCAATTGATATTGATGCGCAACGTTTAACATCTGCGCTTCTTTGAAATAATCGCCGATAATTTGCAAGCCGACTGGCAGCCCATTTGCGCCCGTTCCACACGGGATAGACATGCCGGGCAAGCCAGCCAGATTCACCGCGATGGTGTAGATGTCGGACAAATACATTTGCACCGGATCGTCGCCTTTTTCGCCCAAGTTAAAAGCAGTGGAAGGACTGGTTGGACCCATGATGACATCGCATTGCTTGAACGCTTCAACAAAATCTTGCGCGATGAGGCGGCGGATTTTTTGCGCTTGCAAATAGTAGGCATCGTAATAGCCGTGCGACAAAACGTAGGTGCCTATCATAATGCGGCGTTTCACTTCTTCACCGAAACCTTGCGCACGAGTCTTCTCGTACATATCGGTGAGGTCGGTGTAATCCGGCGCACGATAACCGTAACGCACGCCATCAAAACGCGACAGATTGCTGGACGCTTCGGCGGGGGCGAGGACATAGTAAACAGGCACGGCGAGCTTGGCATTGGGTAGGGAAATATCCACGACGGTCGCGCCTAATTTTTGATATTCCGCGACGGCGGCTTGCACACATTGCCCGACATCTTGCGACAATCCCGCAGCGAAAAATTCGCGCGGTAAACCGATGCGCAGCCCTTTTAACGGTCTGCTCAAGTCACTGGTGTAATCTTCTTTGTCACGCACCAAACTGGTGGAGTCGCGGGGGTCGTGACCCGTCATTACGTTCAGCATCAAAGCCAAGTCTTCGGCGTTACGTCCCATCGGGCCCGCCTGGTCTAGACTGGATGCAAAGGCAATCATGCCGTAGCGCGACACCGTGCCGTAAGTGGGTTTGATGCCCGAAATGCCGCACAGCGCGGCGGGTTGGCGTATCGAACCGCCCGTGTCCGTGCCTGTCGCGGCAGCGCATAAACGCGCGGCAACCGCACTCGCTGCGCCGCCCGAACTGCCACCGGGTACGGCTTTGATGTCCCACGGATTGCGCACCGGACCGAAGTAGGAGGTCTCGTTCGACGAACCCATCGCGAACTCGTCCATATTGGTCTTGCCCAGATTCACCGCACCTGCCGCGTTGAATTGCGAAATGACGTGCGCGTCATAAGGCGCGATGAAATTGTCCAGCATCTTGGAGCCGCAGGTGGTGCGCCAGCCTTGCGCGCAAAAAATATCTTTTTGTGCGATGGGAATGCCGGTCAGAGCTTGCGCTGTGCCATTTGCCAGCATGGCATCGGCGGCTTGCGCCTGAGCCAAACTTTTGTTGGCTTCCACGGTGACGTAGGCGTTCAACACTGGGTTATGCGTGGCGATACGATCCAGATAAAGCTGGGTCAATTCGACGCTGGAGATCTTTTTCTCGGCTAGCGAGACGGATAGTTGTTTAAGACTGGCGTTTATCATTTTTTGCTAGGAGAAGGGAGAAGAGGGAAAGGGGGAAGGGAAAAACCTCCGCGCCGCTTTTTACTCCTCTCCCTTCTCCCTTCTCCCTTTTCTATTCGATGACTTGTGGTACGAGATACAAACCGCCTTCGACCTGCGGAGCGATAGCCTGGAAAGCCTCGCGCTGATTGGCTTCCGAGACGACATCCTCGCGCAGACGTTGCGATAGTTCTTGTGCGTGCGACATGGGGTCGATGCCGCTGGTATCGACCGCTTGCATTTCGGCAATTAACTCGAAAATTCCCGACAATTGGGCGCGCGCGGCTTCGATTTCGGTGGGGTTCATCGCTAAACGTGCTAAACGGGCGATTTTTTGCACATCTGAGGTAGTTAAAGACATAGCAAAAATGATGGTTGATAGTTAAGTTCAATAGGTTATCATATTGCGGTTTACCCGCACACCACTTTGACGATAGGACACTTCATGCGCAGATTTTTTAACGATTACTTTTCTAACGATTTGGCGATTGATTTAGGCACAGCCAACACCTTAATTTGGCTGCGTGGACAAGGCATTGTGTTGAACGAGCCATCGGTGGTGGCGATACGTCAAGAAGGCGGTCCGAATGGTAAAAAAGTGATTCAGCAAGTGGGGATGGGCGCGAAGCAAATGTTGGGTCGAACACCCGGAAATATCACCGCGATACGCCCGATGAAAGATGGCGTGATTGCCGATTTCACTGTCACCGAGCAAATGCTCAAACAGTTCATCCGCAAAGTTTACAAAGCAGGCATTTTCAGCCCTAGCCCGCGCATCGTAATCTGCGTGCCGTGCGGCTCGACGCAAGTGGAGCGTCGTGCGATTCGCGAATCAGCTATCAATGCTGGCGCGCGTCGCGTGGAGTTGATCGAAGAGCCTATGGCGGCTGCGATTGGTGCTGGCCTGCCGGTAGAAGATGCGACTGGTTCGATGGTGGTTGATATTGGTGGAGGCACGACTGAAGTGGGCGTGATGTCGTTGGGGGGTGCGGTTTATTCTGGTTCGGTGCGCGTCGGCGGCGACAAGTTCGACGAAGCGATTATCAATTACATCCGCCGCAACTACGGCATGTTAATCGGCGAGACCACCGCCGAAGACATCAAAAAAACCATCGGCTCGGCCTTCCCTGGTTCGGAAGTGCGCGAGATGGAAGTCACTGGTCGCAATCTGGCGGAAGGCGTACCGCGCAGCTTTACGATTTCTAGCAATGAGATTTTGGAAGCCTTGACTGAGCCGCTCAACAACATCGTCAGTGCGGTCAAAATTGCATTGGAGCGTACCCCGCCAGAGCTAGGTTCTGATATTGCGAAAAAAGGCATGGTGCTGACGGGCGGCGGTGCCTTGCTGCGCGACTTGGATCGGATGTTGATGGAGGAAACGGGTTTGCCAGTATTGATTGCCGATGATCCTTTGACGTGCGTAGTGCGCGG
Source organism: uncultured beta proteobacterium (assembly GCA_963750775.1). Lineage (GTDB taxonomy): Bacteria > Pseudomonadota > Gammaproteobacteria > Burkholderiales > Gallionellaceae > Gallionella. The sequence goes on from CAVVRT010000003.1 coordinate 306,311, forward strand.
TTCAGGATTGGCACTCGAATGTCTAGATAAATCGAGCAATATTTTTACGACGGAATAAAAATTAGGCGCGAGTGTTAAGGGGTGAGTGCCGCTGCCATGCCACTTGCCATTTGCAATTCAGCACTTCGCCATCACCCTTACCGCTATGTTAGACAATACCCATTCATTTCGTTTTTTTGATCGCGGCCCTAGCCCTTTGGCACGGCTGCTCTTTTTTGCGTTTTTGTCGGTGCTGTTAATGTTTGTGGATGTGCGTTATCGCTATTTGGAATCGACGCGCAGCGCGTTGTCGTTGCTGGTATTGCCAGTGCAATCTTTGGCGACTTTGCCGGAACGCGCTTGGCGTGAGGTGGGCGATTATTTTGCGCTGCAAGCTGGCTTGAAAGCTGGTAATCAGACCTTGCAGCAGCAGCACTTAAGCGATGCAGCGCAACTGTTGCAACTGCAAGCCCTACAAGCTGAAAATGCGCAATTACGCAAACTCAATGCGCTGCCTTTGCTGGCGACACAAAGCTCGCAATTAGCGGAAGTGATTTACAGCGAACGGGATTTATTTAAGCGCAAAATTATCATCAATAAAGGCGCGGGCGAGCAAGTGCTGGCGGGGCAAGTAGTAATAGACGACAGCGGCGTAGTGGGGCAGGTCACGCGCGTATTTCCCTTTTTGTCTGAAGTGACCTTGATTACCGAAAAAGACCATGTAGTGCCCGTGCAGGTGGTGCGTAACGGCTTACGCACCATCGTGTTTGGCGCGGGCGACACCAGTCAGTTAAGTGTGCGTTATATGCCGATTAGTGCCGACGTGCAAAACGACGATGTGCTGGTGACATCAGGCATAGATGGCACTTATCCAGCGGGGATTCCCGTCGCGAAAATCGTCAAAATTGAACGTGACCCCGCCTATCCGTTTGCGCGTATCACTTGCTTGCCGCTGGCGGGCGTGGATAAAAATCATCAGCTGATTATTTTATCTAGCTTGGCGAAACTGCCCGACTTGCCTGCTGCTGAAGTGAGTGCAGATGAGTTGGCGAAAAAATCTAAATCCAAGCGCGGACATACTTAAATCATGCATAGCAAAGCTGAAATCCTGCGCCCTGTTGGTAACACGTTCATCGTGTTGAGTATTTTCGTGGCGTTGTTACTCAATGGTTTGCCTTGGCGCGGCGTGGGTTTGATATTGCGTCCTGATTTTGTGGCGATGATTTTGCTGTATTGGTGTATGCACAAACCGATGCGTGTGGGTATTGGTTTGGCGTGGGCGGTGGGCATTTTTGCCGACGTGGCGGATGCCAGTATTTTTGGTCAGCACGCGCTGACTTACACCTTGTTGGCATTCGGTGGCGTGGTGTTGCATCGCCGCTTGCAAATGTTCGATTTGCGGCAGCAGACCAGCCAAGTATTGATTATTTTTGGGCTTACTTATTTGGCTTACGGCTTGGTGCATTGGTTGGTCGAAGGCGAAGTCATCTGGATTTACTTCTTGGGGCTAATCACCTCGACGCTGTTGTGGATGCCGCTAAGTGTGTTGATGCAACATTTGCAACAAGTGCGCGGCAGTCGTGAACGCTAAAACATGAAGCGTAGCGTTGAACTTAAAAATCATCTAAGGGAAATTTTCCACTTTCGCTTGCGCTTGGCGGTCGGATTTGCTTTCGCCTTGACGCTGCTAGCGATTGTGTTGTTGCGTTTGGTGTATTTGCAAACGGTGCGGCACAGCTATTATCAAACCCTGGCTGAAAGCAATCGCATCTCCATTGTCCCCATCGTGCCGGGGCGTGGCTTAATCGTTGACCGCAATGGCATCGAGATGGCGCACAACTATTCAGGTTACACGCTAGAAATTACGCCGAATAAAGTGGTGGATTTAGAGGCGACGCTCGTCAGCCTAGCTGAACTCATCAACATCACCGCCAAAGATAAAAAACGCTTCAAAAAACTGATGGCAGAAAATCACGACCTAGGCTCGGTGATGATACGCAATCGCTTGACTGACCAAGAAGTGGCGCGCTTCGCCGCGCAACAATATCGCTTTGCGGGGGTGGAAATTAAAGCTCGTTTGCTGCGCGATTATCCGTATGGCGACAAGGCGGCGCACTTGCTCGGCTTCATTGGGCGCATCAACGAAAATGATGTGGCGCAATTGGAAGAAAAAGAGCTGGATGGCAATTATCGCGGCTCGGACTACATCGGCAAAACGGGTTTGGAACAAAGCTACGAAACCGAGCTGCATGGCGTGGCGGGCATCGAGCAAGTTGAAGTGGATTCGGCAGGACGCGCGGTGCGTTTGTTGTCGCGCACTGCGCCCGTGTCTGGCAACACGCTGGTGTTGAGCATAGATGCCAAGCTGCAAGAAATCGCCGAACAAGCCTTCGGCGATTATCGCGGCGCGTTAGTGGCAATCGACCCCGCTAACGGTGAGGTGTTGGCATTTGTTAGTCGTCCTGGCTTTGATCCGACGTTGTTTATTGACGGAATTGATGCGCAAAGCTGGGACGAATTAAACACCTCTCCTGACCATCCGCTGATTAACCGTGCCTTGCGCGGGCAATATCCTTCTGGCTCAACTATCAAGCCTTTCATGGCATTAGCGGGGTTGAACTACGGCACGCGCAGTCCCGCGCGCAGCATCAGCGACCCTGGCTATTTCACTTTGCCAGGCAGCTCGCATCAATATCGCGATTGGAAAGCGGGCGGACATGGCACGGTGGATTTATTCAAATCTATCGTGGTGTCGTGCGACACCTATTACTACGGCCTAGCGACCGAGATGGGCATAGACAACATTTTTAATTTTTTATCGCGCTTTGGTTTCGGAAAAAAAACGGGCATAGATTTGCAAGATGAATCGTCAGGGCTGTTGCCGTCCGCCGCTTGGAAAATGAAGCGTTACAAACAAATTTGGTATCCCGGCGACACCGTTTCGGTCGGGATTGGGCAAGGCTATAGCTTGGTTACGCCGCTACAATTAGCGGCTGCCACGGCAACCATCGCCAACAACGGCGTGGCGCACATTCCGCATCTGGTCAAAGAAATTCGCAGCGCGGGTAGTAATGCAGTGCGCATGGTGAATAACGATGCGGGCGTTGATCTCAAACTCAATCCGGAACATTTAGCCTTGGTGCAGCGCGCTATGGCTGCGGTGACGCAACCAGGCGGCACCGCAGTGGCGGCTTCGGCAGGTGCGCCGTATCACATCGCGGGCAAGACGGGCACGGCGCAAGTGGTGGCAATGAAGCAAGGCGAAAAATACGACGCGAGCAAAATCGACGAGCGGCATCGCGATCACGCTTGGTTCATGGCTTTTGCGCCAGCCGAACAGCCCAAAATTGCCGTGGTGGTATTGGCTGAAAACGGTGGGCATGGTGGCGGTACGGCAGCCCCAATCGCGCGCAAAGTGTTTGATTATTATTTGCTGGGCAAGCTCCCTACCCCGTTGAAAGCTCCGCTAGCAGAGAAAGAGGTGGCGCATGACTAAGCGACAAATGTGGTTGCGTTTTATCGCGCATTTAGATGGTCAGTTGATGCTAGGGGTCGGGCTGTTATTGCTCACCAGTCTGCTGATTTTATTTAGTGCCAGCGACGGCAATTGGGGGCGTGTCGGCGGACAAACGCTGAACATTTTGGTGGCATTTACAGGGTTGTGGGTAGTGGCGAATTTGCCCTTACATTACTTGATGCGCACTGCTTTGCCGATTTACGCGCTGGGCATGTTGCTGCTTATTGGCGTGGCATTGTTTGGCGACATTAGTCATGGCGCGCGGCGTTGGTTGAACATCGGCGTGGCAACCATCCAGCCCTCGGAGTTGATGAAAATTGGTGTGCCGTTAATGATGGCTTGGTATTTTGAAAAGCATGAAGCCACCCTGACATTAAAGAATTATTTAATAGCCACTTTGTTATTGCTCGTTCCTGTTGGCTTGATTGCCCGCCAGCCTGATTTAGGCACGGCCTTGTTGATTACCGCGAGCGGTTTTTATGTGTTGTTTTTAGCGGGCTTGAGCTGGCGCATTATTGGCGGCATGTTTGTCGCCGCAATTGCAAGTGCCCCCTTGTTATGGACGAGTTTGCATGACTATCAAAAGCATCGCATTGAGATGTTATTCGACCCCTCGCAAGATGCATTAGGCAAGGGCTATCACACCATTCAAGGCATGATTGCAGTCGGTTCGGGCGGCATTGTCGGCAAAGGCTATATGGATGGCACGCAAACGCATTTGGATTTTTTGCCTGAACGCACCACCGATTTTATTTTTGCGGTCTATTCCGAAGAGTTTGGGCTTATCGGCAATGTCATTTTGCTGGCCATGTATGGCTTTGTGATTTATCGCGGTTTCACCATCACTGCTGGCGCATCAACGTACTTCACGCGCCTGATGGCAGGCAGCATCACGCTCACCTTTGCCACCTACGCTTTTGTCAATATGGGCATGGTCAGCGGCATCTTGCCCGTGGTCGGTGTGCCACTGCCGCTGATTAGTTACGGCGGCACGTCGATGGTCACCTTGTTGCTCGGCTTCGGCATGTTGATGAGCATTGAGACGCATCAAAAATTAAATAAATCCTAAGGAGCTATCATGCGTAAAAATTTACTCCTCATTAGTTTGAGCAGCGTGCTGCTAGTCGCTTGTGGCAGCAACCCGCAACGCCCTAGCAGCGCGACACCTGCCAGCACGCCGCCGAGTAACGGTGCTTATCTCGCGGGTGATGGCCCTGATGCCAACGTCCCTGCTAACCTAGATCGCATCCCTGATGCTGTGGTGCGCGATGAACCGTTGCATCGTTATGCCAATCGCCCTTACAAAGCGTTAGGTAAGGAATACACGCCGCTCACCAGCACAGGGCATTACAAAGAAACGGGTATCGCATCTTGGTATGGCAAAAAGTTTCATGGTCAACGCACCTCGATAGGAGAAACCTACGACATGTATGCCATGTCGGCGGCGCATACCACGCTGCCGATACCGAGCTATGCGCGAGTGACATCGGTCGCGACGGGTAAGTCGGTCATCGTACGCGTCAACGATCGAGGTCCATTTCTCCACGAGCGTGTGATTGATTTGTCCTACGCGGCGGCACACAAGCTAGGTTTTATTGCCGCAGGCAGCGGCGAAGTGACGGTAGAAAGTTTGGCCGCGAATAGCACCTCGGCTGCTGTGACAACCAGCCCCGCGAGCATGCCCGAAGCGGTGGTGAGTACGCCTTTACCCAGCGCACCTGAAGTTGCCGTCAGTACGCCTGGCTCAGTCGCACCCGTCGCCGTAGGCGGTAAGGTGTATTTGCAACTAGGCGCATTTAGCACCTTGCAAGGCGCACAACAATTTATGCACAAAATGCAAACGCGCTTAGGTGTGTCGCACGAGCAATTAGTCATAAAACACATTCAAGGTTTACAGCGCGTGCGCTTAGGGGCTTATGCCAATGCCGATGCCGCCCGTGCTGCCGCTGCAAAACTGCAAGCGCGTTTAGGCGTGAAGCCTTTTGTGAGTGCCCATTAAAAGTCACCCTTAAGTCTTAAGGAGAGCCAAAATGTTTTGTCAAAAATGTGCTGCGAATAATCTCGATAACGCTCAATTCTGTTCGGCTTGCGGACAATCTTTAACGCTTGCGGTGAGCGAACCTACGCTGGTCTATGCAGGTTTTTGGCAACGCTGCGCCGCCTTGTTTATCGACGGATTTATTGTCGGCGCAGCGACGCTGTTGCTGTTCGGCATACTCGCTGTGTTGATGGCGGTGAGCGGCGGCGCGAATGTGGGCGCGATGATAGGGTTGCTCGTCTTGTTTTATCTGGCAGGCTTTGTGATTTCGGCAGCCTATTTCACGCTGATGGAAGCGGGCGAGCGCGGCGCGACGTACGGCAAGCGCGCCCTCAATATCCGTGTCACCGATACCGAGGGCAATCGCATTAGCACAGGGCGTGCGTTAGGACGTTGGTTTGGGCATTGGATTACCAACTGCACGTTTTACATTGGCTATCTCATGCAACCCTTCACCGAAAAGAAGCAGGCGTTACACGACCTCATTAGCAGCACTGTGGTGGTGAAAACCGATAATAAAAATCGCGGCGCAGGCGTGGCAATTGCGATAGTGATTGGGCTGTTGTTGTTTGTTGCCGTCATCGGCATCCTCGCCGCGATTGCCATACCCGCTTATCAAAGCTACACCAGCAAAGCCCGCATGGTCTCGGTGTACAAGGTCGCCGATCAGGCAACCCAAGCCGTGGCAAATTTTTATGTGACGCATCAACAAGCACCCGTCAGCTTGCTTGAGGCGGGCTATCGTGACGCAGCTTCTGGTGCAGTTGAACGGCTTAGTTACGATGCCGACACCAGCGAAGTGCAAGTACTGACCAGTGCCAGCTTGCCGCGTGAGATTGCGCGCAAACACTTGATTTATACGCCCTCGGTGATGGGTGATGGCAGCATCGAATGGGTGTGCCACAGCAATGACATCGCAGAGCTGTATCTCAGTCCCGCATGTAAATAAGCGCATCGCTATAGCAGCTTTTGATTGTTTTTATAAAAAATCCTAGATTTGGGTTGAACATTCCCGATTGATTCGGTAGAATCCGCGCTCTTTTGAAACTCGGTTGGAGTAGAACCATGGCACGTGTATGTCAAGTAACGGGCAAAGGCCCAATGAGTGGGAACAACATTTCTCACGCGAACAATAAAACTAAGCGTCGTTTCTTGCCTAACTTGCAACGTCGTCGTTTTTGGGTTGAAAGCGAAAATCGTTGGGTGAGCTTGCGCTTGGCTAACGCCGCTTTGCGCACCATCGACAAAAATGGTATTGATTCAGTATTGGCTGACATGCGCTCACGCGGCATGAGCATCTAAGGAGAACTAAAATGGCTCGCGAAAAAATCAAATTAGAATCAAGTGCTGGCACTGGTCACTTCTACACAACCGACAAAAACAAGCGTACAACGCCTGAAAAATTGGAAATGATGAAGTTCGATCCTAAAGCGCGTAAACACGTTATGTACAAAGAAACCAAACTCAAGTAATTGAGTTAGTCTCGCTAAAAAACCCGCTTCGGCGGGTTTTTTATTGTGCAAAATCCCCTGATGGAATGCTGTCGCTAATGGAATGGTAATCCCCCTCACCTCTGTGTCATATATCTGTCATCATTCCGTCATATCCTCACGCCTTCTTAATTGCCCTCTGGAATGATGATGACTGCCAAAATTTTAATCGTAGAAGACGAGCCTGCTATCGCCGAGCTGTTGGCGTTTAATGTTATGCAAGCGGGCTTTATCGCTTTGCGTGCGCACGATGCCGAGACGGCTTGGGCACAGATTCGCGAACATTCGCCCGACTTAATTTTGCTCGATTGGATGCTGCCAGAAACCAGCGGCGTGGTCATCGCCAAGCAGCTGCGTGCAGAGCCGCGCACCCGCGATATTCCCATCATCATGCTGACGGCGCGCGGTGATGAACGCGACAAAGTTTTAGGGCTGGAATCGGGTGCGGACGACTACATCACTAAGCCGTTTTCGCCACGCGAATTGATGGCGCGCATTCGTGCCGTGTTGCGCCGCCATATTCCCGTCATGCCAGACGAAAATGTCAGCGCGGGCGGACTAGAACTTTCCCCAACCACGCATCGCGTGATCGCTAAAGGCACAAGCATAGAGTTGGGGCCAACTGAGTTTCGTTTGTTACAATTCTTTATGACGCACGCTGAGCGCGTTTACAGCCGCACGCAGTTGCTCGATCAAGTGTGGGGTACGCAAGTTTTTGTTGAAGAACGCACGGTGGATGTGCATATTCGCCGCTTGCGTGCCGCGCTCGAACCCGTCGCAGCAGACAATTTAATTCAAACCGTGCGCGGCAGCGGTTATCGTTTTTCTACGCAATAAACACACTCAATTACGAGGATCAACATGTTGGATTTTTGGCTCAGAGCAAGTTCGCCAGTTTTATTTGCTAGCGTTATCGCCCTGCTGCTCTGGGCTATTTTTTCACCGCTGCCTGCCTTGTTATTCATGCTGGTGGTGCTGCTGATTTTGATGGCACGCCACGCCCGCCAGCTTTGCAAACTTACCGATTGGTTGGCTAAACCCAATTTACAAACAATTCCTGAAGCGAATGGCATTTGGGACGATGCGTTCTCTTCCCTATACAAAATGGTCAAGCGGCATCAACAAACCAAGCTCGATTTGGCCGCCGAATTACAACACATCGAACTGGCAACTTCTGCCTTGCCCGATGGCGTGGCGATTCTCAATGCGAGCAATCGTATTGAGTGGTGCAACCCGCTGTGCGCGGAACATTTTGGCTTGAACATCGAGCGCGACATCATGCAGGACATCACTTATCTGGTACGCCAACCTGACTTTATCGAATATTTGCAAACGGCGAATTTCAACGAGCCCTTGGTGATGAGTCCGGTGCGTCAAACTGAGCTGCGTTTATCGGTCAAATTGATTGATTATGGCGATAACAAACGTCTGCTGATTAGTCGCGACATCACCCAATTGGAGCGTATCGAAGCGATGCGCCGCGACTTCGTGGCGAACGTCTCGCACGAGCTGCGCACGCCGCTCACCGTGGTGCATGGCTATGTAGAAAATCTGCAAGACATGGAAGATTTAGACCATACGCAAATTAGTCGCGCGCTGTTTTTAATGTCTGAGCAAACGCATCGCATGGACAATTTGGTGGCAGATTTATTAACGCTGTCGCGCTTGGAAAATGACCACAGTCCCGCCGCAGAAGAGTTGCTCAATATGAACACGATGTTGGATGAAATTTATCGTGAAGGACAGTCGCTAAGTAATGGCAAACATGCCATTACGCTGGAAGTCAACGTGGGCAAAAATGTGGTGGGAAATTACGACGAAGTGCGTAGTGCATTTAGCAACTTGCTTAGCAATGCGATTCGTTATACCCCCGCTGGGGGGGCTATTTTTATGCGCTGGAGCGAACGCGGCGAGCAACTGATTTATGCGGTGCAAGACAGCGGCATCGGTATTGCCGCGCAGCATATTCCGCGCTTAACCGAACGCTTTTATCGCGTTGATCGCAGTCGTTCGCGCGAGACGGGCGGCACGGGATTAGGCTTGGCAATTGTTAAACATATCGCCATGCGTCACCAAGCTAAGTTAGAAATTTCCAGTATCGAAAATCAAGGCAGCACCTTTGCCATCGTGTTTCCACCTAGACGTGGCAAGGCTTAGAAACGGGATTCGGGATTCGGGATTCGGGATTCGGGATTCGGGATTCGGGATTCGGGATTCGGGATTCGGGATTGAGGAGAGCGTAGCGAGGAGTGGAGGATTGAAAACCTCCGCGCTACCACTGACCACTTCGCTAAACCAGCGTAAAACTCACTCGCTCAAAATCTACGCCGCGCGCCACGCTGAAGCCCAGCTTGAGGGTTTGCTTGACACCATTACTACGTTCCACGGGCAGGCTGGTATTGGGCTTAAATACATTGCGCGGCAACACTAAGCTGGCTGGGGTGCGCAAGCTGGGCATCTCGGCGAGCAGAAAGCCATACACGCTCACTTTGCCACGCTCGCTAGTGCTCGCCAGTGTCGGCAAAGTGAGCGCTTCTACCGCACCGGGCAGGTATTCCATACCCAGTTGTAACTGTCCTAATGCGGAAATATGTAGCCACGCAACACGGGCGAGTTGCGCCGCCGTCTCAGCATTTTTCTGCACCGCAACCAATTGATTAAGCCGCAAACGCGTCGCGCCTCCAACCGTGCGCGTGAGGCGCGCGCCCATCAAACTTTCATTATCCAAACGCCACACTTGCGCATCCGCTGTGAGCTTGTCTGCCAGCAATACGCAAATTTCCGCAGGCGAGGAGGCAAAGCTCACGGGCTGCCAGGTTTCTTGGCGCAACACAACACGGGTGTTTTGATCTTCGCACCAGCAACGATGTAAAAAAGTCAGCAGCTCCATGGCAATCGTATGGCTTGGTAATTCGCCCAAGCCTACCTCGGCTAAGCCTGTGCCTTGCTGCAACAAAATCAACTTCACGCGCAGCAATTTGCTCAGCGGCACGAGTGCGATGTAACGCCCATTTTCACTGGCTTCCATCCGATCAACGGCTTGCAAGCCTTGTTTGCTCGCTAAATCAACTGCCAGCGGTTGCGCGTCGCCTTTACTGCGACTGAAGGTTTTTTCCACGCGTAAATCATTACTCCACACATCCAACCAACGCTCCAATAATTGCAATTGCGAGCGGCTTAATTCGGCCGGGCGCGCATAACACGCGAGCAAAATCTTCAAGTAACGATTACGACAAGTGCTGCTGTGTCCTAACACTGTATCGCTCACCGCACGCTCTGCTAAGCCTTGCGCTTCAACGAAAGCATACAAATCGTGTAACTGGTACCACAACTTAGGATTGCATTCGTAGCCAGCGCGTAAATGTTCAAAAACGCCCAGTCCGGTGTACTGCAAACAACGATCACATAGCAGCGCGCCTTGTTCAGCGAGTTTTTTATCTCCGGCGACAAACGCCTGCAAACAGCGTTGATAGCCTGTCACCATCGCCTGCCAAAGCTGCGTAATCGCGACAAAAGTTTGCAGCTCGGTCTCACTTAACGGCAAGGGCAGTGCAATCAACTTTTTCGCCATGTCTTCTTGAATGAAACCCACGGTTTCGCGCAACAGTTCCAGCGTATTCATGCGCTCTAGTCCCGCCATGGGATAACGATTGAGCTCGTTAATTTGCGTGAGTAACTGTCCATGCGCACGCTGTAAGTTGGTCAGTTGGAATTGCGCCAGCCAAGCCGTACAGCTCGCAACATCTTTGAAAATTGGATTGGCACGGTCATCGGTGGGATCGAGTGGCAGAGTTAGCATGGTGCGTTCAGGTGTGCTTGTAGCGTGGTAATGAGCGTGGCTTTCCAAGCCTGTGGCAGCGACACATCGCCGTCGCGTTGCGGCGTACCCCAGATAGCTTGCGGGAAATGTTTATCGTTGCGGTAGCGCGGAATAACGTGCCAATGTAAGTGCGGAGTCATATTGCCTAAGCTGGCGAGATTGATTTTATCGGGGCGCATGATGTCGCGGATGGCTTGCTCAACTTTACATACCGTCATCATTAACTGGCTGCGCTGCGCGATGGCTAGGTCGGTCATCTCCTTGATATGCGCGTTGCAAATCACCCGACAAAATCCCGAATAATCCACGTCATCGACCAACACCACGCGCAGGAAATCATTGCGAAAAATCACTTCGCCACCGTCTTGCTGACACAGATCACAACTTACTTCAGTGTTCATTTTTACTCCAAACATTGTCCACAGATTACGCCGATTCGCACAGATTAAATCGGTCAAAAATCTGCGTCCATCTGCGTAATCTACGGACTAAGCCTTTTACAACAATACTCTTTCGATGCCGCCGTTATTCGCCTTGGCGACATAGTCCGCCATCCAGTTTTCGCCCAGCAAATGCTTCGCCATTTCCACCACGATGTAGTCGGTGGTGGTACCCGCATCGTCGTTGTAACGGCTCAGCCCTTGCTGACAGGCGGGGCAAGAAGTCAGCACTTTAATTTCGCCGTCAAAGCCATCGGCGCGCAACGCTGCCGCGCCCGTGGTCATTTCGGCTTCTTTGCGGAAGCGCACCTGCGTGGCAATCTGCGGAGTCGCCACGCCGAACGTGCCCGACTCGCCGCAACAACGCTCATTAAGTGTCACCTCCGCGTTCATCAGCGTCTGCACCACATCCATCGACTTATAGGTTTTCATCGGCGTGTGGCAAGGCTCGTGGTACATATAACGCGTACCTTGCACGCCTGCCAGCTTGACGTTTTTCTCCAGCAAATACTCGTGAATATCGAGCAGACGACAGCCAGGGAAAATTTTCTCGAACTGATATTTTTGTAACTGATCCATGCACGTGCCGCACGACACAATCACGGTTTTGATGTCGAGATAATTGAGCGTATTGGCGACGCGATGGAACAGCACGCGATTGTCAGTGGTAATTTCGCTCGCCTTGGCTTTCAAGCCCGATGCGTTTTGCGGATAGCCACAACACACATACCCTGGCGGTAACACCGTGGTCGCGCCGGTCTCATACAGCATGGCTTGCGTGGCTAAACCCACTTGCCCAAACAAGCGTTCCGAACCGCAACCGGGGAAATAGAACACTGCTTCCGAATCCTCAGCGGCGATGCGCGGATTACGAATAATCGGCACGACATCGTTATCTTCAATCTCGAGCAGCGCGCGCGATGTCTTCTTGGGCAGATTGCCCGGCATCGGTTTGTTGATGAAGTGAATCACCTGCGCGACGATGGGCGCGCGTCCCACGGTGGCAGGCGGACGTTTGAGTTGCGCGCTTAACAGCCCAAAACGCTTGGCAACTTTATGCACCACGCGCTGCAATTTGTAGCTCCATTCGATGGTGACTTTGCGCATCACTTTAATCGTCAGCGGATCGCTACTATTGAGATACGCCATCGAAATCGCGCTGACCAAATTGAATTTTTTCTTGCCTTGTTTGCGCAAAAAATCGCGCATCGCCATCGACACTTCGCCAAAATCAATATCGACTGGACACGGATTTTCACACTTGTGACACACCGTGCAATGGTCGGCAACATCGTTAAATTGATCAAAATGATGAATCGAAATACCGCGTCGCGTTTGCTCTTCGTACAAGAACGCTTCGATAAGCAGCGACGTGCCGAGAATTTTATTGCGCGGCGAATACAACAAATTAGCGCGCGGCACATGCGTCGCACACACAGGCTTACATTTCCCGCAGCGCAAACAGTCTTTAATCGAATCGGCGATATTGCCCAACTCGCTCTTTTCTAGAATCAAACTTTCCAATTCCATTAAGTTAAAACTGGGCGTATAGGCGCGTTCTAAATTAGAACCCGTCAACAATTTGCCTTTATTGAAACGTCCTTCAGGATCAACTTTTTGTTTGTAATCGGTGAAGGCTTTTATTTCATGCGGCTCTAAGAAATCAAATTTAGTAATACCAATACCATGCTCGCCCGAAATCACCCCGCCCAAATTTTTCGCCAATTGCATGATGCGATCGACCGCGCCATTCGCCTGTTGCAGCATGGCGTAATCGTCGGAGTTGACGGGGATATTGGTGTGTACATTACCGTCGCCTGCGTGCATGTGTAGCGCGACAAACACACGGCTTTTCAGCACGCGCTGATGAATTGCTTTGGCTTCATCCAAAACGGGTTGATAGGTGCTGCCGTTAAATAATTGCCGTAGTGGTTCGCGCAATTCCAGCTTCCACGAAGCGCGCAGGGAATGATCTTGCAGGGCTTGGAAGACGGTTTGCTGCGCCACCCCAACGGCAGATGCAGATGCAAATGCACACGTTGCCAGCGGTGCGTCTAAATTGCCTTGTAACCACTCCCAACGCGCGCGCACTTCAGCTAATAATTTTTGTGCATCGGTTTGCCGTGAGCCTAACAATTCTGCATCGCCTAATTGCTTATCGTCTTGGTAATACAGTGGCAATTCGCCAGCAAAAAATTCGTCTAACGCATCTAAAAATTTCAGCTTGTTGTGCAGCGACAATTCGATATTAATACGTTCAATACCATCGCAATAATCACCCATGCGCGGCAGTGGAATCACTACATCCTCGTTGATCTTAAAGGCGTTGGTGTGTTTGGCAATCGCAGCGGTGCGTGCGCGATCAAGCCAGAATTTTTTGCGCGCTTCCGCCGACACCGCGATGAAACCTTCGCCATGACGCAAGTTCGCCAGACGCACGATTTCAGAAGCGGCCAACGCGGCTGCATCGGCATCGTCACTCACCACATCGGCCACTAACACCATCTTAGGACGCGTGCCGCGCTTAGATTTTGTCGCGTAACCCACCGCCTTCAAATAGCGTTCGTCGAGATGCTCCAGCCCCGCTAATAGCGCGCGCGGTTTTGCACTTCCCAGTTCCGACTTACCACTTCCAAAGTAATTGGTAATTTCCACTATCGCAGGCACAGCCTCATGCACTTGGCCGAAAAATTCCAGACATACGGTGCGGGTGTGCGCGTGTTCTTTATGCAAAATAAAACGCGCCGAGGTGATGATGCCGTCGCAGCCTTCTTTTTGAATACCGGGCAAACCAGACAAAAATTTATCAGTGACATCTTTGCCCAGACCCGCCTTGCGGAAAGCTGTGCCTGCGATAGTCAACAGCTCTGGCGCAGCACTTAAGGTCTTGCCGTCCAGCTCGTAACGACTGACGCGGAAGGTTGCCTCAGCCGCGTCGTGTATCTTGCCGAGGTTGTGATTTAAGCGTTCCACTTCCATCCACAATCCATCCGGCGTGACCATTTTCCACGATACCAAATTATCCAACGCCGTGCCCCACAGCACGGCTTTTTTGCCACCCGCGTTCATCGCCACGTTGCCGCCTATGCACGACGCATCGGCGGAAGTCGGATCGACCGCAAACACCAGTTTATTTTTTTCTGCCGCTTCCATCACGCGCCGCGTTACCACGCCTGCGCCGCAATGAATCGTCGCGTAAGACTCAGTCAAACCGGGCAACACACGCTGTTCAACTGCCGAAATTGCTTCGAGTTTTTCGGTGTTAATCACCACCGAAAATTTATCTAAAGGAATTGCGCCGCCGGTGTATCCCGTGCCGCCGCCGCGCGGAATGATAGTGAGTTTTAACTCGATACAAGCGCGCACCAGCGCGGCGATTTCCGCTTCTGTATCAGGGTTCAAAACCACAAAGGGATATTCCACGCGCCAGTCGGTCGCGTCGGTCACATGCGAGACGCGCGCCAAACCATCAAACTGAATGTTGTCACTGTGGGTAAGACGACTCAAGGCTTTGAGGGTGCGCTTACGCAGCGCGAGTATTTGCTCAAACTCTTGCGCAAATTGCTCGACCGCTGCGCGTGCCAAGGTCAATAAACGCTTCACAATTTCGTTGTCTTGACGACGCGCTTCGATGGCTTTTAGGCGATGACGCAAAGCATCCACCAAAGCACGGCGACGCTTGGCATTGCCGAGTAAATCATCTTGCAAATACGGATTGCGCGACACTACCCAAATGTCGCCCAACACCTCGTACAACATTTGCGCCGAACGTCCCGTTTTGCGCTCTTCACGTAAGGTATTGATAATCTGCCAAGCCTCATCACCCAGGATGCGCAAGACAATTTCTCGGTCAGAAAACGAGGTGTAGTTATAGGGAATTTCGCGCAGACGTGCGTTCATTTGAAATGTTCCTTAGAGGGTGCGGGCTAGATTTTGCAAGGGCGGCATTCTACCGCATCGCGAGATTTTTCCAGCCCTGTAGCGAGCAAGGTTTAGCTGATGAAGCCTGTCCTATAGCGACACAGGCACTTCTTCGACGGCGAAAATTCTGCGGTGTTCGCGTATCGCATAACGGTCAGTCATACCCGCGATGTAGTCCGCCACCGCGCGCGCGCGGTCGGCCTCGGCGGGAGCTTGAAATTGCGGCGGCAACAAGCGCGCATCCGCCATAAAAATCTCGAATAAATCTGTGATGATGCGCTGCGCTTTACTGCTCATGCGCATCACTTTGTAATGACGATATAGATTGCTGTGCAAAAATTTTTTCAAAGCACGTTGCTGCTCAAACATTGCCGCGCTAAACGCCAACATCGGTGGCGCGTCATATACCTCCTCAAGACTGCCCAACTGGGCAGCACGGATATTTTTTTCACTGCTTGCTATCACGTCGTTCACCAGCGTGTTAATCATCTGACGGATGGTTTCATGCACCACGCGCCGTTCTGGCAAAGTGGGATATTGTTGCTGAATTTGTTGCAAATGCTGCGCCACCAAAGGCACGTCGCGCAAAGCCTCCAAGCTAATCAGCCCGGAACGCAAGCCATCATCCACATCGTGATTGTTGTAGGCAATTTCGTCGGCGAGATTGGCGATTTGCGCCTCTAGCGAGGGGCGTTTATTTTTTAGGAATCGTTCGCCCACATCGCCTAATTTAGCGGCATTATCCGCCGAGCAATGTTTCAAAATTCCGGCGCGCGTCTCAAAGCATAAGTTCAAACCATCGAACGCGGCGTAGCGTTCTTCGAGCTGATCGACCACGCGTAGCGATTGTAAATTATGCTCAAAACCACCATACGTTTTCATGCACGCATTCAGCGCGTCTTGCCCCGCATGCCCAAACGGGGTGTGACCTAAATCATGTGCAAGCGCAATCGCCTCAGCTAAGTCTTCATTCAAATTTAAGCGACGCGCGATAGAGCGCGCAATTTGCGAGACTTCGATGCTGTGCGTTAAGCGCGTGCGGAATAAATCGCCTTCGTGGTTGACGAACACTTGCGTCTTATATTCCAAACGGCGAAACGCGCCTGAGTGAATGATGCGATCGCGGTCGCGCTGAAATTCGCCACGCCCTTGCGGGGCGGCTTCAAACACTTTGCGTCCGCGTGAATTGGCTTCAGTAACGGCATACGGCGCGAGCTTATTCATGGATGCAGGCCTGTAAAGTTTGTTGCAATAACGGCATCGGCACATCAGCGGTCATTACTGCCTCACCTAGTTTTTTCAGCAACACAAAGCGAATTTTTCCTTGCTCGACTTTTTTATCGTGCCCCATAAATTCGCGATACTTTTCCGCGCCTAAATCTGGGGCAATAACAGGCAAATTCGCGCGCTTGAAGAGTGTGCGCACACGTTGCACCTCGGCTGCCGTCAACCAGCCCAAGCGACACGACAAGTCGGCTGCCATCATCGTCCCCGCCGCCACCGCCTCGCCGTGCAGCCACACGCCATAGCCCATGCCAGTCTCAATCGCATGACCGAAGGTGTGCCCCAAATTGAGCAAGGCGCGTTCACCGCTCTCACGCTCGTCCACGGCGACAACCTCGGCTTTGTTCTCACAACTACGCGTAATCGCATATTGCAAAGCCTGCGCATCACGCGCAATCAGCGCGTGCATGTTTTGCTCCAACCATTCCAGAAACGGTAGATCACGAATTAGGCCGTACTTAATCACCTCCGCCAGCCCCGCCGACAGCTCCCTATCGGGCAAAGTTTTCAGCGTGTCGATGTCCGCCAAAACTAATTGCGGCTGATAAAACGCCCCTATCATATTTTTACCTAGCGGATGGTTAATGCCCGTCTTGCCGCCCACCGACGAATCCACTTGTGACAGCAAGGTGGTGGGGATTTGCATAAACGGCACACCGCGTAAATAACACGCCGCAGCGAAGCCCGTCATGTCGCCTATCACACCACCGCCCAGTGCAATAAGCGGTGTACTGCGCTCACAACGATGCTGCAATAAAGCATCAAAAATCAGATTAAGCGTTTCACTGGTTTTGTATTGCTCACCATCAGGCAATACGATTTCAATCGCGCTCACGCCTATGGTTTTTAATGTGGCACTAAGTTGCGCCAAGTACAGTGGTGCGACAGTGCTATTCGTGACAATGGCAACACGCTTATGTGGAATGTGTGCACGCAACAATTCCGCTTGTCTGAGTAAGCCTGCGCCAATGTGGATTTCATAACTGCGTTCTAGCAGACCTACGCTAAGTACTGTTTTCATATTGACGACCTTGATTGTTCCGACTGAAACGCATGGATTTTTTCGACTAAATGTAACATCAAACTTTGCACACTTTGCCGCCCTGTTTGCACCACAATGTCGGCAACCTCTAAATACAAGGGGTCGCGCTGCACAAACAATTCATTGAGTTTGGCAAGCGGATTGGCGGTTTGCAGCAGCGGGCGATTTTTATCATGGCGAGTTCGTAACCATAAGTCTTGCACGCTGGCTTGCAAATAAATCACGATGCCTTGCTTTTGCATTAAGCAGCGATTTTGCTCTAACAACACAGCACCCCCACCCGTCGCTAAAACGGTTTGCTGGCGTTGCAAAATTATTGCGATTTCCGCAGCTTCGCGTTGACGAAAACCTGACTCCCCTTCGACATCAAAAATGTGCGGAATAGATACGCCAGTTCGCGCTTGTATTTCAAGGTCGCTATCAAAGAAATCTTTTCCCAGATGCTTAGCCAAAATCCGCCCCATGGTGGACTTTCCTGATCCCATCATACCCACCAGAATCAGATTTCCCGTAGCCAGCTTTCCTGTCAAATTTTCACTATGTGGCATAAAATTATTCAATTTTTTATAAAAATAAAATGCCCGGACTAGCCGGGCATTTGCATAAACCTTACAACTAGGTTACTTAAGATTCAAAGTGTCTTTCATAATTTTAGGCGTGATGAAAACCAACAGTTCGGCTTTCTTATCACTCTTAGTTCTAGTTTTGAACAAGTAACCCAGCACAGGAATGTCGCCCAACAAGGGTACTTTATTGACGGTCTCAGCCTCAACTTGAGAGTAAACACCACCAATCACTACTGTACCGCCATTTTCCACAAGAACCTGGGTATTAACTTTGTTGGTGTTGATACTTGGTATTTGTGCTGTACCAAATAACACGCCCACTGAATCCTTGTTAACTTTCACATCCATGATGACGTTATCATCTGGTGTAATTTGCGGTTTGACCAACAAGCTCAGCACCGCCTTTTTGAACGCTACGTTAGCAGCACCACTGCTGGATGATTGTAAATATGGAATTTCCGTACCAGTCTCGATTAAAGCCTCAGACTTATCAGCCGTAATGACGCGAGGACTAGAAATAATTTTCCCTTTGTCATCGGTTTCTAAAGCCTGTAGTTTCAAGTTAAGAATCTGTGTCCCAGCTTTATTAAACAAAATAGCATTCAAAACGCCAGCTCCTGGCAACGTAGTATTTGTACCTACCCCCGCCGTAACCTGAGGAGCTGCAAAACCGGCTTGTGGTGTATAAGTTGTACCACCCAAACCCAAAGTAGCACTATAGCCATCAGTCGCTTCTACCACACGCGCTTCAATCATTACTTGACGTACGGGTATATCAACCTGCGCAATAATTTTACGCACCTCGTCTAATTTACTAGGAGTATCTTGAATAAACAGTTGATTAGTACGTTCATCCCAAACCGCGCTTCCACGCTTGGACAATAATTTCTGTTTATCATCTGTCAAAATTTTGGTAAAGGCTTCAGCTTTAATGTAATTAAGCTTAAAGGTTTCCGTGCGTATCGTTTCCAGTTCTGAAATTTCTTGACGCGCAGTTAAATCAATCTTCTCTTTAGCCGCCAACTCTTCACGCGGCGCAACTTGAATCACATTGCCATTTTTACGCATATCCAAACCGCGACTTTGCAGAATAATATCCAAGGCCTGATCCCACGGCACATCTTTCAAGCGCAAGGTCAAATTGCCTGTGACAGTGTCACTAATAACCACGTTCAGGTTCGTAAAGTCTGCAATCACATTCAATGCTTCGCGCACAGTAATATTTTGAAAATCTAATGTCAGCTTTTCTCCTGCATAACCAGGCTGATTACTTTTTACCAGCTTATTTGGATCTTCAACTACAGCCTTTACTTCAACGATAAATTTATTATCTGTTTGATATGCAGAGTATTCCCATAAGCCTTTAGGCTCGATAACCATCTGCACATTGTCGCCCTTGGTAAAAGTATCAACCGCTTGCACGGGCGTACCAAAGTCAACCACATCCAACTTACGTTGCAAATTTTTCGGTGCATTAGTCTTCAAGAAATCAACAATCAATTTGCTGCCTTGCTGACGAATGTCAATGCCAGTGCTTGCATCTGACAAATCAATTTGAACACGCCCTTCGCCATTTTTACCACGACGGAAATCTACATCACGCAAAGCATGTTTTTGCTGTGCAGGTTTCGCTTCTGCAAAACGTGATTTATTTACGGTGGCATCAGCACCAGGCTTGGCTTGCAGAGTAATCAATACGCTATTGCCCTCTGTTTTGGCTTCATAAGCGAGCATTTGACTTAAGTTGACAACCAAGCGAGTTCTATTCCCAGCCTGTATCAAAGTAATACCGCGCACATCCCCCTCATTAACCTCTTGGGTGTTTTTACCTACTCCATTACTAGCATTAGGGAAGTCGAACGCAATTTTAGGCGGATTGTTAATCGAAAATCCGGTAGGTAAAACCGTCAAAGGTGAGGTTAAATCGACCTTAACAATCACCGCTCCATTAGTTGAAGTACTTGCAGAAACAGCAGTGATTGAGTTTTGTACATCGGCAGCCGCATAGGCGACAGAAAAACCGATTACAGCAAACAATCCCAGCAAGGCAGTATGTATATTTTTTAACAGGCTCATGTCTAAACTCCTAAATTACTCAACTAATTGCAAGGTGCTCATACGCTCAGTCCAATCACCCGCACTGTCCTGAACCATTTCCTTGATTTTGACTTCGTTACCCGCAACCTCCAACACCTTGCCAAAATTCAGCCCTAGATAATTCCCAGACTTGACGCGATAGATTTTACTATCAGGAGCTTTCACCACGGCATAACCAACACCTTTTTGCTGCATATAACCAACCATTTTTAAGGCTTCCAAAGGGAAATCCTCCAAAGCCTCTTTAGGTCGATCTAAGTCTGGCTGATTTAACCCCGCTTTATTGGCAGAACGTAAATCTGGCTTACGTGGCTTAAACGGATCGGATATCGCACTCAGATTGTCGTAAACAAAAGGCTCATAAGGCTTAACTTCTGGGGCGGGCGGAATCTTGCCGCGCATATCAGCCCCAGCCGTCTTAACAAAATCGCGTAAATCCTGAAACTCTTCTCCGCCACAGCCCACCAAGAGCAGCGATGCAATCACAATATAATGAAATCTCATTTTGCCCCCGCTGGTTTGCTAGCTTTCTTTTGCGCAACAACTTCACTTTCATCCAAATAACGATAGGTCTTAGCCATAGCCTCCATGACCAAACCACCCGAAACTGGCGCAATACTAATTTCATTTAAAGTTACGATGCGCGGCAACATAGAAATGTCACTGGCAAATCGTCCTAAATCATCGTAATTGCCATTGACCTTGAGTGCTATTGGCTGCTCAGCAAAAGAGCCGTTTATAACAGACTCCGCACCTGGCTTAAACAAGTCGAATTGCAACCCTCTCCCTAAGCCCGCTTGGTTTATATCCGTTAACAGTGCGTCCATTTCGGACTTGTTAGGCAATTGCTTTAGCAGTGCCCCCAAAGATTCCTGAGTTTCTGTCAGTTGTTTTTTAATCAAGTCCAAATTAATGGCTTGTTTTTTCTTATCCAAGAATGAGGACTTTAATGTCTCTTCCTCTAACTGAACAAGCTGCAAATCATTCCATTTGTCTTTAGTAAATAAAAACACACCCGCTGCAGTCACCACCAAAAATACCATTAAAAATGCTAGAAGTTTAGCAGCCCATGGCCAAGACCCAGGATTTTGGGGGTTTAAGTTCTTTAGCTCTTCAAAATCTATCATGTTCTTAGACCTTATTAGCTGCCGCTTTCACAGCAGGAGGGGCTGCAGGAACATCAGCCTTAGTTACATTAAATGTCAAAGTATATTCACTCAACCTACCGTTATTAACACTCGCCGCTTTAATCTCAACCAATGCTGGCGTATCCAACCAAGGCGAGTCTTCAATTGCTCGCATCAAGGTGGACACGCGCGCATTCGATTGAGCATAACCCACCATGGTGATTTTATTACCCGCTTGTTTTAATGTTTTGATATACACACCATCTGGCAGAATTCTCAACATTTGATCCAGTAAATGCACGACATCTGTGCGAGTACTTTGCAAACTTTCGACCACGTTTTTTCTAGTTAATAAAGAGTTAGTCTCTTCACGTAACTTTTTAATTTCTTCAATTTGTTTATCTAAGATCGCAATTTCTTTCTTAAGATAATTATTTCGACCCTCTTGATAAGAAATTTTTGCACTTAACAAACCCTGCACAAAACCTATTAACAAGACCGCTGCCAAGCCACTCATCGCAGCTAACGCAACAAACTGAACTTTACGAGCACGTCGTTTCTCCGCACGATGAGGGAGTAAATTTATACGAATCATGATGGGTCAAACCTCCGCATAGCCAAACCACAAGCAATAATCAGCGACGGCGCATCCACCTGCATTTGACGAGGCTTGATACGAGAAGACAAAGTCATCAACGCAAAAGGATTCGCCACCATCGTACTCACTTGCGTCTTGGCTGCAACCGCATCATCTAATCCAGGCAAGGTTGCACAACCTCCCGCCAACACCAAATAATCAACCTGACTATATTGCGTTGAGGTAAAGAAGAATTGCAGAGCACGGGCAATTTCCATCACAATATTTTGGCGGAATACGCTCAAAACATCGGACTCATAATTGTCTGGCAAACCACCATTCTTCTTACCCGCCTCAGCCTCTTCCATAGAGAGTCCAAACGCTGACTGAATCAGCGATGTCAACTGATTTCCGCCAACCTGCTGATCACGCGCATAAACCGACTGACCATTTCTCAAAACATTTATATTAGTAACATTCGCGCCAATATCTACCAAAGCAACACACATATCGCGGGCACCGCCAGGCAACTGCGAACGAATTTGCTCAAACGCTAATTCAGCCGCGTAAGTCTCAACATCCATCACAACCGCTTTTAATCCAGCAGATTCTGCTGCTGCAACGCGGTCTTCTACATTAGCTTTGCGCGATGCTGCCAACAACACTTCGACCTCTTCGGCATTATCAGCAACCTCGCCTAACACCTGAAAATCTAAGTTCACCTCTTCCAACGCAAACGGAATGTATTGGTTAGCCTCAGACTCAACTTGATATTCCATTTCCTCATCACGCAAACCCGCAGGCAAACGGATTTTTTTCGCAATCACCGCACCCTGAGGCAAAGCTAAACTGGCGTTTTTAATGCGACTACCCAGTCTTTTTAAGGCGCGCCGCAGCGTTTCTGAAACCGCATCCAAATTATTGATATTGCCATCGCTCACAGCATCTTTAGGCAAAGGCTCAATCGCATAACGCTCAACCATAAACCCAGCATTTTTTGGCAGCGCACTAAGCTCGACCAACTTAACGGACGAGCTACCAATATCAATACCAATTAAAGGGGGTGTTTTAGTTTGGAATATATCCAAAGGAACTTCAAAATTTACTTTAGTCATAGACCGTTTTGAGCTGTTCTGTATAAAGTGGATTAAATCCTAGCAATAACTCTCGAAAGAGTAAAGCATTTTTATTTTTCCGCGCCGCTGAATATAGTCTTAAGTTTGCTGCGATATAATCATAGGTTGGTAATTTCTCACTTATTAATTTAGGTAACTCAAAAATGCTTCCACGCCGCTTAACAATTACCCTGCTTGCTATCGCTGCTATTGTGTTACTACCTTTTATTTTGTTAAGTATCGCAGTTGTCATCACTTACCCAACACTACCTACGCTTGAAGTTCTCACTGATTACCATCCCAAAGTGCCGCTGCGGGTGTATAGCCAAGACGGTGCACTACTAGGCGAGTTTGGCGAAGAACGACGCGCCTTAGTGACCATGGCGGAAGTACCAGATTTGATGAAAAAAGCGATTTTAGCGGCTGAAGATGATGCCTTTTATCAACACGGCGGGGTCGATTACACTGGAGTTTTGCGCGCGGCAATTGCTAATTTAACGGGGGGGGCAAAACAGGGTGCCAGTACCATCACCATGCAAGTGGCGCGTAATTTTTTCCTCACTAAAGAAAAAACCTTATCGCGTAAATTCAATGAAGTTTTGCTAACTTTCAAAATTGAAAGTGCTTTAACCAAAGACGAAATTCTTCAGCTCTACATCAATCAAATTTACTTGGGGCAACGCGCTTATGGATTCGCTTCCGCGTCACAAGTTTATTTTGGTAAACCATTAAATCAACTTTCCACTGCCGAATTTGCCATGTTGGCGGGCTTGCCCAAAGCGCCCTCCAGCTTCAACCCTGTCGTCAATCCTAAGCGCGCCAAACTACGTCAAATGTATGTATTACGTCGCATGCATCAACTCAATTTTATTGATGATGCCGAATTTCAACACGCGCAAACTCAGCCGCTAGACACTAAACACAGCGCCACGTTTGAAGTTAAAGCCGACTACTTAGCAGAAATGGTACGGGCGGAATTATTTGAAAAATTTGGCGAAGCCACTTACACCCAAGGGCTCAAGGTCTATACCACTTTGCGCGCCGCCGACCAAGTCGCCGCTTATCAAGCGGTGCGCAGTGGCGTGCTAGATTACGACCATAGGCACGGTTATCGCGGACCCGAAGGCTTTGTTGATTTGGCCAAAGTAGCGAGCGACAAAGTTGCCATGGAAAACTTGCTCGACGAGACACTGCAAGGTCATCTTGATAACGATGATTTGGTACCAGCCGTGGTCACAGCAATGAATGCGAAATCACTAATTATTTACACCAAAAATGGCGTAACAGCACAGCTAGAAAACGCTTCTTTACATTTTGTTGAACGCTCACTAAACAATAAAGCCCCACTGGCACAACGCATCAAAATTGGCTCAGTGGTACGCGTACAATTAGATGAAAAAGGTGCATGGCAAATTACTCAGTTACCACAAGTTGAAGCGGCTTTTGTGTCTGGCAACCCGCAAAATGGCGCAATTTACGCACTGGTCGGAGGCTTCGACTTTAACCGCAATCAGTTCAACCACATCGCCCAAGCTTGGCGGCAACCAGGCTCTAGTATCAAGCCCTTTATTTATTCCGCTTCCTTGGAAAAAGGCTTAACCCCCGCCACCGTTATCAACGATGCGCCGCTGGAATTTACCGAGGAGCAAACAGGTAGCGATGCTTGGCAACCCAAAAATTATGACGGCGGCTATGAAGGTCCGATGCGCATGCGCGCCGCGCTGATTAAGTCAAAAAATCTAGTTTCGATTCGTATTTTGCAAACGATTACGCCGCAATACGCGCAAGACTATTTGGCGAAATTCGGCTTTGATCCCGCCAAACATCCCCCTTACTTAACCATGGCATTAGGTGCGGGTACGGTTACGCCTATGCAAATGCTCACGGGTTATTCAACTTTCGCCAACGGCGGTTACAAAATTACGCCTTATTTTATTGAGCGCGTCGAAGACGACCGAGGCAATGTGCTGAGCAAAGCAGCACCACTCGCAGTCGGTGCAGGTGCCGAACAAATAATCGACACGCGTAACGCCTTCACTATGGTGAGCATGATGCAAGACGTAGTAAAACATGGCACGGCGATACGCGCGATGCAGCTCGGACGACAAGATTTAGCAGGTAAAACTGGCACGACCAGCGACTCAATCGACGCATGGTTCTGCGGCTTCCAGCCGACCGTAGTGGGTATTTCGTGGATAGGGTTCGATCAGCCGCACAGCTTGGGCGATAAAGAAACCGGCGGCGGCGCGGCCTTGCCGATGTGGATGAACTATATGAAAGTGGCGTTGAAAGATATTCCGCAAGCGACCTATCCTGTGCCCGAAGGCATCGTCACTGCGCGCATCAATGAGGCGGGGCAACGTGATGAAAATGGCGGGCGTACTGAGTATTTTTACAGTGAAAATTTACCTCGCACCTATATACAGCCCACGCCTGACGCTGCCGATTCGTCTGTGCCCGCCAGCGAAACCATCAAAGACCAGCTGTTCTAATGACCCGCATTAACGTAGTACGGCGCGATACCATGCGTGAACAGCTTGCGCAGCGCGCTGCCAAGTTGATGGCGGAAGATGGCATCACTGACCACACCTATGCCAAGCGCAAAGCGGCTAAACAGCTTGGCGCGACCGACACGCAACACTTGCCTAGCAACGCAGAAATTGATGCCGCACTGCGCAGCTTTCGGCTGCTGTTCCAGTCTCACAGCCACCCGCAAGTGCTAGGTGAACTACGCGCACAAGCATTAGCGACGATGCATCTGCTTGCCGACTTTCATCCCTATTTAACGGGTTCAGTTTTGAGTGGAACAGCAGGAGAGCAATCCGACATCAACATCATGTTGTTTTGCGACGATGCCAAAGCGGTGTTGCTATTTTTGCTCAAGCAGCAAATAGATTTTGCCGATGGCGAATGGAAAGTGCACTTAGGCGGACACGAAGAATGCGTGCCGAGCTACACCTTGAGGGGTGAAGCGGGCGTGCAAACTCACCTTATCGTGTTACCCGAAAATGCTAGACACAGCGGCAGCCGACACCCAGAAACGCACGCCGATATTGAGGCACTGGCAAATCTATTAGCGGATTCCGCTTTATCGGGCAATGCCTGCTAAAGCGGGATTCACCTCATCACGGTAAAGCATCTTGCCGTCCTTCGATGCAGCTAGACCAACTATTCAACAATTAATTTTACTAAAAGAGCTCTAGCTAAATATTCGGATGAGATAGGCGTTAAATGTCCGTAATCCCAAGTTGTAATGCCAACTTTTATATCCTCACCTATATAAGTTAAGCAGCCTTGGTCATTGCAAAACAAGTTAATCAAATTCACGAATTTAACGGTATCTGTTTGCTTAAAGCCTTTTTGTAAATCAGCGTTATCATCCAACACCTTTTTATCAATGCCTATGTACGTTCTACGCGGAGTATTGAACCAGAGTTTTTTAAGAACAAGTTTAGGCAAGTAAGTTGTCCAATGCGGGGACGGTCCCGTAAAAATGACTTTTTTAACCCCCATTTTTGTTAATTGCATCGCAATCTCAGACATGGTGTTCAAGTTATGCCCCAGATTTTGAGCAACAACAACTACATCTGGCTGTGCTTCCTTAATCGCTTTGAGAGCAAACCAATTAGATTGCTCGCACCAATTTGATGTTGATGTTTCACTTATGAGAGCTGGCGCACACCCAGAACTGGCAACCTGTAGCACTTGCCAGTCGCTAGGTAAATACTTTGTGACTCCATAATTAAGTTGTTGAGCGTGCGAATCACCCCAAATTAACACTGCTTTCTTAAATAAAGCGTCTCTTGCAAAGCAGCTTCGCGCAATACTTTCTCTAGGTATTACGGTGCCTTGCCTAGCCTTATATCTTTCCATATCATAAAAGTTACACTCATCACGATATTTCTCAGCCAAACCTAAGCGTCCAAAATATCTCTGCTCAGGCAAAGAGTTTTCAAAGTAATCAGAGAAAAATTGTCCCCCAGGAAATCGAAACCCCAATCCATCCCGTTTGAAATCGTTATACCCAGCAAAACCAACAACGCCCATCAACACCAGCAACACGATAGTTTTTGCGCGTCCCTGTTTGCCAAAGCGCAGCGGCTTTTCTATCAGTCGATAGGTCAACCACGCCAGTAAAATTGCCAGCGCAATTGCCGCTAATCTAATGCCGCGTGTGGGCGTTTCGCTTTCAATAATTCGCGCAAACGACAACAGCGGCCAATGCCACAAATACAGAGGGAAGCTAATCAATCCAAACCATACTAATACCCGATTCGATAAAACCACGCGATTGAACCACGCTTGCGCGCCTGCCGTAATAATCAACACCGCGCCTAACACGGGCAACACCGCCCACCCACCAGGGAAATGCCGTTCTTTATTCACTAAAACAAAACCCATCACAATCAGCGCGATGCCTAACAGCGATTGCATATTGCGCAGCGTTTTGCCGTTTACTTCGGGCGCGGGCGTGTAAATAATTTGCCCCAGCCAACCATCTAAACGATGCTGAAAGTTAGGCAATACTTTTGTTCGATGCAGCGTCAGCTGCGCCAAAACTGAGCCTGCTAACAGCTCCCAGAAACGCGTTTGCGGTGAGTAAAAAGCCGCAACCGCATCGCTATGAACGGTGCGGATATTCAGCGCAAATGAAATCAGCGCGACCACCAGCGTAATGGTGAGTAAATTAAATTTGCGCTTCCAAGCGAGCCACAGCAACAACGGCCAGACGATGTAAAACTGCTCTTCTATACCCAGCGACCACAGATGCAATAGCGGCTTGGTATCGGCGGCATTATCAAAATAGCCACTTTCTTGCCAAAACATAAAGTTCGCCACGAACCCCGCCCCGCCTGCGATGTGCTTGCCGAGCTGCTTATATTCATCGGCGAGTAAGGCAAACCAACCGAACACAAAACACGCGGCAAGCACTAGCAATAACGCAGGGAAAATACGTTTGATACGACGGGCGTAAAACTCGACAAAGCTAAAGCTGCCGCGCTCTAGGCTGCTAATGATGATGGTGGAAATTAGAAAACCAGAGATGACGAAGAAAATATCCACGCCGATAAAGCCACCCTTTAGCCAGTTGGGAAAGGCATGGAACGCCACTACAGCAAGCACCGCAATCGCACGCAGACCATCAATGTCGGCGCGATATTTTGGGTGAGTTAGATGCTCAGTGTGGTGTGGTGTGGTGTGGTGTGGTGTGGTGTGGTGTGGTGTGGTCATCATTATTGAAGCCTAAATTTATTCGGGTTGGGGTATTTAGCGATTACTAACGCTAAGATTGCTTGAGGCTTGTTTATTTTTTCAACCAACGCGCTGCATCTAAAGCGAAGTAAGTCAGTATGCCATCCGCTCCCGCGCGTTTGAATGCCAGCAAGGATTCCAGCACACATGCCTGTTCATTCAGCCAGCCATTTTGCGCGGCGGCTTTGAGCATGGCGTATTCGCCGCTGACTTGATAGACGAAAGTCGGTGCTTTGAATTCGTCTTTGACGCGCCGCAAAATATCCAAGTAAGGCATACCCGGTTTGACCATCACCATGTCCGCGCCTTCTTGCAAATCCAAGCCCACTTCCCACAAGGCTTCATCAGAATTGGCAGAATCCATTTGGTAGGTGTTTTTGTTGCCTTTGCCGAGGTTGCCGCTCGAGCCAACCGCATCGCGGAATGGACCGTAAAAGCTCGACGCATATTTTGCTGAGTACGCCATGATGCGGGTGTGGATGCAGCCTTTGCGATCCAGCGCGGCGCGCACCGCAGCGATGCGACCATCCATCATGTCCGACGGCGCGACCACATCCGCGCCCGCCATCGCATGAACTTGCGCTTGTTGTGCCAGCACCTCAACGGTTTCGTCGTTCAGCACATAACCGTTTTCGTCGATTAAACCGTCTTGCCCGTGGCTGGTATAAGGATCGAGCGCGATGTCGGTCATTACGCCCAACTCTGGGAACGCTTGCTTGATTGCAGCAACCACGCGTGGCACCAGTCCATTGGGGTTGTAGGCTTCTTCCGCACCCAGACTTTTCAATGAAATATCAATCACTGGGAAAATCGCCATCATCGGAATGCCGAGTTTCACGCACTGTTCGGCATCTTTGAGCAGTAAGTCTAAAGTTTTGCGTTGCACGCCTGGCATGGACTTCACGTCCTCGACAGTATTCGTGCCTTCCAACACAAACACGGGGTAAATAAAATCAGCGGAGGTCAAAATATGTTCGCGCATTAAATTGCGAGAAAACGCATCGCGGCGCATCCGACGCATCCGAGTTTGAGGATATTTACCTAGTGTTTGCATAGCATTCCTAACATTTTTGAAAAAAGTTGAATTATTTTTGAACTAATTAGCAACGTGCCACTCAGATAGCGCGAATGATGATGAATCGTTCCACGTTTCTCCTCCCTGAGCGTGTACCTTCACCAAGTGAAGGTATTTCAGCCCTCGATTATTCGGGGGCTTTTTTTTGCCTATTCTTCTGCGCCTAATTGTTCGCCTGTATCTATTTCTTCAGGTGCGGCAAACCAACCCGCAATCACGGCTTCAGCTTCTTCGATGCCTTGTTTTTTCAGGCTGGAAAATAACTGCACGGTGCAATGCGGGAAAAATTCCACCAAATGTGCGCGCACTTTAGTCAGCGTTTGGATAGCTTGTTGACGGCTATATTTATCGGCTTTAGTCAGCAAAATATGCACGGGCTTATTGGTCGGTGCGAACCAATCCAACATCGCTTCGTCCAGCTCAGTGAGCGGATGCCGCACGTCCATGATGACCACCAAACCGCACAGTTCATCGCGTTTTTGCAGATATTCGGTGAGCAACGCTTCCCAATGTTTTTTGCTGGCGGGCGGCACTTTGGCGTAACCGTAACCAGGCAAATCGACCAGATAAGTATTCGGACTCAGTGAAAAGAAATTCAAATGCTGGGTACGTCCTGGCGTTTTACTCACATAAGCCAAACGCACATGGTTGGCGAGGGTGTTAATAGCGGAAGATTTGCCTGCGTTGGAGCGACCGACGAAGGCAACTTCGCGTCCGCCATGCGTGGGCAAATCTTTGAAGTGATTGACCGTGGTGTAAAAAGTCGCGAGGGAAAAGAGTCCCATTATTGCCAACCCGCAAAAATTTTATCCGCTGCGGCAATGGTCGCGGCGATGTCGGCTTCGCTGTGTGCGGCGGAGACAAAGCCTGCCTCGAAAGCCGACGGCGCGAAGTAATGTCCCGCGTCTATCATGGCGTGAAAGAAGCGATTGAAAGCGGCTTTGTCGCCGCTCATTACTTCCTCGTAAGAAGTCGGAATGGTTTTACTGAAGTACACGCCGAACATGCCGCCTACCGATTGCGCGCAGAAGGTAACGCCGTGTTTTTGTGCGGCGGCGGTTAAGCCTGCGGTGAGTTGCGTGGCGCGCGCCGCCAAGTTTTCGTAAAAGCCTGCGGCTTGGACTAATTTCAAGTTAGTTAATCCTGCCGCGACCGCGACGGGATTGCCCGACAGCGTACCCGCTTGATACACCGCACCTAAAGGCGCGAGACATTGCATGATGTCGCGACGACCGCCGAATGCCGCAGCAGGTAAGCCGCCACCCATCACTTTGCCCAGTGTGGTCAAGTCGGGCTGGATGCCGTAATAGCCTTGTGCGCCTTGCATACTCACGCGGAAACCGGTCATCACTTCATCGAGTATCAACACCGCGCCGTGTTTTGTGCACAAGTTACGCAACGCATCCAAAAACTCGCGTTTAGGCAACACCAAATTCATATTGCCCGCCACTGGTTCAACAATTACCGCTGCTATTTCATCACCCATTTCGGCGAAACATTTTTCTAATGCCGCTACGTCGTTGTAAGGCATGACGGTGGTGAGCGCGGCGATTTCGGCAGGCACGCCTGACGAACTCGGCTGACCAAACGTCAGCGCGCCTGAACCTGCTTTAACCAACAAGCCATCGGAATGTCCGTGGTAACAACCTTCAAATTTCACAATGCGTGAACGGTTGGTAAAGCCGCGCGCCAAACGGATTGCCGTCATGGTCGCTTCCGTGCCTGAGCTGACCAAACGCACCATTTCCAAGCTCGGCAGCAATTTGCATAACAGCTCCGCCATTTCCAATTCGGTCGCTGTAGGTGCGCCAAAACCTAAGCCTTGCGCCGCCGCATCTTGTACCGCTTTGACAACTTGTGGATGACAATGTCCAACAATCATCGGTCCCCAAGAACCGACGAAGTCGGTATATTTTTTGCCATCCGCGTCCCACACATACGCACCTTGCCCGCGCTGGAAAAACAGCGGCGTGCCGCCCACCGAACCAAACGCGCGCACGGGCGAATTCACGCCACCAGGAATGAGTTTTTGTGAATCGGCAAAAAGTTGTTCGTTATGTGTTGTCATGTTGTTAAGTCCACTTCTAAAAAAATTTATTCAAAAATTATGCTGCTGCTAATTCACTAAATTGTCGCGCACGGTGCGCTATATCGGCCGCTGAAAATACCGCTGAAATCACCGCCAACGCATCTGCGCCTGCTGCGATGAGCGACGCGCCATTCTCAACCGTGATGCCGCCTATCGCCACAATCGGCACGGCAATTTCGCGGCGCGCTTGCGGCAATAAAGCCAAGCTGGCAACAGGCGCATTGGGCTTGACTGATGATGCGAAAAACGCGCCGAACGCTACATAATCCGCACCGTTTTGCACCGCGCTGTGCGCTAAATCCAAACGATTATAGCAAGACACCCCAATCAACTTGTCGCTGCCTAACACTGCGCGTGCTGCCGCGATTGAGCCGTCTGCGCCGCCCAAATGCACACCATCTGCCGCGACTTGCTGCGCTAACTGCGCATCATCATTGACAATAAAAATCGCGCCAAATTCGCGCGTTAAATTGCGTAGTGCCGTGGCTTGTGCCAGTTGTAAATCAGCGGCGGCGAGTTTGTTGCGATATTGCAAAACTCGTGCGCCAGCTTGCAACACCAACCTCGTTTTGCGCAGCAATTCAGCCGTATTCAGTTCATCTGGCGTAATCGCGTACAAGCCCTTAATTAATGAGCGGCGGCTTGGTTTCATCATCTGCATCGTCATCGCTGCGCGCCCAGAATAAACGGTCAGGAATATGTTGCCCCATGCCAGGACGGAAGCCTGACTTGAGCGTTTGCCAGGTGTATTCCTGCGCTTCTTGCACCGCTTCTGGCACGTCCACACCTTGCGCTAACAAGGCGGCAATCGCCGAAGCCAAGGTGCAACCTGAGCCGTGATAACTGCCCGGCAAGCGTTCCCAACTGTCGCTGCGCACCACGCCTGCTTCGCTATACAAAGTGTTGGTGACTTTCGCGGTTTGCTCATGCGTGCCGGTAATCAACACATACTCGCAACCCATTGCCAGCAAGCGTTTGGCGCATTCGGCTAAAGAAGGATCATCACTCTCGTCGTCCTCGTTAATCGCCAAACGGCGCGCTTCGATGCTGTTCGGTGTCATCAAAGTGGTTTGCGGAATCAACAATTCGCGCATCGCGTCGAGCATGTCTTCGTCCGCTAATTCATCGCCGCGTCCTGAAGCTAAAACGGGATCGAGTACCAGTGGCACATCGGGGTAATCCGCCAACACTTCGGCAATCGCGGGGATGTTATCGACGCTGCCGAGCAAGCCGATTTTGAATGCCGCGACAGGTACATCTTCCAACATCGCACGCGCCTGATCGACCACCCATTCGGGATCCATCGCCAACACATCATCCACGCCGCTGGTGTCTTGCACGGTAATCGCAGTCACCACCGACAGCGGATGGCAGCCCATGCTGGCGATGGTCAAAATATCGGCTTGCATACCCGCACCGCCGCTAGGATCGGTGGCGGAAAAAGTCATTACGAGGGGGAATGAATCAGACATAAATTTGGGGAATGCTAAAATGCGCGGCTAATCCAACATTTTACCCTATATGACTAACATTTCAGAATACAAAACCTATATGTGTTTAATTTGCGGCTGGATTTACGACGAAGCCGCTGGTGCGCCCGCAGAAGGCTTGGCGGCAGGCACGCGCTGGGACGATGTGCCGATGAATTGGTCGTGCCCAGAATGCGAAGCGCGTAAGGAAGATTTTGAGATGGTAGAAATTTAATGGCAGCCGCTATAAATTCATTTTTTGCGAGCATCCGCAACGCGGATTGCCTGCTTAGATCACTTGGGCGAATCGCTGCGTCGCGTGCTCGCTCATTCCTAGTCTATCAATCTGATATGCCTGCGTCATTCGCTGCGCGGCTCCTTACGCTTCATCCCAAAATTCTGAATTTCTAGAGGCTGCCAATGAAAATTCTTCACACCATGTTACGCGTCGTCGATTTGGAAAAATCACTGGCGTTTTACACCGAAATTCTCGGTATGAAATTACTGCGCCGCAATGATTATCCAGATGGAAAATTCACCTTGGCGTTTGTCGGTTATGGCAGCGAAGCCGATGGCGCAGTCATCGAGCTCACGCACAACTGGGGCGTAGAAAAATACGAACTCGGCAATGCCTTTGGTCATATCGCCATCGAAGTTCCTGATGCCTATAAAGCCTGCGCAGAAATTAAACAACGCGGCGGCAAAGTAGTGCGCGAAGCGGGGGCGATGAAACATGGCAACACCGTGATTGCGTTTGTCGAAGATCCCGATGGTTACAAGATTGAGTTGATACAAAAGAAAGCTGGCTGGTAACGCGCTTGCCGCGCAACTCCGCAAGATTTGTTAAATCTAGCTGTGCTTTAATTCCTCATCGCATCAACAAGGAATGTCAGCCATGCCAGCAAAATCAGCTCATTGGATAAACTACCAAGAGCGTCTGAATCGCGTTTCTGAACATATCCATACCCATCTGGACGACGCGTTAGATTTGAACAAACTCGCCGCGCTTGCTTACCTGTCGCCTTATCACTTCCATCGTATTTATCGTGCAGTGCGCGGCGAAACCGTCAGTACCACCGTGCGCCATTTGCGTTTACATCGCGCGGCGGCTCAGTTGGCTCAAGCTGATTTGACCATCAAACAAATTTCAACTGCGGCGGGATACTTAAATGTGCAATCGTTTACCCGCGCATTTAACGAGCGGTATGCCATGCCACCCGCTCGCTATCGCAAGCTCGGCAGCCACAGCCAGTATCAAGCTACTAACCTCGCAAGGAGTATTGCCATGTACAACGTTACGTTAAGAACCATCCCCGCTTTAGAGGTGGTGAGCGTTCCACACACAGGTTCATATTTGCAAATCAGTCTGGCTTTTGAACGCTTAGGAGGCTGGCTGGGCGCGCGTCATTTAATCTCGCCTAGCAGCCGTATGTTTGGCATGTATTACGATGACCCCGCCAGCGTTGCCGAAGCACAATTACGTTCACGCGCCTGTGTATCGGTGAGCCAAGCATGCGCCTTAGAGCCGCCGTTAGAGTGCGTCACGATTGCAGGCGGCGAGTACGCGGTACTGCTGCACAAGGGCGCGTATGCCGCTTTGCCTGCCGCGTATGAATGGTTCTTTGGTGTGTGGTTGGTGCAAGCTGGACGCGAGCTGCGTGATGCACCTGCGCTAGAGGAATATCTCAACACGCCGATGGACACCGCGCCTGAAGATTTGCTGACGGATATTTATTTACCGTTGCGCTAGGTATCGCTCAATATCGCCCGTGCAAAGAGTATAAATAATTACTCATTTCCTCTTTTTCAGCACTGCTGCGACGCGACACTTCGTGCATATAACGCACTAAATTGCGCATCACAAAATATGCCAAGGTGGGATGTGCATAAGCCTTGCCCGCGAGAGTAGGCAAAGTCGCCTCTAAAGTCGCGCGTTTGAGCAACAACACGGTGCTGGCACGCTTCACATTGATGGCGGCTTTAATGCTCACCTTGCCACCAACGAAACTCATCACGCGGGCTAAGTCACCCGGCGCATCCAAATGCAAAAATACCGGCTCGTTATTCACCAGCGCACTCACCTCAATTTCTCCCGCGACTAAAATCAGCAAGCAATCCGCCAGAGCTTCGCCATCCATTTCAACAGGCACATCTTCCACGCGATAATCGCGCACGCTGACCAAGCTCGCCAACACCGACACTTCGTCGTCAGATAAATCTTCGCTTAATTTGCTGTGGCGCAACGCCGCCAATACCGATTCTTTACTCATCATGCTCTCCCTAAAATTAACTTTCGCGCTGCACATGCCGCGCTGCGCAAGACATACAGCAAACTGCGTGCCAGAACTATAAAGGCTTATTACTAAAGAGGTTTAATCGGTATAGCTCGTTCCACTCGCACCTAATCTGTGCGTCTCGCACCAGCATCGCGCACGCGCTGCTACAATCCGCGCTTTTCAAATTTGGAGCAGGGCGATGCACACACTGATTTGCGGTTCGATGGCGTACGACACCATTATGGTGTTTCAAGATCAATTCAAAAAACACATCCTGCCTGAGAAAATTCACATGTTGAATGTGGCATTCTTAGTGCCAGAAATGCGTCGTGAATTCGGCGGTTGCGCGGGCAATATCGCTTACAACTTGCAACTGTTAGGCGGCGCGCCGTTACTGATGGCAACGGTCGGCGATGACTTTGCGACCTACGCTGTGCATCTGCAAAAACACCATATTTCGCAAGCGCATCTGCGTCATGTGTCGGGCAGCTTCACGGGACAAGCGTTTATCACCACCGACCTAGACGACAATCAAATCACCGCATTTCACCCTGGTGCGATGGGATTTTCTGAGCAAAATAAAGTCAGCGATGCGAGCAATGTCAAGCTCGGCATCGTGTCGCCCGATGGTCGCGACGGCATGATGCAACACGCGCAACAGTTCGTGGATGCGAGCATTCCGTGGGTGTTCGATCCAGGTCAGGGGATGCCGATGTTTAGCGGCGATGAGCTGTTGCACTTGGTCAACCTGGCGACGTATGTGACGGTGAATGATTACGAAGCGCAGTTGTTGCAAGATAAAACGGGCAAAACGCTTACCGAATTAGCGCAAGGCAAAAGTGCGCTAATCGTGACGCGCGGCGGCGAAGGTTCGACCATTTACGCAGACGACAAAGAAATTCTGATTCCCTGCGCCAAAGCGACTGCCTTGCTCGACCCAACGGGCTGCGGCGATGCGTATCGTGCGGGGCTGTTGTACGGCATTCAAAAAGGCTGGAATTGGGAAACCACAGGACGCTTGGCTTCACTGATGGGAACCATCAAAATCGCCAGTCGCGGCGGACAAAATCACGCACCATCACGCGACGACATCATGGCGCAATTTGAGCAACATTTCGGTTACGCAATTAGTTTGTAATGGCTTTAATTACACTCGGCATCGAATCGTCGTGTGACGAAACAGGCATCGCGCTGTATCAGATGGGGCGTGGTTTGCTGGCGCACGCGCTGCATACGCAAATTCCTTTGCATCAAGAATACGGCGGAGTCGTGCCTGAACTCGCCTCGCGCGACCATGTGCAACTCGCGATTAGTTTGTAAGCAATTGCATTTCCAATAAAAAAAGCGGGCGTGAATATCACGTCCGCTTTTTTATTGGATTGCTTAAAGGCTTAAGCGATATGTTGTTTGATGAGTTGCATTGCTTTATCGGTCGCGCCTTGATGCGTGGCGACAAAGCGCAATCCCGCAGCGCGCATCGTTGATAAGGTGTTTGCGTTGTCTAATAACTTTGCGACAACTTGCACTAATTCTTCCTCATCACTCACGCGTTGCGCCGCACCCGCCTCAATCGCTAAACGTGTCGCATCGGCAAAATTAAAGGTGTGCGCGCCAATTAAAACAGGTGTGCCGACTGCACAAGCTTCGATTAAATTTTGTCCGCCGAAAGGCAATAAACTGCCACCGAT
Organism: uncultured beta proteobacterium; assembly: GCA_963750775.1. Taxonomy (GTDB): domain Bacteria; phylum Pseudomonadota; class Gammaproteobacteria; order Burkholderiales; family Gallionellaceae; genus Gallionella. The sequence goes on from CAVVRT010000003.1 coordinate 343,174, forward strand.
AAAAGCCAAATCGGCCGCCGCGTAATAAGCAAACATCTCGCCCATGCTGTCGCCTAACAACACTTGAATGTCGGGCGATACAGTTTTATTTTCACTGCGCCGTTGTAGTTTTAAGCCACGTTTTTTAATCAGTTCGGCAACCGCATCGAAGCGTTGCGGATGGCGTGGCACCAATACCAGCAAGGCTTGCGGCGCGGCGGCTTGCCAAGCATCCAACAATAATTCTTCTTCGCCTTCGCGCGTACTTGCGGCCAAAAACACTGGGCGTGTCGCGCCAAATTGTTCATGCAAAATTTTGCCTAAAGCTAGCATTTCGTGTGGTGGCACGATGTCAAATTTCAAATTGCCCATCACGCTAATGTTCGTGCCGCCCAATGCCGCCAAGCGTTGTGCGTCAGCGTCGGTTTGTGCGGCGATGCCGCTTAAAGCGCGTAAAGCTTCACGCGTGAGCGTGGCAAAACGGCCATAACCGCGCGCAGATTTTTCCGACATGCGCGCGTTTAACAACAACAACGGCACATGATTTTTTTTACACGCGTGGATTAAGTTGAACCAGATTTCGGTCTCCATCAACATGCCCAGTTGCGGTTTGAAGTGGCGCAAAAAACGTTGCATGGCAAATGGATAATCGTAAGGCAGATACACGCGCAGCACGCGCTCGCCATATAGTTGCGCGGAGGTCGCGCGTCCCGTCGGCGTGGTGTGGGTGAGTAAAATTTGATGCTGCGGATAGTCGCAACAGAGCTGTTCGACGAGGCTGACCGTAGCGCGCGTTTCGCCGACTGACACGGCGTGCAGCCAAATAACTGGACGATTAGAAGTTTGTTTATAGAAACCAAACCGCTCATTGATGTGTTGCAAGTATTCAGGCTGCAAACGCCCGCGCCACAGCAGTTTAAAAAATATAAACGGGAAAAGTAAACACAGCAACAGCGTATAAAAAAATCCTGCCATCAGAGGTTTGATAGGGCGCATAGCGTGGTTTCTTAGTGGTGGTTGGGCGCGACTGGATTGACACTTGGCACTTGAAAAACCTTGCGATCTTCCAGTCGTATCGCGGTCAGCGGGCCGCCCCATAAGCAGCCCGTATCAAGCGCGATGAGATTTTTTTCGGTGATTAAACCCAATGCTGACCAATGCCCAAATATCACGGTCGCATCAGTGCTTTGCCGATTCGGCAAATTAAACCAAGGCATAAATCCCAGTGGGATATTGCTTTGCAAGCCCTTAAATTTATATTCCATCTCGCCTTGCGGCGTGCAAATGCGCATCCGCGTGAGCACATTGGTAATCACGCGCAAGCGTTTATAACCGCCTAAATCATCGCGCCAAGCGTTGGGTGTGTTGCCGTAAATATGCGCTAAATAATTCGTATAATCGTCGCTGCGCAAAGCCTGTTCAACCTCGCGCGCCAAGGTTTTTGCCTGTTTGACTGACCAGTTTGGTAGCAGCCCTGCGTGCGCCATGACGCAGTTATTTGCAACATGTAGCAGCGGTTGATGACGCAACCAAGTGAGTAGTTCATGGCGATCTGGCGCGGCTAAAATGTCGGCCAACGTATCTTCTTTATGCAGCTCCGCCGCACCGACCGCCACCGCTAGCAAATGTAAATCGTGATTGCCCAGCACGGTAATCGCGGCATCGCCTAATGATTTCACCAAGCGCAACACCGCCAAAGAATCTGGCCCGCGATTGACCAAATCGCCGACGAACCAAAGCTGGTCGCAGTCGCGATTAAATGAAATCTCAGTCAATAAATTGTTTAGCTCGGTATAGCAGCCCTGTACATCGCCTATCGCGTATATCGCCACAAAAACTCCTGATAAAATGCGCGCCCATTTGCCTCGTCCCGCTTCTTCTCATGCCGCTACTCGACAAAAAATTCTATCCAGAAATACAAGGCCTGCGCGCGGTCGCGATTATCGCGGTCATCTTGTTTCACTTCGGTTGGAAAACGCTGGCGGGCGGTTACCTCGGCGTGGATATTTTCTTCGTCATTTCGGGCTTTCTCATCACGCAAATGATTAGCGTCGAGTTGGCGCGCGGCACGTTCAATATCCGCCGATTTTACAAGAATCGCGTGCTGCGACTGTTACCAAATTTATTTTTAATGATTATTGTCTCGGTCGTCATCAGTTACTTCGTGCTGAAACCGTATGACTTTTTTCAGTACGCCAAAAGTCTGCAATTTTCCGCCGTGTATCTCACCAATATGGTGTTCGCGCGCCAGCAAGGTTACTTTGATATGTCGCGTGAAGCCAAGCCCTTGCTGCATACTTGGTCGTTATCCATCGAAGAACAATTCTATTTAATTTTCCCGTTATTGCTGATTTTACTATTCAAATTTAAGCAACATCGCGCAGTGATTTTGAGCATCATCGCACTCGCTTCTTTCTGGGTACGTTACAACTATCAGCAAAATCATTTGCCTACTGAAGGCTTTTTTTCTTTCGCAGGACGCGTGTGGGAATTCGTTATCGGCGCACTCATCGTGTTTTTACCAGTAAATATTAAAGCTCGCTTAAGTAATCAAGGAGGCATCGCGCTGGGCTGTTTTGCGGTGATTATTGCCAGCTTAATTTTCTTGGACGAAAGCCTGCCATACGCCAGCAGCTTGCTGATTATTCCTTGCCTTGCCACGGCTTTAATTATTCTCAGCAGCGGCACACATTTCACTGAAAAGTTATTAAGCACGCGCGTTTTAGTGTTTATCGGCGGCTTGTCCTATTCGCTGTATTTATGGCATTGGCCGTTATTGGTCTGGCTGCACAATGGCGATTTTTCAGGTGGTCACGCACTGCAAATCAGTGTGTTGTTTTTACTCACGCTGGTGATTTCTTATTTGGCTTGGCGTTATGTCGAAGAGCCATTCCGCAAAAATCGCGAGCATTTTTCGGGACGGCAAGTGGGGATGATGACACTCACTTTCGGGATTTTTTGCGTGAGTATCGGCAGCTATATTTATGCCAATAGCGGTATGGAAAATCGCTTCCAGAATTGGGTTAAAGTCAAAAATAATTTAGCCAGTTTTGACTTCAAAGCGGCTACAGGCACAACGCTGCAATATCCGGCTAATTGCGCAATAGGCGATGATCCGCAAGCGATTTTGCGTAACTGCGCGTTTGGCGACTTGCAAAGCAAGCAACGCTTTTTAGTAGTTGGTGATTCCCATGTCGGGGCGTGGTATCCGGCGTTTCAATCTGCTGCTGAAGCACGTCACACGCAAGGCGTTATCGCCATGCAGGCAGGCTGCCCGCCGCTGTTTGACATCTATAGTTTGGATGGCGCGAAAAACATCTGCGCGGAGAAATTCGATGCGCGGATTAAAGGCTTAATAGCAACGCGCGCTTTTAACAAAGTTTATTTACTCGCCTTTTGGAGCATGTACTCTGAAGGTGACCCAAACAATCAGCCCAACCATTTTATTTCCGACGAACACGTTGCTGCGAACGACCGCGCCAGCAGTCAGCCGGTGATGCGCGCGCATTTGCTGAGCACTATCCAATATCTACAATCATTTGGTATCGAAGTGGTGCTGGTACACAGCGTTGCGATGCTGCCAAAAGTCGTCCAAGCACTGCCGGAGAATTACGCTGTGCCGCTCGCGCAACTGCAACAACAAAACTTATTTATGACCGAATTTGCGCGTGACCACGCGGCTGAGTTGCATCTAAACGTGCTCGATCCCGCGCCGATTTTATGTGGTACGGGCGCGTGCATGACGCGCGCGAACGGCAATGTTTTGTACACCGACAACAACCACATTAGCCCAGCGGGTGCGGCATTGCTGATTCCTTTAATCGCCTCCTCTATGTAAACGGACGAACTCATGCTGTTTAATTCTTACGCGTTTATTTTTCTATTTCTGCCCATCAGCTTGCTGGGATTTTTCCAGTTGGCGCGACTCAATCAGGCTTACGCCGCCGCATGGCTGGCACTTTGCTCGCTGTTTTTTTACGGCTATTGGAATCCTGTGTATGTGGGGCTGTTGCTGCTGTCGATAGGCTGTAACTATGTGTTCGGGCTATGGATAGCCAAAGCAAATTTGC
>CAVVRT010000004.1:0-521146 GCA_963750775.1 uncultured beta proteobacterium
TGTATTTGATGATGATAATGATGGGGCATAATAAGAATATCATCATGTTCGATGCACGATGCCTATCGTATCCTTTTCGTTATCATCTTCTAATTGTCACTCATACATAATACTGTAGTTCATTCTAATACAGATTCCATTATTATTTCACTTCTGACTTGTTTTCAAATATTAATACAGATTCCGTTACAATTCAAGATGAATGACTTCTTTTCGGGTCTTACCATCTTTCCAAGAAAAGGAGGAACGAACTCTAATCATCTTCTTAGGATGGAAGATCGTGATGGAAATCAGAAAAACAAGCAATCGAAAGAAAAGAACATTGTAGCAGTACCTGCTGAAAGTGATCATGATTCTTGTACAGTTGTTTCAGAAGATACGCATAGTTTATCTATGATCTCACCGAATCCTAGTTTCGAACAAGAAGAAGAGGAAGCGAAGAAGTTACATCACAACATCTATCATTGTTCTGTACAATCATATCGTAATCAAACAAATGATGATGATAAAGACACCACAAAAAATCTTTCTTTACCATATACTGTTGAAGATCATGCAGAATATTTACATCTTCATCTTAATGATGACATCGGACAAGAATTTTGTGATGTAAGGCATTTCCTCGTCCAGCTCTGCCGTTCAATCAATTGGAGAAAATGTATGTTGGTCTTGAAAAGATTGCTCTATACAAGTATGGAGAAGAAGGACCAGTACAGGAAACAGAGCATAAAACGAAAAATAAATTAGATCATTGTCGGATTGCTGACGAGCCTGTGCCTATTTGCATACTAACAATCAGAGTAAGTAGTTTCAAACTGGTATTATGAGAGTCGCTTGTAATTGCCCCTCCCCCGGCACGATATCTTACACATAACGTTATCTAAAATTCATCTCAGCTTCGACCTGACGTAGATTATTCAGATATTATCAAAGCTGTCGTTCAGGGTTGTAACGGGCATCTTGACACTATCATAAAAGTTCATTCTCAAGGAAAGAATCACTTTCAATGTGCTGTCCTTCCAGTAAATCACAATATGTCAGCTTTATTTCCTCCATATATTATGAATGCACAAATATGTACAAGTCGTTCAAGCCCATGCGAACGAAGGCTTATCTTACGATTCTTCTCTTGTGCAGCATCTAGCAATATTGAAACATTGGAAGCAGAAAAAATCGATGACGTTGCAATACCCAGCAACGCTCACATGAAAGAAACGTGTCTTTTTGTTAAATTTGTACAACAGCAAAAGTCACATCTAAACAATGTTATAAATCTTCCATACCCAAGAACACCAGTAGCGACATCACAGCTTACATTCGATCGCAACAAACAAGATATGGAATCCACAACCACATCATCGTCTGACCCGAATAAAAAATTTCCCATTCTTGTAGATGCAAATTGGATAATATTTGAAACAACATACGACACATTCAACGAATCTGGCGATCACTCAATGCGCAGTATTTATCTTTCAATACTATTGATGATATTCCTTTGGTCGATCGAGCGGCTGGCGGACAGCCTGCTTTCGATCAACATTATTGTACTCAAATCCGATCTGTATCGCATGTCAATATGTTTTTTGAGATCAATGAAAGTTTGAAAGATATAAAAGAAAACTGGATAGAAAGAGATCACTGCAATGCGTCCTTTCTCGATTTTCTCCGGAAAGCACACGAGCTGTACGGCATGACCGTTCCCGATTTCGAATCAAATGCTCGGCCCGTACTTGACTTACGTCCTCACAAACTTCCAGCTGGGTATTCAATACTTGCATTCAAGGCTATTGGGGATGCCATGTCAGATTGTGCTTATCCTGGATCCTTCGCAGATGAAGCGTCGCACAAAATATATGAAGCGTATTTTTGTGAAGACGAGAGGAATGCACAGGGTTACTTGAAAGCGACGAACAAACATATCATGAAAACGTTGCTTGATACACAAATATTCCACATGGCACTTCTGGCCCGTATTGAACACGATGAAAACACACAAGCTGCAAAAGCTGCTTTTGGCAGAAAAGCACGGAAAGCTCTAAACCATAAAGGACGGGTAGAAAGGTTTATGAGTGGGAGAGTTCCATTGTTAAATTTTTGCTTGGTTGGGGAGAATATACAATCACATCGACACAAAAGATCTGCGTATCGAAAAGATCCGTTTATGAAAAGGTTCATCTTTTTGATCTGAAGGGTGTTTATTTTGGAAAGAAATCGGCACATTCGATAGATGTCATGGCTAGCCATAGTGGTGAACTTCTCTATTAATTGCGCAGTATCGAAATCGATGTGAACAATTTGATGTTTTTCTTGAAAGCATTACAGGACTTGCAAACATTTGCTGCCATGAAAGAACAGAAAGAAATCCATCGTGTCCTACAAGGACGATAGTCGACAGCGGGATCCAAAGGAACCATTAATATCTACAATGCCTATATCCTATAATATGTACACCAGATCGATAATTACATCGAGATATATTTAACTTTTTCTTAAAACGAAACTATGAATTCCAAATTATTTGACTGTTGTATCTCCACAAGCAATAAATAAATTATCGATAGTAGAAATTCATTACCAATATAGTACCACCACGTCGAAAAACAAAATCATCAAATAGTACATCAACATGACTTATGTATCCGACAACACTCTGGGTATTTCCCCCCTCACCATCCTTTATTTTTTCTTCGTCTCTCTCATTCTACATAAAATATTTCTTGACGGCTAAGACAAGTACGAATCCCAAAACACCTGCAACGACAGTTTGAACTTCCTCCTTTTTCATGAACCCGACCAATTTATCCTGGACCGATACTTCTTTTTGTGCCTCCATATCATCTCCTTCTAACGGTGTTTCTACTGTTGTTGAGGCTTTGGCTGATTCCTTCGTCTTTGGCTTTGGCCCTGTCTTCTTTGTTTCTACAAGAGGAGGTGGCTTGCCATCATAAACATCTTCAGAGGCAGCAGAATCATCCTCACTATCTACAGACTTTGATGATTTCTTTTTAGATGCACTAGGAGGAGCTCCCTTTTTGGCAGATGCCGGTGCCTTTTTGGCGGATGCTGGTGCAGGTTTCTTAGGAGTAGTCGCCTCTTGTCCTTTCGTTTTTGTTTTCTTCTTTGGCGATGAGGATGATTCTGTACTAGCCCGTTTCTTACCAATCTTTTCCGGACTGAACAAATCCGGCTGGGTTCTTTCCAAATGCTTATAATGAGTACGAATTTGAGTGACATCTCTTGTTTTGATATGTGCCTCTAACAACTTCATATCATCAACTCCATACGTTTGAATGGCAACCTCAAACCGTTCATGTTCTTCATCCGTCCATCGACCCTTGTTGGTTTTGCTTGGAGTTTTTCGACTTGTCATGTTTTTTGTTTTGTTTCTTTCTTTCTTCTATTGATGATAGAAGTAATGCTCTTTTCTATTCAGAGATTGAATGATGAACCACAGATGTGTACAAAAGAGGAGGTATGAAAAACAAAAGTCAAAAGCGTTGTTGATGGGTATGTATGTCAATGAATTATCTTGATGAGAATAATAACAGGAAGCGTTGACAACGAACATCACATAATGAACATCGACAACGCTACAAAATTCGAATATGACCGTTGGAATTCTCACCTGCCTACCTGGCAGACTTGCGCATGACCAACTCTTAAAATTAGGACTACTGTAGTCTAGCTAGTAGGCGACCTCTTTTTTTTTTTTTTTTTTTATCGACAAACAATTTTGTCGCAACTGGTGGCACTCTCTGGTTGCTCTATATATGTCAAGCTATTTTTGCTTGCTTGAATTTTAGCATGATAACAAATTTTTTAACGGGGAATGCTTTATCACGCAAAACTCGATGGCATATGGCTCGATGAGATGTCTCCGACATTGATGTCGCAGACATCGGGGGGTAGCGTATTTCTCGTTAGCACTCTGTGGCACTTGTTAGCCTTTGATAAGGTTGTCGCGCTATCAGTTGTATTGAGTGAAAGCATTGCTCATCAGTAAAATAGCGTCGGGGGTACGGTAAGTTGATACGTCAATTTTGACGCGCTTGAAAATAATGCGTCAGTCAATATCGCCAATTTTAGCGTTATTCTGCGCTCATCCATCGTTGTGCGCAGTATTCTTTAAGTCGCTGTTTCCAAAATGTTTGTTTTTAATAACGCGTGTCAAAAAAGACGTTTTGTATGCAATGCTGCGCATAGCCGTCGTTGTGCGCAAACAGGATAATTGGGGGCTTGTTGGTGCTTAGCAAAACCACCAGTCAGTTTTTTATCGCTATCTCTTCATTCACTTGACCTACTCAAAAACCTTGACCAAAAGGCACTTCCCGCTCACTCGCTCTAAATTGCAAAAGACAGTTCTGGATGTATAATATCGAACAATGAATAAATGTGGGCGATGCACTATGAAAAATCTAATCTCCCTGCTTAATGAAGGCGTGCCTTTAATCGCGGTTGGATTTTTAGGTAACACTCCGATACTTGATATTGCGGGGGCGAAGTCTCGCGGGTTGGATATTGCTGAATTGAGAGTTGACCATTTTTCATCTTTTGATACGGCTGATGTCATTGCTGAAATTGAGAAATTTAGTCAGTTCCATACGATTGCAACTATTCGTATGCACACTGAAGGGGGTAAATGGGATTTGAGCGAAGCACTGCGACTGGCATTATTTGAAAGCATTGTCCCGATGGTTGATGCGGTTGATATTGAGTTATCAGCCTCAATTTTGCCGCAAGTTGTCCATGCTGCGCACCGTAACAACAAGTTGGCACTTATTTCGTACCATAATTTTGCATGCACCCCAAGTTTGACCGAGATGCAATTACTCGTAGATGACGCTTGTTCTAAGGGGGCGGATATTGTAAAAATTGCAGTTCAAGCAAATAATCCAGATGACTTGAAAGTGTTGGCAGCTCTGACACTCAATAACAAGGATAAACGCTTAATTACCATCTCTATGGGTTCAGATGGGCTTGCATCAAGGGTGTTTTTCCCCGCACTCGGTTCAAATATAACATTTGCGTATATCGGCAAACAAACCGCTCCAGGTCAGCTAAAATTTGAAGATTTATTCGACTTGATGCGTCAATTTTACCCACGGTTCAATCAGCGCAAAATTGACGAGCTTGAGATATTGGAAGCGGCTTAATTTCAAGAGTTCAACAATGATGAAAAAACAAGACAGCGATTAGGCTGTCTTTTTTATTGGGAACGATTCACGTCTTTTTTGGCTACTTTAAGGAGTTGCTTTTACTCCTCCGTTTTTTTGGTTGATAAATAAGTCGTTGAACGTTCAAACCTTCTAAAATTCTGATGTTATTAAATACATCGGTTAAATTTTCAGCCGATGTAAGCGGTTTGCAACTTGGTTTATCAAGATGAGCTATTTGCTGGAGGTGATGGACGAGTGGCGGATATGGTGGTTAGCCCCGAAAACAGTAGTCTGCGACTGAACGCAAATGGCGTTTCAGACAACGCCAATATCCGCATATTTTTGCCGCCGAAAACCCAAGGCTCTTTGAGAAATCTTGCTGGAGTGTTCACCCATTCTGGTGCCGGATAATCCACCGCAGCTGCCTCGTATTCTGCGGCGGCAGCCAGCCAGACATCAATATGGGCGATACCCGTTAATTGGGGTTCGTCAATAAATAATGCAGGGTTAAATTGCCTGTTCCACGCATCAACATGTTCCTTGATGGCAATAACGGATTGTGTGCCACCGATAATTCTATCGGCAGTTATTTTGAGTGATTTTGACAGCATAGCTATCATCGTAACATACGAAATTATTATCGTTTGCAATGCACGCTAAGCCCGATGCCCAAAAAATCCGTAGTACCACAACACTCCTAGCGCGGCGATGCCGAGCGCAATCACGACATAAAACGGCCACAGTGTTTTCTTTTCGGCGAACGGGTCAACCAGCGAACGGTGCGCGCCTGCGGGCAACACGGGCATGTGCGTGAGCGAGGTGCCGAACGGAATGTTAATCAGCGCGCGGGCGTTAATCGCCCAGCCGTTCGCATCCAAGATAGGGGCTAAGTTGCGATTTTTTAATTTGAACCAAGCCAAAATCATCGCAGGCCCTGAAATCATCAGCATCAAACCGACTAATGCCAGCGGCATTTGCCAGACTTTTAACGCCAACACGCCCGCCACAACAGAAGCCAAAATGCCGCCGATTGCGCCGATTGCCAGCCCAATCGCGGCAAAAATCCCTGCGAATTTGCCCACATCAAAGGCCGCTTTAATCGGAGCAGCGGGCGCGGCTACGGCTTTGCCGTGATCGACTGCGGTACTCATCAATTTGTCATCCACAGCACTGGCTTTCGAGGCGGCGAGTTTTTGAATTTGCGCGCTAATCATCTTCACGGCTTTTTTATACGGCGAGAAAAACGCCTGACGAATGCTGATGGGATGGTCGATGATGCGCACGATTTGCGCGTCCCAATCTTGTCCTTTGCGATCGTAAAAAATCCCGTTGCGACCGACCATTAAAAAGTCCGAATCACCCGCCGTAAACGCCGCAGCAACCGTCATTTTTTCTGTGCCGCTGTTGCGCGTGCATTCGCAATACACCAGACACACGCCGCTGCTGGCGGCAAAGCCTGCGTGTTTCGCGACATCGTCGATTTTGATACACAGCTCGCAACTGCGCCCATCCAAAAACAGTGTACCGACTTGGAAAATCGCACGGTCTTTGCCCGTGTAAAAATTTCTAAACGAGACAAAATTATTGGTCAGCAAAAATAAATCGCGCTGGTAACGCAGTAACTTTTCCACCGAGCGGATGGCTTTTACTTCTTCTGCCACCGCTGCGTCTTGCGTAATCAGCGCGCTGATTTTTGCCTGTGCGTCGCTCTGCAAAATCTCGTGTATGCGATTGATGCCTAAGCCTTCCACGCGGTTGGCGGGCTTAGCAGTTTGCCAGTTTGCATAGGCTGAAAACTTTTCGCACAGCGTTGCCCAGTCACTCGCGCTTAAGGTTTTTTTATCGCCAAGCAAAGGCAACACGAGCTTATTGCGTAAGGCGGCAATGGCGGCTTGCCAACTTGGATTGATGCCGTCCAGCAGAGGTAAGGCTTTGTTGGCGGCGATGGTGGCGAGCGGAAAATTCGCCACTGAAATCGTATCTAGCGCAAGAGATTCGGCTGCCAGTTGCTCGTAGTCGCTCACCGCACGGCTCAATGGTTCTGAGGCACGCACGTCATACGCCGCCAACTGGCAACGCATAAAATAATCGTTGATTTTGGCTTGCACGACGTTAAACGCAGCGGCAGCAGCGGCAGTGTTTTCGCCTAACAGTAATACCGTTGTATCGGCAGTTTGATGCCACGCCGCATAGTTTTTTAGCTCGCTAAAAAACTGTTCATTAAGATTGGCATTGATGCCTATTGCGCCGCTCAAATCGGCGACCGAACCGACACATTGCATCGCCTCTTCTACTATACGGCGCATCGCGGTATCGGCAATTTGTGGTGCGGCAATCACGCCATCACCGTTAAATTCTAGGCTCGCCAACAAGTGGTCAATGTCGTGCATATCGGCGAGCGAAATTTCTAGCGCGTCAGGCTTATTTAAGCTGCGCAAAATATGCCGCGCCGATGCCAACACATGACGACCTTCGTCGCTGCTGTCATTTATTTCGTGCAGCGGCAAAACGTCATGTCCCGTCACTAATAAATCGGCGTCTTTCAGCAAGCTACCCGCCCAAGCAATCGCTGCCAACACCTCATTGGCGCGTACTTTGCCATCGCCGTCACTGTCTATCATATCCAGCGTTTTGCTATCAAATTCGATGCCCCGTGTCGGGCAACTTAACGCCACCCAAAGTTTTTGATTGAGGTCTTTGAGAGCTAATAAATCCGCGCCGCTGGCAAGTTGCACCTGATCAAACCCGCCTGCACGAAAAAAATTCCAAGTGTGTGAAGTGTTCATCTAATACGCTCCTAAGCTAGTTATTAAATTGAAGATGCCCGTTAGTTTTCTTGAAACTCTAAGGTGTAAAACGCGCTCTCGTCTTGCGCTAAATGCTTGCTCAAATACGGCATCACCTGCTGCAAAGTGTCATGCAGCAACCAAGGCGGATTCAAGATAAACATGCCGCTGCCGTGCATCCCTATGCCTTCCGCGCCCTGTGCTTTTACGGTCAGCGCGACATGCAGCCAACTTTTCACGGGCAGTTTTTTCAGCTCTTCAGGCAAGCGGCGCGCATCGTCGCGTTGCAATTGCGGATACCACACCGCGTACATGCCGTTGGCAAAGCGATGCAGCCCTTCTTTAAGACTATCGACCACGCGCTGATAATCCTGTTTTTCTTCATACGGCGGGTCGATTAACACCAAGCCACGACGCGGCGGCGGCGGCAACAATGCTTTCAATGCGCCAAAGCCATTGGCTTGATGCGTCAAGGCTTGCGGGTCGTAATCTAAAAAATTCTCCAACAAAATATCGCTGTCAGTGGGATGTAATTCAAACAAGCGCAAGCGGTCGTCGGGACGCATTAACTTCAACGCCACCAACGGCGAACCGGGATAAATTTTCATCGCACCATCAGGATTTAAGGCTTTGACCAGGGCGACATAATCCGCCAACGCGGGCGGTAAATCGTAGCGTTCCCACAAGCGCGCGATGCCGCTTTCATACTCGGCATTTTGCGTGGCATAACCGCTATCCAAGCTGTAGCAGCCCGCGCCTGCGTGGGTGTCGATGTACCAAAACGGTTTGTCTTTTTTGGTTAAGGCTTGCAGCAACTGCATCTGCACAAAGTGTTTGAGCACGTCGGCATGATTGCCAGCGTGAAAAGCGTGACGATAACTCAGCATAATTTTTGCGTGAAAAGTCTAAGAAAAATGGTGGGGGGAAATTTTAGAGCGCGATTGTGCCACGCGCTACCTCAGAATAAAAATCGCGCTAGCAAAGTGCGGCAAAATGCCACACCACGACAGGCTGTTTTTGCCTTACATTCGCGCCCTCGCATTTCTCGTAGCCAGCACTCCTCATGGATTTGTATCCGCAAGTTTTTAACGCCGAATGGTTGTTGGTAGGCAATTATTTATTCGCCGCAATGCTGCTGCGCGCGGTGTGGACGGCTCAATGGCTGGCGTTGTGGCGCAACAGCGCGCAATTTAATTTGCTCATCGGCGTGACGATTTGGGTGGGGGCGTTTTGGTTACTTCCCGTGGGGATGCGTGAGGGGCTCAAGCTACATCCACTCGGCGCGACTTTATTTTTCCTGTTGTTTGACTGGCAAATCGCCACGCTGCTATTGAGCGCGATTTTGTTGCTCGCGCTGCGCTATCAACATATTGATTTAGCCGTGCTCGGCATGGCGGGGCTGATAAAAATTGCCTTGCCCATCACGTTGAGTTGGTTTGGACTCAGACTATTTTATCGTTACGGCAAACCCAATTATTTTGCCTTCGTGCTGTGGAACGGCTACTGCGTCAGCGGCATCACCATGCTGATGGTCGCCAGCGTGAACGGCTGGTGCATTGCCAGCATAGGCAAATACAGCGCGTTCATTTTGCAAAATTCTTATTGGGTCACGCTGCCGACTATCAGCTCAGGCGAAGCGATTTTGACGGGGCTTGCCATTTCAGGCTTCGCCGTGGCACTGCCGCACGCCGTTGCACATTTCAATGCCGATGTGTACTTCGCCAAAAAGCCCCCTGAATAAAGCCTTAAGCCTCGCTCATCACATCCAAAGCAAAACACAAATCCTGCCAAGCCTGTGCTTTAGCAGTAGGTTTACGCAGCAAATACGCGGGGTGATAAGTGACGATGACGGGGATACCCTGATAGTCGTGCAACACGCCGCGCAGTGCATCCAAAGCCACATCCTCACCCAACAGATTAGTCGCGGCGACTTTGCCTAATGCCACGATGATTTTGGGTTGCAGCAGTTCAATCTGACGTTGCAAATACGGTAAACACTGCCCAATTTCAGTCGCTGCGGGATGCGTATCATCGCTTGGGCGACATTTCACGACATTGGCGAGGTACACATTGTTGTCGCGTGTCAGCTGCATCGCAGCCAACATATTGTCGAGCAAATGTCCTATCTCCCCTGCGAACGGCTCGCCCAGCCCATCCTCATCTGCTCTGGGCATGTCACCCACAAACAGCCAATCGGCTTGGGTATCGCCGACACCGAAGACCGTCTGCGTACAGCCCGCGCGCAAACCACACCGCTGGCAATCGCGCACTTGCTGCGTGAGTTCAGGCCAAGTTTTAGCTGGCGCAAAATCCACAGCGGTAATCAAGCTTGCAACGCTTTCTTGCGATTCCCTATCAACAGGCAAGTTTGTTGTAGGAATCGCATCCGTTACGGCCGGCTGCAAGGCTACCGTCACGTTCTGCGCAGACGGTTCGATAGCTGGCGTATGAGTTGGCGCAAGACTTACAGGGGCAAGATTGGGCGCGCGCAACGTCCATTGCGGATAAAGATTCAACTCACGCAACATCGCTTCATTTCTATCCACGCGCATCCCCTATCAATTCACACGCCATCAATAACGCGTCTTCGCGCCCATCTGCCGTTTGGTAATAACCACGCCGCCGCCCAATCTCAACAAAGCCTGTGGCGCGATACAAGACCATCGCAGCGACATTCGACACGCGTACTTCTAAGAAAATTTTGCGCATCTTCTCTCTCGCGCCGCGTCCAGCAGCGCACGCAACATCAAGCCGCCTAAGCCGTTGCGCTGCCAACTAGGAGCCACCGCAATCGTCAATAACTCGGCTTCATCTATGAGCGGCATCAGCACCGCGTAGCTGACAATTTCATGCTGGCTTTCATCGACTAAGCAACGGTAACCGCTACGTAAAGCATCGCTAAAATTGCCCTGTGTCCAAGGCTGCGGCTGCACTTGCTGTTCAATCGCGCACACCGCTGCGACATCGCTCAAGGTCATGTCACGCATCCAATTTTGCCTGTGCAATCGCCTCACGCTCTAGCGTTTTTAACGCCACTTTGTCGCGCACATACAAGGGTTGCGCGAGTGCCGCATCGACACCTTTGCCCTGCAAAAAAGCCAGTGCGCCCAGCTCGGCAATCGCGGCGGCATGAGGCACAGCGGTGTTATCTAGCCCGACTAATTGCCCCGCATAACGCTGCTGTAAATCGGCCTCATACGCCGCAAAACCTGAACCAATACCGAACCAGTTTTGCCCCGCTAACACAGGCGCGGCAGCGGCTTTGCAGAAACACGGCTCACTCAGCGTGTGCCACTCGCCGTCGCGCAATTCGTATGCCGCGTGATAAATCTCGCCCATGCGCGCATCCAGTGCGGCGATGACTTTATGCTGTCCTGAAGCCTGTGCTAAGGCTTGCAAAGTACCTACGCCGAACACGGGCAGATTCGCCCCCAAAGCCAAGCCCTGCGTCGCACCACAGGCGATGCGCACACCCGTAAACGAACCCGGACCCATGCCATAAGCGATGCCATCAAGTTCGGCTAATTTCAGCTGCGCATCGCACAATACGGCGGCGACCATAGCAATTAAACATTCTGAATGTTTTTGTCCAACCCACTCAAATCGCTCGATGACTTTGCCATCCAGACTAAGTGCGACCGAGCAGTATTCAGTGGAGGTTTCAAGCGCGAGGATTTTCATTTGGACGGGCTATGGAGTAGGTCGAATAAGCGGTTTTATCGCGCATCCGACATAAGCAGCACCACCGCCTGCGCCGCGATGCCCTCGCCGCGCCCGGTGTAGCCTAGCTGTTCGGTGGTGGTGGCTTTGATATTTACCGCATTGATTTGCAGCTCTAAATCAGCGGCGATATGCGTCACCATTTGCGCAATATGCGGTGCCATCTTAGGTGCTTGCGCAATGATGGTCGCGTCCACATTGCCAACGCGAAAACCTTGCGCACGCACTAATTTCAACACCTCGCGCAACAAAATACGACTGTCGATATTTTTGAATTGAGCATCGGTGTCACTGAAGTGTTTGCCGATGTCGCCCAATGCCGCAGCACCCAACAGCGCATCGCAAATCGCATGTAATAACACGTCCGCATCGGAATGTCCGAGCAAGCCTTTTTCATAAGGAATAGCCACGCCGCCGATGATGAGACGGCGACCTTCAACTAATTGATGAACGTCAAATCCTTGTCCGATACGCATAAAAATTTCTCTCGTGTAGGGTGGGCATCAGCCCACCATTTGTAACGACCGCGTGGGCAGATGAAACTTGCCCACCCTACTTATTTTTTTGATTCAATAGTAATTCCGCCAACAATAAATCTTGCGGATAAGTGACTTTGAAGTTGGTCGGTTCGCACGCCACCAGTTTGGGCTGCAAACCTAATGCCTCAATAGCGGATGCGTCGTCAGTTACGTCTTTACATTGCTGCAACGCGCTCGCCAACAAACCCGCTCGGAACATTTGCGGCGTTTGCGCTTGCCAAAGTTGTACACGGCTTTCGGTACGCAACACGCGTCCGGTTGCATCGGCACGTTTCAAGGTATCAGCAACGGGCACAGCTAACAAACCGCCCACCGCATCGTCTTTTAATTCGTGAATCAGTTTTTGCAAATGCGCCACCGTCAAACACGGGCGCGCTGCGTCGTGCACTAACAGCCAATCATCCGATTCAAGCTCAGCAACTAACAAGCCGTTCAACACCGACTCGGCACGCGTCGCACCGCCGCAGTACAAGGGCTGCAACTTGTCGTCGAAACGGGAAAAATCGTATTGTTGGAATTGCGTATCGTCAGGCGATAGCACTACAAACACCGTACTGATTTGTTCACATGCGCACAGCGTTGCTAGCGCGTGAGCAATCATCGGCTGTCCCGCCAACGGCAGATATTGCTTGGGCGTTTCATGCCCCATGCGCGCACCAAAACCTGCGGCGGGAATTAAGGCGTGGAAATTAGGCATAGGATAGATCTCATAACGAATCGTATTTTTCGTAGCCAGTTGATGCGCCACGCAGTCTTGATAACGGTACTCGTCAACCCCTTATTTTATAGGCTTGCGCGCTTGATAGACATAAAAAAAGTGATACACCGTTTAAGTTTGTATCACTTCTTTGCATTACCAGCAATTTTTATAATTACCACAACTTATTGATTTAATAAAAAAATAATAATTTGGCGGAGAAGGGGGGATTCGAACCCCCGTTGGGATATTATCCCAAACACGCTTTCCAGGCGTGCGACTTAAGCCACTCATCCACCTCTCCGAAGGGCGCGCAGCATAAACGACTACACGCTTCATCGCAATCTAAAACCGCTCAGATTAGTAAATAAAACGCGCGTGCAAATCCAATAAATTCAGCTCAGTCAAAATTTGTTCTAAGCGTTGTTGCGCATTTTTGCGCGGTACGCCCGTGCGTTTGGCAATAATGAGCTCGTTCTTCATTGAGTGTTCCCAACCAATTAACTCAGTCACCGTGACTTGATAACCGTGCGCCTCCAACAGCAGGCAGCGCAACACGTTGGTGAGTTGGCTGCCGAATTCGCGGGTGTGAATCGGATGTCGCCAAACTTCCGCCAAGACAGTTTGGCTTAATGATTGCGCCTTGTGTTTACTCAAAGTCGCGGCAACTTCAGCCTGACAACACGGCACCAGCACGATGAACTTGGCTTGCTTTTGCAAAGCAAATTTAATCGCATCATCAGTGGCGGTATTGCAAGCGTGCAAGGCGGTCACGACATCAATTTGCGCAGGTAAGCTCGGCGTAGTAATAGACTCTTCAACCGACACATTCAAAAACGACATGCGCGGAAAATTTAATTTTGTCGCGAGCTGTTGCGACTTTTCGACTAACTCGGTGCGCGTCTCAATCCCATAAATATGCCCCGCCTCGCGCGCCTTGAAAAACAAGTCATAAAGAATAAAACCCAAATAAGACTTGCCCGCACCATGATCCACCAAACTCACATCAGGCTTGCCCGCCAACACCTCATTGAGCAACGGCTCGATGAAGTGAAACAAGTGGTAAACCTGTTTGAGCTTGCGCCGACTGTCCTGATTAAGCTTGCCGTCACGCGTCAGAATATGCAGCTCTTTGAGCAACTCGATGGATTGATTGGGTTTGATTTCGGGGATAAGAGTCATGGCAGTTTTATTTAGATTTTGAGCAGAACATCATCAAGCAGCCGCGTTTAATTTATCAACAAAACTTTGCAGCTCAGTCGGTAAAGGTGCGTTGATTTGCATGGGTTCGCCAGTGAGTGGGTGTGCGAAGACGATGCTGTGGGCGTGTAAGAACATGCGTTTTAAGCCTTGCTTCATCAAGGCTTTATTGCGTGCGAAATCGCCGTATTTGTCGTCGCCCGCAATCGGGAAACCTAGATGTGAAAGATGTACGCGGATTTGGTGAGTGCGTCCCGTTTTGAGCTGTGCCTCTAGCAATGAAAATTCCGTCCAACTTTTTTCCAATGTAAAAATGGTGTGCGAGGCTTGTCCGCCTTCTTTCACCATGACGCGCTTTTCGCCTTGCGGGGTGTCGAATTTATACAGCGGCAATTTCACATGCTGTTTGACGTTTTTCCATTGCCCCAACACCATGGCGTAATAGCGTTTGTCGCTGTTGCCCTCGCGCATTATTTCGTGCATCGCCACCAGTGCGGAGCGTTTTTTTGCCAGCAGCAACACGCCCGATGTTTCTCTATCTAATCTATGCACCAGCTCCAAAAATTTGGCTTGCGGGCGCGCGCGACGCATTTGTTCGATGACACCAAAGCTCACACCACTGCCGCCATGTACCGCAACGCCCGACGGTTTGTTAATGACCAGCAGCGCGTCGTCTTCATAAATAATCGGGAATTCCACGGCGGGGATATGCGCCACTTCAGGCGTGTGTTTTTCTGCCACGCGGATGGGTGGAATGCGCAACAGCTCGCCTAATTGCAAGCGATGCGTTTGATCGACACGTTTTTTATTGACGCGCACTTCACCGCGCAAAATGCGGTAAATATGGCTCTTGGGCACACCTTTGAGATGACGAAACAGGAAGTTGTCGATGCGCTGCCCCGCACCACTTTCATCTATTTCTAAAAACGTGACAGATTCTTTGCTTAAACCATTCATTATGAATATACTTCGCCGCTCGCGCGATTTGGAGTTAGGGGTTTTACGAGATGTTCTTTGAGGGCATTGAGTGAGGATAACAGTGCAGGTTTACCGCCCTCCTACTTTCCGCCGCAGCCCGGTTAATATCGTTCACCGGAACCAGCAACGATAGTAATTGATTTACGCGCTCAAAGCACCTGTGGATTTTCCGTGGGGGTAGTTCGAAGCGAAGTTGTTAAGGTCGAGCAAAAAGTTTAGTAGTTGTTGCGGTGTATGCGCCCTGCTCACTTTTTTGAATCTCCCTTAACGCATCCTCGCCTCAAGCTACCCTCACTCAATTTTTAGACTCGCTACTCCAAAATACTCGTTCTAACCTGCTCCAGTTTATTAGTGGTTCAGACACCTTAAAATGGTTTGCGACTCGTGCGCACAACGCTAGGGTGTCTCGAAAAATTCAAATATCGAAGCGAGGCTAGGTGGGAACAAAAAATTACGACGACGCATAGATAACTATGTAAGGAGTCATTTTTTGTGAGCAACAACGCATCGCGAAGAGATTTTAATTTTGCGAGATGCCCAAGGTCGTAACCCGTGTCAGAGCGCGGGAGAAATAAAAAATGAAACGTATGTTATTTAACGCGACTCAGCCGGAAGAACTCCGCGTCGCGATTGTTGATGGTCAAAAACTGATTGATCTAGACATTGAAATCGCTGGTAAAGAGCAACAAAAAAGCAATATCTACAAAGCCGTTATCACCCGCATCGAGCCGAGTTTAGAAGCCTGTTTCGTCGAATACGGTGGCAATCGCCACGGTTTTTTACCATTCAAAGAAGTCTCCTCGCAGTATTTCCAGCCTGGTTGCCCTAGCCGTCCTTCAATTAAAGAAGCGTTGAAGGAAGGTCAGGAATTATTAGTTCAAGTTGAAAAAGATGAGCGCGGCAACAAGGGCGCGGCACTCACCACGTTCGTCAGTTTGGCCGGACGTTACATCGTTTTGATGCCGAACAATCCTAACGGCGGCGGCGTATCGCGTCGTATCGAAGGCGAAGAGCGCAACGAATTACGCGAAGTGTTATCGCACGTTGAAGTGCCAAATGGCATGAGCATCATTGCCCGCACGGCGGGGATTGGTCGCAGCCAAGAAGAATTGCAATGGGATTTGAACTACCTGACTCAGTTGTGGGACGCGATTGATGGTGCGGCAAAAACTGAAAAAGCACCCGCGCTGATTTATCTGGAAAGCAGTTTGGTGGTGCGTGCGATTCGCGATTATTTCAATCCCGAAATCGGCGAAGTGTTGATTGATACCGAAGAAGTGTATCAACAAGCATTGGCATTTATGAGCACCGTGATGCCCGACAACGTCGATCGCATCAAACTTTATCAAGACGACGTGCCGCTGTTTTCACGCTTCCAAATCGAACATCAAATCGAATCCGCTCATGCGCGCGAAGTACGTTTGCCATCAGGCGGCGCAATCGTTATCGACCATACCGAAGCCCTGACCGCCATAGACATTAACTCGGCGCGCGCGACTAAAGGCGCGGACATCGAGCACACCGCTTACAACACCAACCTCGAAGCCGCTGAAGAAATCGCGCGTCAGATGCGTTTGCGTGATTTGGGTGGCTTGATCGTCATCGACTTTATCGACATGGAATCGGCCAAAAATCAACGCGATGTTGAAAATCGTTTGCGTGATTCTTTGCGTTACGACCGTGCACGCGTACAAACCGCCAAAATTTCACGCTTTGGTTTGCTCGAATTATCGCGTCAACGATTGCAACCGAGCTTGAGTGAAAGTAACTACATGGCGTGTCCTCGTTGCAGCGGCATCGGCCATATTCGCGGCACAGAATCATCGGCCTTGCATATTTTGCGCATCCTGCAAGAAGAAGCCATGAAAGGCAGCGTTTCAGCGTTACAAGTACAAGTCCCCGTTGATGTGGCGACCTTCTTGTTGAACGAAAAACGCGGCGACATTCATCGCATCGAATCGCGCCTAAAAGTCGGCATTACCTTGATACCGAATCCGCATATCGAAACGCCTAACTACACCATCAATCGCGTCAAGCATGATGACGTGACCGGCGATGCCGTGGCAAGTTACAAGCTGGTCGAAAAACCAGTTGAAAGCGTGCAAAGCAACGCTGCACAAGCGCAACAAAAAGCCACGCGTGCGCAAGCTGCGGTGAAGAGCATCACGCCTGCACAACCCGCGCCCGTCAAGGCTGTAGAAGCCAAAGCCTCACTATTTAGCAAAATTGTGGCATGGTTTAATCAACCTGAAAAAGCCGTCGTAAAAGCCAAACCTAGTGCTGAAAAACCGCGTGGTAATGCGCGTCCAGAACGTGCTGAACGCAATGAACGTGGCGACCACAACAAGCGTCGCGAACGCGGTCAGCAAGGCGGACAACAAGGCGCGGAGAAAGGCGAGAAAAACGCTGAGCGCGCGGAGCAAAACAATGCTCGTCGTGAACGTAATAAGCCGGTACAAAATCCAGCTAAAGCCGCTGAAGTGCGTGAACCTAAAGTAGCCAAAGAGCCGCGCGAACCACGTCCACCCAAAGCTCCACGCCCACCACGTGAAGACAAGGCGGAGATTGTTACCGCCACCTTTACGCCGCCCGTACTAGCGGACGTAGGCGAAGAAACCGCAGCACGTGAAGGTGCGCGTCGTCGTGGTCGTCGTGGCGGTCGTCGCGAACGTGAACGTCGTGATGTGGTGGGTGAAAATACCGCCACGCTGAATGTCGCAACCTTCCCCGCACCGACAGAATATGTGGCGATGCCAGCGGGTATGGTGAGTCCTAGCGAATATGTGGCGATGCCGACCATCGTGAAACCAGCCCTGGTAGAAGTCGTGGCAAACTTGACGCAGATTGAAACTAATCCCGCTAAAGTCGCCAAAGCCAGTCACAGCAATGCCCCTAGCTACGCGTCACGTCGTCGTGAACGCAAACGCGAAGTGTATGTGGAAGCTGACAAATTAGAGCAAGTCGAAACCCAGCATCCCGTCGCGTAAGTAGCCGTAGTCAATAAAAAAGCCGCACTACAAAGTGCGGCTTTTTTGCGTTCACGGATTCAAAAGTTCTATTTAATCACAGCGTCAAAATTTGCACGGTAAAGAATGATTTATCCCCGCCCAACTGCCTAACAGTGCCATAATCTAGCGTCACTAAGTGTAAGTTTATCAGCGCTTTTGCCGTGCAGTATATGCGGCAAAAAACTTCAAAAAAATTTAGGTGCGCCCATGAACAAGCCAGAACAAGCAGTTGCAGCCAAGTGCGGCATAACTTGGAAGCAATTTTTAAGCGCAATCATTATCAGCATTGTCGGGGCTTGCCTGATTATTTACACGCGTCAGTTAGCCAGCAACGAGGCGATGAGTCAGCAGCCAGCACCGCCGCTTGCCGCGTCCGTTAATCTAGCCGCCGCCAGTGCCGTGGTGGATAGCAATTCAGAAAATCATAACGCCGCAACTCTGCCGCAAAACTCGTCAGCACTAGACGCAATTAGCTGCAACGATTGCTTGCCATTTGGCGAGATTGCGCCTTACCCGAATGCGCTAGCAATTGCGGCGGCGAGTCATATCGCGGCGCATATCAGTCTGAACGGCGATGTGGTGCTGTGGGACACGCTCACTAACCAGCCGCTAGAAAC
The DNA here is from genome assembly GCA_963750775.1 of uncultured beta proteobacterium. Lineage (GTDB taxonomy): Bacteria > Pseudomonadota > Gammaproteobacteria > Burkholderiales > Gallionellaceae > Gallionella. Next base: position 18,705 of record CAVVRT010000004.1, read on the forward strand.
TATCCCAGCAGACGGCAGCAAGCCCAGTTCCGTCGCATTGAGTGCCGATGGAAAGTTGCTCGCCATCGGCTATTTTGATGCACGCGCGATTATCAGGTCACTTAACGAACATACAGTGTTGCGCGAGTTGAAGGGGCACACGGGCGGTATTTCGGCATTGGCATTTTCAGCCGATGCTCAAATGTTGGCGACTGGTGGCGATGACGCAACCGCGCAAGTTTGGCAAGTCGCAACGGGACGGCGATTGCGGGTGTTTGATTCAGAGTTTGGTGGTTCAGATTCTGGTGGCACGGTGGTATCGCTAGGCTTTTCTGGCAACGGGCGAGTCTTAGCCGTCAATGAATGGTACAGCCGCTTTTACGATGTCGAACGCGGCACAACGCTCTGGGATATAGACGCGGGTATCGAGATTTCGACTCGCCATGTCGCGCCACCCAATAGCGACAATACCATGCGTGCGGGTCAGGCATTAGGCGGCAACGGTTGGCTGCTGGCTTACACAGGCGACAAGTTGATGCTCGAACGCTTAGACCTTTGCAGCGCAGCCCAAGCAATGCCATCGGGCGGCTATGCGGAAACAGTCGCCGCCGACCCGCTAGGTCGCTGGGTCGCCGCAGCAGAAATTGATAAATTGACCTTCTTTGGCGTAAGCGACCCTAGCCAAAGTTATGTCATTGCCCTGCCCTCCAAAGTAATTGCATTTGCTGTTCAATCAGACGGGAAATCTATCGTTGCACTGTTGAGTGCCAGCAGCAGAATCAACGGCAATCAACATTTTATTTTCGGACGAGATGCCGAAACCGTTACAGCAGCAGTGCTGTATCGCATCGCCGTCCCCGACTCGCTGAGCAATTTGCCCGCGCTAGTGGTTAAAGAAAATGCCACACATTGCCCCGCCAAGGAATCGGTGCGCGCGGTACAGGATTTCAAATTTCCCGAAAAATCAAATGAGTTGAAGCTCGTCGCGAATCTTGTGCCCTCCAATAAAATGCTGGTGCCTGTTAGCGCGTGGAATCAACGCACTGCCAGCGCAGCCGCCGTGCAAATTGAACGCACCCGTGCGCTCTATTTTGACGCAGAGCAAAATCTTTATGCCTTGTACACCGCCCCCGAAGGTCAAATCGGCGCAGCGGTGTGGGACTTGGCAACGCAGCAGCTACGCCGCTCGCGCTTTGAACCGTTTAACGTCTATTGGGGTTACTTCGATTGGGATTACTCGAATCCCACCCACCGTTTGCTTCATGGTTGGGCGGTGAATGATAAAAATTTGATAGACCTTTTAACCGGCAAGCCACACACCACGATTGCGCTCGAAGACAACAGCAAACAAAGCCATGTTACGGTTCGCTCCGATCCTGATACAGGAGAAATTTATCGCCCCATGACGGGACATTTTGAACACTATGCAGGCGATGGGCGGCGGCTCAAGGATATTAAAACCAGCGGCGCGCTAGCAGGTTATTCGGCTCGCAATGGCAGGCTTGCCGCGCTGTATGCAGATGGCAGAATTCAGCTCTGGTCACAACAGGCGGGCGGGAAATCAAAAACTTCTATGCTGTTGCCGAGTCAAGATGAACATCAACCTTGTGGTGAAAACTTAACCCTATCGGCGGATGGCAACTATGTACAAACTGAATGTGAGCACGGTCCCGATGCGCCTTCGACATTTCCAATTTATCAGATTAGTTCAGCAAAATTTATCGCCGAAGGGCAAATGCTTACGCCATTTTCCAGCCGCGCCAACTTGGTTGTGCTTCAGGATGAACGTCCCCACCATCTTGCCATGTGGGACTTAGACCAAGCAAAAATGATTGCCCGCTTACCGCGCCACCCTAGTCGTGATGAGAATGGCGTGTATAAGCCACTACGCGCTGCTTTGAGTGACGACGGGCGATTACTGGCGAGTGCCTCTTATGACGGTCTGGTGCGAATATGGGATATGCAAACGAGGCAGCTCGTGGGCGAGGCAAAGTTAGTGCAAGAAATCACCGCTCTGGCGTTCGACTCTGCCGCGCAACGACTGGCTGCGGGGAGTGCGGAGGGGGAAATTTTCGTGTTGCAAATTCCTGAGTTCAAATAAGCCCTCTCACCAGTGCATCGCCCATGCCCATTACCACGCCAGCCTCCTCTGCATTCGCCTGAAAATCAGCGGCGATTAAACCCGCCACACAGACTAACTCTTCGCCGCAATACAACAGCGGCAAACGGGCGCGCAGCCAGGGGGGAACACCCTGCTCTTGCAGCAAATTTTTCAGCGTGCGCGTTGCTGATTTAGCCGCAGGACGCAAAGTTTCACCGCCTTGCCGCAGCCTTAAGGTAACGGGCGCACGCGCAAGTTTGGCGAGGCTGATGCCCTCTCCCCGCGCGGCTAAAAAATGAAGCTGCGTATTGAGCGGCGACCAGAAAAGTGCCTCCTCGTTTTGCCAAGGCAAACTCAAAGATGCAGCGCAATCAGGCAAGGTGGGCTGCGCATACACTGCGCCCTGATAACGCCGCACTTGCCAGCCCGAAAAATCCACGCACAACATGGCATCTTCGCGTGCGCTGAGCAGCTGCGCTAACAACTCTTCTAGCTGCACGGCTTGCGGCATGGGTGCTGAACGCTGCTGTAAAAAATAGCGCAATAAATTTTTGGCGCGCGTCGCACTGAGTGCTTGTAACGCTGATAACAACAGCGTTTCCCCCGCGATGCTCTGAGCCGCGTCGAGCGCGGCAAGCTCATCGAGCAAGCTCGCTGCTTCAGCAAAGTGTTGCGTGCTACGAGTTAAAGTTTGGCGATAGGCGGGGAATTTTTCTGCCAACACGGGCATCACCTTGAGGCGCAAAAAATTGCGCGCATAACGCGTATCGGTGTTGCTGTCATCTTCTATCCAAGCTAAGTTTTGCGCACGCGCGTACGCGACAATTTCGGTGCGCGTGACATTCAGCAAGGGACGCAGCCAAGTGCATTCACGCTGTGCCAACAGCGGCATCGCCGCCGCACCTTTTACACCACTGCCGCGCAACAATTGCAGTAGCAGCGTCTCGGCTTGATCGTCAGCGTGATGCGCTAACAGTAAAAAATCGCTCGCGTGTTTGGCTAAGGCTTGATAACGCAATTGCCGCGCCGCCGCTTCCACGCCGTGCTCGCGCAGCGGAGTGATGTCGATATGTTCTAAATCAAAAGGGATGGCGTAATCAGCGCACAACTGGGCGCAAAAAACTGCCCAGCTATCGGCGTGAATACTGATTTGGTGATGCACATGTACGGCGTGTAGCTGCCAGTCGAAACGAGTTTTGAGCTGCTGCAAAAGATGCAGCAGCGCCACCGAATCCACCCCGCCACTTAAGGCGATGAGCAGACGACTATGCGGGGGAATGAGCGGACTAAGGAGGGCGGCCGTCCGCTCTAAAAGGTTAACCGAGCTCAACTTCCTTGAACTTACCAAAACTCATCAGGCGATTAAAGCGGGCTTCTAGCAGCTCAGGCGTGGTTTTGCTTTGGGCTTTTTTCAGTTCGTCCTGCAAGGCTTTTTTGACGTTCTTCATCGTCAAAACATAGTCGCGATGCGCGCCGCCCAACGGTTCGTCGATAACTTTATCGACCAAGCCCAACGCCTTCAAACGCGTCGCAGTGATGCCCAATGTTTCGGCGGCTTCGGGGGCTTTTGCGGCACTCTTCCACAAAATTGACGCGCAGCCTTCAGGTGAAATCACCGAATAAGTACTGTATTGCAACATCATCAGCGTGTCGCCCACCGCCACTGCCAGCGCGCCGCCAGAGCCGCCTTCACCGATCACCAAGCAAATCACCGGCACACGCAACTCGGTCATTTCGTACAGATTGCGCCCAATCGCTTCGGACTGGCCGCGTTCTTCCGCGCCCACGCCAGGATACGCGCCGGGCGTGTCGATTAAGGTGATAACCGGGATGCCAAATTTTTCTGCCAAGTGCATCAAACGCATCGCCTTGCGATAGCCTTCGGGACGCGGCATACCAAAATTGCGCATAATTTTTTCTTTGGTATCGCGACCTTTTTGATGCCCGATGACCATCACACTTTGCCCATTGAAACGTGCCAGCCCGCCAATGATGGCGCGGTCGTCGGCAAAAGCGCGGTCGCCGTGCAATTCTTCAAAATCAGTAAATAAATGTTCGATGTAATCGAGCGTGTAAGGACGTTGCGGATGACGCGACACTTGCGAAATTTGCCAAGGCGTGAGCTTGCTATACACCTCTTTAGTCAACGCGACGCTCTTGCTTTCCAACTGCGCGATTTCGTCGCTAATGTCCATGTTGGGATCATTATTCATGCCGCGTAACTGCTCAATTTTTTCTTCTAAATCGGCGATGGACGTTTCAAAATCTAAAAAAGTAATTTTCATATTATTTCCACTGAGTACAAATAAGTTGCGGCAAAAAAGAGGCGCGATGATACTACAGGGGCGGCTTAGTCGGGAGAACCTAACACTACGCAGCTTGTAATTCTTGGGTCGCCGCAGCAAGTAACTCATCGGACACGCCGCGCTTTCTTAACGCCTCAATCAAGCGCGCCGACTGTACATTCAAAAACTGCGCCTCATCTTTACGTAAACCTTCGCTGATATAAGCCTTCAGCAGCGTTTGATAGCCCGTCAGCCCCTTGTGCGGCGCAATTTCTTTAAGGGAATCCACCACATCGACAGGGATGCGCAAAGTAATCACCGTCATGGCACGGTCTTTAGTAAGACGTTTTTTTAAGCGGTCAGATAGCATAATTTAGCTCCTCATTAGGCTCGGCACGCCGAGCAGAAATAATACGGATATAGGCGGCTTCAACTTCAATATGCACGACATATAGCAACCGTGCGGCGGCATCAAAACCAATCGCAGCGTCGCGTTTTTCATGGTGACGCGAGGCATCCATCAAAACAAACAAGGGGTCAGAAAAAACGCTCGCGGCCTCTTCAAAAAGAACGCCATGTTTATGTAAATTACGCGCTGCTTTAGCGTCGTTCCACACAAACCAATCCCCATTCAATTAAAAATAAATATCCATATCACAAGTTTACATTTTGTATTTACATTGTCAATGTGCAACGATTTAAGTTTGACAGACAGTTAAATGCTCGCTTATATTGCGCGCTGATTTTTTGGTCACTTTTAATAACAATCAACCTCGCTCACCCACTAAAAGGAATCAACCATGAACCTGCTTAAATCCGCTGCTATTGCCGCCTCTATCGCTTTGCTGACTGCTTGCGGGGGGGGGGGGCAATAGCACTCCACCACCACCTCCTGCTCAAGGTCTGCTTATCGTGTGGACGGCTCTCACCGCTGTACCTGGCAGCAGTATTAACATTTCTGTTGACAATGCGGTAGTGGGTAACTTGGCGAAATTTAGAACCACACCCCCTGTAAGCTGCGCTGACACAGGTGGCACATTTGTAACGACAGTCAATGCTGGTACACATTCAGTGGGTGCTGCAAGTTCGACTCAACCAGGAATAACTTGGTTGCCAGCTAATTACAATGTTCCAGCGAATGGTTGCATGGTGATTAAACTATTCTAAATTTGCCGAGTCAGTAATCAAAAAAGCCGTCTTCGGACGGCTTTTTTACATCCATACCAAGCGCATTCGCAGCCCCGCGCAGTGGCTTTTGTTATATGCTGCGCGACTTTAATTTTTCCGTCTGTTTATCTCACCATTTGAGCTCGCTCACCCTCCATCTCCCCGCCCGCGCCCTGACTGATTCGAGCTTACGAAGCATCACTTGCGCCTATGTTGCGCGCGGCAAGCGCGACATTCTGTTAGCGCATGGCAGAGCAAGTTTGAGCGAGCTGGCGCAGCACATACGCGCCGCGCACACGGTTATTTTGCTTATAGCAGCGGCAGATGTAAGTGTGTTGCGCCTCGCTGTGCCGCCGCTGTCAGCGGGCAAATTGCGCGCGGCGTTGCCTAATTTGCTGGAAGATAAATTGCTCGGCGAGGTTGATGAGGTAGTGATTGCCGCTTCATCCAATCAAGCTGGGCAACGCACGCTGGCACTGGTGCAGCGCGATTGGTTGCGTGCGTGGCTCACCACCTTGCGCGAACTGGGTGCGCAACAGCTACGCGCCGTGCCTGAACAATTATGTTTGCCGCTTGCCAGCGACACTGTCAGCGCATCACTCACGTCGAGCGATGCGGGCATCAGCCTGGCATTACGCACTGGCGAATTTGCAGGACTCGGACTCATCGTCGCAAACCGCGCGGCAGTGTTGCCGAGCTTGCGCAGCATCACCCCGACGGGCGCGCTAGTGTTGTCTGTCGATGCCGCAGAAGTTCAGGTGTATCAAGCCTTATGTGGTGATGACAGCGAGGTACAAGTGCTGGCAAAAAATGCTACGCAATACCAATCTTGCGAATTAAATCTCGCCGCCGAGCTGGCTGAATTTGTGCATACGCCATGGCAATTCAAAGCCTGGCGTGTGCCACTGGCATTGGCGGCGGGGCTGCTGCTGGTGAATATCGCGGCGTTAAATTTCACTTGGTGGCAACAAGCACGCGAGGCGACGCAGTTGCGCGGCTCGTTGCGCAACATTTATTTGAACGCCTATCCGAAAGAAACCGTGGTGCTCGACGCGCTGTTGCAAATGCGCCAAAAAATCGCCGCCGCGCAGCACGATGCAGGGCAAGTGTCGCCCGATGATTTGGTCGCCCTCACCGCCGCATTGGCAGAAAGCTGGGCGAGTGTGCAGCCCGCTGCCAACAGCCAAATTGCTGAATTAAATTATGCGCAGCGTCGTTTAACCATCACGCTCAAATCCGCTGTGTCGATAGACGCGCTGCGTGATGCACTCGCGCTGCGCGAGCTGCAATTAAAAGCACTGGACGAGACACACTGGCAACTGGGGAGCGCGCGATGAATGCGAATCAACTGCGCGACGCGCTCAGCAATTTTTGGTCAGCCCGCGAGACGCGCGAAAAACAACTGTTGCTGGCGGCCGCTGGGGTGATCGCCACCGCCCTGCTGTACGTTTTACTCATCGCCCCCGCCCTCACCGCGCGTAAAAACTTAAGCAAAACCTTGCCGCAATTACGCGAGCAAGTGGCACAAATGCAAGCCTTAGCGGCACAAGCAATAACGCTTAAAGAAGCCAACAGCACCCCTGTTGCCGCGATGACCACAGCGAGTATCGAAGCCAGTTTACAAAACTATCAGCTCAAAGCGCGCAGCATCAATCTGGCAGGCACGAGTGCGCAAGTACAGCTCGATAGCGCGTCATTTGCGCAAACTTTAGCTTGGCTGAGCGAGTTGCAAAGTAGTGCGCGCATCAGCGTAACCTCCGCCAAAATCACGCCACTCGCCAGCCCCGACCAAGTCGATGCCATCTTCACTTTGCAAGCCGCAGGAGTCAGCGAATGAAGCGCGTCGTGCTGTGGAGTTTGGCAGGACTGGCGAGCGTGTTGCTCACGCTTATCGCGCTATTTCCCATCGCCTATCTGGTGCCGATGATCGAAGCACAAACGCAAGGACGCATTACTTTGGGCGACGCACAAGGCACGCTGTGGAACGGTTCGGCGTTTATCGGCAGCGCGCCAAGCCGCACCGAAGCCATTACGCCGTTGTTGCCAGGTCGCTTTAGTTGGCACATCTCGCCGCTGATTTTATTGGGCAGTGTGGATGCCGATTTAAGCAATAACGAATCGCTGTCGCAGCCGCTGCACATCAGCGGCAACTGGCAAGAAATCAGCATCAGCAATGCCGCGCTGAACTTGCCCGCCGAACGCCTCGCCAGCTTGGGCGCGCCACTCAACACTTTGCAGCCGTCAGGGCAAATGCGCTTGAGCTGGCAAGGCTTGCGCATCTCGCTTTTGCAAGGCGAAGTGCAGCTAGGTGGGGTAATGAATTTGTCCATGCAAAACATCGCCTCACGCTTGTCACCGATTAAACCGCTGGGCGCATACAACTTAGAATTTATCTGGCACGGCGCGCGCGCCGATGTCAGCTTGACCAGCCCACAAGGGCCATTGTTATTGGCGGGTCGTGGCGACTTTAGCAACGGCAGGCTACATTTTTCAGGCAACGCCCAAGCCGCCGCAGGACACGAAAACGAGCTGGCAAACCTGCTCAATTTATTAGGTCAACGCGGCATGGTGGATGGCAAGGAAGTCATCCTATTAAACGCAAATTAAAAGAGAATTATGATGAAAATTAACGCTACTTTTTTTGCCCTGTTACTCAGCCTCACGCTGCCGTTAGCGCACGCCGAAGACGCTGCGCTCGTCCCTGCCAACACCGCGAATTTTAATTTTGTGAATGCCGAAACCGAGTCGGTGATTAAGGCAATCGGCGATTATGCCAACGTGACTTTTATCATCGACCCACGCGTCAAAGGCACGCTGACGTTGGTCTCTGAAAAATCATTGAGCAAGCCACAAGCCTTGCAGCTATTGGCTTCGGTGTTGCGTATGCAAGGCTACGCAGTGGTCGCCGCGAATGGTTACAGCAAAGTCGTGCCTGAAGCCGATGCCAAATTACAAGGCGGCGTACAAGATGGCAACGGCGGGCGCGGCGACCAAATCGCCACTAAAGTTTTTCAGCTTAATCACGAATCTGCGGCGAATTTAGTGACCGTTTTGCGCCCGCTGATTTCGCCTAACAACATCATCAATGCCAACCCCAGCAACAACACTTTGGTGGTCACCGACTACGCTGATAATTTGTTGCGCTTAGGCAAAATTATTGCCGCGTTGGATATTTCGACCAGCCAAAATTTAGAAGTCATCACCATCAAACACGCCATCGCGACCGACATCGCCAATATGGTGAATCGCCTGTTAGAACAAGGTGCGGCAGCCGATGCGGCAAAGCTGGTGATGGCGGATGCACGCACTAATTCCGTCATCGTGCGCGCGCCCTCCGAAGCGCGTGCCAATCTAGCGAAGTCGCTCATCGCCAAATTTGACCAGCCCACCGCAATGCCCGGCAACGTGCATGTGGTGTATTTGAAAAATGCCGAAGCGACCAAGCTGGCGTTGACTTTGCGCGCGGTGATGGCGGCCGACACCTCTACGCCCGCGCCTGCCATTCCCACTGCGGGACAAGCCCCACAAATCGCGTTGCCGACTGGCGGCGCAGGAGGTTTTATTCAAGCGGATGCGTCAACCAACACGCTCATCATTACCGCTGCCGAACCTGTCTATCGCAATCTGCGCGCCATCATCGAGCAGCTCGATGCGCGCCGCGCGCAGGTCTATATCGAAGCCTTAATCGTCGAAGTCGATGCCTCAAAAATGGCAGAGTTTGGCGTGCAATGGGGCGCACTGGGCGGCAACGCCACCGCCCCTAGCGGAGCGGGCACAACCTTCTCCACGGGCGGCAATAATTTGGCGAATCAAGCCGTGGCGCGCTTGGCTCCGGGCGGCGTGCCACTCGCGCCTAGCAACGGCTTAAATCTGGGATTTTTGTCGCGCAAAATCGGCTTAGGCGCGCTGGTACATGCGCTGCAAGCCGATAGTAAAAGCAACATTTTATCCATGCCCAATCTCATCACCCTGGACAACGATGAAGCCAAAATTGTGGTCGGGCAAAACGTGCCGTTCGTGACGGGGCAATACACCACACAAGCCGCAGCGGGGGTAAATCCGTTTCAAACCGTAGAGCGTAAAGACATCGGGCTGACGCTTAAAGTGAAGCCGCAAATTTCGCAAGGCGGCACGGTTAAGCTGGCGATTTATCAGGAGACTTCGGCGATTTCGCCCACCATCAACGCGGCGGGATTGATTACTAGCAAGCGTTCGATTGATACCAATGTGCTAGTCGATGATGGGCAAATTATTGTGCTGGGCGGCTTAATCGACGACAACTTGCAGGACAACGAGGAGCAAGTGCCAGGACTGGGCAGCATTCCGTGGCTAGGTAATTTATTTAAGTACCGCGTGCGCACTCACAACAAAACTAATTTGATGGTGTTTTTGCGCCCCACCGTGATCCGCAACACCGAGCAAAGCACTGACTTAGCCGCCGATAGATACGACTTTATTCGCGCCGCCGAAATCAAAAATCAACCTGAAGAAACTTGGCTGATGCCGAGCATGGACGCGCCGCTGTTGGCCGAATTAAAAAACGGCAAAATTGTCGGCGGCAACTTGTCCCAAGGCACTATCAAGCTCACTCCATCCGTAACCTTAAGCGCGCCAGCAACCGCTAGCAGCGCGCCTGTCGCGGCGGAATAAACAGCATGGATAGCCGCCTACTCCCGTACAGTTTTGCGCGCGATTTTTCGCTGTTAGCGCGGCGCGATGCTGCGGGAAAAGTCGAGCTGTGCATCAGTCCTGCCTCGCCGCTGATGGCGATTAGCGAAGTCAGCCGCCAGCTTGGTTTTCTCACGCTGCTGCGCTTAGAGCCTAGCGAACTCGCCGCCTTAATTGCCGCCGCCTATGAAAATTCGGGCGGCGATGCTGCCGAAGTTATCGACGCATACGAAGCCGATGTGGATTTGAATAAGCTCATGCAAGATCTGCCCGCCGTCACTGATTTGCTCGATGCCAGCGATGACGCGCCGGTGATCCGCATGATTAACGCGCTGCTTACGCAAGCCTTGCGCGAAGGCGCGTCGGATATACATATCGAACCGTTCGAGCAAATTTCCGTGGTGAGATTTCGCATCGACGGCGCGCTACGCGATGTGGTGCGGCCGAAAAAGGCCATCCACGCTTCACTGATTTCGCGCATCAAAATCATGGCTCAACTCGACATCGCAGAAAAACGTCTGCCGCAAGATGGACGCATCACGCTGCGCGTCGGCGGCAAACCCGTCGATGTGCGCGTCTCGACTTTGCCCACTGGACATGGCGAACGCGCGGTGTTGCGTTTGCTAGACAAACAAGCGGGGCAATTGGGTTTGTCTAGCTTAGGTATGAGCGATGCGGTGCTGCCGCAGTTCGATAAACTGATCGCGCAACCGCACGGCATCGTGCTGGTTACCGGTCCGACAGGTTCAGGAAAAACCACCACGCTGTATGCCGCACTCACGCGCTTAAACAAAACCGATACCAACATCCTCACCGTGGAAGATCCGGTCGAATATGAGTTGGAAGGCATCGGACAAACGCAAGTCAATGCGCGCATTGACATGACCTTTGCCAAAGCTCTGCGCGCCATACTGCGCCAAGATCCCGACGTGATTATGATCGGTGAAATTCGCGATTTAGAAACCGCACAAATCGCCGTGCAAGCCTCGCTCACTGGGCATTTGGTACTGGCGACTTTGCACACCAACGACTCCGCCGCCGCCGTCACACGCTTGCTCGATATGGGCATAGAACCATTCTTACTTTCGTCGTCATTGTTGGGCGTAGTCGCACAACGTTTGGTACGCAAACTGTGCGCGCATTGCAAAACTTTCGACGGCACGACTTGGCACGCCAACGGCTGCGAACAGTGCGGACAAACGGGTTATCAAGGTCGCGTCGGCGTGTATGAATTGCTGCTTACCACCGAACAAATTCGCGCGCAAATTCACAACCGCGCCTCCGAAGCCGAGATACGCACCACCGCCATTGCGGACGGAATGCGCACCATGCGCGAAGACGGCGAACGCTGGTTAAGCAACGGCACAACCACCGCCGCCGAACTGATGCGCGTGACCAAAGAATAACCATGGCTGCCTTTCGTTACGAAGCCGCAGATGCAAACGGACACACCAGCAAAGGCGTGGTGAATGCCGACAGCGCGCGTGCCGCCCGATCTAATTTACGCGGTTTGGGATTGCTTCCTATCCATATCGAAGCAATAGCAGAAGATGCAAACGGCGCGCCGCGCAAACACGCTTTCGGCGACAAATTATCCACCGTCGAACTGGCTTTATTCACCCGCCAACTGGCCAGTTTATTGGAAGCCAGTCTGCCGCTGGAGCAAGCATTTTCCGCGCTGCAAGAACAAGCCGAAAGGGTTTATGTACGCGACTTAGTCGCGGCAATTCGCAGTGAGGTGATGGCAGGAACATCGCTCTCCGCCGCACTCGCTGCGCATCCACATGACTTCGCCGACATCTATCGCGCACTGGTCGCCAGCGGAGAACACATCGGACAATTGGCGAAAGTTTTATCGCGTTTGGCGGACTACATCGAGCGGCGCAATCAACTGGTACAGAAAATAAAGCTCGCCTTCACCTACCCCGCCATCGTCACCGTGGTCGCCTTTGCCATCGTGATTTTTTTGCTCACTTACGTCGTGCCGCAAATCGTTTCGGTATTCGCCAACACCAAACAAAAGCTGCCATTTTTAACCGTGGTGATGTTGGGCATTTCCGATTTTGTGCGCAACTACGGCTGGCTGGTTGCAGCTCTAATCGGGGTTGCAATTTATTTGTGGCGACGCGCCTTGCGTGATCCCATTTTCAAATTACGTTTTCACACTTGGCTGTTGACCGCGCCCTTGTATGGTCGCTTCGAGCGCAGTCTCAACACCGCGCGTTTCGCCAGCACGCTCGCCATCACCAGCGGCTCTGGCGTGCCGATTTTGCAAGCCTTGCAGACCAGCCGCGACACGCTGACCAACCTCGCCATGCGCGCCCAAGTGGATGAGGCAACCAACCGTGTGCGCGAAGGCGTGAGCCTCGCCACCGCCCTCGCCGCGCATCAACATTTCCCCGCCATGCTCATTCACATGATACGAGCGGGTGAAGCCACGGGAGAATTACCCGCCATGTTGCAACGCGCCGCCAATGCACAAGAAACCGACTTAGAGCGTAGAGCCATGACCATCGCAGGACTGCTAGAACCCGCGCTGATATTGGCGATGGGCGTGGTGGTACTGTTAATCGTGCTGGCGGTATTGATGCCGATTATTGAGATCAATCAACTAGTGAAGTGAGCAATCGGGCGGGTAGTTTGTGGGGTTCGATTTATGGTAATCCCCCCTCAAATTAGTCATCGCCATAAGTAGAATTTTCTCATTTAGAATTAGAGGATTTTTTACATGAAGTTATCCCGTTTTACCGACAGTCAAATCATTGCCATCCTCAAGCAAGCCGAGGGCGGCAGCCCTGCTCCAGAGTTGTGTCGCGAGCACGGCATGAGCTCCGCCACGTTTTACAAATGGCGCAGCAAATTCGGCGGCATGGACGCATCTTTGATGTCCCGTCTCAAAGCGCTCGAAGACGACAACACGCCGCATCGCGGCTTGTTGCGGCGCACACTTACTTGCGCAGCAAGTTATGGGGTAGCCAAAATCGTCGCCTTAAAAAGATGTACGCCGACGAGCGCATCAAAGCCGAAATCGTCGCGGAGGCACTCGCAAAAAAGTGGTAGTGCCATCATTCGGGATAAGCCACAAGCCTTGGCTGTGCCATCGACAGTGAACCAATGCTGGTCGATGGACTTTATGCACGACCAGTTATCAGACGGGCGCAGCTATCGCTTGTTCAATGTGATTGATGACTTCAATCGGGAAGCCTTGGCGATTGATATTGATTTCTCACTGCCCGCAGCGCGGGTGGTGCGTTCATTGAATCAAGTGATTGAATGGCGCGGTAAGCTGGTGGCAATTCGGAGTGATAACGGACCTGAATACATCAGCCAGCTACTCAAAGACTGGGCGGCAGAACACGACATACGCTTGGATTACATTCAGCCGGGCAATCCGCAACAGAACGCGTACATCGAACGCTATAACCGCACGGTGCGCTATGACTGGTTAAGTCATTACCTGTTTGAGTCGATTGATGAGGTACAAAATTATGCGACGGACTGGATGTGGACTTACAATCACGCCCGCCCGCATATGGCACTCGGTGGCATGACCTCGAAACAGAAGTTAGCGTGACACGTCTCTACTTCTGGCGAGGGCTAAAATTGGGGGGGATTACCATCGCGCAACTCAAACAAGCAGGTATCACGTTGTTGTTAGTCGAGCAGTTTGCCAAACGCGCGCTTGCCGTGGCGGACTACGCATATGTGATGGAGCACGGACAAATCGCGCTAGCAGGTACGCCCGCTGAGCTGAGTAAAAATGAAAAAGTATTGACGGCCTATTTGGGATAAATCTTTGCAGCAACTTTATGCGGATTTTGTTGAGAGAACTTCTTAGTCTGTGCTAGAATTCGCGCCGTTGTTTTGGCTGGCAACAGCGACAAAACACACTACAACAAGAACCTCATCGGTTCTGCAATAACACTCGCCCGAGTGGTGAAATTGGTAGACACAACGGACTTAAAATCCGTCGCTTAGGTAAAACTGGCGTACCGGTTCGATTCCGGTTTCGGGCACCAACACCAATAGATACAAGGATTTAACTACTTATATCTACCTAGAATTACCCAGCCTTACTTTCTTCAAGTGGTTATTCATTACACCTCAATTACACTTCAGGTGTAATTTTCTACCTAGAACTACTTTGAACTACCTAAAAGCCTTGCACGCCTTATCAAACAAGGCTTGTAAGGCTCCTCTGTTTTGTGGCTTAAGTTTTTTGATGGAGTGGGGATAATCCCCCCAATGCGACCTCCACAATTTTTATCGCCAGCGTTTGTGAAATGGCAGTCGGATACTTCATGTGTGTGGTATCTAGCGCACTCAAAGTACCTGAGACTTGTCGTTGCAAATAATCCAAAACAGGCAATTTATTCAACGTTTGCATCGTCGTTATCCTCCGAAATACTAAACCGCTTGCCCCGCCGCGTAGCCTGAAGCCCATGCCCATTGGAAGTTATAGCCGCCTAGCCAGCCTGTCACATCGACCACTTCGCCGATGAAATACAAGCCTGGTACGTCGTTGCATTCCATCGTTTTTGACGACAACGCGCGGGTATCGATACCGCCGCAAGTCACTTCGGCTTTTGCGTAACCCATCGTGCCTGATGGCATCACTTGCCAATTGTGTAATTCGGCGGCAATCACTTTGCGCTGTTTGTCGTTGTATTGATTCAACGGCAAGTTGGCGACCTTGGTACGTTCGGTCAGCTGCGCGCACCACACATCGGCGAAGCTTTTGGCGAACCATTGTGTGAGGAAATTTGCCAGTTGTTTTTTGCTGGTTTTTTGTTCGGTCAAGACTTCTTCCATCTCTGCATCGGGCAACATATTGATGCTCAACGGCGTGCCGTGTTGCCAATACGAGGAGGCTTGCAAAATGGCGGGACCACTCAAACCGCGATGCGTCACCAACACGTTTTCGCGAAACGATTGCTTGCCTGTACTGACAATCGCATCGAATGACACACCGGTTAATTCGCTATACGGTTTCCAATCTTCAGGCGCAAACGTCAGCGGCACGAGCCCTGCGCGCAACTTGGTAATTGGCACATTAAATTGCTCGGCAACGTGGTAGCCGTAAGGGGTTGCGCCGGTCTTAGGAATCGACAGCCCGCCCGTGGCAATCACCAGTGACACCGCCTCAAATTCACCGCGCGAGGTGGTCACATAAAACTTGGCTTTTTTGCCCAAACCCGCTTCGCCGACATAAGGCGTGTGCTTAATCGCCTCGATGTCGCAACTCATAAAACGCTTCACGCCCGCCTCGTCACATTCCTTGCGCAACATACCGATGATGGCTTCGGACTCTTCATCGCAAAACAATTGCCCCAGCGTTTTCTCGTGAAAAGTGATGCTGTGTTTTTGCAACAATGCGATAAAGTCTTGCGGGGTGTAACGGCTTAAAGCGGAGCGGCAAAAGTTTGGATTATCGGAAATAAAATTTTCCGGTTTGGTATTAAGGTTGGTGAAGTTGCAGCGTCCGCCGCCCGAAATACGGATTTTTTCGGCAAGCTTTTTAGCGTGGTCGATTAACACCACCGAACGCCCGCGTTGCCCAGCCTGTAAGGCACACATCAAGCCAGCCGCGCCTGAACCAATAATAATGACATCTACTTTCATTTGAAATTTCCATGCGCTGCTGCGCCTTGTGGTTGCTCGATAAATTTATTTAATGCGTCGCGATATTCAATCCATCCGACCGCGCCGCTGTTGCTGTGTCCTCCACCCTCGATAAGCGTCAGCGTCTTGGGGCTGGTGGCGGCGGCGAATAGTTGTTGCGACATAGCCACCGGAACTTCTTTGTCCCATGTTCCGTGTATCAGCAACAACGGGATTTTTAACTGCGGGATTTTTTGCAAGGAATCAAACCGCTGATTGACCATCCATGCCACGGGTAAAAAACCGTAGCGCAACTCGCCCATCGCCTGCATCGAAGTGAAGGTGCTCTCGGCGATTAGCCCTGCTGCATCGGCGTGATGCGTCGCCAAATCAATCGCGATTGCGCCACCTAAAGAATGCCCGTAAATAAAAATTTGCTGCGCTGTTAAGCCTCTCGCGACACGCAAATAATTCCAGGCGGCTTCTGCATCTTCATAAACTTTTGCTTCACTGGGCGCGCCGCCCGTGCTGTTGCCATAGCCACGATAATCCGCCAGCAACACGTTGTAACCCATGTCGTGCAAGCGTTGCGCGTGACTGGCATTGCTGCTGACATTGCGGTCGTTACCATGCAAATACAGCAACGTAATGTCGCTGCCATGCGCGGCAGGTATCCACCAAGCATCCAATTCACCACGCTCATCCGCTGTGCCAGATGGAATTTTAACCGCCTCAAAAGTTAAGCCCAATCGGTCAGGCGTGGTTTGTAATTGTTTGGTGGGATTAAAAATCAGCTCTTTTTGCATCGCAAATAAATAGCCGCACGCACCCAGATAGAGCAACACACACAACAGTAATACCGTTTTAAGCAGCGCAGCGGGATGGGTAACTTTTATCACGCCGCCTCCAGCGTTTTCCACAAACACGCGCCTTTGCTGGCCTTGTCGATGTCGAGTAATTGTTGCGCGTGCGCGGCTAATTCTTCATCAGTCGGCTGCAACACGCGCACGCTAGCGCGCGCGGTATCGGTGTTAAATACCGCAGGCAGCCGTGCCACAGGCGCGTCCTCGCCGAGCAAACTATGCTGACCACGCGTCATCGCAAAATACACTTCCGCCAACAGCTCAGTATCGAGCAAAGCCCCGTGCAGCGAGCGATGCGTGTTGTCGATTTCGTAGCGACTACACAGCGCGTCCAAACTATTTTTCTTACCTGGATGCATTTCACGCGCGACTTTCAGCGTGTCCATCACCTCATTTTTTAAGGTGGGTAAGCCGAGTAATTTCAACTCGTGATTGATAAAGCCCATATCAAACGGCGCGTTATGAATAATCAATTGCGCATCTGCGACAAACTCTAAAAAACTCGCCGCGATGTCGGCAAATTTTGCCCGTCCGCGCAACATGTCCCAAGTAAAACCGTGGATGCGCGCCGCGCCTTCATCGACTTCGCGTTCGGGATCGAGGTAATGATGAAAGTGTCGGGTGGTGACTTGCCGACCGTGTAATTCAATCGCGGCAATTTCAATAATGCGATGTCCCTGTTCGGGATACAGCCCGGTCGTTTCGGTATCTAAAACAATTTTACGCATCACTTAGCTCCACTATTTTTTTAGCTGGCAAAGACTGCTCCGCCAAAATCATCTCTACCCCACGATTCGCCAACTCATCAGCGCGCTCGTTGCCCTCGTGTCCCGCATGACCTTTCACCCAAATCCATTCGATGTCGTGTTGCGTCACCGCCGCATCCAATCTGCGCCACAAATCATCATTTTTAACGGGTTTTTTATCAGCGGTTTTCCAGCCGCGTTTTTTCCAGTTTTCTATCCACTCGGTGATGCCTTGCAAGACATATTTTGAATCAGTATGCAGACGCACTTTGCAAGGCCGCGTCAAGGCTTCCAGCGCGCTAATCGCGCCCATCAATTCCATACGATTATTGGTCGTCACCCGCTCGCCGCCGCACAGCTCGCGCTCTTGCCCTTTATTGCGCAACAGCGCGCCCCAGCCGCCCACACCGGGGTTGCCTTTACAAGCACCATCACTAAAAACATCCACCACTGCTCTATTCATTAGGAATCTCTATAAATTCAAATTTTGAGCGAATCACGGTGTCGCGTGCTCGCTCATTCCTTGTCTATCAATCTGATATGCCCGCGTCATTCGCTGCGCGGCTCCTTGTGCTTCATCTCAAAATTTTAATTTATAGAGATTCCCTCTTTTGCTTTATGCGTCTTATTCAATTTTGGTGTGGCTGGCACAAACCGCCGCAGCCTTTTTTTATTCCATTGCGGTTGGATTAAACGCATCCCTGGCACGCGTTTAATGGCATGTAAAAAATACACCCCGCCGCTGACTGTCTGCCAGCGTTCCCCCGCTGCATCCATAAATTTGCAGCGCGCGAACGCGCTACTCAGATTAAACGGCGGGGCGTGTACCGCATACCCTCCGCTCACCACCACAAAACCTAACAACGCTAACCAATCTTTTAGGCGTTGCAGCGCGATAAATTCGCCCGCCCAGGGATAGCCATTTTTTGCACCAAAGGCACGCCGCACACCCCATAAACTATAAGGATTAAAACCGCTAATCAGTAAGCTGCCCTCGCTGATTAACACGCGTTCCACCTCGCGCAAAATCTGGTGCGGCTGCGCAGCAAATTCCAACACATGCGGCAACACCAGCAAGTCGATACTCTCGCTCGCGAGCGGTAATTCATCCGCGCATAAGCGCACCGCCGCACCGCTTTCATCCCCCGCACACGTGCGCAGCGTCATGCGACTGGCGCGCAAAAAATCGTGCTCACACCAACCTAATTGCAGCGCGTTAAAGCCAAAAATATCGCTCACACTGCGGTCAAAAAAATCTTGCTCGCGACTCAACACATAGCGACCTTGCGCGCTGTTCAACCAGTCGCTCAAATTTTGCGCACTTACTTTACAATCAGGCATCGCAATACTCCCTCACCCGCATGTTCAAAATAACCGCACTCCCCGCCTTCACCGACAACTACATTTGGGCAATACACAATCATCAGCACGCCATCGTCGTTGACCCTGGCGAAGCCTCGCCCGTACTGGCATTTTTAGCTGCCGAGCAACTCGAACTGACTGGGATTTTGTGCACGCATCGCCACGCAGATCACATCGGTGGCATAGCAAAATTGCGCGGATTATATAACGCCCCCGTGTATGGTCGGCGGCATCTTGCGAATCCCTATATCAGCCATGATTTACGCGAGGGCGACACGTTAGATTTGAGCGAATTTGGCGTGACTTTTAACATCTTAGAAATCCCCGGTCATCTTGATGACCACGTGGCTTTTTACAACGATGAAATTTTATTTTGCGGCGACGTGTTATTTGGCGCGGGTTGCGGACGCAACAAAGAAGGCACGCTGGCACAACTGCATGATTCGCTGCAACGCTTGAGCCAATTACCCGCCCAGACCCAAGTCTATTGCGCCCACGAATACACCGCCGCCAACCTACGCTTCGCCGCCGCTTGCGAACCTAACAACGCAGACATTCAACAGCGCGTCCTCGCCACGCAACAGCTACGCGCCGCTCACCTCCCCAGCTTGCCTAGCACGATCGCTTTAGAACTCAAGACCAATCCTTTTTTGCGCTGTACGCAAACTAAACTCATCCAAACCTTACAACAACAAGGTTTAAGCGACACCTCCGCACTGGCAGTTTTCATCGCTTTGCGCGAATGGCGCAATCACTTCTAACAATTAAGGACTCAGCATGAAAATTTTAATCTGTGGCGCGAGTGGTTTTGTTGGGCGGCATCTCACAGAAGCTTTGCGCAATAAAGGACACACGGTGATACGCGCGGTGCGCGCACCCAGTGAATCTGACGACATCGCGGTGGATTTTTGTCGTGACACGACGGCAGATGTTTGGCTGCCGCGTTTAGAAAATATCGACCTGGTTATAAACGCGGTAGGCGTATTGCGCGATAGCACAAAAAATCCCATGTCAGCCTTACTTGCCGCTACACCTGTTGCACTATTTGACGCGTGTGCAAAAGCCAAGGTGCAGCGCGTCATACAAGTTTCCGCGCTCGGTGTAGATAGCGGCATAGCCGTGCCGTATTTCCGCCATCGCCTCACGGCGGAAGCCGCACTGCACAAGCTGCCAGCGCGCATTAAAACCTTATGCCTACGCCCGTCGGTGATTTATGGCGCAGATGGCACGAGTGCGAAAATGTTTAGGGCAATGGCGCAATTACCCCTGCAAGTATTACCAATGGGTGGCGTGCAAGGTTTGCAGCCCGTGCATATCATTGATGTCTGCGCAGCCGTAAACAACTGGCTAGAAGATGTGAGCGCGCAAAATTTAAGTGTCAATGTGGTCGGCAGCGAAGCAACCACCATGCGCGGCATGTTAGACAGCTACCGCTCGCAACTCGGACACTCAAGCGCGCTGCATATCGCCCTGCCGCAACCGCTCGTAAAAATCATCGCGCGCCTTGGTGATTTCGTACCCAGCGCGCCGTTATGCTCAGATACCTACGCCATGCTCGCCGCTGGCAACACCGCATCGGCAGAGGGCTTTAGGCAACTGTTAGGACGCGATCCAAAAAGTTTCCAGCAATTTATTCAGCAGCCTTAAAGTGCAGGGAAATGCTGCGCACGAATCGCTTGCAACAGTCCCGCCGCCGCATCTTCAACCATATCTAACACGCGCTCAAAGCCGTCTGCGCCACCGTAATACGGGTCGGGCACTTCGCGCTCGACATGGTGATGCGCATAATGCAAAAATAACTCCGCGTGCGTCTCGCTATTGGCGGGAACAAGCTGATTAAGTATCGCCAAGTTCGCTTCATCCATCGCCAACACATAATCAAAATCCGCAAAATCTACCGCACTGACTTGCCGTCCACGCAAATGCGTCATCTGAAAACCACGTTGTTGCGCGGCGCGTTGCGTGCGTAAGTCAGGGGCTTCGCCAACGTGATAATCATGCGTCCCCGCTGAATCTATTTCGATTTTCGCGGCCAATCTTGCTCGCCGCACATACTCACGAAACACCGCTTCGGCTGTGGGCGAACGGCAGATATTGCCCATGCAAACAAATAACACCGCAACTTTTATATTTTCTTTCATACGGATAGCTTCTCTTTATAAATAAAAAATTCACATACACATGAGGGCTAAGAATCAATGAATTACCTGTCAGTTTTGAGCAAGATTTTTGCACTAATGCGCATTCAATCAGCAAGCGCAATGGTTAATTGTTGAGCTCGGTTGTCGCGAGTTTATCGAACAGGCTTTCGCATTCGACCATCAATGCTTGGGCAATACTCGACTGATAATTCGGGTCTAGTGATTCCATCATTTCGTGCGCCGTATAAAGCCCCGCTTCGCGTGTCAGCGTGCTGGCAATCTGCTGGGCTAATTGATTGCTCAACTCAGATAAATCTTTGCGCACGGACAACGCTAGGCGGAATTTATTTCGCGCCAGCCAATCAGCGGCAAGTGTTGCGCCTTGTGACTTGGTGAGCCATTGCTGATGCTCATAATAGAGTGACAATTTTTCCGCAACCAAGGCAAAAATCAAAGCGATGCACATGCCACGATTTGAAGTTGGCGCGCTGGAATCTGGTTCTGGAGGTTGAATCGTATTCATAAAATTAGTCAGCGCTTAAACGGGGTAAATCGGAAGCTCGATAAAACCGCATTTATAGGTAGTGTAAGCACAGAAAAGATGTGGATTATCGTGCATCTCGGCACATTATCCTTACACAAAGTTGACACCCTGCGTAGCCATCGGCGGATTAGGTGAGTTGAAGCAGCCCGATGACATCGAAGATGACATCCGCCGCACCTACGTCGCCATCACGCGCGCGACGCATGAGGCGTTTATCACTTACTCTAATATGTCGGAACTGGTGGGGCGGTTGGTGGTGTAGTAGCATTGACAAAAGAACGAACGTTCTGTACAGTTCGCAGCACGTTCGTTCTGTAGGAGTCTGCCATGAGTGATTTTAATTCTGCCGATGCTGGCAGCAACCCCAAAGACCAAGAGTATCTAAGCCGCTTGCAAGATTATTACGCCGAGTGGAAAAGTATTCCGTCGTATGCCAAGTTGTGCGAAGTATTTGGCATCACCTCAAAATCGTGGGTTAAGGCAATCTTGGATAGGCTGTGCGCTGCGGGTTTTATTGAGCGCACCCCCGATGCAATGTGGGTTCCCACCCGTCAATTTTTTGCTCGCCCGCTCGCCGAAGCTACGGTGCAAGCGGGAAGGCCGCAAACGGTCAGCGCAACTTCTGGCGATTATTTTTTGATTGACGAAATGCTGATTGATACGCCATCTAAGACCACGCTCATTACGGTTAAGGGCGAGTCGATGATAGATGCGGGCATCCACGATGGCGATGTTGCGGTGATTGAGAAGCGTCACACCGCCAATATAGGCGACATCGTGGTGGCAATCGTCGATGATGAATTCACCCTTAAAACACTAGACAAAGAAAAAGGACAATTTATCTTGCGCCCCGCCAATCCTGCCTTTGCCGTCATACGTCCACACGGCAAGCTCGAAATTTTTGGCGTGTTAGTGGGTTTAATTCGCAAGTATCGGAGATAACCATGGCGACCTTATTGCCAAGCAAATCGCGCAACCTGCCGTCCTCCTTGCTATCGCTCACCTACCCTAGCAAAGCCTTATTTAATCGCCAATTCGCGCTATTGCGTCATGCCGTCCCCGCAGGTATTCCAAGTGAAGCCGATGACGAAATCGAAACGCGCGTCAGCCTAGATGAGCACCTGATTGAGCATAAAGAATCGACCTTTTTCATGCGCGTGGCGGGCGACTCAATGCGCGGTCTGGGTATTTTTGATGGAGATTTATTGGTGGTTGATCGCGCCATGCCCGCAGCTAACGGCAGCGTAGTCATTGCGGTGGTGGCGGGCGAATTTACCGTTAAGCAACTTATCTACACCGCAACCGGACGATTGCTACGCGCCGCTCATCCTGACTATGCCGATTTAATCATTCAGCCCGAACAAGACTTTTCGATTTGGGGCGTAGTACAGTGGAATGTACATAAGCTTGCAGCGCAAAACCAAGAGCGCTATCGCTGCTAATTAGCTTGCTGTCACTTCTGGCTCTAGCAAAGCACTGATGTCTTGCAAGGCTGGGAGTTCATTCAAACTGCGTAAATTCAAATCGTCTAAAAGACGCTTGGTGCTGGCGAACAGCTCTGGCTTGCCTGGCACATCGCGCGTGCCAACAATATCTATCCAGCCGCGAGCCTCCAGCGTTTTGAGAATTTGTGCGGAAACCGTTACACCTCGAATTTCTTCGATGTCACCGCGCGTAACAGGTTGGTGATAGGCAATAATGGCGAGCGTTTCAAGTACCGCACGCGAGTAACGCGGCGGTTTTTGCGGATTTAATCTATCCAAATAAATTTGCATGTGTGGACGCGCGCGGAATCTCCAACCGCTTGCCACACAGCACAACTCCACGCCGCGCCCTGCCCAACTGCTCGCCAATTCGGTTAATAAAACTTCCAACTGACGATTGTCCAGCGACACCTCACTGAGCTTTTTTAATTCACTTAATGGCAACGGTTCGCTAGCCGTGAGCAGTGCGGTCTCCAACACGATTTTGAGTTCCTCAGTGTTCATTTTCCCATCGAACAAATCCGTGCTGATGACGGCATTCTGCACGGCTAACACAGCGTCTTCGACGGGCTCGGCGGTAACTGGGGTGGCGGTTTTCTGGTTCAGCTCATTCATCGTTAATGGCGCGATTGGTGCGGACATAGATGCTCCCAAAAGTTTCGGTTTGTTGAATCTCAACTAAGAATTCCTTAGCTAATTCGAGGACGGCAATAAAAGTGACGACCATTTTTGGCAAACCATCATCTAGCTCGAACAGGCTTTCAAACAGCACATATTCGCCACTTTTCAAACAGCGCAACACATGCGTCATTTGCTCACGCACCGACAATTGTTCGCGGCGTATGGTGTGATGCTTGGCGTTTTTAGCACGCGTCAATAGCCCTAACCAAACTTGCTTCAAGTCCTCCACGCTCACTTCGGGCAAGCGTTCTTGCACGGTGGTCTCAATTAGAACTTGCACGATTTCAAAATCACGTTCGGCTTGAGGTAGCTCGTTTAATTGCTGCGCCGCCAATTTCATTTGTTCGTATTCGAGCAAGCGGCGCATCAATTCAGCGCGCGGATCCTCACCATTGTCGTCGGCGACTTTGCTGATTTTTGGCAGCAACATGCGCGATTTAATTTCGATTAACACCGCCGCCATCAGCAAGTATTCCGCCGCTAATTCCATGCGATTTGTTTGCATCAACTCAATGTAGCCCATGTACTGGCGCGTCAATTCCGCCATAGGAATATCCAGCACATCGAGGTTATGACGACGGATTAAATACAGCAATAAATCCAGCGGCCCTTGAAAAGTTTCCAACACCAATTCCAGCGCGTCTGGCGGGATGTACAAATCCTGCGGCAACGCCAACATCGGCTCACCGTGGATGCGCGCAAAGGGAATCAGTTGGAGTTGGCTGTCGCTCATTTATTTTTCAAAATATAAATCTAAAATCTAGCCACAGAGTTCACAGAGAACACAGAGAGTGAAAGGCAATAATACGTTTTGTGAAATAAGAAATATCGTAAAATCCGCCTATGCTTTTCTCTGTGTTCTCTGTGGCAAAAGTTTTTACCTTTACAAAATTAACTGTAACTCAGCCCCATCGCTTCACGCACATCGCGCATCGTATCGCGTGCCAGTTCTCGCGCTTTTTCGCAGCCGTCGGCGATGATGTTGCGCACTAGCGTTGGGTCGTCGAGATAGAGTTGCGCACGTTCACGCATCGGGCGTTGCTCTTCTAACACGGCTTCAATCACGGGCTGTTTGCATTCGATACAACCGATGCCCGCACTCTTGCAACCCTGCATCGCCCAAGCTTTGGTAGCTTCGTTGCTATAGACCTGATGCAAAGCCCACACAGGACATTTGTCGGGATTGCCCGCATCGGTGCGGCGAATCCGCGCAGGATCGGTGGGCATGGTGCGAATTTTTTTCGCAACGCTCACTTCGTCTTCGCGCAAAGAAATGGTGTTGTTGTACGACTTGGACATTTTTTGTCCATCCAGCCCAGGCATCTTGGAAGCCACGGTGAGCATGGCTTGCGGCTCGGACAAAATCATTTTTCCGCCGCCTTCCAGATAGCCGAACAGACGTTCGCGGTCGCCGTGATTCAAACTTTGTTGTTCGTCCAACAACGACTTGGCGGCGGCCAAGGCTTCGTCATCGCCCTGCTCTTGGTAACGCACACGCAACTCCGCATACAACTTGGATTTTTTGCTGCCCAGTTTTTTAACGGCGGCTTCGGCTTTTTCTGCAAAGCCGATTTCGCGTCCGTAAATGTGATTAAAACGGCGCGCGATTTCGCGGGTGAATTCGATGTGCGGCACTTGGTCTTCTCCGACGGGTACTTGCGTGGCGCGGTAAATCAAAATGTCCGCGCTTTGCAGCAAGGGATAGCCCAAAAAGCCATAAGTGGATAAATCTTTACCCGATAACTTTTCTTGCTGATCCTTGTAAGTCGGCATCCGTTCCAACCAACCCAGCGGCGTAATCATCGACAGCAATAAATGCAGCTCGGCATGTTCTGGCACGCGACTTTGGATAAATAACGTGGCATGAGCGGGATCGACACCTGCCGCCAGCCAATCTATCACCATGTCCCACACAGATTGCTCGATGACTTGCGGTGTGTCGTAATGCGTGGTCAGCGCGTGCCAGTCGGCGACAAAAAACAAGCACTCGGTTTCGTGCTGCATCTTAATCCAATTTTTCAACACACCGTGGTAATGCCCCAAATGCAAACTACCCGTGGGGCGCATCCCCGATAAAACACGATCAGCAAACATAGTTAAATTCCGAACAAGAAAGAAATAATTTGATACACGCTATTCACCAGTGGGTTCAGTATCCATGCCAACACGGGCGTAATCGCCATGAAAATCAGGATAAACATGCCATAGGGTTCGAGCTTGGCGAGTTGAAAAGCCTGACGGTGCGGCAATAAACTCACCGCCACCCGTCCGCCATCTAAGGGCGGTAAAGGCAATAAATTGAGTACCATCAACACCACGTTAATTTTGATGCCGATGGCTGCCATTTGCAGCAACGGTTGGGCAAAATAACTATCGGGATTTAACCAGGCTAGTTTGTAAAAAATCGCCCAGCCCAACGCCATGAATAAATTCGACGCAGGACCTGCTAATGCCACCCACAACATGTCTTGCTTGGGGTTGCGTAAGGCAGAAAAATTAACAGGGACAGGCTTTGCCCAGCCAAACAAAATCCCGCCTAACGCCAGTGTTAATAAAGGCAGAGCAATCGTGCCGATGGGGTCGATATGGCGGATGGGATTTAAGCTAATCCGACCTTGCAGGTAGGCCGTCATATCGCCGAAATGACGCGCCACATAGCCGTGTGCCGCTTCGTGCAAAGTAATCGCGAATAAAATCGGAATCGCCGCGATGGAAATGGTTTGTATCAGTTGTTCAATTTGCATGACTTCCATCCTTAAATTCCAAACGCGCTGGCATCACCCGCACCTTGCCGCAACAAAACAGGCGCAACACCCGTCAAATCAATCACGGTGGTGAAATCCAATCCCGCCGCGCCACCGTCTATCACTGCTTCCACTTGGCTTCCCAGCAATTCGCGGATAGTTTCGGCATCGTTCAGCGGCCATGCCTCATCGGGCAAAATCAGCGTGGAACTGAGCATCGCCTCGCCTAACTCTTCAAGCAAAGCCAAGACAACGGGGTGGTCGGGAATGCGCATCCCGATGGTGTTTTTTTTGGGATGTTGCACGCGCTTAGGCACTTCTTTGCTCGCCTCTAGAATAAAGGTGTAATTGCCCGGCGTATGGCTTTTTAACAAGCGAAAATTTTGATTATCAACGCGCGCGTATTTGGCGATTTCGGACAAATCGCGGCACATCAAAGTCAGGTGATGCTGCTCGTCC
The DNA here is from genome assembly GCA_963750775.1 of uncultured beta proteobacterium. GTDB lineage: Bacteria > Pseudomonadota > Gammaproteobacteria > Burkholderiales > Gallionellaceae > Gallionella. Next base: position 45,530 of record CAVVRT010000004.1, read on the forward strand.
AACTGACGAATTTTGCGGATGCGCGCCACCGCATTTTTATCGTCCAAATGGCAACCCAAGGCGTAGCAAGAATCAGTGGGATAAACCACGATGCCACCCGCGCGCAAAATATCAGCCGCCTGACGAATCAAGCGGCTATTGATGTTGCTCGGATAAATGGTAAAAAATTGCGCCATGCTTTACTGCACTCCTAAAGCCGTCCATACCGGGCGACAAATCAACGGTAAATCGGGTAGCCGCCCTAAATCGCGATAGCTTTCTTGTGGGCCGTGAAAATCCGAACCGCAGGATGAGAGCAAATTAAATTGCTCTGCATAACGCGCAAACTCGGCGTATTGCTCCTGACTATGACTACCCGTCACCACCTCGACTGCGCCGCCACCGAGGGCGACAAATTCGGCAAGTAATTCCTGCATGGTTTTCTTGCCCATGGAATGTTTGCCCACCATGTATCGCCCTGGATGCGCGATGATGGCGATGCCGCCAGCACCGGTAATCCAGCTAATCGCGTCACTCAACGCAGCCCATTGATGCGGCACATAGCCGGGTTTGCCTTTGGCTAAATAACGCTTGAACACGCTCTTCACATCACGGCAATGTCCCGCTTCAACCAAATAGCGCGCGAAATGGGTGCGACCTATCATATTAACGTTGCCCGCATATTTGTACGCCCCCGCCAACACCCCGCCCACTCCCGCTTTCGCCAATTCGTCCGACATTTTTTGCGCGCGCAAACCGCGTCCACTGCGAACCCCCTGCAAACCCACGACTAGCGGCGCGTAATTGATGTCTATGCCGAGCCCAACAATGTGCAAGGTATGACTACGCCAACTCACCGAGATTTCCACGCCATTGATAAACGTCATGCCCAATGCATCCGCCACACTGCGCGCCTCGCTCAAGCCCGCCACATCATCGTGGTCGGTCAACGCCATGGCACGCACACCGCGTCCATGCGCGCGTTGCACAAGCTCGGTGGGCGTGAGCGTGCCGTCGGAGATGTTGGAATGGCAGTGGAAGTCAAAATCTATCATTAGAGGTCGCCGCCGCCCTTCTTCATTGCTTTACCTTCTTCTGCTCTGAGCCTACGAACTTCTTTAGGGTCGGCAAGCAAGGGACGATAAATTTCGATGCGATCTTTATCGCGCAGCACGGTATCGGTTTTAGTTAGCTTGCCGAAAATGCCAAACTTATTTTTCGCCAAATCTATTTCGGGATGTTTAAGCAAAATGCCACTGGCGGCTAAGGCATCAGCAACCGTGCTATTAACTGGCAAGACTTGCTTAAGCAAGGTCTGTTGATGCGCGAGTGCGTAAACGATTTCGATGCTGAGGGTGTCGCTCATGGATAAACTTTCATGGATAAACTTTTTCGGCGCGTTGAATAAACGCATCGACAAAACTATTGGCGATGTAATGAAACACGGGGCCAACTAACTTTTCTAGCAATTTATTGGAAAACTCGTAATGCAAGCGAAACTCTATTTTACAGGCGGTTTCGCTCAAGGGAATAAATCGCCAACTGCCATCTAACTGTTTGAACGGCCCATCTTGCAAGGTCATCGCGATATGTTGCGGCGGAGTACGAATATTTTCCGTAGTGAACGATTGTTTAAGGTGCATATAGTCGATATGAACTGTGGCATGAACCTTGTCGTCGCTGATTTGCGTGACACTGCCGCCGCCACACCAAGGCAAAAATTTAGGATAATCCGCCACGTTATCCACCAAGCCAAACATTTGCGCCGCGCTGTGCGCGACTAACACCGATTTTTCCACCAACGCCATACGAAACCTCTAAAAATTCATTTTTGCGAGCACCCGCGACGCGGGTTGCCTGCTTAAATCGCTTGGAGCGAATCGCTGCGTCGCGTGCTGGTTACGACATAACCTAAAGGTTAGTCTCCACCGCAACTCCGTTGTCGCTCATTCCTAGCCTATCTATTTGATATGTCAGCGTCATTCGCTGCGCGGCTTCTTGCGCTTCATCTTCAAAAATAAATTTTTAGAGGTTTCGACAGCCAGCCAGACCGCCTGAAAATCAAAGGCTGGTAGAATAGCCGAATACACCGCAAAACTCACTCGATTCCGCATAAAAATGAGCATCATTCAAAATAAACAAGCCTTTCACGATTACTTTGTCGAAGACAAATACGAAGCCGGCATCATGCTAGAAGGTTGGGAAGTCAAGGCCATCCGTGCTGGTCGCGCGCAACTCAAAGAAGCCTACGTCACGATAAAAAATAACGAACTATTTTTATTCGGCTCGCACATCAGCCCACTGATTAGCACTTCGACGCACGTACATCCCGATGCCACGCGCACCCGAAAACTGCTGTTGAACCGCCTAGAAATCGACAAAATTCTCACCAAAGTCAAACGCGCTGGTTACACCGTTATGCCACTGGATATGCACTTCAAAGGCGGACGAGTCAAACTCGCCATCGGACTAGCCAAAGGCAAAAAACAACATGATAAACGGGCGACGGAAAAGGAACGCGACGCGAAACATGAAGTCGCGCAGGCGATGAAAAAAGCGAAATACTTATAACGGCCAGCGGCGATTTTGAGCAACACAAAATCAATCAAGCCTGCCCCCATTTACCCTTTAAGATGGAATTATGGATACAAAAAAACTAGAAATAGAAGCTGAGTCTTTTATTCAATCTAAATTGATTAAGTACGATTTTCATGTTTCTAAACCAACTTTTGATAAAAAAGGGGCTGACTTACTAATTATTGATGATATTGATAATAAATTTACTAAAACAATAAGGGTGCAATGTAAGGGACGAACAGTGGTAGAAGGCGATACAAGTATTAAAATACCAGTCGCGTATGTTGATGAGAATTTCATTGTTTTTCTCTATACGGTAAATGCAGCAAAAGATGATTTGCTCTTTGTCTTTTTTAGTGAAGATATTCTTAAGTGGAAATTTAACAATGATAATTATGTCCTCCGTATTAACCGTGATAACTTATCATCGAGCCAATTTTCGAAATATTTATTTTCACGAGACAAGGTAGATTCAATCAGGTTGTATTTGAATAAGGCACCCATTAAAAAATATACTACAGTCCTTATCGATCAGATATTTTTAACTCAAGCAATAGGAAAGACAATTAGAGCCTATGAAGAAATATATCCAAATAGGGAATTTATTGCCCCTTCGCATGTAGATGCAGTAAAAAGTATTATCGCAATGTATAACAACTTCGGAGTGAATGGCCTACCTATAAATTGTCATTTGTACTCGTATGAGGAGTTTGTTCCAAGCGAGACCATAGTTTCAAGAATCGAGATTGATTCAAGTACTACTATGAAGTTACACAGGGAAATTACTAACCAATTTGTATCATTTGAAATGTTAGAACATTTAGAAAGATTAGTTAATACAGAGAATATCCTTCTAGTTTCAAATGAAGTGCTATTTGATGATGTGTTGCAAAAACTTTCTGACAAAGGAGTTGAAGTAACAATGGTTTTATATTCTTCAGACGACGGACGTAATATATATGCCAAACAAAAGTGGGGAGATATAATGTACCCCTTAGCGCAGTCTATAGGACTAGCACAACATGAGTGGTAGCCTAAAACATTGCAAATCAAAAACTATGCACAATCAATGGGGTCACCAGTCAACACGTAAGGCGCAATCGTTATTGCGCCGAATGTTCGCTTGGTGCAATGCGCTTCGCTTATTGACACCCTACTCAAGAAAATCCTATGACCACAAATAATCATCAAACTGCCTATCTCGCCGGAGGCTGTTTCTGGGGCATGGAAGAACTCGTTCGGCTGATTCCCGGTGTGCTTGCTACCGAGGTGGGATACTGCGGCGGCGGTGCGGAGACGGCGTTTTATGAGCATGTTAAAACTGGAAAAACCGGTCATGCGGAATCGTTAAAAGTGGTGTTTGATGCGGCGCAGTTAAGTTACTCGCATCTGCTGTTTGAGTTCTTTCGTATGCACAATCCGACCACGCGCAATCAACAAGGCAATGACATCGGGTCGCCGTATCGTTCGGTGATTTTTTATGTCGATGCCGAGCAGCTCGCCAGCGCAAAAAATGTGATTCAGCGAGTCGATGCGAGTGGCGAGTGGCGCGCGCCTGTGGTGACAGAGCTCACGCCTTATCAGGCTTTTTACCGCGCGGAAAACTACCACCAAAAGTATTTGCTCAAAAGTCCGCTGGGCTACACCTGCCACTTTGTCCGCCCACTCGCTTTAGGTGAAAAAACTTAACAGCCTAAGCTAATGAAATAGGCGTTGTTGCAGGGTCTCTTGCAGCGATTTATCAAACTGCGCAATCGGCACGGGCTTGCTAAATAAATAACCTTGGAACAAGTGGCAGCCCTTTGCCATTAGAAAATCACGCTGCGCTGCGGTCTCTACGCCTTCGGCAATCACCTCGATATTCAATGCCTGTGTCATGGCAATCACCGCTTGCACAATCGCCGCATCATTGGCATCTGTCGCCAAGTCACGAATAAACGAACGGTCAATTTTGACTTGGTCAAACGGTAAACGCTTGAGATATTGCAGCGATGAATAGCCCGTGCCGAAATCATCCATCGAAAAATGAATGCCCATGCCGCGCAACAGCTCCATTTTAGAAATCGTATCTTCGATATTGCCTAACACCGCACTCTCGGTCAGCTCCAATTTCAAGCGCGAGGTATTGATATGCGTGTCAGCCAAGATTTTTTGCACTTGCTCAATAAAGTCAGTTTGATGGAATTGTTTAGCACTGACATTGACCGCCAAAACCAAATCCCGCGTCAGCACATCTTGCTGCCATTTTTGCAACTGTTTACAAGCCTCTTGTAATACCCATAAGCCTAGGGAAACAATCAAGCTGGTCTGTTCTGCGTGCGGAATAAATTGATCAGGCGGCACCATGCCACGCTGCGGATGCTGCCAGCGCACCAAGGCCTCCGCGCCTACCGCACGATGTTGACTATCGACTTGGACTTGATAATGCAACATAAATTGTTTTTGCTTGAACGCGCTGCGCAGCTCCATATTTAAGCGTGCGTGATTTTCTAAACTCACCTGCATAGATTGATCAAAGAAACGCACCAGATTACGTCCAGATCTTTTCGCTTGATGCATCGCAACATCGGCGCGTTTGAGTACGTCACTCACCGATGCGGCATCGGCTTGAATAAAAGCCACGCCAATACTGGCACTACAGTATTGGGTCATCATCGAATCGGTGTGCAGCGGAATCGCACTGCCCAAGTAATACGGTAGTGCCAAGGTGGCGCGAATTTTTTCGGCGAGGCTGGCAGCTTGTTGTTGGGCACGTTCCGCCTCGGCCTCTAAGCCTGATAACAACACCACAAACTCATCGCTGCCTAATCTCCCCAAACTGGCAGTTTCACCCACGCAACGGCGTAAACGCGTCGCCACTTCGATGATGACTTTGTCACCGACTTCGTGTCCTTGCGTATCGTTGATATGATTGAATTGATCGAGGTCGATACACATTAAACATGCCGAATCTAAGCCGTGCTTGACCTGCGCTAAGACAAATTGCAAATTAGTTTGGAACATGCTGCGATTCGCTAACGCAGTGAGCGGATCGTAAAAAGCTAATTGATGCACCTCGGCTTCCATGCGCATCCGATCCGTGATGTCATGAACAATCGCAAACTGCAACTCGCGCCCATCCACGTTCAACGCAGAAATATACAGCTCGACCGAGCGGCGCTGCCCATCGCTTAAACGATGCACCGCAATACGATGCTCAAGATCGTCATTGATAGTGCTGCTGTGACAGTCCAATTCAATTTCTGCCATATCCCGATTACGCATTTGTTGTATCGAATAGCCATAAAACCGACTTGCTGCCGCATTCACTTCGACGACCTGCCCCAGCACAGGATCAATCAACAACATCGGCGTTAAAGGACGTTCAAACATTTGCCGAAAACGTGCCGCGCTATTTTGTAAAACTTGGGTGCGACGATTGGCATCTAAACGTAAGGAAATGTTGTCACGCAGATAAACATTGGCGCGGCGCATGCCGACAAAAACGAAACTCAGAAACCATACCATTGAGAGCGCAATGGTCAGCGCAAAATCGTCCAAGCTCATAAACATGCGCAACATAAATGGCGCGATAACTAAGGTGAAAAACACCATCGCAGAATATAAATCGACGGCGTAACTCACTGCCACACTGATGGCTAAGCCTGCCAATGCGAAGCCTATAAAAACTTGATACTCAATTAAATTTTCAGGGAACAACACCAGAGCCGATGCCCCCCAAATCAGCGCAGTCGCCGTGACCCCTAAGCGAAATCGCAACAACCAGTGCTCAGGATGCTCATCGGTATTCGCTCGCGCGTAAGCACGTCCATCTAACAATCTGATTGCCGCCACGGCGAATAACGTCAAAAACCACGCCGCCAAAATGCCTGGCTCTATCACGGCTGACAGCACATAAACAAAAATACCTGCCAAAACCAGACCACTGATAACGCCTATTTTTTGCCAACGATAGAGCACGTGCAGTTGCTCGAACTGCATTTCAGGATTAAACATAATTTTTGCCACTAGAAATTGGATTGCGGATTGCGGATTGCGGATTGCGGATTGCGGATTGCGGATTGCGGATTGCGGATTGCGGATTGCGGATTGCGGATTGCGGATTGCGGATTGCGGATTGCGGATTGCGGATTGCGGATTGCGGATTTTTGTCGGACTTAACCATTTTTAGTTCCCTGTTTTTTTACAAAAGTTACGACTACACAGAAAGCTATTTTGGTTTTTATGCTTTGAAGCCCAATAATAACATGGCTTAGCGGTGATTGACTAGCACGCAGGGATAATTTTCATACTGTTTATATTCCATCAAGCAATCACAACGAAACATGTGTCTCGCTTTATAATCGCGCCCTTTATTTTGCCCCCACGGAGTCGTCGCCCATGTCGCACAATCTGTTTAACACTCGCCAAACTTTCAATCTCAATGCCAATAAGCAATCCATTTTTTATTCGCTGCCCGCTTTAGAAGCGGCAGGGGTCGGCAAAATTTCGCGTTTACCCGTGTCGATTCGTATCGTGTTGGAAGCCGTGCTGCGCAATTGCGACGGCAAAAAAGTGACAGAGCAACATGTACGTGAATTGGCCAACTGGCAAGCGAATACACCGCGCACGGCAGAAATTCCCTTCATCGTGGCGCGTATTGTGTTGCAAGATTTCACCGGCGTGCCGCTGCTCGCCGACCTCGCCGCGATGCGCGATGCCGCCGCCGCACAGGGCTGCGATCCCAAACTGATTGAGCCGCTTGTGCCGGTGAATTTAGTGGTGGATCACTCAGTGCAAATCGACAGCTATAACAATCCGAACGCGCTGAAAATCAATATGGAGATGGAATTCGAGCGCAACACCGAGCGTTATCGCTTTATGAAATGGGGGATGCAAGCCTTCGACACGTTCAAAGTTGTGCCCCCTGGCATCGGCATCGTGCATCAAGTTAATCTGGAATATCTGGCGCGCGGCGTGGTGCAAAAAGACGGCGTGACTTACCCCGATACTTTAGTAGGAACAGATTCACACACCACCATGATTAACGGCATCGGCGTGGTCGGCTGGGGTGTGGGCGGTATTGAGGCGGAAGCGGGTATGTTGGGACAGCCTGTGTATTTCCTGACTCCCGACGTGGTCGGCGTAAACCTAACCGGCAAGTTGCGCGAAGGCGTGACGGCGACCGATTTGGTGTTGACCGTGACCGAGTTGTTGCGCAGCCAAAAAGTGGTTGGAAAATTTGTTGAGTTTTTTGGCGAGGGTACATCCGCCCTCACCCTGCCCGACCGCGCCACCATTGCCAACATGGCTCCTGAATATGGCGCGACCATGGGCTTCTTCCCCGTCGATGATGTGACCGTGCAATTTATGCGCAACACCGGGCGCACCGAAGAAGAAGTCGATGCCTTTGCCGCTTACTTCAAAACGCAGGGTTTATATGGCATTCCAGCGGCAGGCAGCATCGACTACAGCAGCGTGGTCGAACTGAACTTGGACAGCATCGTGCCGTCATTGGCAGGTCCTAAACGTCCGCAAGATCGCGTAGCGTTAAACGTGATGCGCGAAACTTTCAATGATTTATTTTCTAAGCCTGTTGCGGAAAACGGCTTCAGCCAGCCCGCTGAAAAGCTCAACACTCGCTACGCGACCGGCAAAGATAATTTGCAAATTGGCAACGCCGATGTGTTGATTGCCGCCATAACGAGTTGCACCAACACTTCCAATCCCGGCGTGTTGCTGGCCGCAGGTTTGTTGGCGCAAAAAGCCGTGGCAAAAGGCTTAACGGTCGCACCGCATATTAAGACCACGCTCGCCCCTGGTTCACGCGTTGTCACCGAATATCTGACTAACGCTGGTCTGCTAGAACCCTTGACAAAATTGGGCTTTGGCCTTGCCGCTTACGGCTGCACTACGTGTATCGGCAACGCCGGTCCACTGCGTGAAGACATCGACAAAACCATCACCGACAACAATCTAATTTGCGCGGCGGTGTTGTCGGGCAACCGTAATTTTGAAGCGCGTATTCATCCGAATTTGAAAGCAAATTTCTTGGCTTCGCCGCCGCTGGTGGTGGCTTACGCCATCGCGGGTCGCATGAATATCAATCTCGACACCGAGCCTTTGGGCAAAGGTAAAGATGGTCAAGATGTATATCTGAAAGACATCTGGCCGAACAGCGCGGAGATTCAAACCGTGATGAAGTTTGCCGCCGATCCTGCGGTGTATCGTCGTCTGTATTCCGATTTGACTAAAGATTTGCCATTGTGGAATGCCATTCAAGCACCAACGGGCAATCGTTATCAATGGGATGATTCGACTTACATCGCACGTCCACCGTTCTTCGATGCGGATGCACCTAAAGTCGGCGACATCAAGTCCGCCAAGGCCTTGGCATTACTGGGTGATTCGGTGACCACCGATCACATCAGCCCAGCGGGGAGTTTCAAACCGACCACACCCGCAGGTCAATATCTGCAAGGCAACAAGGTGGCGGTGAAGGATTTCAACAGCTACGGGGCACGACGCGGCAACCATGAAGTGATGATGCGCGGCACGTTCGCCAATGTGCGCATTAAAAATTTGATGTTGCCTATCAATGCCGATGGCACACGCACCGAAGGCGGCTACACCTTGTATAAAGGCGAGCAAATGGCCATTTACGATGCGGCGATGAAACACATTGCCGATGGCACACCGACGGTGATTTTTGCAGGCGAAGAATACGGCACGGGTTCGAGCCGTGACTGGGCAGCGAAAGGCACGCAGTTGTTGGGCGTGAAGGCGGTCATTGCAAAATCGTATGAACGTATCCACCGCAGCAATTTGGTCGGCATGGGCGTGTTGCCGCTGCAATTCAAAGGCAACGACAGTTTGGCTGGCTTGAAATTGAGCGGCGATGAAAGTTTTGATTTGCTCGGTATCAACGAAAACTTGAAGCCGCAACAAGACGTGACGCTGACCATTACACGCGCTGACGGCAGCCAACAAAATATTGCATTGTTGCTGCGCATCGACACGCCGATTGAAGTCGATTACTACCGTGCTGGCGGCATTCTTCCCTATGTATTGAAAGAGTTGGTGGCTAAGGCTTAATCCATGAATTTAATTTTACAAGCCACGCACGACATCTCCACCGCGCAACTGGCGCACCTGCAACTGCTCACGAGTGCGCTGAGCAGCGTGCAAATTGAGTCACGCGTGTGGCGTTTGCATGGCGCGCAAACTGATGCTGATTTGAGTGCGTATTGTTTCGCGCAGCAGATTGATTTTGGCTTCGTCCCTGCCGCACAAAAACTCAGCGACTTCGGCTTAGTGGTGATGGATATGGACTCGACGCTGATTAACATCGAGTGCATAGATGAAATCGCTGATATGCAAGGCTTGAAGCCACAAGTAGCGGAGATTACCGAAGCGGCGATGCGCGGCGAATTAGATTTTGCTGAGAGCTTGCGGCGGCGCGTGGCACTGCTCAAAGGCTTGGATGAATCAGCCTTGCAGCGCGTCTATGACGAACGCTTACAGCTCAATCCAGGTGCGGAAAAGATGCTGGCGGAGTTAAAACAATATGGCATCAAAACGCTGTTGGTATCAGGCGGCTTTGTATTTTTCACCGAGCGTCTTAAAGCGCGCTTAGGTCTAAATTTTGCCTACGCCAACACACTCGAAATCGAACACGGCAAACTCACCGGACGCGTGTTGGGTGACATCGTGGATGCACAAGCCAAAGCTAATTTTTTAATCAAAACGCGCGATGCCCTAGGACTAGCAGCGCACCAAGTTATCGCCATGGGCGATGGCGCGAATGATTTGAAAATGATGGCTGCGGCACATGTCGGCATCGCCTATCACGCCAAACCTGTGGTGCGCGAACAGGCCAGCTACGCGCTCAATTTTGTCGGACTGGATGGCTTATGCCATTTATTAGGCTCTCACTAACATACCTATGCCTAACAAAAAATTGCGCACCTTCGACACCCTCATCATCGGCAGCGGACTGGCCGGGCTGACCTTAGCCTTGAAGCTGGCCGATCAACAAAAAGTTTGCATCGTCACCAAAAAAGCCTTGCTGGACGGCGCGAGTAGCTGGGCACAAGGCGGCATCGCAGCGGTGTTATCCGAGTCTGATTCGATAGCTGCGCATATCCAAGACACGCTCATCGCAGGCGCGGGGCTGTGCGATGCAGCTGCCACGCGTTTTGTCGTGGAAAATGCCCAAGCAGCGATTGCTTGGCTGATAGCACAAGGCACTCCGTTTACCAAAGACGAAGGTTCACGCACTGGCTATCACTTAACCCGCGAAGGCGGTCACAGCCAACGCCGCATCATTCACGCCGCTGACCACACGGGCAAAGCTGTGCAAGAAACCTTGGCGCAACGTGTGTTGCAACACGCCAACATCACCGTGCTGGAACAACACATTTCGATTGATTTAATTACGGGGAAAAAACTCAAACGCGCCGAGCAGCATTGTTATGGCATGTATGTGCTCGATACCGTGCGCGATGAAATCATCACCATTGCGGCAAAAAATACCGTGTTGGCAACGGGTGGCACGGGCAAGGTATATCTCTACACCACCAATCCCGACACCGCCACGGGCGACGGTATTGCCATGGCGTGGCGCGCAGGTTGCCGTGTCGCGAATATGGAATTTATTCAGTTTCATCCCACCTGTTTGTATCACCCGCACGCCAAATCTTTTTTGATTAGCGAGGCGGTACGCGGCGAAGGTGGATTGCTCAAGCTGCCTGATGGCACACGTTTTATGCCGCACCATGATGAGCGCGCCGAGCTCGCCCCGCGTGATGTAGTGGCGCGCGCAATTGATTTTGAAATGAAAAAAGGCGGCTTGGATTGTGTCTATTTAGACATCTCGCATCAGTCTGTCGAGTTCTTACAAGCACACTTCCCGACCATTTACGCGCGCTGTTTGAGCTTAGGCATTGACATCAGCAAAGAGCCGATTCCTGTTGTGCCCGCCGCTCATTACACCTGCGGCGGGGTAATGACAGATTTACAGGCGCGTACCGATATTGAAAATTTATACGCAGTGGGTGAAACCGCTTATACGGGGTTGCACGGTGCGAATCGCTTGGCGAGCAATTCATTGTTGGAGTGCTTAGTGTTTGCCGATGCTGCCGCACAGGATATTTTGAATAAACCGCAACGCCCTAGCATTGCCCTACCCGACTGGGATGACAGCCGCGTTACCAATGCCGACGAACAAATTGTCATTTCGCATAACTGGGCGGAGCTACGCCATTTCATGTGGGATTATGTAGGCATCGTACGCACCAATAAACGCTTGGAACGCGCCGCACATCGCATTGAATTATTGCAGACAGAAATCCAAGAGTATTACGCTAACTTTCATGTATCCGCCGACTTGCTGGAGTTGCGCAACTTAGTCACTAATGCAGATTTGATTGTGCAAAGCGCGCTGCTGCGCCATGAAAGTCGCGGGCTGCATTACAGCAAAGATTATCCTGCGATGCAGATTCAGCCTACCCTCACTATCCTCACGCCAGCCAGTGCTATCAAAGGCATGGCACGAGTCTAAAATTGCCTTGAGTGGGTATTTATTGCGTCTTCACCCGTAGTCTTATCGCCACCCGCAAACGCCGAAAATCGTTAGCCGATAAGGCATCAAAAACGATGACGCGCATTATATTTTTTTGACGGCGCAGGTCGCGCAGATGCAAAAAAACCACATAAACACCCACCCACGAACTCTCCAGTACGGCTGCTTGATAGCACATATTGTCGCTATCTAAGCACGCCAATATATCGCGCTGCACGAGTAGCTCACGCAGCGTGACACGGCGCAATTGCCACCACAAACTTAGCAATACGAACAGCGCGCCGCTGATTTGATAGCGCGTCGAAAAGTTTAGAGACCATAAACTAGCCAGTGCCGCTAAGTGCACTAGCCAAATTAAAATACGCAGTGTGAGAGAAGGATGAAACGAATAAAACTGCGGCGACATGGCCGTCGCAACTTAAAAAATGATAATGCCGACGATTGCTAGCAAGACTAAGAAGAGTCCGACTAACAGCATGGCGTTATTGCCTTTATCGGAGGCACGTTGATTACGATTGCTGTAGTAAACAGGACTGGATTTTTCTGCTGCATTGGCTAAAGTATTGGCTTGTTGTGCTAACTTCTGCATTTCAGCCGCACTCGCTTTAGGCATTTTTAGCGTCTTAGACAAATCATCTATGTCTTCTTTGCTTGAGGTCAATGCTGCTAGCTTCATGGTTGCAGCAGCAGAATCAAAACTCTTGGACAAGCCACTGGTCGTCGCCGCTGCTTGAGCCTGCTCATCCGTTGCGTCCATACTGCCAGTAAATGAAATGGCATCAGGTAACTTCGCCTCTAAACTGACAGGGGGAACCTGCACATTGATGCCGCCGTTAGAGCGCGGCAAGGTATCTTTACAAGCACGCAAATCAGCAGCGAGGTCTTTAGCATTCTGATAACGATCATCCACGCCCTTAGCTAATGCCTTAGCCACAATAAAATTGAGCATTTCTGGCACTAACGGATTGATAGTATTGGGTAAAGCAGGCGTCGCATTAAGCGTTTGATACATAATGGAATTAACATTGTCGCCATTAAATGGCGCGCTTCCTGTCAGCATTTCATACAGCATCACGCCCAGCGAAAATATATCGGAGCGTTGATCCAATGCCTTACCCATCACTTGTTCAGGCGACATGTATTTAGGCGAACCCAGCACCATACCCGTTTGCGTGCGTACACCCGCAGAGGCCATGCGTGCGATACCAAAATCGGTAATTTTCACATGACCATCACGAATCACCATGATATTCGATGGCTTCACATCACGATGTACGATGTCGTATTCGTGCGCATAAGCCAAACCCGATGCGACTTGCGCCACCATGTCTAAGACGTGGTCAATAGGCAATAAACCCGCATCATTCATGATGTCGCGCAATTCCCGACCTTGCAAAAACTCCATCGCGATATAAGCGACATCGCCACTTTTACCCACATCGTAAATCGTCACGATATTAGGGTGATTGAGTCGCCCCGCCGCTTTCGCTTCTTGGTAAAAACGCCCTTCGTACTCGTCCTTACCTTCTTGGGCTAAACCTAGGTTAATGGTTTTAATCGCGACGACACGGTCAATTAACGGATCTTTAGCTTGATAGACCACGCCCATCGCACCTTGGCCTAACTCACGAATTACTTCATAGCGCCCTAGCTGCTTAATCATTGCGACCACCTGTTTTTATTGATAAGGACATTACTCATAAAAATATTTTAATTACAGATTGCGGGATTTAGCTCAATTTTTTTATTGGCTTGAGCAACAAGGGTATGCGTAAATAATTTTTGATTCGGCAAAATAATAATCACCACATGCTTGCCTACGCTCACTTCTAAATCCATCTGCCGACTCGACAAACGACCTTTTTGCGCCCCATCTACAAACACCAGTGTGCCACGCTGACAACTCACCGCAATCACGGCTTTACCGCTGTCCACACCGTGACTGGCAAAACCCAGCAAGCGCGAAGTTTTTACATTAGCCGCCAACTCGGCTTGCTCTTGTGTGGTTAATGGCGCGGGTCGCTTAATCACATAGACAGGTTCGGCTCGACGCCGCTCAGTCTTAACAGGCTTCAAGGCGGCTTGGCGCGCCAACTCAGCACGCACCGCATCCGCTATTTGGGCATCGGATATCACCGCAACCGCACTGCTCGCAGCGGGCGTAGTAACAGGTGCTACAGGTGCGATTTTAGCAATTCGCGCCGCAGCTACTTGCTGTTTATTGAGTACATCATGGCGCGCCATGACTTTCAAACCAAACACCAGTAACAGCACGCAAGGAATCCCTAGCAGCGCAATATAAATAGGGCGAGTACGCGGATCTAAGGCTTGATAATAATCACGCACCTTATTCAACCAAGGATCTAGCGGTTGCTGCACTTGCCTAATTTTTTTAGCGCAACTCGCCACCCATTTATCAAAGCGCGTAGCAGGTTGGCCCGCGCCATCATGTACCGCAAACGGACGCGTGGTTTTATCGCCTGGATAACCAATCGCATACACTTCATGCTCGCGCACATGTTTGTCGGTACGCGCACCTTGATAGTGAAACATGCCCGCATATTTAGGCGATAAGCGCGACACCGCATCGTAATAAGAACGCGATACCAAAATTTGGCTAGCATCAGCAAAACCCATCACGCGTTGCGCAACATTGATACCGTCACCAACGATATTCGGCAAGCCATTCAAATCACGAATCAGACGTACAGGTCCTAAATTCACCCCCATACGCACCAACAAAGGTGGTTCTATATTAGGGTCTTCATGCAACATGCTGGCACGCATACTCAACGCAGCTTTTAAGGCATCTTCTAAGTCGCCCATGAAGTTAATTGCCGCTCCATCCCCCGTGTCTAAAATAATCCGATCAGATAAAGGCACATCGCGAATCGCTGCGGACAAATAACCGTTGAAACGCTCTTTAAGAGAAATCTGACCAGCGACAGAACGCTTGGAGTATCCAACGATATCCAAGAAAAATACGCTACACATGATGGTTTTATTGCTGGCTTGATCCATTTTATTTCCAAAATCGTAGGACTTTAATGCCCTTTAGATAGTCAGCGTGATGCGACACCTAGCCCTGAATTTTAGTGGCAGTTAGCGTTTAACACCAGTATTAGTTTTAGTCTTTTTATGAACGCTCGGTTTCGCACGTCTTTGGTCTTTATGCGCTACTGCTGTTTTAACCATTGCAGGTCTAACCGCGACTTTTACGGGCGGGTTTAAGGCCACTTCTGGCATCGCCAAATCGTCACCTTGCGGCTCACTCGCATCATCTAACCCGACCCACTCCAGAACCTGCTCAACCTCACCCGTACCCAATTCTGCGGTCATGCCGCGCTTCAAACGCGGTGGTAAGTTAATCAAGCCAAAACGTACTCGAATTAAGCGACTTACGGTCAAGCCTAGTGCCTCAAAAGTCCGCCGTACAATACGATTGCGTCCTTCTTTGAGCATGACGCGATACCAATGATTAAAGCCTTCCCCACCCTCATCGAGCAATTTATCAAAGCTCACGCGACCATCTTCTAGCTCGATGCCCACGCCTAACATTTGCTCCATTTGCTCTTCAGACAATTTACCTTGCACGCGTACCGCATACTCACGCTCCACGGCAAAACGCGGATGCATCAAACGATTCGCCAGCTCACCTGAGGTGGTAAAAATCAGCAAACCGCTGGTATTGAAATCCAAACGTCCAATCGCCGTCCATTTTTGCCCGCGCAGTTTCGGCAATTTATCAAAAACAGTCGTACGTTTTTCGGGATCATCACGGCTGACGATTTCGCCTTCTTGTTTGTGATACAACAAAATTCGCACATCGTGCTCGCGCTCGCCCACGCGGATGGTGCGGCGGTCGGTGCGAATTAAATCGCCCGTTACCACGCGCATCCCTTGGGTTGCAGGTTCGCCATTGACGCTTACTCCGCCACTGGCAATCCACTCCTCCATAGTGCGGCGCGAACCAAAGCCTGCTTGGGCTAAGACTTTTTGTAATTTTTCGCCACGCTCAGGTGTTTCTGGCTCGATTACTGCTTCAAATTTTTTCTTCATAGCACCATTTCACGTCGTTCCATTACGGCTTGCGCCAGCGTTCCCGCATCAACTTGTTCGAGTTCGCCCCCAACAGGCAAACCGCGCGCAATACGAGAGACTTTAATTCCAAGCGAGTGCAACATTGCCGCCAAGTAATGCGCGGTGGCATCACCCTCAACCGTAAAGTTAGTTGCCAAAATCACCTCACAAGGCTGCTCTTGCACGCGCTTTTGCAATCTATCCAAATGCAATTCTTTCGCACCGATACCATCCAAGGGCGACAACCTACCCATCAACACGTAATAGCGACCGCGATAACACAGCGTTTGCTCCATCATCAACAAATCCGCTGGCATTTCCACCACGCACAGCAAACTTTCATCGCGCTCATCTGCCGCGCACATGCTGCAAATAACATGTTCGGAAAAGTTGTTACAGCGCGTGCAATGCTGGATGTTTTGCGCTGCTGCTGCCAGCGATTTTGCTAACAACAATGCGCCTTCACGATCACGCTGCAACAAGTGATACGCCATACGTTGTGCAGATTTAGGACCCACGCCTGGCAAACAGCGCAACGAACTAATTAAGGATTCAAGATGTGAAGGAATTTTCACGCTTTGTTTAGTTAATCTTAAAACGGCATTTTCATGCCAGGCGGCAAGCTAGCCGAAAAACCACTCATACGTTGCGCCGTAGTCGCAGCAATTTTTTTCATCGCGTCGTTCATCGCCAGCACCAACAAATCTTCCAACATTTCTTTATCGTCGCCCAATACGCTGTCGTCCAAACTCACACGACGCACATCATGCGCACACGTCATCAGCACTTTCACCATGCCTGATGCCGCTTGTCCTTCGACCTCCACGCTCGCCAATTCAGCCTTTGCTTTTTCCATGTTTTGCTGCATTTGTTGCGCTTGTTTCATCAAGCCGCCTAATCCGCCCTTCATCATTTTTTGCTCTCCTAAAACTTAAATTGCTCTGATTGAATCATTTAACAACTGCGCGCCCAATTCGGCTTGCGCAGCCATAACAAAATCGTCCGTCGCAATCGCCTCATTGGCTTGCTGCTGACGATCTGATTTAACTTGTTGCTCAACAATCGCAGGCGTTGCAGTGCTATTTTGACCAAGCACAATCTGCATTTTCATCGGACGCGCAAAATAGTCGCTCAACACCGCTTGCAAGCGTTCAAAAGCAACCTTATTGTTTTGCAGCCCTTTATGCTCGGCGGACAAACTCAACACCATGCGCTCGCCCGCTAGGCTTTCCAACACGCAGTTTTTCGCCAACTGCCCCGCCAGTCCCTGCAAATTTAATTGCGCCAACAAATTCGCCCAATCGGGCAATTCTCCTGCGGCAAGTGCGGGTGGGATAATTCTGGGCTGAGCGGTCGCGACGGGTTGCGTCACGGCAGTGACTTCTGCCACCTCGTAAATCGCTGCGGGTTGCGCCAGCATCGCAACGGCTGGCGCGAGGTTAGCCGTCGCCGTTTTTGCTAGTAGAGGCGACTTCGCCATCGCCGCCGAGGTATTGCCAATGCTCCCTTTACTTGGCGCGAACGCCAACATACGCAACAGCGTCATGGTAAAACCTGCATATTCATCGGGTGCTAAGTCGATTTCAGCGCGACCATGAATCGCAATTTGGTAATACAACTGCACATCCGCCGCCGTCAACAATTGCGCCAACTCCAACAACGCCGCAGCATGTGGATCATCTTCAGCAATCGCGGCAGGCACGGTCTGCGCCAGCGCGATGCGATGCAACAAACTAGCTAATTCTTGCAACGCCACGTCAAACGCAATGCTGCGGCTAGACATATTGTCGGCTACCGCCAACAACGCCGCGCCGTTTTGCTGCTGCAAGGCGTTGAGCAAATCAAACAAATAAGTATGGTCAATTGCGCCCAACATATTGCGCACAATCGCTTCATTCACGCTGCCCGCCGAGAACGCAATCGCTTGGTCCATCAGACTCAGCGCGTCGCGCATACTGCCACTCGCTGCGCGCGCCACTAGATTCACCGCTGCCGCTTCAAACGCGATTTGCTCCTCAGTCAACACATATTGCAAATGCGTAGCAATCAGCGCGGGCGGCAGTTGTTTGAGATTAAACTGCAGGCAACGCGACAACACCGTGACAGGGATTTTTTGCGGATCGGTGGTCGCTAAAATAAATTTCACATGCGCGGGCGGCTCTTCCAAAGTCTTCAACATCGCGTTGAATGCCGACTTCGACAGCATGTGTACTTCGTCGATGATATAAACCTTGAAGCGCGCACTGGTCGGCGCATACAGCGCCCCTTCGAGCAGCTCACGCATACTGTCAACTTGCGTATTGGATGCCGCATCCAACTCGATTAAATCAACAAAACGCCCCGCATCAATATCACTACACGCACTACACACTCCGCACGGCGTGGCAGTGATGCCTGTTAAACAATTCAGAGATTTGGCAAAGATGCGCGCGATGGTGGTTTTACCCACGCCGCGCGTGCCCGTGAACAGATAGGCGTGATGCAGCCGATTTTGCGACAGCGCATTGCTCAACGCCTGAACGACGTGTTGCTGCCCCGCCAATTGGGCAAAGTTCTTCGGTCGCCATTTGCGGGCTAGTACCGTGCTAGCTGACATATCTAGGGTTCCTTGAAACTTTGCAGATGATAGGTATATGAAAAATTCATATACCTCAATAGGAGGCGAGCCTTACCCCCGGCACTTACAATAAATAGCTGTGGCTGCTTCCTTCCGGACCTGACCAGGTTCACTACCTTGTAATGCGGGGAGACCCGCCAAACTTACTAAGGCTTGCTCGTAAAAACAAACCAAAAATCTTTTTTTATCCGCAGATTACGTTGATTAAAATCTATTTAATCTGTGCAATCTGCGGACACTTATCTTGTCTTTTTCTTCTTAAATCGCCTTCACCGGAATCATGCCGATACGTTTTTTCCATTCGGCAGGGCCAATATCATGCACTGACCGACCTTTTGTATCGACCGCCACGGTGACAGGCATGTCCTCTACTTCAAATTCGTAAATCGCTTCCATACCTAAATCGGCAAATGCCACAACTTTAGCGTGACGAATGGCTTTCGACACCAAATACGCCGCACCACCTATGGCAATTAAATAAACAGCTTGGTGATTTTTAATCGACTGAATCGCGGCAACGCCGCGCTCTGCTTTACCAATCATGCCCATCAAACCTGTTTGTGCCAACATCGCTTCGGTGTATTTATCCATACGCGTCGCAGTGGTCGGTCCAGCGGGCCCTACAGCTTCGTCACGCACCGCATCAACAGGCCCGACATAATAAATGAAGCGACCATTAAAATCCACGCCTTCAGGCAATTTTTCACCGCGCGCCAACATTTCGGTAATACGTTTATGTGCGGCATCCCGTCCCGTCAGCAATTTCCCCGACAACAAAACGGTTTCACCCGGTTGCCATTCGGCAATTTGCGCACGCGTCAACGTATCCAAATTAACGCGTCGTGCATTTTCTGCCGCGTGCCAATGTACATCAGGATAATCCGCCAAATCAGGCGGCGTAAACTGCGCCACGCCCGACCCATCCAGCGCAAAATCTATATGTCGCGTCGCCGCGCAATTGGGAATAATCGCAATCGGCTGCGAGGCAGCGTGGGTCGGATAATCCAAAATTTTGATGTCCATTACCGTAGTCAAGCCGCCCAAGCCTTGCGCGCCTATGCCGAGCGCATTGATTTTGTCGTACAGCTCAATGCGCAATTCTTCGGTGCGCGTTTGCGCACCACGCGCTTTTAGTTCGAGCATATCCATAGGCTCCATCAAGGCTTCTTTTGCCAGCAACACCGCCTTCTCCGCTGTGCCGCCGATGCCGATACCAAGCATCCCCGGCGGACACCAACCCGCGCCCATTTCAGGCACACGTTGCAACACCCACTCGACGATGTCATCGCCCGGATTGAGCATTTCCATCACTGCTTTATTTTCCGAGCCACCGCCTTTTGCCGCGATACGCACTTCGACTTTATCGCCTTGTACCAATTCGACATGCACCACCGCAGGCGTGTTATCTCCCGTATTTTTACGCTTGCCCGCAGGGTCGGCAACGATAGATGCGCGCAGCACATTGTCAGGCTGCAAATAGGCTTGACGCACACCTGCGTTGACCATTTCAACCACGTCCAGCTTGGCCTCCCAACGCACACTCATGCCGACTTTAACGAACGCCACGACGATGCCCGTGTCCTGACAAATGGGTCGATGTCCTTCCGCGCACATGCGCGAATTGGTGAGAATTTGCGCCATCGCATCCTTCGCGGCAGGCGATTGTTCATGCGCGTAAGCGTGCGCGAGATGCTCGATAAAATCTTTGGGGTGATAGTAAGAAATGAATTGCAACGCGTCCGCCACGCTGTCGATGAAATCTTGTTGTTTAATAATGGTCATCCCACCCTCCTCACAGACCTGCGCTTATGTCCAACACGCGTAGATTAGGCTTTAGTGAAACAGCCTTACCGCCACGCGCGCGTTTGCCAAAATACACTTGTAGTGCTTCATCACTTAATTTAATCAGCTGCTCACGCGCCCCCGCGTTGACCGTCACTTGCAAGCTGGCTTGATGAATCACCGTCACCGCCGCCAACTCATCGCCGTCGCTCAAGCCCAACACAATCACGCCTTTACCGCCGCCACTCAAGGCTTTTAATTCCAATAAGGAGAACACCAACAAGCGACCTTGCTTAGAGGCAGCACACACCAAGGCGGTGTCGCTAGGCGTAAACAATACTGGCGGCAAAATCGCTTCTTTTTCTACGCTAATAAACTGCTTACCCGCTTTATTACGCCCCACCATATCGCCCAAAGTACAGCTAAAACCATAGCCTGCCGCCGTTGCCCACAACACCGCTTGGCTACTATTGCCGCACAGCACTTGCACGATGCGTGCACCTGCCGCCAGCTCAATTAAAGTGGTCAGCGGCACACCATCGCCGCGTCCGCCTGGCAACGCCGAGACAGGCACGCTGCACACGCGACCATTGCTACACATCACGATGCAGCTATCCGTGCTGCGACACTCGAAACTCGCCCACAAACCGTCGCCGTCTTTGAACGCCAGCGTGCTCAAATCTTGTCCGTGTCCGAGCCGCGTGCGCACCCAATGTTTATTGGACACGATGACGGTCACGGCTTCGTCAACCACTGCCACGCTCAACACAGTGCGACTCGCCGCTTCAATCAGGGTGCGACGTTCATCGCCAAACGTTTTGACATCCGCATCAATTTCATTCGCCACCAAAGTGCGCAAGGCTTTGTCGCTTGCCAAAAGTTTTTCCAACTTGGTGCGCTCGTCTTTAAGCGCGTTTAATTCGCGCTCAATTTTGATGCCTTCCAAACGCGCCAATTGACGCAAACGAATTTCTAAAATGTCTTCGGCTTGGCGTTCCGACAAGGCAAAGCGCGCCATCAACGCCGCTTTCGGCTCGTCCGATTCGCGTATCAATTTGATTACTTCATCAACATTCAAATAGACAATCATGCGTCCTTCTAAAATGTGGATGCGCTCGTTGACCTGACTGAGGCGATGCGTCACGCGTCTAAATACGGTTGCGACGCGGAACTGCCCCCATTCACGCAAAATCGTGGCGAGCGGTTTTTGCTGCGGACGACCGTCCAAGCTAATCATCACCATGTTCAATGACAGCGAGCATTCCAAGCTGGTGTGCGCGAGCAACACCGCCATCATGTCCGCCACCGCCAAGCGGCTGGATTTCGGCTCTAACACCAAACGTATCGCCTGATCTTTATCGGATTCATCGGCGACTTTATCCAGCATAGCCAACATCAACGCTTTGTTTTGCACCTGATCGGGCGACAACGATTTTTTGTTGGCGCGCACTTTTGGGTTGGTTAAATCTTCGATTTCTTCGAGGATTTTTTTGGTCGAAACGCCATGCGGCAATTCGTAAATCACCACTTGCCATTGGCCGCGCGCCAACTCCTCAACGTTCCAACGCGCACGCATTTTTAACGAGCCGCGCCCCGTGCGATAACACTCGCGGATCTCCGCAGCCGAAGAAATAATTTGTCCGCCACCAGGTAAATCAGGGCCTAACACATGCGCCAATAATTCGTCCGCCGTGAGGTCAGGATTGCGCACCACCGCCGCTGCGGCCGCGCCCACTTCGCGCAAATTGTGCGAAGGAATTTCGGTCGCCATGCCCACCGCAATGCCTGACGCGCCATTCAATAACACCATCGGCAGCCGCGCGGGCAACAAGGCGGGTTCGATAAACGCCCCGTCGTAATTCGGCTCGAAATCCACCGTGCCCATATTGATTTCTGACAGCAATAATTCCGCAATCGGCGTTAAACGACTTTCCGTGTAACGCATCGCCGCCGCGTTGTCGCCATCGCGTGACCCAAAATTACCTTGCCCATCCACCAGCGGATAGCGCAGCGAAAAACTTTGCGCCAAGCGCACCATCGCTTCATAAGCAGACGAGTCGCCATGCGGATGAAATTTACCCAACACTTCGCCGACCACCCGCGCCGATTTCACATGGCGACTGACAGCGGTTAAGCCCATCTCGCGCATGGCATACAAGATGCGCCGCTGCACAGGTTTTTGTCCGTCGCACACATCGGGCAAGGCGCGCCCTTTCACCACGGATACCGCATATTCCAAATAAGCCCGTTCAGCGTATTGCGCCAGCGGCACCACATCGCCTTCGGGCGGCGGTGGCAAAGCACTAAACACGCGCGCGGCATTTTTTCCTGATGCGGCAAGAGGCAAAACCTCGACGATTTCAGCGGCACTTGCGTCGTCTAAATCGAGTTCGCCTACATAGTGTTCGGGGTGATTAGACATCGCCATTTACCTCATTACCGTGAAAT
The DNA here is from genome assembly GCA_963750775.1 of uncultured beta proteobacterium. Classification (GTDB taxonomy): domain Bacteria; phylum Pseudomonadota; class Gammaproteobacteria; order Burkholderiales; family Gallionellaceae; genus Gallionella. The sequence continues at coordinate 68,575 of CAVVRT010000004.1, forward strand.
TCCAACCAAGCGCGTCGCGTACTCGATTCTTGTTTACCCATCAACATGGTCATCATATTTTCCGTATCGCTAAAACTCGCCGCATCAAACTGCACGCGCAACGCGCGCCGCGTATCGGGATTCATAGTGGTTTCCCACAACTGAATCGCATTCATCTCGCCCAAGCCTTTGAAGCGCGATACCGACCACGCCCCTTCGCGAATTTTTTCACCGCGCAAGCGATCTTCGATGCCCGCTAATTCCGCCGCATTCAGCGCGTAAATTTTGCGCATTGGCTTCTTGCCCACGGCTGGTACATCGACGCGGAACAACGGCGGCTGTGCCACCAAAATGCGCCCCGCCGCAACCACTTGCGGAAAATGTTTGAAGAATAAAGTCAGTAATAAAGTCGAAATATGCGAGCCGTCCACGTCCGCATCCGCCATGATGTAAACGCTGGCGTAACGCATCGCAGCAAGGTCTATCGTGTCATTCATGCCATGCGGGTCGATGCCGATGGCGACCGCGATGTCGTGCACTTCGGCGTTAGCAAACAAGCGGTCGCGATCGACTTCCCATGTGTTCAACACCTTGCCGCGCAACGGCAAAATCGCTTGAAATTCTTTGTTGCGACCTTGCTTAGCCGAGCCGCCCGCCGAATCACCCTCGACTAAAAACAACTCGTTGCGCGTCGCGTCATTGCTGGCGCAATCAGTCAGCTTGCCCGGCAACACCGCCACGCTAGAACCTTTTTTCTTCTCGACTTTTTGCGCCGAACGCATCCGACTTTGCGCTTGGCGGATGGTGATTTCAGCGATTTTTTTGCCGTACTCAATGTGTTCGTTGAGCCACAACAACAGCGGATCGGTAATCATCAGCGCGACTAATTTCAACGCGTCACGCGACACTAATTTATCTTTGGTTTGTCCTTGAAATTGCGGGTCGAGCACCTTGGCGGAGAGCACTAAACTGACGCGCGAGAACACATCATCCGAGACCAGTTTCACGCCTTTGGGCGTTAAGCCGTGCATCTCGATAAAACTTTTTACCGCTGCAAAAATCCCGTCGCGCAGGCCCGCATCGTGCGTGCCGCCGTTCAGCGTGGGAATCAAATTCACATACGACTCACGCGTCAGCGCGCCCTCTTCCGTCCAGGTAAACGCCCATGCCGCGCCTTCGCCCGCCGCGTAGCCGCTATCGCTGCCTTTAGCGACAAATTTTTCGCCATGAAAAATCGGCACGGCACACTCTTGTTCGCCCAAGGCTTGTGTCAAATAGCCGCGCAGCCCATCGGGATACGTCCAAGTTTGCGTCACGCCCGTCTTCATGGTGAGCAAGCTCACTTGCACGCCGGGCAGCAACACCGCTTTCGAGCGTAAAGAACGTTCCAGCTCCGCCATCAGCACATTCGGTGTATCGAAATACTTGCCGTTCGGCCACGCGCGCACCAAAGTGCTGCTGCGTTTTTTCGGGCAAGTGCCAATTTGTGCAAGCGGTTTTTCTGCCACGCCATCCAAAAAACGAATGAAGTATTCGCCACCATCGCGACACACGGTTACCTCAACTTTATGCGACAACGCGTTGGTCACCGCCACGCCCACGCCATGCAGCCCGCCCGAAAATTTATACGCACCGTCCGATTCTTTATCGAATTTGCCGCCCGAATGCAGCACGGTAAATGCCACCTCGACCACCGACACGCCTTCTTCAGGATGTAGTCCAACAGGAATGCCGCGCCCGTCGTCCAACACCGCAATCGAACCATCCTCAAACGCAGTCACCGCAATGCTTTTGGCGTAGCCCGCCAAAGCCTCATCGCAGGCGTTATCCACCACCTCGGCGATGAGATGAGTGGGACTTTCCAAATTGGTGTACATGCCCGGACGCTGCCGCACAGGGTCGAGCCCGCGCAACACTTTGAAGGATGATTCGTCGTAAACAGGTTGGCTCATGTTGGCTTTCTAAAATCACACTAAGACAAAGAGGCACAGCAACGAATTGCTATGCCTCTTTACTTACCCACTCAAAAATAATTTGAGCGTATCAAACTAGACTAATCGTCTTCACTATCATGCTCGCGACGTTGACGACGATCTTCACCATCACCATGGTCATGACTACGACGCTCATCACGGTAGTCTTGATTGTCGCGTTGATTTGAGCCGTTACGGTAATCGCCTTGGTTATTACCGCCACGATTGCTGCGATTATTGCCCACCGCTGCACCCGTTGCACCGCCCAATGCGCCGCCCAAAATCGCGCCGTCTTGACCACCCAAGCCGTAGCCTATCGCCGCCCCCGTACCGCCACCGATTGCGCCGCCTACCGTGCTACCCATTTGCGGATCATTCACACACGCACTCAACAACAGCACCGCCACTAAACTTAATTTTTTCATGTCGCTCTCCTTAAAAATTTAATCTACAACCGCTTTAATCATCGTGACCATGTTTATGACCATGCTCGCGGTCGTGATGATGATCTTCATCGTCTTCTTCATCGCGACCACGGCGGTCTTGCGGCACAGGTTGCGCTTGTGCATTGTTGTGAGAACCCACGGCAGCCCCTGCTGCACCACCGAGCGCACCACCAATAATTGCGCCATTACGACCGCCCACGTTATGTCCGACCGCCGCACCCGCACCGCCGCCCAATGCACCGCCTAATACCGCACCTGCATCCACCGCGTAAGCATTCACGCTGGCAGACAATAACAAAACGATCGCTAGTGATTTTTTCATACCGACTCCAAAGATAAATTTAAGAATTGTGCTGCGCCACGCAATTCGCGCGGCGCGCAGTTTAGTTCCTAATGACAATTTTCATCAACTAGATTCGCGTGATATTCTCGCGCACTTTTTTAACGCACCACCCAAGCCTAAACCACCATGCCTGTCTCTATCAAATCTCAATCCGAAATCGAAAAAATGCGCATCGCCGGTCGTTTGACCAGTGAAGTCCTCGACTACATCGCGCCCTTCGTCACTGCGGGTGTCACCACCAACGAACTGGACAAACTCTGCCACGACTTAATCGTCGATGTGCAAAAAGGCATCCCCGCGCCGCTCAATTACGCGCCGGGCGGACACAAGCCTTACCCAAAATCTATTTGCACCTCGATTAACCATCAAATCTGCCATGGCGTACCCAGCGACAAAGCCTTGAAAAATGGCGACATCGTCAATCTCGACATCACCGTCATTAAAGACGGTTATCACGGCGACAGCAGCCGTATGTTTTATGTCGGCGAGCCGTCGATACAAGCGAAGCGTTTATGCGAGATTACTTATCAATCCATGTGGCGCGGCATCCGCACCGTCAAGGCGGGTTCGTATTTGGGCGATGTGGGGTTTGCGATACAAAGTTTTGTTGAACCGATGGGCTATAGCGTGGTGCGCGAATTTTGCGGCCACGGCATCGGTGCGGAATTTCACGAAGAGCCGCAAGTACTGCATTACGGTCGTCCCAAGACTGGATTAAAGCTCGAAGCTGGCATGATATTCACCATCGAGCCGATGATCAACGCGGGCAAAAAAGACATTAAACAATTGGGCGATGGCTGGACGGTGGTGACCAAAGATCACAGCTTGTCCGCGCAATTTGAACATACGATTTTAGTTACGGATACCGGCTACGAAGTGCTCACCGTTTCCGATGGCTGCCCAGCACCGAACTTTGGCTAAAAAATTTCCAATTGAGGGGCAGATTCAACTCTAAAATACAGATTTTACAAGCGCATTAGGTGATATGATGACCAAGTAAACGGAAGCCTTACACACAACTCACCAGCGAGCAAAGATAAACGATTCGGGACTCAATACACCATGCTTAAAAAAACCGTTTTAGCTTTGCAGTTGCTTGCTTGTGCTTGTAGCTTCAATAGCACTTGGGCGGCTGAAGCTGTTTTACCAATGCAAGCAATTGCCACCACCGTTGCGCTGACTGCGTCTTCTGTCGCGGCGCAATCTTCTGTACCTGTAACGACCCAAGCGAGCAAATTTCCAGTCACGCTGGACGGCAATGAGTTGATGGTCATTTCAAGCAGTCCAGTAAGCTCATTAACACCACAGAAACGCGCCGAGCTTGTACAACAAAATATCCAATCTTTTGCAAAAGGTCGGAGCAATCCCAATACGCTAAAAATCACTCAGAACAATGGCGGCTATGAGATTGGTAACAAGCAAACGGTATTGATTGTGGTTAGCGAAGCCGATGCGCTGCCTACTGGCAAAACCGCAGCCCTGCTTGCTCAAGACACCTTGCAACACCTTCAACTTGCCGTTACCAGCTATCGCGCCCAGCACTCTTGGGAAAGTTATGCTTTGGGTACGGTTTATACCTTGCTGGCGATTCTGCTGTTATGGCAGGCATTACGTTGGAATAACCGTGCCTTTGTTTGGCTAAACAAGAAACTGGCGGTGTTACACGAAAGTGGCACACGCGGCTTGCAACTCAAAGGAGCCGAAGTATTATCGGCGCATCAACTCGAAAACTTGGTGTTATTGGCACTAAAAGCCTTGCGAATGTTGGGCGTGTTGCTTTGCTTCTATTTTTTACTGCCGCTTATCCTTAGTTTTTTCCCTGAAACCAGCAAGTTCAGCGCAACGGTATTTGATTATTTACTTTCACCATTCACCGCCATCATTTATGGCTTCGTAAACTATCTCCCCAATATGTTTTCGATAGCGGTGATAGGCATCGTGGCTTTTTACGCGCTGAAGGTGATTGCTGCGCTGTTCAGTTTGATAGAACAAGGTGATTTGAAGCTCGATTGGTTCTATGACGATTGGGCGCGCCCCACTTATCAGATTGTGCGCTTCTTGATTATTGTGACCGCATTAATCAGTGCCTACCCTTACATACCCGGCTCAAGCTCACAAGCTTTTCAAGGCGTAGGTTTGGTGCTGGGCGCAATCATTTCCTTTGCCTCCTCATCCGCCATTTCCAACATCGTGGCGGGTGTCATCTTGACTTATACCCGTGCATTTAAGTTGAACGACCGCATCAAAGTGGGCGACACCGTAGGCGACGTAGTGGAGAAAACGCTGCTAGTCACACGCGTCAAAACTATCAAACATGTCGTCATCACCATTCCCAATTCCTTGGTGATGGGAACACAAATTATTAACTACAGCACTTCTGCGGCTTCAGGTTTAGGCGTGATTCTGCATACCTCAATCACCATTGGTTATGACGTGCCTTGGCAACAAGTCGAGAATTTAATGATCGCTGCGGCACTGGATACCGACAAGCTGTTAAGTGACCCTAAACCATTTGTTCTGCAAACCTCCTTGGATGATTGGTATGTCGCTTATGAAATCAATGCCTACACCAAACAGCCAGAAAAAATGGCAGTGATTTACTCCGATTTACATCGCAACATCCAAAAACAATTTGACGCTGCGGGTGTGGAAATTATGTCGCCGCATTGCATGACGTTGCGCGATGGCAATGCTTCTACCGTTCCGAGTGTTCTAACTGCAACAGGCTACGTCGCACCCAGCTTTCAAGTGCAAAGCACGAAGAATGAGTAACGCAATAAATTAGGAAGTTGCTTAGGGAATAAAATGATTACAACCTTATTGATGATTACAGGAATACTCTTCCTTGCTTTGCAACTTGAAGATAAATTTAGAGTACCTACCCCGCTGGGGCTGATTGCACTTTCATTCATTGCACATTTTGCTTTAGCCAACGCTCCCGTCCTCACAGGTGACCAAGCAAGTTTTTCATCGTTGGTAATTTTGCTACTTCCCATTTTGCTCATTTCGGATTCTCTAGAGCTGAAGCTGGCTGACTTGAAGGAACACTGTCTCAGCCTAATTTATTTAACTATCGTGGCTGTGGTTTTGTCGGTGTTGACGGCTTTATTTATCGCTGACTGGTTATTTGCAGATTACGCGCTGTCCAGTGCTGCCGTGATTGTGTTATTTGCGATGGTCTTGGCAACCGACCCTGTTTCGGTGGTGAGCATTTTTTCCAAATTTGAGTTGCCGCATAAACTCAAGATACTTGCCGAAGGCGAGAGCCTGTTTAACGATGCCACCGCATTGATCGTTTTCGTTTTTATCGGGCTGTACGCATTAAATGGCGGTGAAATTTCTACTGGCTATGTTTTAAAAATTAGCTTGTCTGTCGTGCTCGGCTCGATATTGGTCGGTGTAATCATTGGGTTTGCGGGACTGACATTTTTGAAGACCACAGAAAATCGTACTGCTGAAATGATGGTGCTGATTATCACGGGTTATGGGGCTTTCGAGTTGGCAGAACATTTTTATGGCTTGCTCAATTTGTTTGGCGCACATTCGCATATGCACCTATCTGGAATTTTGGCATGTATCTTTGCCACCATTACCGTGCATCATGTGATGACCCAATCACTCGCTAAAGACAGACAGCAGATGGATAAAGATGAGGCTGAACTACAACAAGATATTCTGAATAAGAACACCTCTCCCAAAGTCATTAGTAAAGTATTAAGCCGCATTAAAGCTACTGTTGCAGAGCGAGATCGCCATCTGCGCACCAAAGAAGATATTCAACTGTTGGCATTAGTAGCCAATACAATTTTGTTCGTAGCAATGGCGGAAATGATCGACCTCAGTTTGCTGTGGAAATATCGCCTTGAAATCCTAGTGATGTTTTTAGCCACGACAGTAATTCGTGCCGTAATGCTCGGACTATTTGCTTGGATTACCACCAAAACGCCTCACATGGTTGCAGTCAACACACGCTGGTGGAGCGTATTAACCTTTGCAGGCATTAAAGGTGGCCTGTCAATTGTGATGCTCAGCATGATTCCCGCCTCGTTTGAACATCTTGAAATTTTCAAAGCTGTCGTAATTGGTGTCATTGTGCTTTCCACCTTTATTTATTCTGGCGTTTTACTTCTCATTATTAGTCGTAACGCACAACAATTTAATTTGGAAAAAACGGCTGAACATCATTAACTCCAAGAATTTTCTATGCCTTCAACTACCGAACTGCGCGACGAACTGCGTCGTGACCGCGCCGCGCTTGAGCAAAAATTTTTGCAACATGGGCTAGTGGCGCGGCAACTCGTCGCGCACAGTCGTTTAATCGACCAATATCTGCGCCGAGTTTGGGACGCGCTCGCCTTGCCTGCCAACATCGCGCTGGTCGCAGTGGGCGGTTATGGACGCGCTGAACTCGCTCCTAAATCCGACATAGATTTACTCATTTTGTTGGACGAAACAGCGGATGAATTGCTGCAAGCAAAACTCTCCGAATTGGTTGCGCAACTTTGGGATATGGGCTTGGAAGTTGGACACAGCATCCGCACACTAGACGAGTGCTTGAGCGAATCACACGACATCACAGTGCAAACGAATTTGCTCGAAGCGCGTTTGATTTGCGGTGATGCAAAACTTTTTTCCGCGCTGCAAACCGCCACACTTAGCCACTTAAATCCCTGCGATTTTTTTAACGCAAAACTTAAAGAACAGCAGCAACGTCACGCGCGTTTTGTCGATGCCGATTTCAATCTAGAACCCAATCTAAAAGAAAGTCCCGGCGGTTTGCGCGACTTGCAAACCGTGATGTGGATAAGCCGCGCGGCAGGTTTGGGCACAACTTGGCAAGCGCTGGCAAAGTCAGGTTTGATCAGCGTTAACGAGGCAAAACAAATCGCCAAGCACGACAATCTGCTGAAAAATTATCGCTCGCGTTTGCATTATTTAGCCAAGCGTCGCGAGGACAGATTGCTGTTTGATTTTCAAACGCCGCTCGCCGAACAAATGGGCATCGACGCATCGGCGCATCGCCGTGCCTCTGAACATTTGATGCAACGCTATTACCAAACGCGCCGCGCGGTGCGCCAGTTCAACACCATCGTGCTGCAAAATCTGCACGATTATTTGTTCCGCGTCACACCGTTACGCCATCCGCTCAACGAGCGATTTAGCGTGGTCGGCACGCTGCTAGATATACGCGACGAGCAATTGTTTGAACACACCCCAGCGGCGATTTTTGAATTATTTTTATTGCTGCAACAGCATCCAGAACTCACCGACTTAAGCGCGAAAACATTGCGCGCGGTATGGCGCGCCCAGCACAAAATCGACACTGGATTTCGCCGCGACGCGGGAAATCGCGCGCGCTTTATGGAAATTTTTCGCCAACCGCAAGGCTTGCTCCATGTGCTGCGGCGCATGAATCAATACGGCATTTTGGGGCGATATATTCCCGCCTTTGGACGCATTGTCGGACAGATGCAACATGATTTATTTCACGTCTATACCGTGGACGAACATATCCTCATGGTGGTGCGTAATCTGCGCCGTTTTGCCGTGGCGGAATTCGCGCACGAACATCCAATGTGCAGCCAACTTATCAACGCGTTCGCGCGTCCCGAAGTGTTGTATGTGGCGGGATTATTTCACGACATCGCCAAAGGTCGCGGCGGCGATCACGCGCAACTCGGCAAAAAAGATGCGCGCCAATTTTGCAAACATCACGGTTTAAGTCGCGACGATACCGAGCTGGTGGTGTGGCTGGTTGAGCAACATTTGAACCTGTCGGCGACCGCACAAAAACAAGATATTTCCGACCCGGATGTCATCGCTGACTTCGCCGCAAAAATCAAAAATGATCGCTATTTAGTCGCGCTGTATTTGCTCACCGTCGCCGATGTGCGCGGCACCAGTCCGAAAGTTTGGAATGCGTGGAAAGCCAAGCTGATGGAAGATTTATTCCTGCGCACGCGGCGTTATTTGAGTGACGGAAAAGTCGCTGATCTCTTAAGCGAAATACGCTCTACTGCTGCCGCCACGCTCAATTTATACGCGCTGCCCAGTGCTACTTACCAACTGCTGTGGGCGCAGCTTGAAGACAGCTACTTCCTCGACCATGAAGCGCAAGAAATCGCTTGGCACACGCGCTTACTGGCGTTCAAAACCAATGCCGACTCCGCCATCGTCAGCGCACGTTTAAGCCGCGCGGGAGAAGGCTTGCAAGTGCTGGTGTATTGCCCCGACCAGCGCGCTTTATTCGCGCGTATTTGCGACTTTTTTGCGCGCATGAATTACACCATCGTCGAAGCCAAAATTCACACCACGCGCCACGGTTACGCGCTGAATAGTTTTCAGATTATGCAAGCCAGCGCGAGCAACACTTCGTATCGCGACATCATGGCGTATATCGAATTTGAACTCGCGCAAGAAATCCAACTTGGTAAAGCGATACAGATTACCTCCAGTGGGCGCGTCAATCGCCAGCTCAAACACTTTCCCATCGGCAACAAAGTCAGTTTGGAAAACGCCAGCCGAGGCTTGTTTATGCTGTCGTTTATCGGCGGCGACCGCCCTGGATTATTGGCGCGCATCGCACAGATTTTCGACCAGCATCAAGTGCGCTTGCACCGAGCCAAAATCAACACCCTAGGCAGCCGCGCCGAAGACGTGTTTTGGCTCAGCGGCGAGACCTTGAGCAATTCCGCGCAATCGGCAGAGCTGTTGACGGAGTTGTTGGAAAAAGTTTAACGAATCACCGCCTTGAGCGAATAAAAAATGACTCATCATGTATGTAACTGTGGCGTTTCATTAGCGCAATTATCAAGATAAACACCAGCTCGGCATGGTTAAACGGAACTAGTAAAAGGCAGTGTTTGGAAATTTTAAGGTGCGATGCTAGGAATATAGGCATAAAAAAGGGACAACAACCGATTAGTTGTGTCCCTTTTTTGTGTCACTTGCTGATTTATAGATTTTTTATAAAAAACTTATAAAAATCAAAAAATTAACACGATGCTGGCGGAGTGGACGGGATTCGAACCCGCGACCCCCGGCGTGACAGGCCGGTATTCTAACCAACTGAACTACCACTCCAAAATTGTAAACTTGTTTAGCTTGTTTAGCTTGGTGGGTGCTGACGGGGTCGAACCGCCGACAATCGCCTTGTAAGGGCGGTGCTCTACCAACTGAGCTAAGCACCCGACTAAAGAGAAGAATTTTACCGTACTTTAGTCACTTTTACCAAATAAAAATCAAATAAACCTATAAATTATCACGCCCAAAACTTATCCCATATCTCGACTAAATCCACGTCTTCCCAGGTAGTCCCACCTTTTTGTTAGGGTTTTGGTTTATTTCAATCCATGCGTCCCCTGTCAAACATGTGCGGGTGATAAACTGCGCGGCTATTTTTTAAGCGACGATTTGGACGAAATAAAATGAGTAAACGCTACGATTTAATTGTGTTTGATTGGGATGGCACGGTAATGGATTCGACCGCTGTGATTGCGGGATCGATTCAAATGGCCTGTCGCGATTTAGATTTAGAAGTGCCGAGCGATGAGATGGCGCGCCATGTGATTGGCTTAGGGTTGCAACAGGCATTGCGCTACGCGGTGCCGAATGCGCCCGATGCAATGTACGAGCCGCTGGTAGCGCGTTATCGCCATCATTTTTTGGCACAAGATGGCGCGATTCCGCTGTTCGAAGGCGCACGCGAAACTATCGCCGAGTTACATCGCGCTGGGTATTTATTAGGCGTGGCAACGGGTAAAAATCGCAACGGTTTAGAACGCGCACTCAATTCTTGCAATATGAAACACTACTTTCATGCCACGCGTACCGCCGAACAAACCGTCTCTAAACCTGACCCGACTATGCTGTTTGAGCTGATGGAAGAGCTTGGTGTGGCAGCTTCTCGCACCTTGATGATAGGCGACACCTCGCATGATTTATTACTGGCGCAAAATGCCCAAGTCGATGCGCTGGCGATGGGACATGGTGCGCACCCACCCGAACAGTTACGCGCCTTAAACCCGCTCGCATTGCTCGATAATTTTGCTCAACTCGATGCTTGGTTGGCACTCAACGCTTAATTTATAAATAAGGAAACACCATGTCAGAACAAAACAACTGGGAACGCGGCGTACTCGAAAAACTTGCTATGTCGGCTCTACAAGAACAACGACGCACGCGGCACTGGAATATCTTTTTTCGCACCCTCACCTTCGCTTTTTTATTCTTAGTTTTTTTTGCCACGATGGGCTGGTTGAGCAGCTCAGATACAACCTTGAGCACCGGCAAACATACCGCGCTGATTGACTTGCAAGGCGAAATTTCTTCCGATAGTGCCGCCAGTGCCGACAATCTCATTCCCAGCTTGCAAGACGCGTTCGCGGACAAAGGTACGCAAGCGGTGATTCTGCGTATCAACAGCCCTGGCGGCAGCCCCGTCCAAGCGGGACAGATTAACGATGAAATTCGTCGTCAGCGCGCCCTGCATCCCACCATTCCACTCTACGTTGTGGTCGAAGATATTTGCGCATCGGGTGGCTATTACATCGCTGTCGCAGCCGATAAAATTTTCGTCGATAAGGCCAGCCTAATCGGCTCAATCGGCGTGCGTATGGATGGCTTTGGCTTCACGGGTTTAATGGAGAAACTCGGCGTAGAACGTCGCCTCGTCACCGCAGGAGCTAATAAGGGATTTCTTGATCCCTTCACTGCTAGCAAACCTGAACAACAAGAGTTTGCCAAACAAATGCTAGCCGAAATTCATCAGCAATTTATTCAAGTGGTCAAAGCAGGACGCGGTAAACGTCTCAAAGAAACGTCCGATACTTTTAGCGGCTTGGTGTGGAACGGGCAAAAGAGTATCGAACTGGGGCTGTCCGATGGTTACGGCAGCGTCGAATCGGTGGCACGCGATGTCATCAAACAAGAAAACATCGTCAACTTCACCGTCAAAGAGGGCTTCGCCGACCGCCTCGCCAAACGTTTTGGGGCGGGCGTGATGAGTCAATTGGGTTATGCCGCACACAGCTCGGCGACACTGCGCTAACGCTAACTAAATTGCTGCAATTTGTAATCGGCAAGCCAATAAACGATAGGAAATATCCTGATGGTTTTTAGTGAAGATTCAAGAGTCAAAATCCCCTGCATTCTGCATTTGGTGCGCCTCGGCTATCGCTATCTCTCGCTCAAAAATTGCACATGAGATGAAGACACCAACATCTTCCCTGATCTGTTTCGTTCCGCTGTCGCCAAGATCAATCCCGATGTAGATAGTGCAGACATAGCCCGCTTGCTGGTCGATGTCAAACTCTTGCTAGATAACGAAGACCTCGGCAAGGCTTTTTACGAGCGGCTCACCGCGCGCTCTGGCATCAAGCTAATCGACTTTACGAATTTTGATAACAACAGCTTTCATGTCGTTACCGAGCTGACCTGCAAAAACGGCGATGACGAGTTTCGCCCCGACATCACCCTGCTCATCAACGGCTTGCCGCTGGTTTTCATCGAAGTCAAAAAACCCAACAACCGCGAAGGTGTGCTGGCAGAGCGCAACCGTATCATCACGCGTAGCCGCAATCCGCGCTTCCGCCGCTTCATCAATATCACCCAGTTGATGGTGTTCTCCAACAACATGGAATACGACGACGGCACACCTCAGCCCATCGAGGGTGCGTTCTACGCCAGCCCTTCATACGATGCGCCCAGCTTCAATTATTTCCGCGAAGAAGAAACGCTGAATCTAGCCGACTTGCTGGCTGACGAGGACGACGCACTCGAAAACGAAGTGCTGCGCGACAACAACCTAAACGTCATCAAACACAGCCCGGAGTTCATCAGCAACAAATCGCCCGACACACCGACCAACCGCATTTGCACCTCGCTGTTCAGTCGCGACCGTCTTTCGTTCATGCTGCAATACGCGCTGGTTTATGTGAACGAGGCGGATGGTCTGCACAAGCATGTCATGCGTTACCCGCAACTTTTCGCCACCAAAGCGATAGAACGCAAGCTCGATGCGGGTGTCCGCAAAGGCATCATCTGGCACACCCAAGGCAGCGGCAAAACCGCGCTGGCGTATTACAACACGCGCTTTCTCACCGACTATTTTCAGCGCAAGGGCATCATCCCGAAGTTCTACTTTATTGTTGACCGCATCGACCTACTTATCCAAGCGCAGCGCGAGTTTACCTGCCGTGGTTTGACGGTACACACCATAGATTCCCGCGAGGCTTTCGCCCTTGACATCAAGGCAACACTAGCCGTGCACAACCATACGGGCAAAGCTGAAATTACCGTGGTCAATATTCAAAAATTCGAGGATGACCCCGATGTAGTGCGCACCGAGGATTACGATGTCAGCATCCAGCGCGTGTATTTTCTGGACGAAGTGCATCGCAGCTACAACCCTCGTGGCAGCTTTCTTGCGAACCTCACGCAGTCGGACGGCAACGCCATCAAAATCGGGCTTACAGGCACGCCGCTATTGGGAGACGATTACAACTCGCGCGCCCTGTTTGGCGACTACATTCACAAGTATTACTACAACGCCTCGATTGCCGACGGCTACACCCTGCGCCTGATACGCGAGGAGATTGCCACCAACTACAAGCTCTCACTGCAAGAGGCACTCGCGGAAGTGGAACTCCAGCAAGGCGACATCGACCGCAAGCTCATCTATGCGCATCCGCAATTTGTTGAGCCTATGCTCGATTACATCGTGCGCGACTTTGAAAAAAGTCGTAGCGCACTGAACGACGCGAGCATCGGCGGCATGGTGATTTGCGATAGTTCCGAACAAGCTAAAAAAATGTTTGAGATTTTCAATACGGTCTATGCATATCAGCCGCAGCCCGCTTATGCCGTGCAGGATTCAGCACTAGCCATCATCGCCGCGCACCAGCCTGACAGTTACGCCGCCAGAACAATGTTGGAAAATCGCGTGAAAAATGCCGCGCTGATTCTGCATGATGTGGGCAGTAAACAGGAACGCAAAGATTGGGTAGAGGCTTTCAAAGCGGGCAAGATCGACCTGTTGTTTGTGTACAACATGTTGCTCACTGGCTTTGATGCGCGACGGTTAAAAAAGCTCTACCTCGGTCGCGTCATTCGCAAGCACAATCTGCTGCAAGCCCTGACCCGCGTGAATCGCACTTACAAAGATTTTCGCTATGGTTACGTGGTCGATTTCGCTGACATCACCACCGAGTTCGACAAAACCAATAAAGCCTATTTCGACGAATTGCAAGCCGAGCTGGGCGACGAGATTGAGCACTACTCCAACCTGTTCAAAACCGCCGAGGAAATCACACTAGAGATTGAAGCCATCAAGGACATTCTGTTCAGCTTCAATGTCGAAAACGCCGAAGAATTTTCTAAACAGATTAGCCAGATTCAAGACCGCACCACTGTGCTGGCTCTCAAAAAAGCCCTCGCTGATGCGCGCAGCCTGTACAACTTAATTCGCTTGCAAGGTGACTACGAACAGCTTGCTCAACTTGATTTTCAGAAGCTCAATCAGCTCTACCGTGAGACCTGCAATCACCTCGATTTGCTCAATCTCAAGGACAGCATCGAGTCCAGCAGCGACACCGCCAACCTGCTCAATGTTGCGCTCGAAGACGTGTTGTTTATGTTCACCAAGGTCAAAGAAGAAGAACTGGTGCTGGCAGATAAACTGAAAAATACGCTGCGCAAAACTCGTGAAGCCTTGGCGGATAACTTCGATCAACAAGACCCCAAATTCCTCACCCTCAAAGAAGAACTGGAGCGGCTGTTCAAGAAGAAGAACCTGAACGAAGTCACGCAGGAAGAGATGACCGCCAATATCGGCGCGCTCAATGCCATCCACGACAAAGTGAAAGAACTGAACCGCCAGAACAACCAACTCCGCGCCAAATACCAAGGCGACACCAAATACACACGCATCCACAAACGCTTGTGGGAACGCGGCACACTCACTAAAACCGAGCGCAGTTTGTTCGATGCGCTTATCGGCGTAAAGCAACAAGCGGATGAGCAAGTGCTGCAAAATACGCAACTATTGAGCAACGAAAGTTACTTCGAAAAAATGATGATGCCGCTTGTCATCGGCGAATTTGGTACACGCCAAAAAATCCAACTCAACCCTGACGCATCGCGCACCATCAACCAACTGGTGGTAGCGGAATACATGAATGAATTTGCGGCAGGCTCGCGCAGTAGGTTGGCATGACGAAAATAGTGGTGAGGAGACGAGAACCCACCCCCATCCTAACCTTCCCCCTGAAGGGGAAGGAACTGTGTACCTTTGAAGGGGCAGGAACTTACTCTGTAGTGGTCTAATAAAAAAGGACACCTCGATAGGGTTACTATTGACCTAGAGAGGAAGTAAAAATGAACAAGCAACGCAAGCAATACGAAGCCGCATTTAAGTTGGAAGTAGCGCGCATGGTGGTCGATCAAGGGCTGAGCATCGCGCAAGTGGTTAAAGACATGGGCATTGGTCGTACCGCAGTTTGTCGCTGGATTGAACAATACCGCGCCGAGCAACAAGGCAAGCCTGGCATCGGCAAACCGCTCACCGCCGAGCTGCAACGAATACGCCAACTGGAGAACGAGAACCGCCAACTGAAGTCGGATAACGCCATCTTAAAAAAAGCATCAGCCTTCTTCGCCCGCGAACTGAAATGATCTACAGCATGGTCAGTCAGCAAACGCAGAAGGCTGACATTCGCCAAACCTGCCGTGTATTACACGTCAGTCGCTCAGGCTTTTACGCTTCAAAGTGTCGGGCTAACAAGCCTAGATTGTGCCGCGCCAGCGTTCAGGTCAAAGCCGCTTTCACCAGCAGTCACCAGGCTTACGGCAGCCGTCGTATCGTGCAGGAATTACAGGCACAAGGCGTGGCTATTGGACGTTTTAAAGTGCGTCGTTTAATGCGTGAAGCAGGGCTTAAGCCCGTGTGGAAGCGTAAGTTTGTTAATACCACCGACAGCAAACATGATTTACCCGTGGCAGAGAACCTCTTGGCGCGGCAATTTAACCCACCGCTGTCGAATCAAGCGTGGACCTCTGACATCACCTACATCCGCACCAAGACGGGCTGGTTGTATTTGGCGGCGGTGATGGAATTACATTCGCGCAAAATCATCGGCTGGGCGATGGACGCGACCATGCCAGCGGAGCTGGTGTGCCGAGCATTGCGCATGGCGATTGGGCAACGACAACCGCAAACTGGCTTGATTCTGCATTCAGACCGAGGCAGCCAATACGCGAGTGGTGAATATCAAGCGTTGCTCAAGCAGCACGGCATGATTTGCAGCATGAGCCGTAAGGGAAATTGCTGGGACAACGCGGTGATGGAGCGGTTCTTCTTGAATCTGAAGATGGAGCGGGTATGGCAACGGGAATATGCGAATCAGTTGGAAGCGAGGAAAGACGTGACGGACTATATCGTGGGGTTTTATAACTGCGTGAGACGACACGCGGCGTTAGGCAATGTCGCGCCGATTGTGTTTGAGCAGCAAGCAGCAAAATGTCCTATCGTCGTGTCCGAAATTACTTGACCACTACACTCCCTCCCCTTCAAGGGGAGGGCTGGGGTGGGGATGGGGTAAAAAGTTGATACGGGGTAAAAGATGAAAGCTCAAACAAACCGCGCGATTATCGGCGGGCAGCTCCCACGAAAACTGCGCAACCACATGACCGATGCGGAACTGCGCTTATGGCAACGGCTACGCAGTCGGCAATTGGCTGGTTGTAAATTCCGCCGTCAGCATCCGTACATGGATTTCGTATTGGACTTTGTCTGTCTGGAAAAGTGTT
This sequence comes from uncultured beta proteobacterium, assembly GCA_963750775.1. Lineage (GTDB taxonomy): Bacteria > Pseudomonadota > Gammaproteobacteria > Burkholderiales > Gallionellaceae > Gallionella. The sequence goes on from CAVVRT010000004.1 coordinate 85,122, forward strand.
TGATTGTTGAAGTCGATGGCGGGCAACATTTAGACAACGAGCGAGATCAAGAACGAGACAGACGTTTGCAGGAAGCAGGATTTCAGGTATTGAGATTCTGGAACAACCAAGTTTTACAAGAAACGGATGCGGTGGTTGAGGTTATTTGGACGGTTTTGCAGAACAAGGCTACTTTAGCCCCATCCCCCACCTAGCCTCCCCCTTGAAGGGGGAGGAACGTTACCCCCTCCTCTTTAAGGGGAAGAAACGTTACCCCCTCCTCTTTAAGGGGAAGAAACTTTACTCCCTCCTCTTTAAGGGGAAGAAACTTTACTCCCTCCTCTTTAAGGGGAAGAAACTTTACTCCCTCCCCTTCAAGGGGAGGGCTGGGGTGGGGATGGGGTAAATGTTCGAGATATGATTAACAGTACGACACCACCAACAAAACAGGAGCACTTACTTGATTACGCAAGATTTTGAAAAACGCACACGGCTACTCATCGACAGTCTCAAGGGAATCTGTGCCGCTTATGGTCTGGGCAACGATGGCAATGAATTCAAAATCATCACGCAGGTTTTTCTCTACAAATTTCTCAACGACAAGTTTGCTTTTGAAGCCAAGAAAATCCGCCCCGACCTAGCAGAAAACTGGGAGCAGGCGATTGCCCAGTTGAGTGCGGATGAGTTGGAAATGTTGCAAATGCAGATGGGTGCGGACACTGCGCGCCTCAAGCCTGAACACTTCATCGCGCACTTGTTTGGTCGCCAGAACGCGCCCGATTTCGCCAAACTGTTTGACAACACGCTGCGCGACATCGCTATCAGCAACAACGATATTTTCGCGGTTAAAACTGACGGTGGCGCGAAGGTCACGCTGTTCGACCGCGTCAGCGAATACATCACCGACACCGCCAAGCGCGATGCCTTCTGCCGCGCTGTCATCAACAAGCTGGTGGAGTTCAGCTTCGAGCGCATCTTCACGCAAAAATATGACTTTTACGCCGCACTATTTGAATACCTCATCAAGGATTACAACAAAGACAGCGGCGGCAAATATGCCGAGTACTACACCCCGCACGCCGTCGCCAAAATCATGGCGGCGATCCTCGTGCCAGAAGCGCAACGCGGCAAGGTCAGCAACGTCAGTTGCTACGATCCGTCGGCGGGCTCTGGCACGCTGTTAATGAACCTCGCCCACGCCATCGGCGCGCAACGCTGCGCTATTTTTTCGCAGGACATCTCGCAAAAATCTTCCAGCCTGCTGCGCCTGAATTTGATTTTGAACAATCTGGTGCACTCCATCCCCAACATCATCCAAGGCAACACCATGCTGCACCCGTACCATAAGGCGGGTAAGGCACTCAAGCAGTTCGACTACATCGTATCCAACCCGCCATTCAAGATGGATTTCAGCGATTTTCGCAATGCGCTGGACAGCAAGGAACATCACGAACGTTTCTTTGCGGGCATACCGAATGTGCCCAAAATGGCGTTAGATAAAATGGCGATCTACCAGCTTTTTTTGCAGCACATTATTTTTTCGCTCAAGCCCGGTGGCAAAGCGGCGGTGGTCGTCCCCACCGGATTTATCACCGCGCAAAGCGGCATTGATAGAAAAATCCGCGAGCATCTGGTGGACAACAAAATGCTCGCGGGCGTGGTGTCCATGCCCAGCAACATCTTCGCCACCACTGGCACGAATGTATCCATCCTGTTTATTGACGCGGCAAATAAACAAGGCGTGGTGCTGTTGGATGCCTCCAATCTCGGCACTAAAGTGAAAGACGGCAAGAACCAAAAGACCCTGCTCTCCGAGGCTGAAGAAGACCGCATCATCGCCACTTTTAATGGCAAAGAGGCGGTGGAAGATTTCTCGGTGGTGGTGAGTTACGACGACATCGCCGCCAAAAATTACAGCTTGAGCGCGGGGCAGTATTTCGAGGTGCGTATCGAGTATTCCGCACTCACGCCCGCGCAGTTCGCCACCAAGATGCAAGGCTTTACCGTCAATCTGGACACGCTGTTTAGGGAATCGGCGGGACTGGAAAAAGAGATTAAAAAGCAGTTGGCGGGGTTGCGGTATGAGTAATGACTTCCGACTGGGAACGCTTAATCAACTGATAGATTTTCGCAATGGGAAAGCTATCAAGAAATCAAATGGTGGCATTCCAATTTATGGCGGAAACGGAGTACTTGGCTACTCTGACAAATCAAACTACGAGAACACTCTGATAGTAGGTCGCGTAGGCGCATATTGCGGCAGCGTTCATATTGAGACGGAAAAATGCTGGGTCTCTGATAATGCTATCGCAGGTTTACCGAAGGCTGGTTATAACAACGAATACAACTATTACCTCCTCAAATCACTACGATTAAACGAGCAACGAATTGGCTCAAGCCAGCCTCTACTCACACAGGGAATTCTCAATAACATTCAAGTTAAGATTCAATTTAATTCAAAGCAACAAGACAAAATCGCCGCCGTCCTCTCCGCCCTCGATGCCAAGATAGCCTGCAACAACCGCATCAACGCCGAGCTGGAGGCGATGGCGAAGACGCTGTACGACTACTGGTTTGTGCAGTTCGATTTCCCCTACGACTTCGCACTAGGCAAACCCGATACCAACGGCAAACCCTACCGCACCAGCGGCGGAAAAATGACCTACAACCCCACCCTGAAACGCGAGATTCCGGCGGGGTGGGAAGCTAATTCACTTGGAAGATTTGAACCCAATATTGTTACTGGAAAGACACCATCTAAAACACAACCAGAATATTTTAATGGGTCTGTGCCGTTTATAACGATTGGGGATATTAGAGGTAATACCTTTATCGTCAAGACAGAAGAGTCTCTCAGTTTTGAAGGTGCTAACTCGCAAAAAAATAAGTATCTGCCTGAAAATGCACTTTGCGTTACCTGTATTGCTAGCCCTGGATTGGTTGGATTTGTCACAGAAAGAGCGCAGACAAATCAGCAAATCAACTCACTGATTTGTGAACAGGATTACACCCGCTACTTTCTTTACTTTGCGATTAGCGGATATTTTTCTGGTGCGAAAGCTAAAACAGGAAATACTTTCGCAAACATGAATAAAAGTGATTTTTCGGATATATCAATCATTGAGCCGAGCCAATATGCCCTTGAACTTTTCCACAATAAAGTGCTGCCAATGTTCGAGAGCATTAAGTCTAGATCCAAAGAAAACCAGCACCTCACCCAACTCCGCGACTGGCTGCTGCCCATGCTGATGAACGGTCAAGTCACGGTGGCGTGAAGAAACACCCCCATCCCCCACCTAGTTGCCCCCGCGCTTCGCTTGCCCCCTTGAAGGGGGAGGAACTATGCTCCCTCCCCTTCACAAAATAAAAAAGCCAACTGCACTCCCAGTTGGCTTTTTCTTGTGGCTAGTTTCTTTCTTAGTTATTCAGCTTGAGCTGCTTTCACTTCAGGCAAACTAATCGAAATCGAAGCCTTCTTTTTTGCATCGGCTATGTAGGCTTTGAATAACTCTTCGCCTAACAGTTGGCGTACTTGTTGTTCGTAACGCTGTTGCTTGGTGACATCGTTATTTTCAACATTCTTAACGCTGTCCACGCGCACGATGGTGTAGCCCGCTGCGGTTTCGCGTCCGACAAACTGCGGTAGTTTTGCAGCATTGGCTTGGAACACCAAGCGGATTAAATCGGCATCTAAAGCATTGGCTTGGCGCGTGACGGTTTGCGCGGCGGCAAAGGTTAAATCGCTACTGCCGTCTTTTTGCAACTTAGCTAAAGCCTCTGTACCTTGTTTGCTGGCCAAAGTAATCGCTTTTTCACGCGACAGTTTTTGTTCAATAGCGGCTTGCACATCGCTCAAAGGTTTAACCGTCGCAGGCTTAAATTCTTTAATGCGCGCAGCAACTAAGGTCGAAGCATCAATTTCAATCGCAGCGGTGTTGCGTTTATTTTTCACCACATCGTCGCTAAAAATCGCTTGCAACGCTTTCGCATTAAACGGTTGCGCGTTCGATATGCCTTTAATCAGCCAATCACTTTGTTCGATTTTTGCCCCGGCTAATTGCGCGGCTGCTTGCAAGCTGTCGCTTTGCTCATAAACAGTATTGCTAAATTTTTCGGCTAACTCAGCAAATTTTTCGCTGGCTTTTTGTTGGCGTAATTTATTGGCAATGGTTTCGCGTGCTTCATCAAAAGGCAACACGCGCGATGCTTTAATTGCTGTCAGCTTGATGATGTGATAACCATAGTCAGACTTAACTAAACCACTCACCTCACCTGTTTTCAGTGCGAAAGCGGCATCGGAGAAAGGCTTGACCATTCTGTCTGCGGCAAAGAAACCTAAGTCGCCACCATTCGCGGCAGAGCCTGGATCTTGGGAAAATTGCTTGGCTAAATCAGCAAATTTTTTCGGTGCAAGTTTAACTTGCGCCAATACCTGTTCGGCTTTCGCAAGCGCGGCATCTTGTGCCGCTTGCGGTGCGGAGGCTGGCACGGCAATCAAAATATGTGCCGCTTGACGTTCTTCTACGCTGCTAAATTCAGCTTGATGATCTTTGTAATACTGGGCAACTTCGGCGCTATCCACATTGGTCGATGCCAGTAAATTTGCCACTGAAAATCGAACAAATTCGACACGGGCTTGCTCAGGCACAGCAAATTCTTTTTGATTCAAATCGTAGTATTGCTTGATTGCTGCTGCATCCACTTGCGCTTGTGAAATCAAGCCTTGCAAGGGAATCGTCGCAACACTCACCACACGTTGCTGCTCATTCAAACGTATCACTTTAGCAATGCTGTATGCAGCGGAATAAGCATTCGGCATAAAAATTTCATTGATTTGCTGCGAAACTAATTCATCGCGCACGCGTTTTTCATACATCAACGGGGACAAATTATTATTGCCTAGCACGCTGGCGTAACGCTTGGCATCAAATTTACCGTTATCTTGAAAGGCTTCCACGCTGCCAATCACTTGCGCGATTTGTGCGTCCGAAACCGTCAAGCCTGATTTATTCGCCGCATCAATCAACACGCGTTGTGCAACTAAATTATCTAACACTGCACGCTTCATTTCTGGCGTGTCAAACATCGCCGCATCGAAATTTTGCCCCAAGCGTTGTTTTAATTGTTCTTGCTGCTGGCGCACGCTGCGCTCTAACTCTTGCGCTGAAATTTTCGTGCCGTTCACTGTGGCGGGCGCATCCACATTGGAAGATTTCTGGTATGAGTTCACACCGACCAATCCGAGCGATGCCGTAATTAAACCCAACACGATATATACGATGTATTTTTTCTCTTGCACGAAATCAAACATAGTTTGGCCCTTGGTAAATTTAGATGTGACAGACATAAAAAAGCGAACTTAACGTTCGCCTTAAATTAGCGGATTGTACGGCACTCAAGTCCGTGCAAAAACGAGCGGCATTATAACCAATGCCCTCATACTTGTAGAGTTTTTTAATCATTTTTTAGTTCACAAACGACGTGCGGCAAGCCTGCTTCGAGTGATTGCCTCAGTGTATAAGGCTATAAAAATAACATTAACTATAATATCGCTAGCTATTATTAAAATAGTCCGTATAGTGCGCGTCTTGCCGCATCTTATGCGGCATTTAGTTCATCGTTATCTGACCTATCTCTCGCGCAACTTTCATCTAATGAAATTGTGCCTGTCTATAGAAACTCACACATCCAGCCTCATGGGATACACGGGTTTTCCGGTTAGCAACGATGTTTTTTGCGCCGGTTAATCGTCTGCCCACTGAGCTGAGCAGTTTTACTACCTGCGCTTACCTTAGAAATCATGATTTTGCCAGCCAAGCTGGGTTGATTAAATTCGCCCTTAAAGTTTTGCTGTGCTTATAACATTATGATTTCTAAAACATAAAGGAAGCAAAAATGTCTTTTGAAAATCTACAGTTACACCCTTCAATTCTTAAAGCTATCGCCGAAACTGGCTATACCGAACCGACTCAAATTCAAGCTGAAGCGATTCCTTTGGTATTGGCTGGCGAAGATTTGATGGCTTCATCACAAACTGGTAGCGGTAAAACAGCGGCGTTTATTTTGCCTGCGCTGCAACGTCTGTCTGTGCCTTCAACCGTTGCAGGCAGCAAAGGTCCGCGCGTTTTGGTATTGACTCCAACGCGTGAATTGGCACAACAAGTGTGCGATGCCGCGACTAAATACGGCAAAGACATGCGCTTCAAAATTATCAGCATTTTGGGTGGTATGCCTTACCCAGTACAAAACCGCATGTTGGCGGGTCAAGTGGACATTTTGGTGGCAACACCAGGTCGCTTGATTGACCATCTGGAACGTGGTCGTATCGACTTTTCACGTTTGGAAATGTTGATTTTGGATGAAGCGGATCGCATGTTGGACATGGGTTTCGTGGACGACGTAGAACGTATCGCTGCGGCAACGCCTGCTACTCGCCAAACTTTGCTGTTTTCGGCAACTTTGGACGGCGTAGTCGGTAACCTGGCTTCACGTTTATTGAAATCACCTAAACGTTTGACGATTTCTGCTGCTAAAGCGAAACACGAAAACATCGAACAACGCATGATGTTCGCTGACGACGTGGCGCATAAGAGCAAATTGTTGAACCATTTGTTGACGGATGCAGAATTAAACCAAGCGATTGTATTTACTGCGACAAAACGCGATGCTGACACGATTGCTGACCAACTTTCAGCGCAAGGTCACTCAGTGGCAGCGTTGCATGGCGATATGAATCAACGCGAACGTACTCGCACTTTGACTAACTTGCGCAGCGGTAGCGTGCGTATTTTGGTAGCGACCGACGTGGCAGCGCGCGGTATTGACGTACGCGGCATTACGCACGTGATTAACTTCGACTTGCCTAAATTTGCGGAAGATTATGTGCATCGTATTGGTCGTACTGGTCGCGGTGGTTCAAGCGGTATTGCGATTTCATTCGCGTCTAACCGTGACGCATCGTTGCTGAAAAGCATTGAGCGTTACACCGAACAAACTATCAAAATGCACACGATTGAAGGCTTAGAGCCTAAATTCAAAATGCGTACTGGCGGCGCGCCTTCTTCAGATCGTAACGGCCCACGTCGTAGTTCTGGCGGTGGTTTCGGCGGCGGTAACGGTGGAAATCGTGGCGGCAACGGCGGCGGTTTTGGTGGCGGCGATCGCGGTGGTAATGGTGGCGGCTTCGGTGGCAACCGTGGCGGTAATGCGGGTGGTTTCGGCGGCGGAAATCGTAGCGCAGGCGGCTTTGGTGGTAATCGCGATGCGGCTCCTCGCGCTAACGCAGGCGGTTTCGGCGGCGGCAACAATGCGGGTTTCCATCATTCAGCTCCCGATAGCCGTCATAGCGCAGCACCGCGTCGTGAAGGTTTCGGCGGCCAAGGTGCTGGTCAAGGCTTTGGTGGTCAAACACAAAATCGTAATGAGGGTCGCAGCTTTGGCAACAATGAAAATCGCGGTGGTTTCGGTGCACAAAACCGTGGCGGCAATGCTGGCAACAGCGCGCCTCGCGGCAATGGCGACCGTCCTAGTTTCGGCGGCGATCGTCCTAGCTTTGGTGGCAACCGTGGCAACGCAGGTTCAGGCAACAAAGGTGGCTTTGGTGGCAACCGTTAATTTGTAACGGTCAACACTAGCTCAATAAAAAAGCACGCTTAGGCGTGCTTTTTTTCGTCTTAAATATAAAAACTTTGTCTCACATGGGTGTCTCAAAAAATTCAAATATCGAAGTGAGGCTAAACCGCAAGGGTCTTCCCCATGAAACATAGTCGCATTAGCTCCTTGTTTCGTGTGAAGGCGCGAACAAAAAATTACGACGACGCACTTGTCCTCAGGTGGTTTAGCTGGGGATAGATGACTATGTAAGGAGTAATTTTTTGCTTGCCCTCAGGAGCTGTAGCTGGGGGTGAGTAACGACGCATCGCGATGAGATTTGGATTTTTAGAGATACCCATAACGCCTAAGCGTGAATTTTGCCTGACCACAAACTTGCCGAGACGATTAAGGTCGCACCTAGCCAGTCTTGCAAACTCATCGCCTCCCCTACCAAAATATAGGACGAGGCTGCTGCAATCACCAGCTCAAACAAAAATAGCAACATAGATTGATTGGCGGGCAAGTGTGTTACACCGTATTGCACTGCATACGCCACGGCGGCTAACACGCCGCCTAAAATCAGTAGCACGGCAAAGTTCGCGACGCTTAATCCTGCTAGTTGTGGCGCGATGCCGCCTTGCCAAATAATCAGCGGCAAAGTCAACGCCACCGTGCCTAATCCGACGCTAAAAGTTTTTGCTTCCAAGCTAATGTGTTGGGCGCGACGCGACACGACGTTGGATAAGGCAAAGCTAAATCCCGCAGCCAACGCAATCCATTCCGAGACATTTTGCGGCAAGGGTAAGCCCTGCTGCGGATTCCATAACATCACCACCGCCCCGCCGACCGACAACACGATGACCAGATAACCATAGCGATTCAGCGATTCTTTGAGCAGGCTGGCGGACAACAAAATCGTCCATAAAGGCGCGAGATAAAACAGCAACAACACGCGCATCACGTCGCCTTTTAACATTGCCAACACATAGCCAAAATTCGCCGCGCCGGTACTGACAATCAGCAACGCCAACCAAGCCATTAAGCGGACATTTTGCATCGCGGCAAATTCGCGCCACACACGCGGCAACCACACCAAACTCATTAGCAGCGCAATGCCAAACACCAGCAAGGTTGCCAGCGCGCCCGACACGCCCGCGTCTTGCAGCACTCGGAACGGATACCAGATTAGCCCCCACACCAACGCGCCGCTGAGTACGCCCGCAATCGGCATGAGATTTTTAGTTGTTTGCATGGTGCTGACCTTTATAATGCGCGCCTTTTGCGCGACGCTAGACTTTGAAAAATGAATCCTGATTTAGAAAAACTTCAGCCCTACCCGTTTCAAAAACTTAGCCAATTATTTGCGGCGGTGACCCCCAATCCTGATTTGCGGGCGATTAGTTTATCCATTGGCGAACCCAAACACGCTACGCCACCCTTCATCAAAGACGCGCTCATACAAGGTTTAGACGGGCTGGCGAATTATCCCACAACCGCAGGTTCGGACGCGTTGCGTAGCACCATGGCAAACTGGATCGGCAAGCGTTACGGCATTCCCACGCTGGACGCGAAGACGCAAGTTTTGCCTGTGAATGGCAGCCGCGAAGCGTTATTTTCATTCGCACAGTCGGTGATAGACCGCAGTCAAAAATCCCCCGCTGTTGTTTGCCCAAATCCTTTTTATCAAATCTACGAAGGCGCTGCATTTTTGGCGGGAGCGACGCCCTACTTTCTGAACACATTGCCCGAAGATCATTTCAAATTAAATTTTGCGCAACTGCCTGAGGAAGTTTGGCAACGCACGCAATTGATTTATGTTTGCTCGCCGGGCAACCCTAGCGGCAGCGTGATGGACTTGAATGAATGGAAAACACTGTTTGAAATGTCCGACCGTTATGGCTTTGTCATCGCGTCAGACGAGTGTTATTCAGAGATTTATTTCGGCGATAACAAACCGCTAGGCGCGCTGCAAGCCTCACAACAACTAGGTCGCAGCGATTACAAAAATCTGGTGATGTTCTCCAGCTTATCCAAGCGATCCAATGTTCCTGGAATGCGTTCTGGCTTTGTCGCGGGGGATGCAAAAGTGATTGCCAAGTTCGCGCTATATCGCACTTACCACGGTTCGGCGATGAATCCCGCCATCCAAACGGCAACCATCGCAGCGTGGAATGACGAGGAACATGTCATCGAGAATCGTCGCTTGTATGCGGAGAAATTCGCGCAGGTGGTCACAATTCTCAAGCCCGTGTTGCCTGTCATGATGCCCGATGCGGGATTTTATTTATGGATACGCACACCGATTGCCGACACTGATTTCGCGCAGCAACTCTATCGCGATTATCACGTCACCGTATTACCCGGCAGCTACTTAGCGCGTGAAGCGCAAGGCGTGAATCCCGGTGAAAATTTTGTGCGTTTAGCACTGGTGGCGAGTACCGCCGAGACCATAGAAGCGGCACAACGTATCGCGGATTTTACCGCTCAGCTAAGCTAGTACCGAGCCATTCATAAATTATCGCTTATTTGCTATTTCCTATGAGATTTGATGAACATGAATGCACTAACCGTATTGCTATTCTCATCGCTACTATTTTTATTCGTTTTTATTCGGAAATTTTGGCGTAGTAGGGATATTTTGAGCAGCGGTGGCATTGCGCTTGGCTTCTGGATTACATCAATGGTTGGCGGTGGTTATATGTCTAGCTATATCAATTCGCCTGATCGCGTAAAAGAGAAAATTGAATTTTCACTACGCGACAACCCAGCCTACCAAGCCTTTAAGAAAACTGACTTACCAACGTATGAAGTCATGCTGAGTGTTTTGACGGCTCAAGCTATCGACCAGAAAATTTCAATTGAGTCGCCCCGATGGCACAAGTATGTTCAGTATGAGCTGTCCAGACAGATGGACTCTTATTGGAATCAGGCGGACACCCAAGCGATATTTGAATATGTCGATGTGCTACTCGCTAAGCTGCGCGTATTGCAAGAACGGGACAGCACTGTTTGTTATGCCTATCTTTATGATGCTGAAAAGAGAGGCGGTGGAATAGATAGCCGCTATTTTTCGAAAACGCTAATGAATTCAGAAACCCAAGCAATCGCAGCAGTTATTTATTCGGCGAAACAATCAGGGCAAGCTAAACTCATTCCAGACCGAAATGCTGAGTTAAGAATATTCCTCCCAATTATGAACAAACTGGACATCGAATTTGGCGAGGATGCGCAAATGCTTAGAACCCCTTATGCGGAAGAAGTTAATCCAGACCGCATGTGTCGTATAACGACAAGACTATTAGAGCTTACGCGTGACTTACCCGAAGCAGATAGTAGTGCTGCATTCGGTTTGATGCTCGCCCAACCTATGAGATACAGCCTTTTCCCCTTTCCTTATCTCAAACTATAAAGGTTAGTTGTCATGCGCAAAATTTTGCAAATTGTCGTGCTAGCTGCTTTATTTCACTCGCCTATAACTCAAGCGCAAATGTATAAATGCACGGGTGCAGATGGAAAAAACAGCTACCAAGATGCCCCGTGTGCCTTTGCCCAAGGGGATCAAACAACAATGAATATACCGCTCAGCCCATTTGAAAGAGACCCCATTGCCGCTGCCATTACGGTGGTAAACACGGGTTACGCACTCACTCGTTTGGGTACCTTGTGTGCAGCGCGCTCACCCGCTACGCAAGCAGGGCTGCAAAAGGCTATGGCTGATTGGATGTTGCGGCATGACGCGCTTTTATCTAAAAGTGGCTTGATTCTGCGCAGTAAATTGTCGCAGCAGCAACGAGTGGATATTGCCGTTCAAGGCAAGTTGAGTGTGGATGCAACTATTAACAATCTACCAAGCACAGAAACGTCCACCTACGCAGTAATGTGTCGTGAATTACCCACAAAAATGTTCCATCCTCAAATGAATTTAGTTGCGCGCCCCGTGCTGGTTAAAACGATTACAAACTATGTCATCCAGTAACTGGCATCGTTAGATGCGGCGGGCAAAGTCTATCAACTTTATTTTGCGTCTATGGGGTCGTTACGCACGCAAGAAATCAAAATCTGGGATGCGGGCTGGTATCGAATCCGCAATGCTTTGAGCGAGCGCGACTTGGGCGCAGACGAATTAGCCACTGTCAAACGGGCACACAGTTTATTGAAAGCCAAACTATTACCCAAAATTAGCGAATTCGGTTTTTTGGGATAAGTCAGAACCCCCTAGCGCGGCTATAATGCCGCCCGAATTTAGCGGTGTTAAATGAAAATTTGATGCGGCTGGCAAACCCTAATAACTCACTTTAACGAACTGGAAAAAGCATGAACCAATTACAAGCCATTATCGAAGCCGCCTTTGAACGTCGCGCTGAAATCACGCCACGCAATGCCGATGCGCAACTCAAAGAAGCGGTCGATGCTGTCATCACCAAGCTGGACAACGGCACGCTGCGCGTGGCGGAAAAAATCAATGGCGATTGGGTCACGCATCAATGGTTGAAAAAAGCCGTGTTGCTGTCGTTCCGTTTGGAAGACAACGCGTTTATCAAAGGCGGTTTCACTAATTACTACGACAAAGTTCCCTCAAAATTTGCCGACTACAACAGCCGCGATTTCCGTGAAGGTGGCTTCCGTGTCGTGCCGCCAGCCGCAGCGCGTAAAGGCGCGTTTATCGGTAAAAACGTGGTGCTGATGCCGTCGTATGTGAACATCGGCGCGTATGTCGATGAAGGCACGATGGTAGATACTTGGGCGACCGTGGGTTCATGTGCACAGATTGGTAAGAATGTGCATTTGAGCGGCGGCGTGGGTATCGGCGGCGTGCTTGAACCCGTGCAAGCCAACCCAACGATTATTGGCGATAACTGTTTCGTCGGCGCGCGTTCTGAAATTGTAGAAGGCGTAATTTTGGAAGATAACGTAGTGATTTCGATGGGCGTGTTTATCGGTCAAAGCACTAAAATTTACGATCGCGAAACAGGTACTGTGACTTACGGTCGCGTCCCCGCTGGCTCAGTCGTGGTCAGCGGCAGCCTGCCTTCTGCGGATGGAAAATACAGTTTGTATTGCGCCGTCATCGTGAAAAAAGTGGATGCAAAAACCTTGAGTAAAGTTGGTATTAACGAATTGTTGCGCGGAATCTAATTAGCCACGAGGATTGCGCAACACGCTGCACCGATTGCCAATCCTCGCGCCGTCATCCTCAATCCTGCCCTTAGGAGAACCCCATGATCATCACGCCTTTGCTACAACTCGCCGCCGAAAAAGAAGCGTCCGATTTATTTTTCTCGGTCGGTGCACCTGTCAATATCAAAATTGAAGGCGTGGCGATGCCCGTCAATGCGCAAGTGTTGGACGGCGATATGACTAAACAGATTGCTTACGAATTGATGTCACAAAATCAGATTGATGATTTTGAGTTACAGATGGAACTGAACTTCTCGTTCCGTGTGCCTGGCATTGGTAACTTTCGTGTCAACGTGTTCCGTCAGCGCGGCGATGTGGCACTGGTGATTCGTCATATCAAGGCAAAAATCAATCAAGTTGAAAACTTGAATTTGCCGCTGATATTGAAAGAGCTCATCATGGAAAAGCGTGGGCTGGTGTTGGTAGTCGGCGCGACAGGTTCGGGTAAGTCAACCACCTTGGCTTCCATGTTGGAATATCGCAATCAAACCAAAAGCGGTCATATTTTGACGGTGGAAGATCCGATTGAATATATTTTTCAACACGGCAAATCTATCGTCAATCAACGCGAAATTGGCACGGATACTTTGTCCTACGACCATGCTTTGTCGAGCGGAATGCGTGAAGCTCCCGATGTTTTGATGATTGGTGAGGTGCGCGATCGCGAAACCTTAAAACACGCGCTGATTTTTGCGCAAACAGGGCATTTGTGTTTAGCCACGTTGCACGCCAACAACAGCTATCACGCGCTTAATCGTATCGTTAATTTCTTCCCTTACGAATCACGTCGCAGCGTGCTATCCGATTTGTCGATGTGCTTACATGCGGTGATTTCGCAGCGTTTAGTGCCCGGCGTAGATGGCAAGCTAGTACCTGCGGTGGAAATTTTAATGAAGACCACCGTTATCGCCGACATGATTAAAAACGATGAAATCGAAAAAATCCGCGATGCGATTGAAAAGAGCGTGTCAGCGGGTTCGCAAACTTTTGAACGTGCGCTTTATAAACTGTATAAAGCAGGAAAAATTAGCAAAGATGAAGCGATGAGGAATGCTGATTCAGCTAGCAACTTATCCAATCTGATTGACTTTTCCAGTGGTGCAAAAACGGCACAAAATCCAGCCTTCAAAACTTCAGTTGCCGCGAGTTCGTTAGATGAATTTAAGCTGAACTTAGATGTATCTAAATAACATGAAGCTGTATGGTATTGCCAATTGCGACACGGTCAAAAAAGCGCGCGATTGGCTGAAAAAAAACGATATTACCGTTGAATTCCACGACTACAAAAAACTTGGTTTGGATGCAGCAACCGCTGCTGTTTGGTTGCAACAAATCGAATGGCAAAAACTCATCAATCGCAACGGTCTAACTTGGCGTGGCTTAGATGAAGCGCGCAAATTGCAAATCGTCGATCACGCCAGTGCGCTGGCTTTAATGTTAGAAAAAACCAGCGTGATTAAACGCCCCGTGTTAGTCCGCAATGCCACGCTGCTACACATAGGTTTCAATGCCGCATCCTATTCAAAAATTTTTACTCTTTAACCTCCTATGTCCGCTACTTTAGAACTCGCCCAAGCCCTGATTGCCCGTCGTTCCTTAACCCCTGAAGACGCAGGTTGCCAAGATATTCTCATCGAACGTCTGACGAAGTTAGGCTTCACCATTGAGCGTATGCGCTTCGGCAATGTCGATAATTTGTGGGCACGGCGCGGCACGAGCAGCCCTGTGGTGGTGTTCGCAGGACACACCGACGTGGTACCGAGCGGCCCGCCCGAATCATGGTTCTCCCCCCCGTTCGAGCCAACCATCCGCGATGGCATGTTGTACGGTCGCGGCGCGGCGGATATGAAAACTTCCATCGCGGCGTTTATCACCGCCATCGAGGCGTTTCTCGTACAACATCCGCAACACAACGGCTCGATTGCTTTACTGATTACCTCCGATGAAGAAGGCGTGGCGATTGATGGCACGGTGCGCGTGGTAGAAGCGTTGCAAGCGCGCGGCGAAACGATAGATTTTTGCATCGTCGGCGAGCCGACTTCTAACAAATTAGTGGGCGACATGATTAAGAACGGCCGGCGCGGTTCTTTGAATGGAACGCTGACGGTGCAAGGCGTGCAAGGTCATATCGCCTATCCGCATTTAGTCAACAATCCGATTCATATGGTCGCTCCTGCGATTGCTGAATTGGCAACGACAAAATGGGATGACGGCAACGAATACTTCCCGCCCACCTCATGGCAAATTTCCAATATGAACAGCGGCACGGGCGCGACCAATGTGGTGCCCGGCACCGCCAATATTTTGTTTAACTTTAGATTTTCTACCGCCAGCACACCGCAACAATTGCAGGACAAAGTTCATGCGATTTTGGATAAGCATCAAGTGAAATATGACTTGAAATGGGAGCTGTCAGGCAAGCCTTACCTCACGCCAAAAGGCAGTTTGGTGGTGGCAATTAGTGACGCTATTAAAAAATCCTATGGCATCACGCCCGAACTTTCGACCTCTGGAGGCACTTCCGATGGACGCTTTATCGCCGACATTTGCCCGCAAGTGATTGAGTTTGGTCCGCTCAATGCGACTATCCACAAGCTCAATGAATGCGTAGGTGTGGCGGACATCGAACCCCTCAAACTGACTTACCAATTAACCTTAGAAAATTTGCTGGTGAAATAACATGATGACCGTAATTTTAATTTTGGCGGTGGTAATGATTGCCTTCGTAGGCTTGGTGCGTTACGACGTGCATAAACACAAATACAGCCCAGAAGCATTAGCAAAGTTAGAGGCGGATGCAAAAGCCAAAGCCTTAGCTGATACAACTAAAAACAGCAAAAAATGAGCGACCATTTTCCCTTAGCCACACAAGATTTACACACCGTGCGCGACTATGTGCGCTTCGCGGTCAGCCGTTTTTACCAAGCCGAATTATTTTTCGGACACGGTAGCAGCGATGCCTACGACGAAGCCGTGTATCTGGTTTTACACACGCTACATTTGCCGCTCGATCGCCTCGAACCGTTCATGGACGCGCGCTTAAGCAGCAGCGAACGCAGCGAAGTTTTAAGCATCATTCAGCGTCGCGTGGTAGAACGCATCCCCGCCGCTTACCTCACCCACGAGGCATTTTTGGGTGAATACAGCTTCTATGTCGATGAACGCGTTATCGTGCCGCGCTCCTTTATCGCGGAATTATTGCGCACCCAATTAAGCCCTTGGATAGCCGATGCTTCAAGCGTCGGCAACGTGTTGGATATGTGTACGGGCAGTGCTTGTTTGGCAATTTTGGCGGCGCACGAATTCTCTAATGCGCAAGTTGATGCGGTGGATTTATCGCCCGACGCGCTGCATGTTGCGGCGCACAACATCACCGACTACGAGCTGCAAGGCCGCGTGCAATTGATTCAATCAGATTTATTTAGCAAACTTGGCGGACGACGCTACGACTTGATTATCAGCAACCCGCCCTACGTCGATGCACCGTCCGTCGCCGCTCTGCCGCAGGAGTATTTGCATGAACCCGAACTCTCTTTAGGTAGTGGCGAAGACGGCTTAGATGCCACGCGCATCATCCTAAAAAATGCCGCGCAACACCTTACCGAAAACGGGATTTTAATCGTAGAAATCGGCCACAACCGCGACCTGCTCGAAGCCGAATATCCCAAGCTGCCCTTCACTTGGCTGGATGTCACCGCAGGCGATCAGTTCGTGTTTATGCTGCACCGCAATGACCTGATCTAATGTCCGTCGAGCATTACGAAAATTTTCCCGTCGCCTCAGTTTTAATGCCCAAGCGGCTGCGCAAACCGGTGGCGGCGATTTATCACTTTGCGCGTGAGGCGGATGACATCGCGGATGAAGGCGATTTTTCTGACCAAGAACGGCTGGATAAATTAGACGAATTTCGTGCCGAATTAGCGCGCATCGCCGCGCATGAAAATCCGCTCACGCCACTGTTTCAACATTTAGCGGTGGTGATTGCCGAACAGCATTTACCCATGCAGCCGTTCTACGATTTGCTGGATGCGTTCTCTCAAGATGTGGTGCAAAAACGTTACGCGAATTATGCAGAGCTGCTGAATTATTGCCGCCGTTCCGCCAATCCGGTTGGCACGCTGATGCTTCATCTTTATGAAGAAGCTACACCCGTAAATATCGCGTATTCCAATGCGATTTGCACCGCTTTGCAACTCATCAATTTTTGCCAGGATGTAGCAAAAGACGACGCGATTGCGCGCATTTATTTACCGCTGGATGAGATGGGAAAATTTGGTGTGAGCGAAAAAAATATCACTGAAAAAATCTGCGACGACGCATGGCGCGCGTTAATGAAATTCCAAGTCGATAGAGCGCGAACCCTGATGCTGCAAGGCGCACCGCTGGGCAGTATTTTGACGGGACGCATCGGTTTGGAAATGCGCATGATTATTCAAGGTGGCTTGCGCATCCTCGCAAAAATCGAAAAAGTCGATTATGACGTGTACCAAAATCGCCCTGTTCTACGCCCACTCGATTGGCTCATCATGTTGGCAAAATCCGCTCCGCATACTTATTAACGCCAAAACTTACTCTCTACAGATTACGCAGATTTACACAGATTTTTTGCTTAGTTTTAATCGGCATAAATCTGCGTAATCTGCGGACAAAAAAACTATGAATCCAGACCAATACTGCCAAAACAAAGCTGCTGCGAGTGGCTCTAGTTTTTACAACAGCTTTCGTTTTTTAGCGACCGATAAACGCCGTGCGATTACCGCGCTGTATGCTTTTTGTCGCGAGGTGGACGATGTGGTGGATGAGTGTTCGGACGAGGACGTGGCGCGCACTACGCTCAATTGGTGGCGTAATCAGGTGGCGGAAATTTATGGTGGGAAACCACAACATCCTGTCGCGATTGCGCTCGTACCCATCGTCAAACAATTCAATCTGGCGCAGGAACATTTGCTCGAAATCATCGACGGCATGGAGATGGATTTGCATCATCCGCGCTATGCAGATTTCAAATCGCTGCAACTGTATTGCTACCGTGTCGCGTCCGTGGTGGGGCTGTTGACGGTGGAAATTTTCGGCTATAAAAATCGTCAGACTTTGAAATATGCGCACGATTTAGGCATTGCTTTTCAGCTCACCAACATCATCCGCGACGTGGGTGAAGATGCGCGACGCAACCGTATTTATTTACCGATGGACGAGCTACAACAGTTCAACGTCACCGCCGCTGACATTCTTAATTCACGCGATTCTGAAAATTTTCAAAAGCTTATGGCGTTTCAAGTCGAACGCGCGCAACGCTTTTACGATCAAGCTTTAGCCCTGTTGCCGAAGGAAGATAAAAAAGCGCAGCGCGTCGGTTTAATCATGGCGGCAATTTATCGCGCCACGCTGATTGAAGTCGTCTCTAGCGGCTGCCACGTCCTCAAAGAACGCGTATCGCTCACGCCGAGTTATAAATTATGGCTGGCATTCAAAACGTGGCTGACAAACTAAAATAAAGTGCCTTCCCCCTTTCAGGGGGAAGGCTAGGATGGGGGTACTTTTTGCAATGACCACACGCATTCCTCCCCTCACCACCCGCAACGCGCGTTCATTACGCTGCAATTTAACTGATGCAGAAAAGTTGTTATGGCAGGCATTACGCCAAAAACAGTTAAACGGTAATCGCTTTCGCCGCCAACATCCAATCGGAAAATACATTACTGATTTTGCTTGCATCGAACAAAAGTTGGTTATCGAGTTAGACGGCGGACAACATCAAAATCAGCTAATTTACGATGCACAACGAACCACATTTCTCGAAATACAAGGCTGGTGCGTGCTGCGATTTTGGAACAATGAAGTGCTAGAAAATTTGTCTGGTGTATTGGCTAAGATTACTGAGAATCTGAAAGCTTCACCCCCACCCTAACCCTCCCCCTACGATGGGGAGGGAATACAGTTTCTTTCCCCTCTCATGGGGATAACCAGCGATTTGCTGGCTTGCGGGCTTAGTCAAATGGCTAGTTTTTTTCAAGGCTAGGATGGGGGGACTCTCCACACCTAAAAATTTATATTGAACTCAATGCAAAAAATTAGGGAAATCATTATATGAACATAGCCATTATCGGCGGTGGATATGCTGGCATGGCGGCGGCGGTGGAACTCGCTGCGCGGGGTATTCCTGTGACGGTGTTTGAAAGCGCAAAACAACTCGGTGGGCGCGCGCGCGGAGTGATAACGCAGCATCCAGTGTTGCAGGGAACAAAACTATCTCTCCCCTCTATCCAACTTTCCCCCATAGGGGGAAAGGGCAATCGTCCCCTTTCGGGGGAGTCGTTAATTCTCGATAACGGTCAGCACTTATTACTCGGTTGTTATCGCGAAACGCTGCGTCTCATCGAGCTGGTCGGTGGCAATCTCGAACAGGACTTTTTGCGCCTGCCTTTGCAGCTTGATTTGCATGGACAGTTCTCGCTCAAAGCACCGCACTTACCCGCTCCGCTGCATCTCCTCATCGCGCTGCTGAATGCGCAAGGATTGACTTGGCGCGAACGCTTTAAGGCGGCGCATTTCATGCTCACCTTGCGCAAGGCAAACTTCACTCTGCATAAGCTGCCTCGCCCTATGGGAGAGGGTTGGGGTGAGGGAGCGCAAGATGTAACGGTCTCGACCTTATTAGAATGTCACGGACAAGATGCGAATCTGTCGCTCAAACTGTGGGAGCCGTTGTGCATCGCTGCCTTGAACACGCCTATCCATAAGGCCTCCGCGCAAGTGCTGTTGAACGTGTTGCGTGATGCACTGAATCAAAAACGTGCCGACTCCGACATGCTATTGCCGCGTCTCGATTTCACCGCGCTGTTTCCGCAACGCGCCGCAGCTTTTATCGAACAACGTGGCGGCAAAGTTATGCTCTCGACAGGTGTGGAAAAAATCGAGTTGCGCGATGCGAGTGTCGCGCTCTCTACCGAGCATGGGACACAAATTTTTAGCCATGTTATTTGCGCGACACAGCCCAGCGTTGCAGCGAAATTATTGAGTGAGATTGCAGCGGATACGGTGGCGAAAATCGCTGCGTTAGAGCAGCAACCGATTTACACCGTGTATGTGCAATATCCCGAACATGTCAGCCTGCCCTGCCCCATGCTGGGCTTGCATCAGCGCACCAGCCAATGGTTATTCGACAAAGGTCAAATCAGCAATCAACAAGGCTTAATCGCCTCGGTGATTAGCGCGGAAGGCATACACCAAGCATTATCCCAAGATGAATTAGCACAAAAAGTTATCGCAGAATTACGCCAAGAATTTGACATCGTTGACACGCCGCTATGGGTCAAAGTCATCGCCGAAAAACGTGCCACTTTTTGCTGCTCGCCCAATTTGCAACGCCCCGCGCAAACCACCGCATCAGCGCGTTTATTCTTAGCGGGCGACTACACGGCGGGCGATTATCCAGCGACTTTAGAAGGTGCGGTGATGAGCGGAATACGCTGTGCAAACTTAGCGGGTATCTCTAGAAACTGAAATCTCGTCGCAATGCGTCGTTACTCATAAAAAATTACTCCTTACATAGCTTGTCTATGCCGCGTCGCATTTTTTATTCGCGCCTAGCATTGCTTAGATATTTCAATTCCTAGAGACACCCTTAGTGTTCGACGTTGCTGACAAACGATAATTTGCTGACTTGCGCGTGTTGCGCAATCGCCATCACGGCTGCGACTTTGCCGTAAGGCACAGCGGTATCGGCATGAACATTCAATTCAAAATCGGTCGCCGCCCCCACTAATAATTTTAATTGTTGCGCTAACTCGGCTTCGCTCATCAGCACTTCATCGAGCTTAATCAGCCCATCCGCGCTGATGCTGACCATCTTCTGTTTGGCAGGTGTCGCCGCCCCCGTTGCGACCACTTTGGGCAGCTTTACGCCAACCGCTTGCGTAAGCAAAGGTGCGGTGACGATAAATACCACCAGCAACACCAACATCACGTCCACCAAGGGCGTGACGTTAATCTCGCTCATCATTTCCTGATTGGAATTATTCTGAAAAGCCATCTGAGTTCCTTGCAAATTGAGAAAAAATTTATCCGCAGATTACATAGATTACGCAGATTTTTTCTTTGATTTTAATTGGTGTGAATCTGCGTAATCTGCGGACAAAAAAGTTTTTGATTGCTTAGATTTTGTAGTCGTGCTTAGCGGCGAGACGCATAAAGTCGTGGGCAAAATTTTCTAAATCCGCCATTGCCAACTTCATACGACGCAGATAAAAGTTGTATGCCAATACCGCTGGAATCGCCGTGGCAATCCCAATCGCCGTCGCGATTAAGGCTTCACCTATCGGCCCCGCCACCACATCCAAGCTCGCCGAACCTGTCGCGCTGATACCTTGCAGCGCGTGCATGATGCCCCACACCGTGCCGAATAATCCAACGAAGGGCGCTGTCGAACCGATGCTCGCCAACACCGCCAAACCGCTTTCAAATTGACGCTGTAAATTTTGCATGGCCTGACGCAAGCTGCGCTCCAAGCCATCTTGCGGCGAACCTAAATGTTGCATCGCGCCGCTGTGTTGTTGTACTTCGCGTAATTCGCTAAAACCCGCTTGCGCGAGATGCGCATGTGAACCGCTCATTGAACCGCTGGTGGTCGCGGCTGCTGTCCATTCTTTGGCTGCCCAAAATGCCGCCGCAAACGCTTTGTTGTCGCGGTTTTCACGCCATTGTGCGAATAATTTAATTAGCGCAATCGACCAAGTGGCAATCGAAAAAATTACCAGCACGGCTAATGCACCGTTCACCACGGGTGAAGCTGAAGCAAATAAATTCATATCGTTTCCTTAAAATAAAATCTAAAAAATGGGTAGGTCGGATGAGCGTAGCCTCATCCGACACTTCAATTAAATCCTGCCTTCCAGCCCGATCATCACACTGCGCACGCCTTTATCAACGCTGCTCATCGTCCAACTATTTCCCGCATTGCTATAGGTGCTGGTGCGGACGGTTTTCGCAGCAGTTAAATTGCCGCCGCTGATGCGCAAATTAAATTGCGCATTGAGGCGTTGCAAATAAAACGCATCCAAAGTGGCACGCGCTTGAGTTGCGCTCACTTGCTCGTTAGGGATATTGGTCACGCTGCGTCCCGATACCTGCAAAGTCATGCCGTAGCTGGCTTGCGCGGCAGCGAGGCTTTGCTCCCAGCCACTAGAAAACACATACACGGGCGTGTCGCGCGCGCCGCGCGTAAGCCTTAAGCGCGTGTCTTGCACGACCGCTTTGGGCAACACCAAATGCGCTTTTACTGTGCCGCCATTGATGCCTAAATTTTCCGTGCGCAACTTGCCATCTAGCTCAACGCCGGTGTGTCTAGCGGTGCCTTCGTTATACGGACGCGACACCCAACGTACCCCTTCTAACTGCACGCGTTGCTCGGTGAAATTTTGCGTATTGCGCAGATAAAAATTCGCGCCCAACACACCCGCATCGGCGGCTAAATAGCGTTCCAACACCGCCTCAAAATTCACGCTGTGCTCCGCCTGCAAAGCAGCATTCCCGCTTTTGTCCGCATCCAAAGGCGTGTTGGCAATTTGGCTATGCGAGGTGATCGTAGTCAGCTCTTCTAGCTTAGGTGGCTTTAACCCCGCACCTAGCGAGCTGCGCATCACCCACTGTTCGGCAGGTTCAAAACGCACCGCGACGGATGGCAGCGCGCGTCGGTAAGTTTGCTGCACGCTGGTGGAATTGAGTTGAATTTGCTCACCGCGCAAGCCGCCCGTCAGCGTCGTTTTAGGCTGTAACGACCAATCGTCTTGCAGCCACAACACTGACTCCGTTTGCCCCGCTTGTGAGGTATTGCTGCCGGCAAAATTGCCTGTCAGCGTTTGCGCTTCATTACGCAGCACGCGGCTAAATTCAGCCGACATCGCCAGCAGATGGTTATCCAGCGGCGTATCTAGGCGCAGCGCGCCATTCAATTGTTGTTCATGGCTTTGCAGCACATCGCTGTTTGAACTCAGCACCTGTGCGGCGTTATGCAGCGTGCGTTGCGTATTCAGGTCGCGCTGCGCATCCGACAGCGCGACGCGACTACTTAACTTGCCCGCATCAAAATGTTTCTCGCCTTCCACACGCATCCGCAGCAGCACCGTGTGCATGTCTAACTGCGTTTGGCTATCGCCGTTAAAGGCTAGTCCCGTACCCGTTTGCGGGTTGGCATAAGCGGTTTGCACAGCACTCGTGTTACTCGCACCACGCCCATCAAACAGCGTCGGTGAGACTGTCAAACTGTCCGCGCCCTCTTTCCAAGTCAGGCGCGGTGAGCTGACCAACTCGCGAAAAGTAAATACGCCTTGTGCGTGGTCTTGCTGCCAAAAGGTGCGCGCACCCGCCGCTTGCGTTTGCCTATCCGTGCTACTGCTAAACGGGCGGCGCGATAAATTGAGCGTCAGTGGCACGCTCCAAGCAAAACCGTCCGCGCCACCTGTTTGGGTCAAATTAAATGCGCCCGTTGGTTCGCTACCCATCATGCCCAACGTGGCTTTCACGGCGGTGGATTGTTTGGCACGCGCTTTTTTCAGCACCAGATTGACCGTCACAGTTGCCGCGCCACCAAACTCTGCCGAGCTACCGCGTAAAATTTCTACGCGCTCCAAATCTTCCGCAGGCAAGCGTCCCAACACACTCGCAGCGATGCGCGAGCCGCCATTGGGTCGTTCACCGTCAAGCAAAATTTGCACCGAATCACGCGACATACCGCGCGCGCGTTGACTAGACGAACCATCGCTATTGGTCGCGCCCAACTCCACGCCAGGCAACTTGCCCAACACTTCGCCTACCGTCAGCGCGCCCATATTATTGATGTCTTGACGGTCGATAATTTGCTTTTGCGAGCTTGCCTGACGACGTGTTTCATCATTGCTGGCTTTGCCAGTTACCTGCACTTCTGGCAACAGCAGCGGAGCGTCTTCGGCATGAGCCAACGGGCAGCCCAGCAATAAAACGAAGGGAAGAATTTTCATTCGT
Source organism: uncultured beta proteobacterium (assembly GCA_963750775.1). GTDB lineage: Bacteria > Pseudomonadota > Gammaproteobacteria > Burkholderiales > Gallionellaceae > Gallionella. The sequence continues at coordinate 108,870 of CAVVRT010000004.1, forward strand.
TGTCGTTCTCCAACTTAAACGGAATCGGCACTAGAAAAGTCTTAGTGATGAGTTGTCCTGCCACCCGCGCGGGGGTAAATCGCCAATTTTTAACCGCCGCTAATGCCGCGTTATCCAAAGCCTCGCGACCACTACTTTGATACAACGATACTTCGCCCGCCGCGCCACTCATTAACACTTCCACGCGCACGATGACCTTACCCTGCCAGCCCATACGGCGTGCAGCGAGGGGATAAACAGGCTTGGGATTATTCAAATATGCCGCCGAAAAATCCGGTTCGCGATCGGGCAAAGCAGGGCTGCTGGGGACGACTGGCGCAGCGCTGCTAACGGCGGCGGGCGGCGTAGGCGTTGCAGCGGGCGTGGCCGCAACGGGGCTGGGGGCAACTGCTTTTTCGAGCACGGGTTTTGCCTGCGGCTTAACTTGCGGAACAGCTTCGGGCACGGCTGGCGTGGCTTCGGCAGGTACGCTCGCGGGCATTGTCATGCTGATAGTCATCTCGTGTGGCTGGGTTGTGACATGCGGATGCGCCACCCACGTCCCCAACACGGCGACGTGCACCACCACCACCGCCGCAATAAAACCGACTCGCTGGACTAAAGAAATATCAACGGGATAAGTAACAGAATTTAGACGCACACAATAAAATCTTGAGAATGGTTCATAAAAAAACAGGCTGAATTTCCAGCCCGTTTTGGCAACAACATGAAGCGATTAAGCCGATAGTTTTTTGCATTCTTTATAACACGCTGCACAGCTTTCACCGCACGCTTTGCACACTGCATGTTTGTCCGCATGTTTTTTACATTCGTCTTCACATTGCTGACAGGCATCCATTGCAATCGCGGCAACACGGCTTAATTGCTTAGAATTTTGATTTGCCAATTGTTGTACCGCCGCACACAACGCTAACATTTGATTGACGCTTTGCGCGCAACCCGCCATGGCTTTATCCCCCTCCCCCAACAACACTAAACAATGGCTTAAGCACGCCTGTCCTTTTTGCAAACAATCACTCGCTGCCAATGCCAGCGCGGCATACGGAGCATCGTGATGATGCGCCATGTCGTGGCTCATCCCGCTCATATCATGTTGATGTTCCGCCGCCACCGCACGTCCCGCTAATGCAGTGCCAGCCATGGCTAAACCACTCAATAATAATTCTCTGCGATTCATTTTTTCTCCTTGAAAAGCCATTTAAAACGGACGCACAAGATACGTTAATTTTGAGCCGCTGTCTTGCCGGCTTGTCGCTTCATGCGCACCCGCAAATATAGCCACGCGCCCATCACAGAAATTGGAATCAACAGCCCTACCAAAGTGGCTGCCACACTATTCTTAAGACACGCGGAATATATAGATAAGTAACCCTATTGAAAATGTGACATTTTGTCGCACCCTTGCGGCGATTGAATTAAGCACTAATTGGCTACTCAAAATCTCTTTTCAAAAAATCATCGTGGCAGGTTTTACAGGTTTGTTGCACTTTGCCGAATTGCGCTTTGATAAGATTAAAATCACCCTCTTTCGCCAATTCAGCCAGTTTGGCTGCCTCCTTTTCAAATCGCTCGTACTCTTCCTTAAATATCTCAGGCTTAGTCCAAATATCTAACTTTGCTTTAGTCGCCCCCACTTCCGAGCCAGTTATAAATCCCTCTTTAGGTAATTTACTCAAGAATGCGACACGCTCTGCATCTGCCAAGAACGCTGTTCGATCATAAGAGTTGATGCCTTTAATCACTCGACGCATCGAACCGTAGTACCAGCCCAGAACGGTGAAGCTACTTTTACGAAATTTGATGGCATATTCCGCAGGTGACATTTCAGCGTGTGCAACACCGTTGATACCCAACAAGCAAAACAATACCCAGACATAACGTAAAAATTGATTAAACATATATTTTTCTATTATTTAAAGAGGCTGGCATATAGCCTGATTACCAACGCGCTTCCATGGTCAGCATCAAGCTACGATAACCACGTGTAGAGTTGTTCAATTGCCATTCGTTAGCGGCTTGCGTGACAATGTTTTGCTGCACGGTATTAGCCGCCAATAAATTTTGTCCAGCTAGTCGCACTTTGAATGCTTTGTTGATTTGATAGAGCCAAAACGCATCGAGTTGCGTGCGCGCTTTGGTATAGGCACGTTGTTCTAGCGGAATACTGCTTTCACTTAACGCTGAATGTTGCACGGTTACACCCACCGTAGAAGCCAGCTTAGGCAAGCTTTGATCCAAGCCCATCGACAAGACATAGCGCGGCGTGTCGCGTGCCATACGCGTGATGCCCAAACGGGTGTCATTAACTTGTGCATGTGGCAGGGTCAGGTGTGATTTAAGTGATGCCCCCGTCCAACCCATCTGGTCAGTTTTTATCTTGCCATCCAGCTCTACCCCCCAATGTCGTGCAGAACCTTCGTTATAAGGTCTATCTACCCAACGCGCGCCTTCCAACTGTGCACGTCGCTCGGTGAAATCCTGCGTCGAGCGCACATAGATATTCGCCCCCACTACTCCTGCGTTTTCTGCAAAATAATGCTCGACCACCGCTTCGAAATTAACGCTACGCTCAGGTCGCAGATTAGGATTGCCGCGCTTATCGGCTTCCACTGGAGTATTCACACCGATACTCGGCACGGCGGCATTGCTGATTTCTTCGACCTTGGGCATTTTCAAACCTGCTCCGATTGATGAACGCAGTACCCATTTATCAAGTGGCTCCCAACGCGTTGCGATAGAAGGCAGCCAGGCTTGATGCTGACTGCTCACTGCATCCGCTTGCAAAGCGGTACTTTCGCTCCGCAAACCGGTAGTTAAGGTGAATGAAGATTGGGGCGACCAATCATTCTGCACCCACAATATGCCGTCGCGAGAGGCCGCCGTCGGCGCACTCATTACGCCATTAAAATTTTGCGTGTCATGGCGTGAAAGTTTGACGTATTCCGCGCCCACTGAAATCAAATTGACCTCGCCCAGTGGCTGATCCCAACGCAAGCCGGTATTAATTTCGTTATCGCTACTAAAGGTGCTGTCTGCCGTGCTGGTAATGACATTGCCCACACTAACCGTGGTTCGGCGCGTGTCCATAGTCTTACGATTATTGTTCAGCGAAGTGCGCACAGTGAGCTTGGCATCACCCAGATGTTTTTCACCTTCCATGCGCAAACGTAGCAAACGGCTGAGGCCGCTTTCTTGCGTGTCACGTGTGCTACTCAACGTAGGGTTCAAATAGTCAGTCAAACTATTCTGTGTGTTGCGCGTCACAGGTCCCCAAAACAACATCGGCAGCACCGACAAGCTATCGCTGCCGTCCTTCCAAGTCATACGCGGACTAATCGAATGATGTCCCAGCTTGGTTACGCCGCTGGCATTGTCTTGTTGAAAGAGATTACGCGTGCCTGCCGTGCTGTTTTGTCTAGTTGTCTGTGTATTCAAAGGTGAGTTATTCCAAATTAGCCCTATCGGCAACGACCAAGCAAAATTACCCTCGCCACCATTTTCTGTCCAAGCCAGCGTTTCGTTGAGCTGATTGCCGCGCATCCCTAAACCCGCGCGCATTTCTGTTGAACGTTTCGGCAAGGCCTTTTTCATCACCAAATTCACCGTAATCGCAGCCGCGCCACCAAACTCGGCGGATGAACCGCGCACGATCTCGACACGCTCCAAGTCACCTGAAGGCAACCGCCCCAACGAACCCAACACCACTTGCGAAGCCTGACGTTCACCGTCGATCAACACGTTGACCGAGTCACGCGACATACCTCGCGCGCGCTGCATGTCGCCTTTAATCTCCACACCCGGCAACTTACCGACCACATCAGCTATCGTCATTACACTCATGCTCTCAATCTCTTTGCGATTGACGATAACTTTTTGCGAATTCGATTCACGCCGCTCAGATACGTCGTCTTGCTTCGCGGTGACTTTGACTTCGGGCAGCGTTTGCGGCTCTTCTGCATAAGCCAAATTTGCCATTGCTGACACCAGCAACAATCCTGTTAGTCGTTTCATGTTGTTTCCTTTTCGTAAAATTTTGTATGCCGTGATGTTCGCCAACTTAACGCTTGGGTTTGCGCAGAAAGATTCCCGCGCCAAAAATACCCACGAACAACAAGCCTAACCAAGACGGTGCAGACGCGATGAGTTGCGCGCTTAAATCGCTTTTCTGCTCTTGCATTTCGTAGCCATCTACAGACTGTGTTTTTCCCTGCGCCACATCGGCTTTACTAACGGGTTGGGCAGTTTTTGTGGCTTTGCTTGCCGCAGCTTTGGCGGCACTTTTTGCTTGTGTTTGAGCCGCCGATTTAGCCTGTGCGGCTTGTACTGCCGTAGCTTTAGTAGCTTGCGTACCGACACGCGGTGCTGCCAATTTGGCCGCCGCCTCACCGGTGCGTTTATCCTGTGCTTCAGCCAGTTTGGTGACTTCGTCACTGGAGCAACTGTCACGGTCACACGCCACGCCGGCCTCGGCAATTGCCTCGCGGTTCGCCGCTTCCAGTGCTGCGCGGGTTTGGGTATCCGGCCTCCAGTAGCCCTTGTTCACCGCCGTCAACATGCGATCCACCATGCCTTGATAGGCCAGCATGTTTTTCGAGTCGCGGAACTTCTGTTTGATGTCCAGACCATTTCTATCGGCAACATAGGTTTCATACATTTCCTGCCACTTCGCATCACCCACTGCATCAGGCGTAGTGACTTGCCAGCCCCACAGATTTTCGGTGACTTTGCCGACAAAGCGCGCGCCGCTGTAGCCCTCTTTCATCATGGACTTGATCCATTCAGGATTGAGATAGCGCGTTCGCATTTCCGTACCGATGAATTTTTCCAGCGTCTCGTGATGCGGATTTTTCGGGTTGGCCAAATTCGCCACAATGACCTCCGCACTCGCACCATTGACCGCACGCACCGCTAATGCCGAGCCGCCTAATGCATCGTAAAAATCATCGTTATCCAAGGCGGCATAAGTATTGGAGGAGCGGCTATGAATCGTCGCTTTCACATCAGTCAACGCGAGCTTGAATATATCCACGCCCAAGCTGGCAGGAATTTCCTGCCCCGCGACAGGCTGACCGTCCTTGGCACTGACATCCAGCCCGCCCCAATAGCCCTGACCGTAAGGATTGCCGACCCGATTGAGATACACCTCGGCGATTTCTTTTTCGTCCTTCCAGGTATTCGACATCGGCACTAATTTATTCACGTTCGTACCATAGGTGCCAGTTGGTTCGGAAAAGATGCGTACCCCCGCCAGCCGATTCGCTTGCGCTTCCGGTACGCCTTTGGCGATCAAGGCCGCGCGTACTTTTTTGTAGTTGGCGGCCAGCGGGTTGTCTGCCTCCTCGCCTAAACGCGCTTCGGTAACCGCCTTGTCCAGCAACAACATCACGGGTGCAAACTGGTCGCGGTACATGCCTGATGGCGTAATCACCACATCCACACGCGGCCGGCCAAGCTCACGACGACTGATACGCTCCGCACCCTTGACCATGCCGCGTTCGTCCCATACCGGTTTCACCCCCAGCAAACGCATGATTTCTGATTCGATCATGCCTTCGTGGCGATAGCTTTCTACGCCCCATAGGGTGAACGTCAGCTTGTCGGGATACACACCGTGGCGACGGCGATAGTCTTCAACCAGCTCATCGGCTTGCTTTGCACCCGCCTCATAAACGGCGAGACTCGGCAGGCGCGTGGTATCGAAGCCAAATAAATTGCGCCCGGTCGGCAGTGCATCCGGGTTGCGTATTGGATCGTTGCCGCCGCTGGCCGCGATGTAGCCGCCGTTCAAACCGTTGATCAGCGCGTCCAGCTCCGCCTTACCGCTGCGTTCCAAGCGCGACAGATAGTCGATTTTTTTGGCCTCGCGCTGTGCAGGTGTCAGCGAGGTTTCCACGCTCAACATCGCATCCACCGTGGTTAGTCTTGCATGTTCGTCAGGCGACACGCCAAAAGTATGCAAGCCATACGGCACGTTCGCCTGGCCGATTTCATTAAGATGATCCTCAATCGCGTCCATTTGCGCGACCGTACTCACCGTGCTGTAGCCCATATCTTTGGCGATGCCGAGTTTTGTGGCCAGCGCGGCAAATTCGCCCATGATGGCCTCCTCCACCAGAGGGCTTTTTTGTGCCGCCACGCGGTAATCGCTAATCAAGCCCATCAGTTTCACCAGCTCGGTATTGAGCACCGCCTTGTCCAGCGGCGGCGTGAGATAACTGATCAGCGCCGCCATGCCGCGCCGCTTGGCCTGTATGCCTTCGCCGATGTTGTCCACGATGTAGGGGTAAAGCTGCGGCACGCTGCCTACAAATACTTCACCGGGATCGTCCGCCAGATTGCCGACCTCGCGTCCACCATGCCATTCATGTGTGCCGTGTGTGCCGACATGCACCATCGCGTGCGCCTTGAATTCGTACTGCAACCACAGGTAATACGCCAGATATTGGTGATGAGGCGGCATGTGTACATCGTGATAGAGTCGGCTTGGATCAACGCTGCCAATACGATCCGGTTGTGGATTCAACAGCACATTGCCAAAACGCAGCGTGGGGAAAATGAAATACGCACGCCCCTTGGCATCTTTCCACAACATCGCACCGGCTTGTTCCGGTTCGCCCCAATAATTATTCACCTCAATACGCAATGATTCGGGCAACCTGGCGAATAACTTTTTGTAATCGGCGACGGGATACAATGTCGCGTGACCGCCGCGCACCAGTGCTTCCAGCGCACCGGGCGCATGGCCGTTCACATTCACACCCTGCTCATGCACCAATTCAAACAAGGCGTTTTCGTCTTTAGGCAATGCGCCAACGTTATAGCCTTCGGCTTTCATGCGTTGCAACATCGTCCACAACGATTTAGGCAATACGTTCAAATACGACGCGCCAATATTTTCTTTGCCAGGCGGATAATTATAATAAATCAATGAGATGCGCTTATTTACATTCATCTCGCGTTGCAGTTCGATGTAATTTCGAATGCGATCCACCGCACGTTCGACACGCTCAGGTATCGGCATATCCGAATCATAAGTCACATCCAGTTCAGCATCGTGGAAGCGTTCTTTGCTGGCAATCACCGTCGGCGCAATCGCCCCGCCAAGCTCCGTGCTGCCCACTTGCCAGGAGCGTTCCATCATGTCCAATCCTATCGGCGAAGCATGATACTGCTCGATGTTCTGCGTCATCAGGGTGATCAGATTGATGAACGGCACATTGAGTTTTTGCAGCAGCGGCACGGTATGTTGCGGGTTCATGTCGAACTTACCCGCCAGCATCAGCACACCCGCGACGCGCGGCTTGCCCTGTTCATCCAGCAATAATTTTTCCACTTCCAGATCGGTTTTAATGCCGTAAGTGACCAGCGGATTCAGACCGCGCGCCGCCAGCGCATTCGCCAGCGCCACCACGGTTTCGGTCTTGCCTGACAAGGCGTTATTGCGATACATCATAATGCCGACATAATCGCGCCCTGCCTTACACCAGCGACAATCCTTCTGGTAGTCGGCAAAATCGACATAACTCCGATTATTCAGCGGGTTGTAATAAGCCATCTGCGGCAATTGATCCGGTGCTGCAACCGCCTTTAATTTCAGCGCCTTCGCTAACGCTGCGCGCATCATATTCGCCATATTCACCGCGCCACCCGCATCTTTATAGGCGGTCAATTCAGGCCTTTTACTCAAGCCGAAACTGGCAAAATCCGTGTCCCAAACCCCGCCCACGATGTAAGCCTGCCCGCCAGACTGGGTCGCCTGCTTGATTTCGTCTCCGGCCAGATCGATGAAACGACGACCGACGCTGGTCGAGATAAAAATGTATTGCGATTGAATCAAAAATGTCTTTTCGGCAGGAATGCCCGCTGTGGCGGTATGCGCCGGAAAATCCATCATCGAATATACGCGCACCTTGACGTTGCGCATGGCAGGATCGGCTTTGAGAATGCGAGCCGCATCGGCGGCCGTCACGGTATCGTTGCCGCCCATCATCAAACTGACGCGAATCGGTGCTGCATGAACGGCAAAGGCCATCAACATCAGGCTGGCTAGGCAAGCGCGCAAAAATATCAGCATGGCGTTATTGCGGAACATAGACCACGCGCCCGTCAGACAACTGATAAGCCGTACCCAGCCGCTCCCCTTCGCCCGACAATTTTTTGTCGGTGACTTTGGTTACTTTGATTTCTTTTCCCTTGCGCGTGATGATTTCGACTTGCCCGTCCGCGCCCTTCTTGGTCATAGTGACTTCGGCATTAGGATTGACCAAATCCATCATGTTGTAAGCCATAAACAAGGCCAACATCATCGAGACAATGAACACGATGCTGGCATCGAACAGGTTGGCGACCCCGGCAATCGGGTCTTCCAGTGCTTCTTCCGCCTCAAAACGACGGTGACGACGCAAATATCTCATTTTTCCACGTCCAGTTTGCCGGTGCGCACCACCATCTCGGTCAAAAATTCCATCTCACGAATGTCTGCGCGCACCCATTTTTCGCGCTTCAAGGCAATCAAATAAGCGATTACGCCGCAGCCTAACCCCGCCACCGTGGCGGTGAAGGCCGTCACCATGCTGCCGGCCATTTTAGGAATATTGCCTTCGGCCAGCGCCGACAAGGAAATCCCCATCGGTATCAATGTTCCCATCAGCCCCAAAGCCGGACCGACCTTGATGACAAAACGCACCCGATCTAATTTCTTCGCCATTTCCAATTCAGACTTTTGCAACATGCGTTCCAAGCGCGCATCCAGATGCTCTAAATCTCGTGCCAACTTGACAGCAACCTCGCCACGAAATTGCTGTAACGCAGGTGCACCGTGACGATTTCTATCCCAAGCATCGCGCAGCAAAAATCCGAACGACAAAGTGACATAAAAAGTCAGCAGCGCACAGGTGCCAATGACTGGAAAATATAAAGAACTAGCAACGTGATACAAGAATTGCTCGATGACGTGTACCAGCGATAAAAAAGTGGATTCCATAACGGCCCAAAAAATATAAATGAAAAACTATCTTCACCGCAATGAAGATAGTTTTAAGTGTGTAAAAAATTAACTCGCTGCCGACTCACTGCTTTGAGTAAACACCCCAGCACCAGCCGTTGCTTGCGCGGCGTTATTTTGTACAGCTTGCTTCGCATCACGCGCACGTGCTTTTTTCAGATAAATCAAAAAGCCCGTCACGCAAATCATCGTAATCACGATGCCACTCAGCAAAATAATGATCTGGCCAATCATGCCAAACACACGCCCAGTATGCAGCGGCAATTGCCAAGCATTGAAGGTGTCGCCTGCGGTTTCCTGACTACGGTCATGCACATGCATCAACTCGCCGGTCACTGCGTTGACATACACTTTCGTCATGCCGACCTCTTTGGTTAGATCGTCCGGACTTTTCATCGACACGATGAATTTGCGTGTATCTGGCAAGAAGGTCATACCGCCCAGCACCATGTCGGGCTTGGTTTGTTGAGCTAATTTGATTGCAGCATCCCAGGACGCGGTATCCGCCAACCATTTAGCATTGGGATCGACATGACAGGCACATTCAACGGTGGTCACGGGCGAAAACTTGTTCACCACCCATTTGAATTGATCGTTCAGATTCAGATACACACTGGATAAGGACAAAGCCAGTAGCACTGGCAAAATCCACATACTGCCGGAACGGTGCATATCAAAATTTAGTTTATGACCACCTGCATTCCAGCGAAATTGAAACGACTTTTTCCAACTTTTAAGATTAGGGAAAGACAGATACACCGCACCGATATGATCCAACAACCACAGCAGTGCGGCGATTCCTAACAGCCACTTACCGAACGCGCCCAGATACAAAGAGTAATGAAAACGCACCAAGAATGGAATGATGTGTCGCTTGTCCAAACCAAACTCGCCATTCACACGCGAACCCAACACTAAACCAGTGTAAGGATTCATATAGACGGTGTGATATTTACTGGTCGCCTTAAATACACTGGCGTCTTCTGCACCAGCAGCATTGGGTGTGCGTAAATAGAACTCATAGGCTTTATTGGCATCATCAGGGCTACGCACAAAGGTCACACGTTTGCCCGTGTAAACCGTCTCTGCGCGCTTGACCAACTCATCCATCCCTAAGCGTTGTCCTGCGGGCTGCACATAAAATAAATCGTCATTCAGTGTGTGATCTATTTCTTTATCAAAAGCAATAATTGTCCCAGTTATCGCAGTGATGGCGATAAACAACAACACCGCAAGCCCTACCCAACGATGCAAAAATACAATGGCTTTACGCATGACTTTTCCTCAAGAATTAAACAAACCCCGCTAAGCAACAACAGGGTTTGAGGGTGGTTTAGAGTCGCTTAAAATGTTGCCGACAAATCAACCGTGGCACTGCGACCTGGCATGGCGTAATAAGCAAAGTATTTTTTATCAAACACATTGCCAATTGCCAACGTTGCTTTGAAATTTTTGTCAATTTTGTAAGCGACTTTCATGTCCGAAAGCCAATAATCGCTATAACCTGTCCAGACATTTTTCACTACGTCAGTATTTAAGTTGTCCGCAGAACCCCAAGTATTCGCAGTGTAGCGACTCGACGTAGCAATACTGAAATCGCCAAATTTTGCATCAAAACCTAAACTCGCCATGTTTTGCGGAACGTTAGAAACACGCTTACCGACCATGCCTGAATTAGTTCCGTTGTCACCTGTAATTTTTGCGTTGGTATAGGTATAACTTGCACTCACCGCCAACCAATGCGTGATAGGGGTTTCGCCACTTAATTCGACACCCCGAATCAGCGCACTCGCCACGTTATCTTGCTGCCCCGTAAAGTTAACTTGGCTAACCGTACCTGGCAAAATATAAGGCTTAACTGCCGTCACTTTTTGGTAAATCATGTCTTTCATTTTGGTTTGGTAATACGACACTTTTACTGCACCGCCACGACTCAAATCCATTTCCGCCCCCATGTCCCATGCTTGCGCGGTTTCTGGCTTCAAATTTGGATTAGCCAAAATCAGCTTACCGTTCGGTGCAGCCGCTCCTGAAAAAGTTGGATTAGCATACATTTCATAATTGTTTGGCGCACGAAATCCCGTCCCTAAAGAACCTTTCAACGATACCGCCTCAGTCAACTTGTAAACCCCAGCCAGCTTAGGGTTGAAGGAGCTAGCGGTACGGTTAGGATTGCTAACATTGTTGGCTGGAGTAACGAAATCGCGTGAGTCGCCGCTAGAACGCCATGCGTCATAACGCCCACCCGCATAAATCGTCAATACTTCCGTCGCCGCTATTTGATCTTGTAAAAATAACGAAGTCGTCGTGCTAATACCGTTTGCGCTGGTCTTGACAGCGGTCTTGCTATTCATATCCGTCCAGTTGGAAACGGTGTATTTCTTTTGACTCAAACTGTCTTGTTCAAAAGCGACCCCCGTCACGATAAATTGATTCGCCGTCGCGCCAAAACTCAACTCGGTTGAACCGCTCAAGACCGTACTTGGTGAATCGCTCAATGTCCCTGCACCTGTTGTCATGGTATTGGTCGTAGTACTCGCCGCACCCGTTGACCAATTACCGTGGTCAATCTTGCCGATATTTACTTTCAATTTGTAGTCATCAAAAATTTCAGTATCAATCCCTGCTGAGGTGCGCAAAGCACTCCGTCCACCTGGGTTGGTACCAAAGAAAGCCGATTCTTTTAATGAAGATTTTTTGCCATTGATATTTAGATTCGTAGGCAAAGTATTGCTACTAGGTAAGACCAGCGGCTTGCCTGTCGCACTATCAATCAAGTAAACGTGATACGGCGTATTGATGTTGGTATCTTGGGTGTAAGCCACACCCGCATACACTTTGGTGGCTGTGGTTACATCATAAAAAAGTTTCAAATTCGCATTCAACGCACGCGAAGCATTCAAACCTTTATCGCCGATGATGTTAGTTGGCGCGCCTGTCGTTGTAGTCGTAGGCTGCAATCCTGTCACCACTTTGGCCCCAGCAACGGGCACACCGACCGGATTCGCTAACGTCACAAACTCGGCGGCATAACCATCACGCTCATCTTGTGAAGCGTTCATTACCACCCCAAAACCATTCTCAAATTTATCGCGATAACCTACGTCTAATTTTTTGCGTGCACCATCCGAAAAGCCTTTAGTCGCTTTAATGGTGAACTCACGTTTGATCGGTGCTTTCGTCACCACACTAATCACCCCACCGAGAGCCGCACTACCGTACAAAGCCGAACCCACACCTGGAATAACCTCGATACGCTCCACATCATTCAGTGACACGGCCGACCAATTCATCTGCCCGCTAAACGCATCTGTCATGGACTGACCATCGACCAACAACAAATTGCGATTTAACCCCTGACCGCGAAAACTGCTTTGCATGGTCGCACCCGCACGACCACCATCCACTGCCCCGCCGCGCAAATGCAAACTCGGCACCTTGGCGGTCAGCGCATCACCCAATACAAAATTATTGCCGGCTTCCAATTTTTTAGCATTCAGCACTGTCACATTGGCAGGAGCTTCTTTGGTGCTTTGCGCAATTTTTGACGCGCTCACCACCACGTCACCCAACGATAGCGTCGCGTCGCTGCCCTTAGCCACAGCCACCACTTCAACGGTCGCAATAGGTGCGACTTCTTGCTCTGGCACACTGACGCTTACAGGGCTCTCAACAGGCGCAATCGTTTCTTCGGCATACACCGCTTGCATGACAGATAAGCTCAACAAACTGAGCGCGAAAATTTTTTTACTTTTCATCTACATTCCTCTAAAGATATTATTTAATTTTTAAGCCCTTGCATCTTAAACATTAAAAATCTTGTTGAGAATGCGGCATTTTGTCGCACCCTTGCGGCTATTGGCTTATAGAGGTTTTTTCTGTGTATTACACAAAGTTTAGGCGTAAAAAAAGCCGACTTGCGTCGGCTCTTATGCGGCAATAAAACGCGAATTACTTCAGTGTCAAAATGAATTTTGACAATGATTCGATTTGCGCTTCGTTTGCGCCCATACCTTTAGCAGGCATCATGCCCATTTTCCAACCGAACTGACCGCCTTTGGTGATGTTAGCCACCAAAGTTTTCTCAGCATCGGCTTTACCTGCGTATTTAGCAGCAACATCTTTCCATGCTGGACCGACTACTTTTTTGTCGATTGCGTGACATGCGCCGCATTTTGCTTTGCCGTCTGCTGGCATATCAACTGCCATTGCGCTGCCAGAAATCAATAAACCTGCAACTGCCAAACCTGTGATGATTTTTTTCATTTCTCTTCCTTTATATTAAATAAAAAATAAACAGTATTACGCTTTAGTGATTATGACATTTCATGTTGCTCAACAACGCTTGAGATGAAATAACCCGCTATACGATTAAAGCGCGGCGGCATTATGCAACATTTTTTCGTTTGTGAATGCGGCATTTTGTCGCATTGCTTGTCAACCAAATGGCAACTCAATTTTCTGGCTAAAACGCATCTTGATAACGTACCGTAATTGGGTAACGCCAATCCTTGCCGTAGCCGCGTTCAGTGATGCGGATGCCCACCGCCGACTGGCGACGCTTGTATTCGCTCAAGCGAATTAAACGCACCACGCGCCGCACATCCGCATCCGCGTAACCCGCCGCGATAATGTCGAGTATCGACTTGTCTTGCTCCATATACAGCGACACGATGCCATCCAAAATATCGTAAGGCGGCAAGCTGTCTTGGTCGGTTTGATCGGGACGCAATTCGGCACTGGGCGGACGCGTAATGATGCGTTCAGGAATCACCAGCCCTTGCGTGTTGCGGTAACGCGACAAGTCATACACCAAGGTTTTGCAAACATCTTTGAGGACCGCCAAGCCGCCCGCCATATCGCCATACAAAGTCGCGTAGCCCACGCTCATTTCAGATTTATTGCCCGTGGTCAGCACCAGCGCGCCAAACTTATTCGACAACGCCATCAGCAAAGTGCCGCGTATGCGCGCTTGTAGATTTTCTTCGGTGGTGTCTGCGGCACGACCAGCAAAACTGGGGGCGAGCGTGCTTAAATAATTTCCAAACGTCTCGTTGATGGACAACTCGTCATAACGCACGCCTAAAATTTTCACCATTTCACGCGAATCGACTAAGCTAATGTCAGCGGTATAAGGCGACGGCATCATCACCGCATGTACCTTGTCCGCGCCCAGCGCATCCACCGCAATCGCCAAGGTCAACGCCGAATCAATGCCGCCCGATAGCCCTAGCAACACGCCCGGAAAACCGTTTTTAACAACGTAATCACGCACGCCTAAACACAGGGCTTGATACACGCAGGCGTGCTGTTCCAACAAGGGCAAAATCACCCCGCTAGGTGTGCCATCGGGGGCGATGTCGATAACACTCAAACCCGCTTGCAGCTGCGCCGCAAGAGCGACTAATTCGCCGTGCTGATTCATTGCAAACGAGCCGCCATCAAACACCAACTCGTCTTGTCCGCCGACTAAATTGACATACACCACCGCCACGTTATTTTCTGCAATGCGCTCACGCACCACGGCGTAACGGCGTTGCTGTTTGGCGATGGCGAAGGGCGAAGCATTCATCACCAACAACACCTGCGCACCCGCTGCTACGGCACTGTGCGCCGCCTCTTCTTCCCATACATCGGCGCAAATGTTGATGCCAAAACGCACACCATGCAGCGTAAATACCGCCGCGTCTTTACCCGCCACAAAATAACGTTGCTCATCAAATACTGCGTAGTTGGGCAGCGCGTGCTTGCAATAAGTCAGCTCGATTTTGCCGTCGCGCAACAACGATGCCGCGTTGTAATGCTCACCGTCGATTTCATGCGCATGACCGACCAACACCGCGATGCCTTGCAGCTGCAAAGCTAAGTTCTGCAAAGCTTGCGTGTTTGCCACATAAAAACCATCGCGCAACAATAAGTCTTCGGGCGGATAACCACACAAACTCAATTCGGGGGTCAACAACAAGCTCGCGCCCTGCGCTTTGGCTTGATCGGCATAGAGCAAAATCTGTGCGGCATTAGCGGTTAAATCACCCAGCACACAGTTCATTTGAGCAAGCGCAATTTTCATCGGAGGGAGTTCTGAAAACGATAAGGGCGCGCATTTTAACTGATGCAAAAATGCTGCGGAAAAAATATCAGGACGTAAAAAAACGCGCTGTCGCCAGCGCGTTTTTTCAATGCTAACTAAAAAACTTATTTAAGTTTTTTAGTGTGAGCTAAGTTTACTTAGCTGCTACTGCGGTCACTTCTACGCGACGGTTTTCAGCACGACCTGCATCAGTCTTGTTGTCGCCAACCGGTTTAGTTGAAGCCACGCCTGATGAAGTGATGCGTGCAGCATCCACACCGTGTGTCACCAAGTAAGCCTTAACCGAAGCAGCACGCGCGGCTGACAACACTTGGTTTTTCTTTTCTGAACCACGGCTGTCGGTATGACCCACTACATTGAAGTTTTCTTTGCTGTTTTTTGCGTATTCCAACACTTCAGCCATTTGCGCAGAAGCCGCAGGCATCAGTTTTGCTGAAGACGTAGCAAAGTTAGTGCCTTTCAATGTAAATACTTTAGCTGCGGCAACAGGTGCTGGTGCAGCAACTACGGGGGCTGGAGCCGCAACAGGTGCTACAACTGGAGCTGGAGCAGCAACAGGTGCTGGAGCGGGTTTAGCTACAACTGCGGCAACCGCAGCAACAGCCACTGCGGCAACCGCTGGCTTGTCGTAGTAGTAATTCACGCCGATTGCAAAGTTAGTGTTACGAGCAGTCGCATCGACAGGTGTTTTTAGTATTTGACCATTTTGGATTGCGGCTACGGTTGCTGACTTGCGATCCGCAGTCATTTCACCGAACACTGACCAGCTTGGTGCAAATTTGTATTCCAAACCCAAACCGCCGTGTACGCGTGTACCAGGATTCGTACCTGCCGCGCCCAAACGTGCATAAGGCATAAATTTGCCCATGGTGTAACCCAATTTAGCGTCGATACCGGCATCGTTACCAGTTACTGATTTGCTATGACCATCAACAAAACCTTCTACGCCCAACAATACATTGCTAATCAAATCCCAGTTGTAACCTGCTTGGATGCCTGGATAAAATTTGTTTGGTGCTGAAACCGTGCCAATTTTGCTGTGGTTCACACCCGCGTTCAAGCCTGCGTACGCGCCTTTGAATTCACTGGCTTGAACGGCTGACATGCTCAACAGAGCCGCTGTTACTGCAACACTCATCATGCTTTTTTTCATGGTAATTTCTTTCATTAAGTTAGTTATTGAGATTGGAACAAAAGTACTGCCTGAAAAACTGCTTATGCAACCACCCGCAGTTTAGCGGCGCGCATTCTATAGAAAAAAACAATCTGTGACAGATTTTTTACAGGGGATTTTTATAGCTTAACGCAAGCGTATCGGCACACGCTTGGTCACGCCACACAGCAATTCATAGCTAATTGTGCCCGCTGCGCGCGCCACTTCTTCGACAGGCATGCCCTCACCCCACAACACCACTTCGCTGCCCACTTCGGCTTGCAGCACGGAACTTAAATCGACATAGAGCATATCCATCGACACACGCCCCAAGATTTGCGTGCGTTGCCCGTTGACCAACACGGGCGTGCCATTCGGTGCATGGCGCGGATAGCCGTCAGCGTAACCACAGGCGACGATGCCGATGCGCATGTTGTGACTGGCTTTGAACTGCGCGGCGTAGCCGATTTCGTCGCCGCGCTGCAAATTTTGTATCGCGATAATTTTGCTACTTAGGGTCATAGCAGGACGTAAGTTCAATTCATGCGCGGTCTTATCGGCAAACGGCGATGCACCATACAACATGATGCCTAGCCTCACCCAATCACCATGCGTATGCGGATAACGTAACAGTGCGGCAGAATTGGCGAGTGAGCGCGGCACACGATAATCGCTGGCGATTTGATGAAAAATTTCCAGTTGCTCCGCCACGCCACGCGCTTCATCGGCATGAGCGAAGTGCGTCATCAACGTCACATCGCGCACCGCCTGATGCGCGCGCAAACGCGCCATAGCTCCCGCCACATTGTCGGGTGTAAAGCCTAGACGATTCATGCCGCTATTGACCTTCAGCCACACCGATAAACTGCCCCGTTTCGGATGGGCATCGAGCAGCGCGATTTGCGCATCGTTATGAATCACGCAGCTCAAATCGTATTGCGCCACGGCGTGTAACTCATCGGCGGTAAAAAATCCTTCTAACAGTAATATCGTTTGTGTAAAGCCCGCCTCGCGCAAGGCAATCGCATCCTGTATATCCAGCAGCGCAAAGCCATCTGCTTCGTTTAAGGCTTCAGCGGCACGCAGCAAGCCATGTCCATAAGCATCGGCTTTGATGACGGCCATGATGCGAGCGGAAGTGGAACGTCGTGCGATGTGCAGATTGTGTGCGAGTGCGTCGAGATTGATTTGAGCAGCGATGGGACGTGACATAAAACTTTGCGGATGCGGATATATAGATACAGCTAATCATAGCAGGGGCAATACTTTCGTGATATAAAACGCCCTTACAAAAAAACACCTAGTCATTATGAAGATTGGTTTTTACATCATTTTAGCGGCGCAATTTTTATCCGCGCTTGCCGACAATGCCTTGTTGTTCGCCGCAATTGCGATGTTAAAAGACCTGCACGCTCCCGCTTGGCACACCCCCGTTTTACAAGAAGCCTTCATTTTTTCCTACATTGTATTAGCCCCTTTCGTTGGCGCATTTGCTGATTCGCTGCCCAAAGGGCGTGTCATGTTTGTCTCCAACAACATCAAAATTTTCGGCTGCGTGGCAATGCTGTTGGGCGTGCATCCCCTTATCGCATATGGTTTGGTCGGCTTAGGTGCTGCGGCTTATTCGCCCGCCAAATACGGCATCTTGACCGAATACTTACCGCCCGAAAAATTAGTGCTCGCCAATAGCTGGATGGAAGGTCTCACCGTGATGGCGATTATTTTAGGCGCGGTAGTCGGCGGCATTATGCTTAGCCCCTCACTCTCTTCCACCTTGCTCAGCGTTTGGGACGTGCCGTATTTCGACACGGGTATTGACACCGCTGCCAAATTAGCGATTGGCATCATCGTCGGAATTTATATCCTTGCCGCACTATTTAACCTGTACATCCCGCGCATCGCCATCGACCACAAACCGCTCAATCGCAGCCCTGTGTTCCTCATCCAAGCGTTTTGGCATGACTTCAAATTATTATGGCGCGACCCGCTCGGACAAGTCTCGCTAGGTGTGACTACCTTGTTTTGGGGGACGGGCGCGACCTTGCGCTTATTGGTGTTGGCGTGGGCGGGGGTGGCATTGCATTACGATTTTAGTACCGCTGCCAATCTCACTGCCTGGGTGGCATTGGGTATCGCCATCGGCTCAATTTTGGCAGCCAAATTCGTCAAGCTCGAACACTCGGTAAAAGTATTACCCATTGGCATTGCCATGGGCTTAGTGGTGTTGCTGATGATTCCGATTACGCATCCGACCTTGGCGATTATTTTGCTCATTGTCATCGGCGCGATGGGCGGCTATTTCGTCGTGCCGATGAACGCGCTGTTACAACATCGCGGACATTTATTGATGGGTGCAGGTAGCTCGATTGCCGTGCAGAACTTCAATGAAAATTTAAGCATCTTCGCCATGCTGGCACTGTATGCCACCATGGAAAAAATGAACCTCAGCATCTATCTCATCATCACCGTGTTCGGCCTGCTGCTATCAGGGATTATGACCATGCTCTACAAACGCCACGGGCACGATCAGGACACTGGGAAAATCTAGGGTATCTCTTGTGTGGGAGCGCAATTGATTGCGCGATAGCACGCCTTGTTCATCCGCATTTTGGCAGGCTTAGGTGTTATCAACACTTAACGCCGCCAACTCCGCATCACTAAATCCCGCCGCTTTACGCGCTGCCAAATTGAACGGTCCACGCAATACTGGCGCGGCATATTTGCTGGCTAACTGCGCATAGGTCGCGATGGGTTCTTGGCCGCGCAGCGCGCACAAATAACCGTACCAACGGTTGCCCACCAGCACATGCCCAACCTCTTCACGCAAAATAATATCCATGATTTCGGCTGCCTTTTGATCACCCGCTTGGGCAAGTTTGGCGCGCACTTTAGGCGTGGCATCTAAGCCCCGTGCCTCCATGGTGCGCGGCACTAAAGCAATTCGGGCCAGCACATCATCACGCGTTTTGTCAGCCATTTCCCACAAACTGTTATGCGCAGGAAAGTCGCCGTATTGATAGCCCAGCGTGAGCAAATGTGCCGCCAACATCGAGAAATGCTGCGCCTCTTCATGCGCCACACCCAGCCAATCGGTGTAGTAAGCCGCAGGCATATCGGCAAATCGCCACAACGCATCCAACGCCAAATTGATGGCATTAAATTCGATATGCGTCATGGCATGAATCAAAGTCGCGCGCCCTTCAGCAGTGACCATCGAGCGATGCGCCAGTTCTTTAGGCAACACCAAATCGGGTTTATCGGGACGACCTGGAATCTCAGACGGCGCGGCAAGCGGTGCGTGCGTATCCAAACTCAACGTGCCCGCCGCCCAATCGTGAGCTAACGCAAAAACCCGCGCGGCTTTTTGTGCGGCATCGGTTTCAAGCAAGCACAGCAAGGCTTGCGCGCGGAGTTCTAACGGAGCTTGCGTTACGCCATACCCGCAGGGGGCATGTCCGTGGTGTCCCCGCAGCGGTGCTGCGACCCTCACGCCATACCCGCAGGGGGCATGTCCGTGGTGTCCCCGCAGCGGTGCTGCGACCCTCACGCCAGAAATCCCAACTCAAAAACTTGCGGCTGGAGTTTTTCGCTCAAGGTTTTGTACGCGCTTTCAAACGGGGTGAAATCGACGGGTGCGCTGTCGCCGCTCTCATTGCGTTTTTTCAGCGCGTTGCGAATTTGATACCAGCCGACATCGGGGCGATTGAGTTTTAATTCGTCGCGCACGGTGCGCACATCGGTGTGCGCGAAATAGGCTTGCCATAAGGTGCGACCCGCATCGAGCACGGCGCGAGCTTCGTCTGAAAGCCCCTCACCCTCAATCCCTCTCCCGCCAGCGGGCGAGGGAAGCGATGCGCTGCCATTTTTATCTTCACTGCACTGGCTCCCTCGCCCTCTGGGAGAGGGTTGGGGTGAGGGTGTTTTTAACGCAGGCAACGCCGCCAAATAATTCACCATAAAATCCGATTCAAAACGCTCTGGTGCGCCGACTTCGGCTTCCGTAAATGGAATGAAATGATTTACCAACGACCAGCTTTTGTCGTTCCAAACTAGGTCGTTTGCACCAGCGGTGAGGTTGCTGCCGTTGAACAACATCCAGATTAAACAATCGGATTTGAACTCGTCGGAGAGTGGTTGTGACGGTTGTAAAAACTGGTCGCGGTCGTTAAGCCACGTGGGTTTCACCAAGCGACGCACAGCAAAAATCACCGACGCTTGCCAGAGATTTTCAGCCGTTACAAAAAATCCGCCTTTGTGTCCGATGCTATGCACCGAAGAAAATAACGCGGTCGCTTGTCCTGAATTTTGCAAATCATTGCTGTCAGAAAGCATGTGTCCAATTGCACCCTCCGACCACTGTGTGCGCCGCACCCCTTTGGTTTTTGTGGTGGGTGTGACGGCGTTGATAAGTGGCAACACCTCTATTTCATTGGGCTTCTGACGACCTATCCAATTCGTGAGCATTTGACTATTCGGCAAATTGAAAAAAGATTTTTCGCCCACTGCTTCGCTATTTTTATTCAAAACCTCAACGCTAATTTCGGTAATTGGCGTAGGTCGGAAAAGCGGCTTTGTCGCGCCTTCCGACGGCACACTGTCGGATAACGCTGCGCTCATCCGACCTACGTTTTGATTGGTTTGCCACACTAAAAACCCAATCGGGAAATCGCCTTTTAAGCCATCAAAGGCTTTGCTGTGAACTACAAAACCACCGAGATATTTGGCATTCCATAGCTGCCTAAATTTTTCAAAATTGGGCGCGTTGACATACTTCATTGTGCTAAACATCGCCAAGGTTGCTGTCGGCATTTCTTGTGCAATGCGCGCCACAAACTGGGTAAATAATTCGCGTGAGGCGTAGCCGTAATCACCCATGCTGGCAGCGGTGCGCGTGGTTGCCACATCGGTTTTACTTTCATTGCCTAAAGTATTTGCCGCCTCCGCATACGGCGGGTTAATCAGCACCAAAATCTTCTTCCCCTCAGCAATCGCTTTGCGCAATCCCAGCGGCATTTTGTTGGTCAGGCTGTAGTCAATACTGCCCACCGTTCGCCCTGAGCTTGCCGAAGGGTGGGGTTCGACAGGCTCACCACGAACGGTATTCGGGATTTCAGGGCGAACTGACTTGAGCGGGGCTGCCGCTGTGGGCGCGGCGGCGAACAGTTCCGCACTCATAGTGGACGCATCGACAATGTCGTCATTCAAATAATCGTATTGAAACCTGGTCGCGGCGACGCAGGTTTTGGTGGCTTTCATTACGTCCACGTCCGCCCCATCCAGCGTGCTCATGTAGATGTTGCGCGGGTTGCTGTGTTTGACTTCGAGGTTGCCCACGCCGCAGCACATATCCCAAACGATATATTCCCTTTGCCAATTTTTGCCCAAGGTTTCGGTGAGCTTTTCGTAGGCTTTATCGACCACCGCAAGCGGCGTGTAATACGCGCCCTTAAAGCTGCGTTCGTCCAGTGGAATCAAGCTGTCGCGGCGTTCTAATAAATAATCGCGATGTTCGGCTTTGGGCGGTTTGTGGTAAATCGCCCAGAAGCGGCGGTAGCCTTCTTTGTTGCCCAATTCGTAATTTTTGCCCGCCAAACTAAATACCGGCGCACCGTTTTTATGCAGTAATTCGGCGGGTAAATTGTCGTGCGTTGAAACCGTGCCGTCGTGCATGATGTCGGCGAAAAACAACAGCGCGTAATCTTCTTCTGCCACGCCGTTAATCTCGCGCCCAATCATTTCCACCCATTTATCAAACACCTGTTTCAGGTTGTCGGGCGTAATCGGCGTGCGAATAATGTCGCCCGATAAAATCGCGGCTTTAACGGTGCTGATGAACTCGTCTTCGTGCGTGGCAATTTTGAACGAGACAAAATGCGCGCCGATATAAGCGGAGATTTCGCTCAACGCGTCTTGCGTATATTGGCTAGCAGATTTGCCCCACTTCACGGTTTTCTTTTTCAAGAACGGCAACACGTCCGCGCTCTTCATCAGCGCGGCTTTTTCGGTGTCAATCACGGCTAAAAACGGCGGCACGGGTTCACCTTTATCGAGTGCGACTTGCACGTAATGCAGCAATTGCGTGAACATCGCGTAGCTGGAAGTTTTGCCCGTGTCCTTCGCTTCAAACCAAATTTCTTTGCTCTGAATATCAATCAAGCCCTTGGTGTAACCCTTCAGCCCCAAGGCTTTGATGTACGCGTCTTTAACGTCTTCTTCGCTTTTGGCGGCTTGCAGTTGGCTATATAAACTCATGGAATTTTTCGGGGTTAAGGTTGGGGTTCTTCGCTGCCGCGATTCAACATGGCTTTGAGTTTGGCTAGTTTATCTTTGCCTTCATCTTTGCTAACAACTTGCACCGCGTCGGCATGGCCGCCCGCAAAAGTTAATTCGCCAGCAGGCATTTCGTCGATGAAGCGACTCGGTTCGCAGGCGAACCAGTCTTTGCCGCGTTTGCGGCGGTTGCAATAACTGATTTGCAAACTGCGCTCGGCGCGGGTGATGCCGACGTACATTAAGCGGCGTTCTTCTTCGATGCCTTTTTCGTCGCTGTCGCGAAACGGCAAGATGTCTTCTTCCGCGCCGATGATGAACACATGCGGAAATTCCAAGCCTTTAGCGGCGTGTAAAGTTGATAGTGATACCGCGTCGAGCTCTTTATCTTTGCCTTCCAACATATTGATTAGCGCGATGGTTTGCACCATGTCGAGCAAGGATTTTTCGTCCGTCTCGGCTTTGCGTTTTATCCAGGCAATAAACTCGCTGACGTTCTTCCATTTAGCTTCCGCCTGCCTAGCTTCTTGCGTGTCGTAGAGAAAAGTTTCGTATTGAATCGCGCGCAATAATTCATCTAATAATTCACCACACGGGTCTTTATCGGCGCGGTCTTGCAGGCGATTGATGAAGTTGCAAAAGGTCATCAAATCTTCGTATTGATGCGGCGTTAACAGTTGCTGCACTTGAAACTCAAACGCCGCTTCAAACAGACTGACTTGACGCGTGCCCGCATAGATGCCGAGCTTCTCTAAAGTGACATTGCCGATGCCGCGTTTGGGCGTGGTAATGGCGCGAATAAAGGCGGGATCGTCGTCGGTATTCGCCAGCAAACGCAGATAAGCAATGATGTCTTTGATTTCGGGCTTGTCAAAAAAAGATGTGCCGCCGCTGACCGTATAAGGCACACGCTGGGCGCGTAATTGCTCCTCAAAGGCGCGCGATAAATAGTTGCTGCGATACAAAATTGCGTAGTCCGAAAACTTAGTGCGATGCTCAAATTTATGCGCCATCAGCTTCAGCACCACGCTCTCAGCTTCATGCTCATCATCGCGCGCGGCATAAATGCGCACGGTGTCGCCGATGCCGTGTTCGCTCCAGAGTTTTTTCTCAAACACTTTGGTGTTGTGATTGATGAGGTGATTCGCCACAGTCAAAATGCGTTGTGAAGAGCGATAGTTTTGCTCCAGCTTGATGACATTGAGATTGCTAAAGTCGGTGCGCAAATTGTGCAAATTTTCGATACTCGCGCCACGCCAAGCGTAAATCGCCTGATCGTCATCGCCCACCGCCGTGAACGCGGCGCGTTGTCCCGCCAATAATTTAGTGAGTTGATATTGGCAATCGTTGGTGTCTTGATATTCATCAATCAGCAAATAACGCAAGCGTTGCTGCCAACGCGCCAAGGCTTCGGGATGCTCCTTAAACAACACCACGGGCAAATGAATCAAGTCGTCAAAGTCCACTGCCTGATAGGCGCGCAGCGTGTCTTGATAACGCGCATAAATGCGTGCGTGAATTTTTTCCTCTTCGTTTTTAACATTCTCCAGCGCGAGCGTAGGCGTAACAAAAGCCGATTTCCAGTTGGAAATTTGCGTCTGTAAATCGCGGATTTCTTGCTTGTCGCCCGAGTTGGTCAACTCACTAAAAATCTTCCACACATCGCTGGAATCTAAAATCGAAAATTTCGGCTTGTAACCCAATAACGTGCCCTCTGCGCGCAAGATATTCATGCCCAGCGAGTGAAAGGTGCTCACCACCAAGCCCTGTGCCTGCTTGCCTTGCAGCAGACTGCCGACGCGCTCGCGCATCTCATTCGCCGCCTTGTTAGTGAAGGTAATCGCCGCGACATTGCGCGCCGCGTAACCGCACTCTTGCACCAGATAAGCGATTTTGTGCGTGATGACGCGGGTCTTGCCACTGCCCGCCCCCGCCAACACCAGCAAGGGGCCATCGATATACATCGCCGCCTCGCGTTGTACGGTATTTAATTTACTTAACATGCGTACTCATTCGGTAATTTCTTCGACGCGGATAAAAATGTTGCGCGTTTCATCGCTTTGCGAACTGCTGCGTGAGGTGTAAGTGCCGCCCGAATTTTCTTGTTGCTGCGATACGCCGCCCAGCTCTATCCATTCGCCCAATCGCCCTGACACCGTAGAGCTGGCGTGTTGCACGCTGCGGCTTGCGCGCGACTCAACCGCGTCATTTTCGGTGCTGATGTCTAAGGTTACACGCGCGCCTTGCACACGCGGCTGCACATAAAACCCGCTGCCGACTTGTTGGTATTGCGTTTGCTCGACCACTTCCGCGCCCCACGGGGTTTGCACAATTTGGCGTTGTTTAACGGGGAGCGATTGCCCGACATTGATAAACGCGCGCCCGCCTTCTATCACTTGCAATTGCTGGCTTTTATGGTCTTTGAGTTGCGCATCGACACGACTGGCACGCAAAGCAATGTCATTGCCACCTTGATTAAAATGCACCACACCATCGGCGCGCGCACCCGAATTCGGCACAGTAATGCGCGCGTTATTCCCCAGCGCGACACTGCCCGACACTTCGTTGAGACTGGCGATGGTGGCGCGATCGACATCTTGCAGTACGGTAATTTTTAAGCGACGCGGTGCGGTGTCGAGGTTGCCGATGAGCTGTTTAACTTGCGCCAAATGCTCAGGCGAGGCGCGCACCATGAGCTGATAATTCATGCCTTGCGCGACTTCGTCGTGATTCAAAAAAGACTGTATCAGCGGCAACACTTCTTCCACGCTGCGATGCTGCAAGGCAATGATTTCGAGTTCATACGCCGCCGCATTTGTACCGCTTATGCACAGTAAAAAAACCGCTATCCATTTTTTCATGCTGGGTTTCCTCGTTTCCACATTTGCAATTTTTCCATTATAGTCAGGGGCATGAATATCATTCGCCTACTCCCGCTACTGCTGCTGACCGCCTGCGCTGCCGCGCCTAATGTCCCCTCTCATCGCGTTTATCAGCCTCATCGCGCTTCGCCTGAAGCGATATTGAACGACACCGCTGGCAGCTTAGACGCACCAGATAGCGACGCGATTTTGAATGATGGCGAGCCACCTAGTGCGAGGCTCAATCGCTCCAATAATCTCGCGCATACCCCGCTCACCGACTACGCACAAAGTCTTATCGGCACACCGTATAAATATGGCGGTAGTTCGCCCGACACAGGCTTCGATTGCAGCGGTTTTGTGGTGCATGTGTATCGTGAAACGCGGGGACTCAATTTGCCACGCAGCAGTCAGTCTCTAGCCGCTCAAGGCAGCGACTTAAATCAAGCGGAACTGGTTGCGGGGGATTTAGTTTTTTTCAATACTCGCCGTAAAAAATTTTCCCACGTCGGCATTTATTTAGGCGACAACACCTTTATTCATGCGCCCAGTCGCGGCGGCAGTGTGCGCATAGATAGCTTAGAAAATGTTTATTGGCGTAAACATTACAACGGTTCGCGCCGCGTCAACGATTAGCCCGCGCAGCTTTAATTTCCTCGGCTAACTGAAACACCGACATCGCGTAAAAATCACTGTTGTTGTATTTGGTGATGACTTCAAAATTATTGAACACCAACCAAAATTGTTTCGCATCGCCTAGCGTGTAATCGCTAATCCGTGCTGCGGGATAAGTCGCATTGGATGCTTGCGGAACAATGCCCACCTTCGCCCAATCCGCCATGCTGCGTATAGTTTTCAGGTCGCTCACACACAGCTCAACATTCAAGTTTGCCAGCGTCGCGATAGGCTGATTTGCCAGCCAGCCATAGCCTTTCATATAGTTCGCCACGCTGCCTATCGCGTCCTGCTCTTCATGCAGCAAATCAATTTTGTGATTGCCGTTGTAGTCCACCGCGTAGTTGCGATAGCTGCTGGGCATAAATTGCGGAATGCCGAGCGCGCCCGCGTATGAGCTTTTAATCGCCAATAAATCGAATTCTTGGTCGCGCGCCAACAGCAAATAATTTTCTAATTCGGCGCGAAAAAACGGCGCGCGACGCGGGTAGTCAAACGCCAAAGTGGTCAGTGCATCTATGCTGCGAAACGTGCCCGCATTTTTGCCATAGATGGTTTCCACGCCAATAATTGCCACAATAATTTCGGCTGGCACGCCGTATTCTTGTTCCGCGCGCAGCAATACTTGCTGATGTTTATCCCAAAATGCCACGCCCAATTTCACCCGTTTGGCATTCACAAATGCCGCGCGATATTCAGGCCAGGGCTTCAATGTAGCGGGCTTAGTAATCGCTTCGATAATCTCAGGACGATGTTGCGCACGCGCAAATAATTCATTCAATTCAGCACGGCGAAATTGATGTTTCACCACCATCTCGTCGATAAATTCGGGGATGCCAGGCAAATCTGCGGCAACGGCTACATCCATCAAACAAAGGCACAGCAAGGCAGAGAGGGATTTTTTCATAACGATATTTTTTAGAGTAGCGTTTTTTGTGCGTTGGGGAGCGTGTGATTTTCTAGTACATCAACCGCTTCGATTTTGGCGAAATGATCGCTAATTTTGCGGCTAGAAATTTCCACCTGTCCCGCTTCGTCATGTGCTTTGCGGATGTTATCGGCGAGCTTTTTCATGCGCTCATCAAAGCGTTTGAAATCGACACTGAGCTTGCCCAATTCGCTTTGAATAATGTGCACTTGTTCGCGCATTTGCACGTCCTTCATCACCGCGCGCGCGGTGTTTAACACCGCCATCAAGGTGGTCGGAGAAACAATCCAAACATGCTGGTGCATGGCGTATTCGACTAAGTCGGAATGGTAGGCATGAATCTCGGCAAACACGGCTTCGGCGGGGACAAACATCACCGCGCCATCCGAAGTTTCGTGGGCAATTAAATACTTGCTGCTGATGTCGTCGATGTGTTTTTTGATGTCGGCTTTGAACTGACGGCGCGCCAAAACTTTATCGCTTTCCGCCAAATCGTTATTCAACATACGATGATAATTTTCTAGCGGGAACTTGGCATCGACAGGCACTTTGCCCGTCGGTGCAGGCAAAATCAGCAAGCAATCAACGCGATTATTGTTGGACAACTTGGCTTGGAATTCATAGGCATCGGGCGGCAAAATGTTGCGCACCAAGCCTTCGAGTTGCACCTCGCCAAACGCCCCGCGCGAACGCTTATCACCCAGCAGATTTTGCAAGCTGACCATATTAGTGGTTAAGCCATCAATCTTCTTTTGCGCCTCGTCTATGGTCGCCAAACGCGTCATCACATTGGTGAAGGTTTCATTGGTTTTTTTGAAACCCTCATCGAGCCGCTCGGCAACTTTGCCAGAAATTTGCTCGAGGCGATTGTCGGTGGTTTTGGTCAGACCTTCGATGCTTTGCGTAAGCAGCGCGGTGCTGCGTTGCATGGTGGTGACAATCAGCTCTTGATTGATGCGGCCTTGCTCCACCAGCGTTTGCGAGGTTTTGCTAATCACCTCGTTACGCAAGGCATCTTGCTTGGCTTGCAGTTCGGCGGAGACCAAACTTAACTGTTGCACCAACTTGAGCTGCGTTGCCGCCAAGCTGCCCTGCTGCGCCAGTTGCAAGGCTTGCATCGCCTCACGCGTTTGCAACAACTCCTGCGCCACGCGCTCACGCAAGCGTTCGCCGCTGCCTTGCCCTGATTGCGTAATGCGATCGCCCTGCTTGTTCAAACCCTCATGTAAATCGCTCAACATGGCTCTATGTTTAATTTCCAAAAATTGCGCCATTGCCTCACGCTCGCCCGCCTGCCCACGCGAAAATGCAGTGATTTTGAATGCTAGCCACAGCACAGATGCGATGAGCAACAGCAGTAACACAACGGTCAATAAGGAGAGGATTTCGGACATTTGAATTTTTGAGTGAGTGAATTGGAGTCTCTAAAAATTCAAAATTCTAAGCAAGGCAAGGCGCGAGCAAAAAATTGCGACGCAGCATATTTATATATGTAAGGAGTAATTTTTTGTGAGCAACGCAGTATTGCGACGAAGTTTGGATTTTTAGAGATTCCAACGTAAAAAAACGCCGCGCAGTATAGCACTGCGCGGCGTTTTTCAGACTTCAACGACTAACCGTATTAAGCGCGGCCGTTACGTTTACGTTCGTTTTCAGTCAAGTAGCGTTTGCGTACACGAATCGACAATGGCGTGATTTCGACCAATTCATCGTCGTCGATAAACTCAACCGCACCTTCCAAAGTCAAACGCACTGGCGGAGTCAAACGCACGGCCTCATCCGTACCAGAAGAACGCACGTTGGTCAGTTGTTTACCCTTGATTGGGTTCACGACCAAATCGTTGTCGCGACTATGGATACCGATAATCATACCTTCATACAATTTGTCGCCTGGAACGGCAATCATGCGACCGCGATCTTCCAGTTTCCACAAAGCATACGCCACGGCTTCGCCTGCTTCTGAAGAAATCAACACGCCGTTACGACGACCTGGCATGTCAGCTTTGACGGGTGCGTAGTCATCAAACACGTGCGCCATGATGCCGGTGCCGCGTGTCAATGTCATAAATTCAGATTGGAAGCCAATCAGACCGCGTGCAGGAATACGGTATTCCAGACGCACACGACCATGACCATCCGGCTGCATATCTTGCAAATCGCCACGACGACGACCCAGCTCTTCCATGATCGCGCCTTGGTTCACGTCTTCAACGTCAACGGTCAACACTTCAAATGGTTCGCATTTTTCGCCGTTGATTTCACGGTAAACCACGCGCGGCTTAGCCACACCCATTTCAAAACCTTCACGGCGCATGTTTTCCAACAAAATGGTCAGATGTAATTCGCCACGACCTGCCAACAAGAACACGTCAGTGTTGTCGGTTTCTTCCACACGCAAGGCCACGTTGACCAACAATTCTTTAGTCAAACGATCGCGAATTTGGCGGCTGGTAATGAACTTACCTTCTTGACCGCACAATGGTGAAGTATTCACCATCAAGTTCATGGTCAAAGTTGGCTCGTCAATTTTTGGCAATGGCAAAGCAACTGGCTTGTTGATGTCAGCAATCGTTACACCAATACCGATTTCTTCGATACCGTTAATCAAAATAATGTCGCCCGCTTTCGCTTCGTCCATCAAGTAACGATCCACGCCTTGGAAACCCAGAACTTGGTTGATACGACCACGTTTTGATGACTTGTCGCCATTCATAACCATGACTTCTTGGCCCGGCTTAATCGTGCCACGCAACACGCGACCTACGCCGATACGACCCACAAAAGTTGAGTATTCCAACGCCGAAATTTGCAATTGCAAAGGCTCGTCAATTTCTGATGCGGCCGGCGCAGGAACATTCTTCAACACTGCGTCAAACAGCGGACGCATATCAGGGCTTGGCTTAGCCAAATCCAAAGTTGCGTAGCCGTTCAAAGCCGAAGCGTAAACAACTGGGAAATCTAACTGTTCTTCGGTCGCGCCCAACTTGTCGAACAAGTCGAAAGTTTGGTCGATAACCCAATCAGGACGTGCGCCCGGACGGTCAACTTTATTGATAACAACAATAGGACGCAGACCTAAAGCGAGAGCTTTTTTGGTCACAAAACGAGTTTGCGGCATCGGGCCTTCAACGGCATCAACCAACAGCAACACGCCGTCAACCATACCCAGCACGCGTTCAACTTCGCCGCCGAAATCAGCATGGCCTGGTGTATCAACGATGTTGATGTGCACGCCTTCGTAATCGACCGCGCAGTTTTTCGCCAAAATGGTAATACCACGTTCTTTTTCCAGATCGTTGTTGTCCATTACGCGTTCAGCAACGTGTTGGTGAGATGAGAAAGAACCTGCTTGGGTCAGCAGTTTGTCAACCATAGTGGTCTTGCCATGATCGACGTGGGCGATGATGGCGATATTACGAAGTGCGCGGGACATGAATGAGCCTTGCTAAATTAAAGGGCGCGCATTCTAGCACAGCGCGAGCGTAGCCTCTGAATAAAATAAGCTGCGTGTTAGCCCCAAGTAGTAATGTCCGCTTTCTGCCAAATAGAAATGTCCGCTGGTGATACAACACTCGGCTGTTCAACCAGCGGAGGAAATGACGAAAGTGGACACGTTTATGAGTCAGCAAGAAGTACAGCGCGCACAAGTCTTGGATTTACTGCACGCCCAGCAAATCACCCAACAACAAGCCGCACAACGACTGGGTATCAGCACCCGTCAAGTTCGGCGTATTGCCCAGCGTTATAACGCGCACGGTCTGGGCGGCTTAATCAGCCAGCAACGCGGCAAAGCCTCCAATCTTAAGCTGGCTGAAGCCACCCGCACGACCGCCATCAACCTCATCGCAGCCCACTACCCCGACTTCGGTCCGACCTTAGCGGCTGAGAAATTGAGCGAGCGGCATGACCTGCATCTCTCCGTCGAAACCACGCGCCAACTGATGATGACCGCTGGCTTGTGGCGGCCTAAGCGCGGTCATGCCCTCGTCACACATCCGATGCGCCCCCGCCGCCCCCGCTTTGGCGAGATGATTCAAATCGACGGCAGTCCGCATGATTGGTTCGAGGGACGCGGTGCGTATTGCACCCTCATCGTATTCATCGACGATGCCACCAGTCGCTTAACCCAACTGCGCTTTATGCCTAGCGAGACCACACTAGGCTATATGCACGTCCTGCACGACCACATTCAGACTCATGGTGTGCCTGTGTCGCTCTACAGCGATAAACACAGCGTGTTTCGCATCAACGCCAAAGAAGTGGATGCGGATGCCGAAACCCAGTTTGGACGGGCGATGCGGGAACTGGGCATCGCGTCGATTCATGCTCATAGTCCACAAGCGAAGGGGCGCGTAGAACGCGCCAATCAAACGTTGCAAGACCGACTGGTTAAAGAAATGCGGCTGGCGGGCATCAACAACATGACAGAAGCCAACGCTTGGTTGCCGAGCTTTATGGAAGATTACAACCGCCGCTTTGCGGTGCAAGCCACACTGGATGAGGATGCGCATCTAGCTTACACGGGCACAGTTGCAGCGTTGGTGCGGAGCTTGTCGGTGCAGTCACACAGAACGCTGTCGAAGAATCTGTCGTGCCAGTATGAGAATGAGTTGATGCAGGTTAAAACCACGGGCAAAGGTTTGGCGTTACGGGGTGCGCAGGTGACGGTGCATGAACACTTTGATGGACGGCGGGAGGTGTGCTGGCAAAAACGCAAGCTGAGTTTTAGTGTGCAAAGCAAACCCGTGCGACAAAGCGAGGTGGCGGATGGCAAGGCGGTGAATGCGCGGGTGGATAAAGCGGTGATTCAGCGCAATACAGGCCATCCGCCCGCCGCCCATCACCCTTGGCGGAAGTTAAAACTAGGTAAAGCGGCTCACGCTATGACGGCGTAACAAAAAGCGACCAAGCGGACATTTCTACTTGGCGTTGACAAATAAAATAAGCTGCGCAAAATTTAGCGCGGACGGGCTGGTTCGAATCAGTGGGGCGTTTGTGAAAAATCGATAGGCAGAGCGCAGCGATTTATCGGCTCGTCGATTGCTTATGTGAAGCTGTCGAGCGATATTTTAGGCACGGCGGCGAGCAGGGTTTTGGTGTAGTCGTGTTGCGGGTTGCCCAGCACCATTGCCGCGCTGCCGCGCTCGACAATGCGCCCTTTGAGCATCACACACACTTCGTCGGCGAGGTATTCGACTACGGCTAAATTGTGCGTGATGAATAAATAGCTCAGACCTAATTCGGCTTGCAGAGATTTGAGCAAATTCAAAATTTGCGCTTGCACCGATACATCTAGCGCACTGGTCGGTTCGTCACAAATCAATAACTTCGGCGACACCGCCAGCGCGCGCGCGATGGCGATGCGTTGCCGCTGACCACCTGAAAACTCATGCGGATAACGCCATTTAGCCGAGTTAGGCAAGCCGCACAAATCCAACAATTGGTCTATCTGCGCTTGGCGTGCAGTGCTATTCGCGGCGATGCCTTGCGCACTCATCCCTTCTTCTAAAATTTCGGCAATGCGCAATTTGGGGTTAAGCGATGCGTAAGGATCTTGAAACACCATCTGCATCGCGGCGCGCTGATGACGCAAGGTTTTGCCCGCCCTACCCACTAATTCTTTACCCGCAAACTGCACGCTGCCAGCGGTCGGTTTGATTAACTGCAACAACGATTTGCCTAAGGTGGTTTTGCCACACCCTGATTCGCCCACCAATGCCAAAGTTTTGCCCGCCGCCAATTCAAACGACACACCATCCACTGCCCTCACCTGCCCGACCTCGCGCTGCAATAGACCTTTGCGTATTGGGAAGTGGACATGCAAGTCGGAGACAGTTAGGAGTGAGGCGGCATGATTGGGGATGGGGGATTGCAGACTAGGGATACTGGATTCAGGACTCAGGATTAGGGGGGCGGCTTCATCCACGCGCGCGCGTTCCTGAATCGCGAATTCTGAATCCTGAATCCTGAATCCTGAATCCTGAATCCTGAATCCTGAATCCTGAATCCTTGCTTCTGCATACAAATGGCAGCGCACGCTGCGCCCTACACCCACTTCGCTCAACACAGGCGTGTGCATATGACATGGCGTAAACGCTTGTTCGCAACGCGGTGCAAAACGGCAGCCGTTGCTAATGCTGCCCAAGGGCGGCACCGAGCCTTTAATTGCGGCAAGTTTGCCGTGTTGACCATCGGGTAACGCGGCAAATAATTGTTGCGTATAAGGGTGCAAGGGACGCGCAAATAAATCATCGCGCGAGGCGCGTTCGACAATTTCGCCCGCGTACATCACGCCGACTTCATGCGCGTTTTCGCTAACCACCCCCAAATCATGCGTAATCAGCAATATCGCCATACCCGTATTAGCTTGTGTGTCACGCAGCAGCTGTAAAACTTGTGCTTGTATGGTGACATCCAGTGCGGTGGTGGGCTCGTCGGCTATCAGTAATTTAGGCTGACCCGCTAATGCCATGGCCATCATTACGCGCTGCTTCATCCCACCGGAAAATTGAAAGGGATATTGATTCACGCGCTGCGCGGCAGCATGTATGCCGACTTGTGTGAGTAAGGCAATGCAGCGTGCGGTGACATCGACCACATCGGCATCGTGCAACTGAATCACTTCAGCGATTTGTTGCCCCACCGTCATCACAGGATTAAGGCTCAAACCTGGCTCTTGAAAAATCATCGCCAGCGTACCGCCTCGCACCGCCTGCATCTCGCGCTCCGTCAAAGCGTTTAACGCCACGCCATCCAGCATCATTGTGCCGCCCGCGTTCGTGATGCCATCGGGTAACAAGCGCAACAACGACAGCGCGGTCATAGATTTTCCGCAGCCTGACTCGCCTAGTAGGGCGAAGGTTTTACCCGCTGGAATTGAGAATGAGATGTCATCAACAATCGCCGCACCTGAATTCAAGCGCGTGATTAAATTTTCTACCTTCAGGAGGGTGGTTGATGCGCGAGGTACAACCATGAGGACTACAAAAATTCGCTACGCGCGGCACGCGGGCGACTGCGATTAGCTTTTTGCAATTTTTTGAACAAGGATAATAACAAGGCTTTGTCCATATAGGTTTGTGTGGCGGGAGAGATGAACTGTATATCGGTTTGATTCATTTCAATCGCGGCCAAATCGCAATCCGCTACGACGGTGGCTGACGGTGCGTGAATGGCTTTACCCATAAAAGCACTTTCACCTAAACACTCACCGCTCAAGATTCTGCCCACATCTTGTCCTTCGACGTAAACGGTTGCCGTGCCATACAACAACACATAAAAGGTGCTTTTAATATCCTCTTCAGCAGTCAGTTTGCTGCCAGCGGCGAACTTAACCACCCGCGAATTAGTGACTAATTCAGCCAACTTATCCGTTGGGACAGGATTGAAGAACGAGCAGTCGCGCATTTGCGTTGAGCGTTCATTTTCGGATGCTGACATGCTCTGCGTAAAACTTTGCAGGCTAAGCATGATGTCGTCATTAAATTGATTTTGGTCGTCCACTTTAAGCCCCTTGTTATCTAGCAATACGCAACACGAATGACTGGTTATTTTTATTGAAGCGGGCGAAGAATACCCGACAGCGCGACGCTTCGACAAGCCAAAAAAATGCCTAGATAAGTAGGAGCTTAGGTATTTAATACCTGACGCAACGCCACGCACACGCGGCTGACATCGGCGCTGCTCAAGCTATAAAACATTGGCAGCGAGACGATTTGTTTGCCCACGCGCTCGGCAATTGGGAACATGCCTTCCTTAAAACCGAGCTCGCGATACATCGTAAACAAATGGATTGGTGCGTAATGAAAGCCCACGCCGACGTTGTATTCCTTCATTTTTGCCATAAATTCGGGGCGCGTCATACGCGCAGGCAGTTCTAACTGGAACAAATGCCAATTGGTATTTGCAAACTCTTGCGGCGGCAAAATCGCACCTGTTTGCGCCTCAAAATCCGCGCCCAATTCAGCGAAATAATGGCGCGCCAAAGCGCGGCGATGCGCGGTGATTTTGTCCAGTTGCGCAAACTGCCCTAAGCCTATCGCGGCGGCAATATCGGTCATATTATATTTGCCGCCCAACACATCCACGTCGATGCCATCCCAACCGCTGCGCGACACGCCTTGCAACCGATATTTTTCCGCCAAAGTCGCTTCGGCTTCGTTATTCAACACCAAGCAGCCGCCTTCGGAAGTAGTGATATTTTTATTCGCTTGAAAACTGAATGAAACAAAGTCACCAAACGAGCCTATGGGCTTGCCCTGCCAAGACGAACCTATGGCTTGCGCCGCGTCTTCAATCACGCGCAAATTATGTTTTTTAGCGATGGCATACAGCCTGTCCATATCCAGCGGTTTGCCCGCTAAATAGACGGGAATAATCGCGCGGGTTTTCGCTGTAATCGCGGCTTCCACTTTGTCCAAATCAAGGTTGCGTGTGACAGGATCAATGTCGGCAAACACGGGCATTGCACCCACTTGCAAAATCACGTTTGCAGTCGCCACCCAAGAAATCGGCGTGGTAATCACTTCGTCGCCCGCGCCGATTCCGGCAATGCGCAGCGCGATTTCCATCGTGCAAGTCCCCGAATTAAAAGTGCGCACGGGACGATCGCCAAAATAAGTCGAGAGTTGCTGCTCAAACTCGGCAACTTTAGGGCCGCTGGTAATCCAGCCTGAGCGCAACACCTCGGCGACTGAAGCAATCGTCGCCTCGTCGATAGTCGGTTTTGAAAATGGTAAAAAAGTATTCATGCCAGCCCTTAATAAAATTCAAAAACTATCGTCCACAGATTGCGCCTATTGACACAGATTGCGCCTATTGACACAGATAAAAGCACAACGAAAATCTGCGTGAATCTGTGTAATCGGTGGACAAAACTTACGCACGCGAAATAATCACTACGCCAAAAATAATCACGGCCATGCCCGCTAATTTTGCAGGACTGAAATCTTCGCCGAGCAGATACCAGGCCGCTAGCGCGTTGACCACATACGCCATCGACAACATCGGAAACGCAATGCTGACAGGCACGCGCGACAACGCCAAAATCCACACCACTACGCCGACCACATAGCAACTCAGCGCGACGATGATGTGCCAGTCGGTGGCGAGTTTGATGCCGATCGGCAAAATGTTGGCGGCACTAAATTCAAAATGGCCAATCGCATTGGTGCCCGCTTTCATCAAAATTTGCGCAGCGGCATTGAGCATCACGCCCGTAAAAATTAAAGCAAAACTAACTAAATTCATGGCTGGCTTCCTGATGTGTTGGCAAAAAATAAGCGCGGGATTTGTGTAATCAATAAGGCAGCCGAGATTACGCTGATGAAAGTTTGTAACGCGTGCGTACCCGCGTAAGTGTTGTCGTACCAGCCGATAGACCAGATGGCTAACACGATGCCGCCTATCAGCAAAACTTTGGGCGTGTAACGATTTGCGCTGAATGCTGTCCAGTGATTCGCTAAAGAAATACCCGCCCATGCGCACAACCATCCGCCGGCGATACCGCCTAATACGTCGAGTGGCCAATGTACGCCGCAGGCGATGCGTGAGAGTCCAACCAACAGCGCGATGGCAACAATGCTCACCCGTGCCCAACCCGATAAAACGGCCATAGCGAGCCAGCCTGCCAATAAAAAAATCGTGGTGGTGTGTCCTGATGGGAAGGAATTATTTTGCAATGCAAAGCCGATTAAATGAAATTGCTCAGGCAATAAAACCGCAGGGGGACGCAAGCTGGAAAATAATTCTTTCATGCCATGCGCGTACAAGGTAGCAAACATCGCCGCGAACAAAAATTGCACCGCCCACAACGGTTTACGCACCAGCAGCGGCAGCACTAACAGCAAGGCAATCGTGGTGTCGCCCAACACCGTGGCATGACTCCAAAAGGTATCGCCGAAAACTGACAGGTGCGTATTCAAAAAAACAAACAACGCGATATTTTTGCCCGTTAGCAGCAACAACGCGATGCCGAATAACGCCAGCAGCGGTACGCCATAACGCCAGCCATTGTTAGCGGCTGCTATCACGGCTTTTTCACCACCACATATTGCACATCGCGTGCGATAACTTGCATGGCAAGTTGTTGCGTTTGCAATTGTTCATAAATGGCGGGGGGCATTACCGCCAAGGCTTGCGGCTGTTGCGCCCAAACACGACTAAAGTCTGCGATGGTTTCCAGCCATTTTTGCGGCTCTTGCTTAATGCCAAATGCCATTTCGTCTTGGTATGCCACCAAAGTGAAAGTGCGCTTGAGATAAAACGGCAGGGTCTGGTCATACACGGCAACACTGTAAAACGGTATATCTAATTTATTGTACGGGGCAATTTTCGCCGCTAATTCGCGCGTCGAAGTGGTCGCCGCCAACGATTCATGTCCCGTCACCACGCCTTGCACGAACAACAAACCGCCTAAAGCAATCGCTAATACGCCAGCGAGTTTATTGTTTTTTTGTAAAAAATAGCCGCCGATTAAAGTCGCTAGCAACCAAGCCACCGCGCTCGCTGTCAGCCACACACCATATCGCGTATAAGGCACACGCTCATATTCACCCAACGCCCAATCGGTAATATGCGGAACATAAAACAAAATTGCCAGCGCGGCTAACACGATAGGCGCGCACAACACCATGATGCGCCGCGCGCTAATTTGACGTAAATGTACTGCCATCAACATCGCCAAGGCGGGGAATATCGGCAAAATATACGAAGCTAATTTTGAATTGGAACGCGAGAAAAATACAAAAATCAGCACCGCCCAAATCAGTAAAAATCGTTGCGTTTTGAATTGCGCAGAGTCTTTCCAACTCACTAGCAGCGCGTCCAACATCAGCACCAGCCAAGGCACGATACCGATGAGCAACACAGGAATAAACCACCACCACGGTTCATAGCGGAAATGTTTCATTTCCAAGAATCGCTCGAAATGTTCGTAGATGAAAAAGAAATGTAAAAACTCAGGATTGGCGCGCGCCACCAACACGAACCAAGGCATGACCAGCAAGGCAAACAGCCCAACGCCTCTAAGCACATTCATGCGCGTCCACATCACGCCATTGCGCGCAATGACGCTGTAAGCAATCCACACCGCACCGGGCAACACGATGCCGATTAAGCCTTTACTCAACATCGCCGCTGCCATCGCTGCCCAAGCAATCAGCATCCAACGACGACGCTCAAGCGCACTTGCAGCATCCTGTTGCGCCAACAAAATGCCGCACAAAGTGAGCGTCATAAAAAATGTCAGCCCCATGTCTAAAGTGTTGAGATGAGCAAGACCTACGAACAACACATTGCTAGCTAAAATCGCCCCCGCATACAACGCGACTTCACGTCCCCACAGGCGATACGCCGTCCAGCCCACCAATAAAATGCTTAAAAATCCCGTCACCCCCGCCCACAAACGCGCTGTCCATTGGTGCTCGCCAAATACTTTATAAGCGGTGGCCGTTGCCCAGTATTGCAAGGGGGGCTTTTCAAAATACTTGAGATTATTCAGACGCGGCGTGACCCAATCGCCAGAGGTTGCCATTTCGCGCGAAATCTCGGCGTAACGCCCTTCGTCGGGTTTAATCAGCGCGCGATATTGCAAATTGGCGAACCAAATAATCGCGAATGCAGCGATAAAAATCGCTACCGTGCGCGCGCTTAATTTATCCAACATGAGCTTCTTTCTGGCTAGTTTTTTGGGCAATCAATAACAAAGATCCGCCGATCGGCAAGGTCACGCCGCGCGCAATCAGCCAAGCCTCGAGCGTCATCACGCCGCCTAATACGCGATTCGCCAACTTGCCGATTTTGAAACCCGCATCCATCTGATCGTCGGCTTGCGCCTTTTGCTGCAACAAACGCGATGCCAACATGGCGGGCAACAACAGGCTAATGAACGAGCTGACGTAGCGAATTTCAAAACCCGCAGCGGTCACTTTTTCGACCAATTCGGCGCGCGAATAGCGACGTTTGTGATGCGCATAATCATCGGTGTTGCTCCACAACCAAGCGTGTTGCGGTACGGTAAACACCACGCCACCGCCTGTTTTAGTCGCCGCGAAAATCTGCCCTAATGCCGCCGCATCATCGTCAATATGCTCTAGCACATCGAAGGCACTGACTAGGTCAAATTCTTCGATGAAAGGAATATCACATGCGTCCATTTGGAAAAAATCGGCACTCGGCACGCGTTGTTTAGCAAAGCTCAAACCTTGCGTAAAAATATCGCTGCCTGACAATTGCGCGTGCGGATAAGTGGCGCGCGTATTGGCCAACACGAAGCCCGTACCACAGCCAATTTCAAGGATTTTTTGCGGCTGCTGAAAGAATTTAAGCAGGCGTTCGCGCACAATTTTGTTGCGTCCTAAAAACCAAAAATGTCCCGCTTCCACAGCAGCATAACGGGCAAAAGTATCAGGATTAAAACCGTCATTTTGCGTTGCTAATTTATAAGAAAACGCACGGAATTCACCGTGTTTTTGCGGGATCGACTGGCACTGCGGGCACGCCCAATCGTCCGCCGCAAACAAATGAGAACAACTTAAACAACGTTTCATACTTGCCTCTTTCAAAAATTCTTGCCGCAGCATTTGGTGCTATAAAAGATGCTATAAAAAAATCGGCACACCGCGTGTACCGATTTTAGGGACTGCGTTCGGCAATAAATATCGTTCAATGCCGCACTTTGTAACCGTTGTAATTATAACGTGGATTCTTTTTCACACCGTCAATTTAGGCGAATAACACCAGCCCCCAAACCACCAACATATTCAGCAAACTTATCAGCACCGCCGCACTGCCGATGTCTTTGGCACGTTTCGCCAAAATGTGATTTTCCAGTGAAATTCTATCCACCGTTGCCTCTATTGCCGAGTTAAGCAGCTCGACAATAATCACCAGTAACACACTGGCGATCATCAAGGCTTTGCCGATACCGCTGCTAGGCAAAAAACATGCGAGTGGCATCAACACCACCGCCAGCCACACCTCTTGACGGAACGCATCTTCGTGTTGATAAGCGGCGCGCAGCCCTGCATAAGAATAAGTAAAAGCATTCAACAAACGGCGCAATCCTGTTTTGCCTTTATGCGGACTTTCCATGAGTCACTCCAATTAAAATTGGGTGCAGCTTGTAACAAAAAAACTTGCGCTAAGCAAGGCTTGATGCAGCCGTAGCAAAATTTATTTGCTACCATGCGCGCCTAATTTTGCCTTGCCCGCCACACCTCAAACGCACGCAGCCCTATGACCATCACCTCACGCCTTAGTCCACTCTTAGCCCTAAACGCAAGGCTACATTTCACGCTCAGTAGCGGCAGCTTTTTATTTGCGTTCGCCGCGCTGAACGCGCTGCTCTATCAATATCCTTTGTACCGATTTGCCATTCAGGAACTCACGCCCATCAGTTTTTCTGCACTGCTGACGCTGCTCACTTTGTTTATTTTGGTGATGTTCGTGAGCCTGTTATTGATCGGTTTATTAACTTTAATCAGCCATCATTTACTCAAGCCTTTAGCGATGTGCATCGTGCTAGGCAACGGGCTCGCGCTGTATTTTATGCAGACCTATCAGGTGATTTTGGACAAGGCAATGATGGGTAATGTGTTCAATACCAACACGATGGAAGCGGGCAGTTATTTTCATCCCAGCTTGCTGCTGCACTTGCTGCTGTTTGGGGTGTTACCCGTTCTATTGATTAGCCGCATTAAGGTGCGTGCGACCCCGCGTTTGCGCTTAGGCAGCGCGCTGCTGCTGTCACTGCTAATCGGTGCGGGCGGGCTATATGCCAATGCTTCTTCCTGGTTGTGGATCGACAAACATGCACGGCAATTAGGCGGCATGATTATGCCTTGGTCTTATGTGATCAACGCGGCGCGCTACCAAGGCGAAAAGCTGTTGCTGACGCGCGAAATACAGCTGTTGCCCGACGCGCACTTTGTCGCCAACGCGCAAGCCGCTAAACAAAAAACCGTGGTGGTTTTGGTCATTGGCGAATCAGCCCGCGCGGCTAATTTTTCGCTGTACGGCTATGCGCGCGACACCAATCCACAGCTCAAACAAGCTGGCGCCATCGCGATTCCTAATGCGCGCGCATGCGCCACCTACACCACCGCCGCGCTGCAATGTATTTTGGCGCAAGTCGATACTTCATCGACCTTGCTGCACAGCGACGAAGCCCTGCCCAGCTACTTGCAACGCAATGGCGTGGAGGTAATGTGGCTGAGTAATAACTGGGGCGAGCCGCCACTTAAAGTGCAAACCTATTTGCGTGCCGATGAATTGCGCAACAACTGTCAAGGGTCTGGCTGCGCCAATGATGAAGTGCTGTTGACGGAATTAGCCGCGCGGATTGCGCAATCGAACAGCGATAAAATTTTTGTGGTAATGCACCAATCAGGCAGTCATGGCCCAGATTATTTTCATCACTATCCTAGCAACGCAGCAAAATTTACACCCGTATGCCAGTCGGTACAAATGCAGGAATGCACGCCCGACAGCCTCGTGAATGCCTACGACAACACTATTTTTTACACCGACAGCGTGTTAGCCAAAACCATAGAGCTGTTGCGCGCCATTCCAAATGCGGCTAGCGCGATGATTTATATTTCTGACCACGGCGAATCGTTAGGCGAACACGGCTTGTATTTGCACGGCACGCCCTACGCTTTAGCTCCTCAGGTGCAAACCGACATCCCTTACCTCGTGTGGCTATCTGATGCATTCAAACAACACAAGCGTCTGGCGGATTCCCCTTTAGCGCACGCAACACACGCCCAACAAACGGTTTTCCACAGCGTGATGGGCGCGTTTGATATGCGTAGCGAAATTTACGATGCGCAGCTGGATATTTTTAACGCCCCATCCGCTGACGCTCAAACCGTAAAAAAACCTTAGCCTAGCGAACTCATTCAAGCTCAAAAATGAGCAGGCAAATAAGAAGAGGCACTCTTTATGAGTGCCTCTTCTTATTATGTGGTGCGCTCGGCGGGAGTCGAACCCACGACCCTTGGCTTCGGAAACCAATACTCTATCCAGCTGAGCTACGAGCGCGTTGTACTGCAAAAACCTATCACGCAACTAATCGTGATAGGTTTTAGTTATTACGCGTCCTGATCTAAATCGAACGCTTTATG
The DNA here is from genome assembly GCA_963750775.1 of uncultured beta proteobacterium. GTDB lineage: Bacteria > Pseudomonadota > Gammaproteobacteria > Burkholderiales > Gallionellaceae > Gallionella. The sequence goes on from CAVVRT010000004.1 coordinate 150,977, forward strand.
CAACACGCGCACGGCCAACTCCAAATACTTTTCATCAATCACCACTGAAATTTTAATTTCAGAAGTCGAAATCATTTGAATATTGATGCCTTCTTCAGCCAGCGTGCGGAACATTTTGCTAGCGATACCAACGTGCGAACGCATCCCCACGCCAACCACAGAAACCTTGGCCGTTTTGCTATCACCAATCACATCGCGCGCGCCGATATGCGGCTGCACTTGGCTCTTCAAAATATCCATCGCACGCACAAATTCATTGCGATGCACGGTGAATGAAAAGTCAGTCGTACCGTCCACGCCCATGTTCTGAATAATCATATCCACGTCGATATTGGCATCCGAAATCGGACCCAAAATTTGATACGCGATACCGGGTTTATCGGGCACGCCGATGACGGTAATTTTGGCTTCATCGCGATTAAATGCGATACCAGAAATAATGGCTTGTTCCATTTTATTGCCTTCCTCAAAAGTAATCAGTGTGCCTTCGCCTTCCTCTTGGAAGCTAGACAACACGCGCAGTTTGACTTTGTATTTACCCGCAAATTCGACCGAACGAATTTGCAAAACTTTAGAGCCCAAGCTCGCCATTTCCAACATCTCTTCAAAGGTGATGGTTTTCAAGCGACGCGCTTCGGGAACCATGCGCGGGTCGGTGGTGTAAACGCCGTCCACGTCGGTGTAAATCTGGCACTCATCGGCACGCAACGCGGCGGCAATCGCCACGCCTGTGGTATCCGAGCCGCCGCGACCTAAAGTCGTAATGTTGCCATCGGCATCCATACCCTGAAAGCCCGCCACCACCACCACGCAATCATTCGCCAAATCCGCGCGGATATTTTGCTCGTCGATGGCAACAATGCGCGCCTTGGTGTGCGCACTGTCGGTAAGGATTTTTACCTGACCGCCGGTATAGCTTTTGGCGTTCACGCCGATTTCCTTCAAAGCCATACACAGCAAGCCTATGGTGACTTGCTCGCCAGTGGAAATAATCACATCCAATTCGCGCGGATCAGGATGAGTTTGAATTTCTTTCGCCAGCGCAATCAAACGATTCGTCTCGCCGCTCATCGCGGACAACACCACCACAACCTGATGACCGAGTGCCTTAAATTTTGCGACGCGACGCGCCACGTTCTTAATACGTTCTGGACTACCGACGGACGTGCCGCCGTATTTCTGCACAATTAAAGCCACGATTTTTTCTCTTATGTCTGCCAAAAAAAGGGCGCAATTATAGCGCAGCTATAAAATTTTAGTGGCGCGATGCGCGCTTTGTTAAACTCACTGGCTCAATCCAATTTACTGACTGCTATGCCTAACATTCTGATTCGCTCATCGTCCCCCGCCGCTACCGAACATTTGACTTCGGCGGGTTATTCATCCGCAATCGCGCGAATTTTTGCGGCGCGCGGTATCACTGACAGTGCGCAGCTCGAACATAGTTTGGCGAATTTATTGCCGGTCAGCGGACTGAAAAATGCGGGTGCGATGGCGGTGCATTTGGCCGATGCGATTGCCGCGCATAAAAAACTTTTAATCGTCGCCGATTACGATGCGGATGGTGCAACCGCTTGTGCGGTGGCGGTGCGCGGGCTGCGCTTGTTTGGCGCGCAAGTGGATTTCATCGTGCCGAATCGCTTTGAATATGGCTACGGTTTGACACCAGAAATCGTGCGTTTAGCCACGCAGGAATCGCCCGATATTATCATCACCGTGGACAACGGTATCGCCAGTGTGGACGGCGTGGCGGAGGCGAATCGGCTGGGCATACAAGTGCTGGTGACTGATCATCATTTACCCGGCGATGCCTTGCCCGACGCGGCTTGTATCGTCAATCCCAACCAGCCAGACTGCACCTTCTCCAGCAAAAATCTGGCAGGTGTGGGCGTGATGTTTTATGTGCTGTTGGCGTTGCGCGCCGAGCTGCGCGCTAGAAATAAATGGGGTCAGACTCGATTTATTTCACCTTTATCCGACACACCCAATAAATCGAGTCTGACCCCATTTATTCCTGAACCCAATCTTGCCAACCTGCTCGACCTCGTCGCACTCGGCACGGTCGCGGACGTGGTGAAGCTCGATCAAAACAATCGCATCTTGGTACAGCAAGGCTTGCTGCGTATGCGTGCGGGAAAAACGTGTGCGGGCATCAACGCGCTGTTTGCCATCGCCAAAAAAAATCCGGCGCGCGTCATCAGTACCGACTTGGGTTTCACCATAGCCCCGCGCCTCAATGCGGCTGGGCGTTTGGAAGATATGCGCTTAGGAATTGATTGTTTGCTGAGTGATGATGCGGACGCGGCTATGGTGATGGCGACGCGGCTAGACGAATTAAATCGCGAGCGGCGCAGCATCGAAACGGATATGCAAGAAGTTGCGATGAGCAATTTGGAAAATATCCAAGTCACCGACAATTACAGCCTCGCCTTGTTCGATGCGAGCTGGCATCAAGGTGTCATCGGCATCCTCGCTTCGCGCCTCAAAGACAAATTTCATCGCCCCGTAATTGCCTTTGCCTTGTCCGCCGACAGCAGCGAAATCAAGGGTTCTGGGCGTTCCATCAGTGCCTTACATTTACGCGACGCGCTAGATTTAGTCAGCAAACGCCATCCCACGCTGATTAAAAAATTCGGCGGACACGCGATGGCGGCGGGCTTAACCATCGCCCATACTGACCACGAAAAATTTGTCACTGCATTCGAGCAAGTGGTGCGCGAATTATTAAATGAATCCGACTTGCAACAAAAATTAGACAGCGACGGCGCGTTGGAATCGTCCGACATCAATCTCGAATTCGCCCAACAACTGGACGCGCAAATTTGGGGGCAAGGTTTTCCCGCACCGTTATTCGATGATGATTTCAGCGTGGTCAATCAGCGTGTAGTCGGCGAAAAGCATCTCAAATTAAAATTAAAAAAATCGGGGCAATTATTTGAAGCGATGTTATTCGGACAAGCCGAACCGCTGCCCGACACCATCCACGCGCTATACAGCGTGAGCGTCAACGAATACAACGATAAACGCAGCGTGCAATTACTGATTCGGCATTGGCAATAGATGAGGCAGGATTCGGGATTCGGGATTCGGGATTCGGGATTCGGGATTCGGGATTCGGGATTCGGGATGCGGGATGCGGGATTCAGTTAGAAGCGCTACATCGGTTTTTCTGAATCCCACATCCTGAATCCTGAATCCTGCTCTCCGCCTTCCGCTATAATCGCGCCCTTTTTTAGCACGCCCTGCCCCCTCACAATATGGAAGTCGAACAACTCAATTCCCTTAGTAACCAACTGCAAGACTTGAGCGTGCGCAGCAGCGAATTGCGCCGCTTTTTGCAGTTCGATGAAAAGCAAGAACGCCTCACCGAAGTCTGCGCACTCTCCGAAAATCCCGACATCTGGAATGACGCGAAGCGCGCTCAGGAGCTGGGGCGCGAACGTAAGTTATTGGAAGGTGTCGTGCTCGGTTTAGAAAAAATCAAACAAGATTTATCGGACGCGGGTGAGCTATTTGAAATGGCGCGCGCCGAAGCCGACGAAGAAAGTTTGCACGCCACCGCCGCCGATATTCAAGACATCGAAAAGCGCGTCGCCGCGATGGAATTCCGCCGCATGTTTTCCAATGCTATGGACCCGAACAGTTGCTTCATCGACATCCAAGCGGGTTCGGGTGGCACGGAAGCGCAAGACTGGGCTTCGATGCTATTGCGCATGTATCTGCGCTATGCCGAACGCAAGGGTTTTCAAGTCGAAATTTTGGAGCAATCCGACGGCGAAGTCGCGGGCATTAAAGGCGCGGCAATTAAAATTATTGGCGAATATGCTTACGGACATTTGCGCACTGAAGTCGGCGTGCATCGCTTGGTGCGCAAGTCGCCATTCGACTCTGGTAACCGCCGCCATACCTCGTTTTCTAGCGTGTTCGTTTACCCTGAAGTGGACGATTCCATCGAGATTGACATCAATCCCGCCGACCTGCGCGTGGATACTTATCGCGCTTCGGGCGCGGGTGGTCAGCACATTAACAAAACCGATTCTGCGGTGCGTATCACCCACCTCCCGACCAACATCGTGGTGCAATGTCAGAGCGACCGTTCGCAACACAAGAACCGCGCCGAAGCCATGTCCATGCTGAAGTCGCGCATGTATGAGGAAGAGTTGCGCAAACGCAACGAAGCCAAGCAAGTATTGGAAGACGGCAAATCCGACATCGGCTGGGGCCACCAAATTCGCAGCTACGTTTTAGACCAATCACGCATCAAAGATTTGCGCACCAATTATGAAGTCGGCAACACACAAGGCGTGCTGGACGGCGACTTGGACGACTTCATTTCCGCCAGTTTGAAGCAAGGCGTTTAACGCGCTCATTGCAATGAACTACGACTATCTCTGCCAGCTACGCAACAATCATCCCGCTTGGCATTTGCTCACGCTAGATAACGCGCCGCTGATTGCGGGATTTTTGCACCATGCGTTTATCCAGCCGAATAAACGCGCCATACGCCAGCGCGAACTGGTTTCTGCGTTGGACGATTATTTGTATGACTTGCGGCTGTCCTATGGGGAAAAACTTTATCCCCGTCCCGCCAAGGACTACCTCGATACTTGGGCGCATCCTGACTACGCTTTTCTGCGCAAATACTATCCAGCGCAAGAAGATGAGGCGGAATATGATTTGTCTGCCGCAACCGAAAAAACACTGGCATGGCTGGATAGTTTGCGCGAAAAACAATTCGTCGGAACGGAGTCACGACTGTTGACCATATTCGAGTTGCTGCGCAATTTGCTACACGCAACTGAAAGCGATGCGCAAGCCAGAATTGCCGAATTAAACAAACGCAAAACCGAAATTGAGGAAGAAATTGCGCGCTTGCAGGCAGGCGATGCGCCGCTCTCGCTACCCTCCTCCACGCAAGTTAAAGAGCGTTACTTTCAGATTGAAGAAACCGCACGGCAACTGCTTTCTGACTTTCGTCAGGTGGAAGCCAACTTTCGTCAACTCAATCAAAAAACTCGTGAGCGCATCGCGCTAGCAGACAAACCCAAAGCTGAACTATTAGCCGAAATTTTTGGCGAACAAGATGCCATCAGCGCGTCCGATCAAGGGCGCAGCTTTGAAGCATTTTGGACATTTTTAATGTCGCTAGAACGGCGCGAGGAGCTGCAAGCCTTATTGGCTCAGGCACTGGACTTGCCCGAAGTGGCAGGTATGACGCAAGACCGCTGGCTGGCGGATTACCGTTTTCATTTGTCGGAAGCGGGTGAAAAAATTCAACGCACGGCGGCGCAATTAGTGGAGCAGTTGCGCCGTTTTCTCGACAGCCAAATGTGGCTAGAAAATAAACGCATCGCCGAACTGATACGCGACATCGAAAAAAAATCACTCGCCCTCAAGCAAACTCCGCCCAAGCAAATTGACTTTGCGACTTTACCCGAAACGAAAATTGACCTCACCATTCTCGGCACGCGCAGCCTGTTTGCGCCGCCGCGCAAAATTCGCATCACGGATGCGGCGCCCTTGCTGGGCGAGGGTGATTTTTCTGCCGAGGTATTGTTTAACCAGCACCACGTTGACGAAGCCGTGCTGCGCCAACAGATTACACTGATGCTGTCCGAAACGAGCCAAGTTGCCTTATCCGACATCGTAGAAAAATATCCCTTAACACGCGGCATGGGCGAGATTGTCAGCTACCTTAACCTCGCGAATCGGGGTGAAAAATCTACCCTCAATGAAAATCAACGCCAGCAAATTTTATGGCGCGATGAGCAAGGCAGAGCACGCTACGCCGATGTTCCCCTCGCCATTTTTACGCGTTAAGTTAGCCACCCCATGAACGACTTCCCCGCCGCCCTGCCCCCGCTGCTCATCCACTTGCTCAAAGGCGTTTTATACCGCGAGCAGATGCCCAATCGTTGGCAGGAATTACTGCAACTGGAAAGCCAAGTGCGCGATTATTTTGCGAAGATAGGTTTGGAACTCGATTTAGACGATGCCGAGGGCTACGCTTTTTTGCGTCAGCGCGAAGCCGTGGATGATGAGGCTTTGCCACGCCTCGTGAGCCGTCGCCCCTTGAGCTATGCCGTCAGTTTGCTATGCGTGTTGTTGCGCAAACGCTTGCTGGAAGCCGATGCCAGCAACGGCGAATTACGCACCATGATGACGCGCAGCGAGATGGTTGACCGAGTGCGCACCTTCCTGCCAGAGAGCAGCAACGCCGCCAAGATTGAAGAGCAAATCGACACGCATATCCGCAAGGTGGTGGAGTTGGGATTTTTACGCGAATTGAGCGAGCAAAAAGACACTTACGAAATTCGCCGCGTGTTGCGCGCCTTTGTCGATGCCGAATGGCTGAGCGAATTCAACGAACGTTTAGCCGAATACCACAGCCATGCACTCGACTGAAGCCGAGATTGCCATCCCATCCGCGCTGCTTAAGTCGCCCGGATTTCGTCTCGAACACGTCGAGGTATTGAACTGGGGCACGTTTAACAAACGCATCTGGCGGATTAAAACCCAAGGCGAAAACGCGCTGCTAACAGGCGACATCGGCTCTGGAAAATCGACCTTGGTGGACGCACTCACCACGCTGCTAGTACCTTCCCATCGTGTGACCTACAACAAAGCCGCTGGTGCAGAAACACGCGAGCGCAGCCTAGCTTCTTATGTGCGCGGCTATTACAAGAGCGAAAAAGATGACGAGCGACTCGCCGCAAAATCGGTGGCACTGCGCGGCATCGGCAGCTACTCGGTGATTTTGGGACGTTTTCGCAACGAGCATTTCGACGAAACCGTCACGCTGGCGCAAGTGTTCTGGATGAAGGATGACAAAGGTCAACCGGAGCGTTTTCACTTGGTGGCGGAACATGAGCTGACTATCGCGCGTGATTTTTCGGGCTTCGGCGTGGACATTCAGGAACTGAAAAAACGCTTGCGCAAAATGGACGGGGTTGCGCTGCACGACAGCTTCGCCGCTTACGGTCAGGACTTTCGCCGCCGCATGGGTTTAGCCAGTGAACAGGCACTCGATTTGTTCTACCAAACCGTGTCGATGAAGGCGGTATCCAACATCACCGAATTTGTGCGCAGCCACATGCTGGAAGACCCCGACATCGAGCCGCGCATCATTGAGTTGTGCCGCTTATTCGACAATCTCAACGCCGCGCACGAGGCTGTGATTAAAGCCGAAGCGCAAGTCGCTAGGCTTACGCCCTTGGTCGGCAACTGCCGCAGCCACGCCGTGCTAGTCGCCAGCACCACTGAATCCGAGCGGTTGCGTGAAGCCCTCGCCGCGTGGATGGCACAGCGCAAACAGGGACTGCTCAACGAGCTGATGAGCCGCCTCAATCTTGATCTACACAGGATGGCAGACGAGGCGCGCCAACAACAAACCGCCATTGCGCAATATCACGAGCAACAGAGCCAGCTCAAGCAATCCATTGCCGACAACGGCGGACGGCGTATCGAAGAAATTGCCGCGCAAATTACCCAGCTAGAACAACAACGCGAACGGCGCAAAGCGGCTTATGAAGACTATGCGCGGGCTTGCCAGCAACTTGAATTGCCGCGCGCACAAAGTTTGGATACCTTCCATGACAATCGGCGCAAGGCGAGCGAGTTAAAAAATAAGCTTGAACAGGAGAAAGTCCAGCATACCCATGAGCGCGACCAACTCAACATTGCCCTCCATGCCGTAGATAAAAAATACAGCGAATTAAGCGCGGAAATCAGCTCCTTAAAGCAACGTAAAAGCAACATTGATAGCCGCATGTTGTTGCTGCGTGCATCGCTGTGTAAGGAACTAAACATCGCCGAGAGCGCGCTGCCCTTCGCGGGCGAACTGCTACAAGTGCGCAAAGAAGACAGCCTTTGGGAAGGCGCAATCGAGCGGGTGTTGCACGGTTTTGGTTTGTCGCTGCTGGTATCCGAAACACATTATTCCGCCGTCGCAGCGTATGTGAATCGCACTCATCTGGCGGGGCGGCTGGTGTATTTCCGCACCGCTTCAGAAGTGCGTGCGGCGGCAATGCCCAGCACACACAGCTTGCTCGGCAAAATTGAGATTAAGGCGGACAGCCCGTGCTATCTATGGTTGGAGAGCGAATTGGCGCGCGGCTACGACTATGTGTGCTGCGCAGAACTCGATGAATTTCGCCGCCACCCTAAAGCCTTAACTCCGCAAGGACAGCTTAAATCGGGCGGTGTGCGCCACGAAAAAGATGACCGTAGCCGCATTGATGACCGCAGTCGCTATGTGTTGGGTTGGAGCAACGAGGGAAAAATTCACGCGCTACAAACACAGCTCGCCCATCAGCAAAGCGAAGGCGATGCGCTGCTCGCACAACGCGCCCAAACCGATACTGCCTTGAGCCGCCTAGACACGCATCAGGCTGCGCTACTTGAACTGTTGCGCCCTGCCGAATTTTCTTTAATCGACTGGGCGCAAAGCGCCGCGCAAATTCAAAAGCTACATGATGAGCAGCGCGCACTGCAACAAAGCTCCGACGTGTTGCGTGCGCTGAATGAGCAATTGGCGGAAACCGCAACCCAACTGGCCGCAAGCAACACCCAGCTAGGCGAATTGCAGAGCGGCATCGGCAGCAAAAAAACCGAATTGAGCAATGCGCAGTCCGACCTGCTCGATGCGCAAAAAATTCTCGCGCAACTGCCGGAAAACGAGCGCGCCTTTTGCTTTGCCAGCCTAGATAAAAACGCGGTGGAGGCGTTGAGTGGCAAGTTGCCCAACACGCCCAAGCAATGCAGCGATGCCGAAACGCAACTGCGCAAATGGTTGCAAGCTCGCATCGACAGTACGCGCAAAAAAGCAGGCGAGATTGCCCATCTAATCATCGTCGCGATGCAGCAATACATCGCCGCTTATCCTGCCGATTGTCGCGAAGTGAATGCCAGTCTGGATTCCTCTGCGGCGTTTCAACTCATGCTCAATCACCTGATGGCAGAAGACTTGCCGCGCTTCAAAAGTAAATTCAAAGAGCTGCTTAACAAAAATACCATCAACGAAGTTGCCTTGCTGCAAGATAAGCTGGATCAAGAATCGCGCACCATCCAGAAAAAAATCGACCTCATCAACCGCTCACTCAAGCAGATTGAATACGGTTCAGGAACGTACATTCAACTGGTGCCCGATCCCGACCCTGACATGGAAATTCGCCAGTTCAAAGAAGACCTAAAAGGCTGTTTGGCAAACACCATGGCGGGCGTGGGCGACGAGCTTTACACCGAACATCGCTTTGCACTGGTGAAGAAAATCATCGACCGTTTCAATGGTCGGCAAGACACCAGCAATGCCGATAGAAGCTGGATGCGCAAGGTCACCGACGTGCGTAATTGGTATCGTTTTTCTGCCAGCGAACGCTGGCAATCTGACCACAGCGAAAAAGAGTTTTACTCCGACTCGGCCGGCAAATCGGGCGGGCAAAAAGAAAAGCTCGCCTACACTATTTTGGCATCCGCGTTGGCCTATCAATTTGGTCTATCGCTAGCCGATGCGAGCCCTCCCAGTCGCGCCACGCGCACCTTTTGTTTTGTGATGATAGACGAGGCATTTGGGCGCGGCTCGGATGAGTCGGCGCGTTATGGCTTGGAACTATTCGCCAAATTGGGCTTGCAACTACTCATCGTCACTCCGCTGCAAAAAATCCACGTCATCGAAAACTATGTGCGCTCGGTGCATCTGGTACACAACAATAACGGCAACGATTCGGTGCTGCGCTCGCTCACCATCGCCGAATACCACGCAGAAAAAGCGCGCCTTCAGGCGGTCACCCCGTGATTACACCGCAACAAATTCGCGACAAAGCACTGCGCCATTGGAGCAGTTACGCCTACCACCGCAACACCTTATTCAACACAGCTTGGCAAGCACTGGAGATTCCTTTCGGCAAACCAAGCGGGCGCGAATTGCTCAATGAGTTTGCCAATATCAGTGCCGCGTTGCAGTTGCTGCAAGCCGCCGCTAAAGCCGCATCGGGATACGGCTATCAAATAGATTTAGAGCCTGTCGCCCATCGCCAATTGGGCGCGCAGCAATTGCCCAGCCGAATTTATTTTGAATCTGAAGCAGATTTTTTACGCTACATCGGCAAGCAGCGCGAAGCCACGCAATTCAAACAACTGGCCGCACACACACTGCAATGCCACCCTGCGTTGGCGCAACTGTTGTACGACAAACCGCGCTGGCTGTTAGACAACCTTAGCGTGTGGCACACACTGCTAGCGGTTGCCGCATGGTTTATCGCGCACCCGCGCGCCGATATTTTTATTCGCCAAATTAACCTGCCCGGCATCGACAGCAAATTTATCGAACAACACAAAACCCAAATGAGCGCGTTGCTCGATACGCTATTACCCGCCTCTGCAATCGAGGCAACCGCCAAGACCTTTGAGCAACGCTACGGTCTGCGCTTTGACCAACATCTGATTCGTTTCCGTCTGCTAGACGCTGCCATTGCCATCAATGGATACACCGACCTCACGCTGCCGCTGCAAGATTTTTGTCGCTTGGCGTTACCGTTGGAAACCGTGTTTGTCACCGAAAATAAAATCAACGGACTCACCTTTCCTGCTTACCCAAAAGCAATGGTAATTTTCGCCTTGGGCTATGGCGTGGGCAGCTTGTCCGAAGTGGACTGGCTACACAGCAAACGCATTATTTATTGGGGGGATTTAGACACGCACGGCTTTGCCATCCTGTCTCGTTTGCGCGAAACATTCCCACAGGTCGAATCCATGCTGATGGACAGCACAACACTGGCGAGCAATCGTGAGCTATGCGGCACCGAACCCTCCTCGCTAGCGCAACCTCCTGCCCACTTAACGGCGAGCGAGCACGACGCATTTAACGCGCTTACCCCCGCCGACGGCGAAGCACTACGGCTTGAGCAAGAACGTATCCCCTACTCACAGTTAGAGAATTTTTTACGCAGCATGGCTAGCTCGCGCCCTCATTTTTAGCAGCCATGCCACGCCAGCCTTACCAAGTAAGCCATCGTGTTACAATGCGCAATTGGGTCATACCATCAAGGAGTTGTGATGAGCACAATGACGATTTCGTCCAAAGGACAAATGGTGTTACCGGCTGATATTCGTAAGCGTTTAGGGCTGATGGCCGGCACGCAAATGGAAATTATCGAAGAAGCTGACGGGGTGCGTTTAGTGGTGGCACGCCCCACCTCAACCACGCAGATTGCGGCGTGCGCAGGCATGGTGACCGCACCAAAAAAAGGTCAGCCGCGCAGCCTAGCAAATTTTGATGCCGCGAAAATGTTGCGTAAAACAACATGATTGCGCTTGATACCAATGTGCTGGCGCGCTTTTTTATCAATGATGAGGAAGACCACGAGGCAGCGAAACAACGCCCTGCCGCCATCGCCGCCTTATCTGAAAAAGTATTTGTGCCGATGTCCGTGATACTGGAATTTGAATGGGTGATGCGCGGCTTTTATGAATTGCCGCGCAAAGAAATACAGCGCGTGTTTGAGTCGCTCTGCGGCCTTGCCAATGTGCAAGTTGAGAACCGTGCCAGCGTGCTTGCTGCCTTAGATGCTTACAAAAACGGTTTGGATTTTGCCGACGCCTTACACCTCGCCCGCGCTGATTTTTGCACCACCTTTTTGAGCTTTGATGTACGTCTAAAAAAACGCGCTGATGCCGCAGGTTTATCGCGTAGCGTCGCCGCCCCTACCGCCTAATTTTATTTTTTAAGAAAAAACTATGACGACCGAAACTATCGCAACCGTAGCAGCCGACGACAACCAAATCATCACCGAACGCCGCAATAAATTAGCCGCTATTCGTGCGGCGGGCGTGGCGTTTCCTAATGATTTTGAGCGCAAAAATTTAGCACAAACTTTGCATGATCAGTACGGCGAAAAAACGCATGACGAGCTGGAAGCCTTGCAGATACACGTTGCGGTGGCGGGTCGCATGATGTTGAAGCGCGTGATGGGTAAGGCGAGTTTTGCGACGTTGCAAGATATGAGCGGACGCGTGCAGTTGTTTTTAAGCAACGATGGCGTGGGCGAAGCCGAACATACCGCGTTCAAACATTACGATTTAGGCGACATTTTGGGCGCGGTCGGCGTGCTGTTCAAAACTAAAACCAATGAGCTTTCGGTGCGCGTTTCCCAAGTGCGTTTGCTAACTAAATCGCTGCGTCCTTTGCCAGAAAAATTCCACGGTCTGGCTGACCAAGAGCAAAAATATCGCCAGCGTTATTTGGATTTAATTACCAACCAAGATGCGCGCGAGGTGTTCAAAAAACGCACCAAAATTATTCAGGCGATACGCGATTTTTTCATCCGTCACGACTATATGGAAGTCGAAACGCCGATGATGCACAGCATTCCGGGCGGCGCGTCTGCCAAGCCGTTTGAGACACATCACAACGCGCTGGACATGAAAATGTATCTGCGCATCGCGCCTGAGCTATATCTCAAACGCCTTGTAGTGGGTGGCTTTGAGAAGGTGTTTGAAATCAACCGCAACTTCCGCAACGAAGGTCTTTCGACGCGCCACAATCCAGAATTCACCATGCTGGAATTTTACGAAGCGTATCGCGATTACCGCTATCTGATGGACTTCAGCGAAACGCTGATACGCGAAGTGGCGCAAAAAGTGTTGGGAGCTACGCTGATTTCTTACCAAGGTAAAGAGTTGGATTTGGGCAAACCGTTTCATCGTTTGACCATGGTGCAAGCGGTGCAAAAATATCATCCGCAATTCACCGATGTGCAACTGAATGATCGCGACTTCGTTATCAATCAGCTCAAAGATTTGAAGGCAAAGCATCGCCCCACTGATGGCTTGGGCGGCTTGCAGTTATCGCTGTTTGAAGAGTTAGCCGAAACCCGTTTGTTCGAGCCAACTTTCATCATCGACTATCCCGTGGAAGTCTCGCCATTAGCGCGCAGCAGCGACAGCAATCCGCACATCACCGAACGTTTTGAGTTGTTCGTAGTCGGTCGTGAATTAGCGAATGGCTTCTCTGAGTTAAATGATGCGGAAGATCAAGCCGCACGCTTTGATGCGCAAGTTGTCGCCAAAGATGCGGGCGATGAAGAAGCGATGTTCAAAGACAACGACTATGTGCGCGCGCTGGAATACGGCCTACCACCGACCGCTGGACAAGGCATCGGCATTGACCGCCTGATTATGTTGTTGACTGATAGCGCGAGCATCCGCGATGTGATTCTCTTCCCGCACATGCGCGCTGAATAAAATCATTTCGCGCAATAAAAAATCCCCGCACAAACGGGGATTTTTTATTGCCTGAGCAACTTATTGTCGAGGACGGATTCAAATACGGTAATGTAGTGGTCAAGGTAATCCCCCCCTCAAATTCTAAATGAGAAAATTCTATTTATGGCGATGACTAATTTGAGGGGGATTACCGTCAGCTATAAATCCAGCAACACTCGTCCTGGAAACTCTAATGCTTCTTTAATTGTGGCTAAAAATTGCACGGCTTCACGGCCGTCGATGATGCGGTGGTCGTAGGATACGGCGAGGTAGTTGATGGGACGAATGACTATTTTTCCGTCCTCGACCACGGCGCGATCTTTGGTCGCGTGTATGCCTAAAATTGCGGCTTGTGGTGGGTTGATGATGGGCGTGGATAACATCGATCCAAACACGCCGCCATTGGAAATCGAAAACGTGCCGCCAGTTAATTCTTCCATGGTGAGCTTGCCAACTTTGGCGCGCGCGCCAAAATCAACAATCTGTTTTTCGATGTCGGCTAAAGACAACTTATCCGCGTCGCGAATAATTGGCACGACCAAACCGCGCTCACTGCCAATTGCTACGCCTATATCAAAATAGCCGTGATAAATAATATCTGTACCATCCACCGAAGCATTCACCACGGGAAATTTTTGCAACGCCAACACCGCCGCTTTGACAAAAAATGACGAAAATCCCAGCTTTACGCCATGCTTTTTCTCAAATGCGTCTTTGTAGCGATTACGCAAATCAATCACGGGCTGCATATTCACTTCGTTAAACGTAGTCAGAATCGCGGCATTTTGTTGCGATTGCAGCAGACGTTCAGCGATGCGCTGACGAATCCGCGTCATCGCGACGCGTTGCTCAGGACGATTGCCAGTCGGCACGCTAAGGCTTGCTGCGACTAGAGAGGCAGGCTGTGGTATGGCGTGCGCCACATCTGCTTTGGTGACCAAACCATGTCGTCCGCTGCCGTGTAATTGGCTGGCATCGACATCTAATTCATGGGCTAATTTACGCGCCGAAGGCGACACTGCCGCAGCGGTATTTTTCACCTCAAGTTGCGCAGCAGACTGGCTAGGGCTAGCTGTCGCAGCCGTGTCGATATAGGCAATCAGCTCCTCACTGCCGACTTTTTCACCATTGCCTTTAATTATTTTTGTCAGTACGCCACTCTTGCTGGCGGGCAATTCCAACACCACTTTATCGGTCTCAACATCAATTAAATTTTCGCCCTCGACAACCGCATCGCCGATATTTTTGTGCCAACTAATCAGCGTCGCCTCGGAGACTGATTCAGAGAGTTGCGGAACTTTTACGGCTAGCAAAGTATTACTCATGGTGTGCGGCTCCTGGGTGAGGTTTGTTATCGAGATCGTCGCGGAATGCGGCTTCGATGACGGCTTTTTGTTGTTCTTGATGCACCGCTAAATAGCCCGCAGCAGGTGCGGACGAAGATGGACGCAGCGCGTAATCAAGACGCATATTTTTACGCAAGTGTCGCGCTAAATAATGCTGAATACGATGCCACGCGCCTTGATTACCGGGTTCTTCCTGACACCAAACAAACTCAGTGGCATTCGGATAACGAGCGACTTGCGCGGCTAAATCATCATGCGGAAACGGATAGAGTTGTTCGAGACGAATAATCGCCATATCAGCAATGCCTTTGCTGCGCCGCGCGTTAATCAGGTCGTAATAAACCTTGCCGCTACACGCGATGATGCGGCGCACTTTGCCAGCCTCCAGCGCATCGACTTCACCTATGATATTTTGAAAGCCACCTAGTGTGAAATCGCTCAAAGCAGATGCCGCGTCTTTGCTACGCAGCAAACTTTTAGGCGTGAACACAATCAGCGGTTTGCGGAACGGACGCAACATTTGGCGACGCAATAAATGGAACATTTGTGCAGCATTGGAGGGGATGCACACCTGAATGTTGTAGTCAGCGCACAGTTGCAAATAGCGTTCGATGCGCCCCGATGAATGCTCCGCGCCCTGCCCTTCGTAACCATGCGGCAGCAACATCACCAAACCGCACAAGCGTCCCCACTTGGCTTCGCCAGAGGCGATAAATTGGTCAATCACCACCTGCGCACCATTAGCAAAATCGCCGAACTGCGCTTCCCACAACACCAATGAATTCGGGCGCGCCGTGGCATAGCCATACTCAAAACCCAACACCGCTTCTTCGGATAAAAACGAATCTATCACGGTGAAATTGGCTTGCTCAGGCGCGAGATGTTGCAGCGGCGTATAAGCCCCTTCGTGCCATACCGTGCGGTTCTGATCATGCCAAGTCGCATGACGATGAAAGAACGTACCGCGCTGACTATCTTGCCCGCACAAACGCACCGGAAAGCCTGCGGCAAGCAAGCTGGCATACGCCAAATTTTCTGCCATACCCCAATCAAGCGGCTGCTCGCCACGCGCCATCGCAGCCCTGTCATCGACAATTTTTTGCACGCGTGCTTGCAGTAAAAAGTTTTCTGGCACAGTGGTGAGCGGTACGGAAAATTGCTGAATTTTTTCTAAGCTGAGCGTGGTGTCAACCGCCTCTGTCCACACGCTGTCTGATTTGTAGCCTGTCCAATCGGTGGTAATTTTGCCGCTATTTTTTTCCAGCGCAGGTGCTATTGAATTACGCCCTGCATCCATCGCCTGACGATATTCGACGATTAAATTTTCCGCCTCCGCCATGCTCAACACGCCCTCATCCACCAAGCGTTGCGCGTACACCGCGCGCGTACCTGGATGCTTGCGGATATAGCGATACATAAACGGTTGCGTAACCAGCGGCTCGTCTTGTTCGTTGTGACCGAGCTTGCGGAAACACACCATGTCGATGACTACATCACGGTGAAATTTCATGCGGTAATCGAGCGCGATTTCGGTGACCAATAACACTGCATCGGGGTCGTCGCCATTCACATGAAAAATCGGCGCGTCTATCATTTTTGCCACGTCACTACAGTAATGCGTCGAGCGCGTATCGCGCGCATCGGAAGCGGTAAAGCCAATCTGATTATTGATGATGATATGCACCGTGCCGCCCGTGCGAAAGCCGCGTAACTGCGACATGCCGAGCGTTTCTTGTATCACGCCCTGCCCGCCAAACGCCGCGTCGCCATGTAACAAAATCGGTAATACTTTTACCCCGTCGTGGTCTTTAAGTCGTTGCTGACGCGCGCGTACTGAACCTTCCACGACCGGATTTACAATTTCCAAATGCGAGGGATTGAAAGCGAGAGCGACATGTAAATCGCCGCCCGCTGTAGCGATGTCTGCCGAAAAACCTTGGTGATATTTAACGTCGCCTGAAGTGAGATGGTCGGCGTGAATGCCTTCAAATTCGGCGAACAACATCGCTGGTTGTTTACCCAAAATGTTGACCAACACATTTAAGCGACCACGATGCGCCATGCCGATTACCGCTTCTTGCACGCCTTGCGCGCCACTGCGTTGCAGCAGATGGTCGAGCAGTGGGATCAGGCTT
Organism: uncultured beta proteobacterium; assembly: GCA_963750775.1. Classification (GTDB taxonomy): domain Bacteria; phylum Pseudomonadota; class Gammaproteobacteria; order Burkholderiales; family Gallionellaceae; genus Gallionella. The sequence continues at coordinate 167,718 of CAVVRT010000004.1, forward strand.
TCGCCGCCTTCTAAGGAGAAGCGTTTTTGTCCGACATATTTGGTGTGTAAATAACGCTCCAAGGTTTCGGCAGCGGTCAGGCGATACAGAGTACGACGGCGTTGTGTGGCATCGTGCCCTGCCAAACCGCGCACGCTTTCTAAGCGATTTTGAATCCAGCGTTTTTGCACCACATCGCTCATGTACATATATTCCGCGCCGATGCTGGAACAATACGTTTGACGCAACAACTTCAAAATCTCGCGCAACGTCATGCGCGGCGAACCGACCAAAGAACCCGTCTCAAAGGTACTGTTCAAATCAGCATCGCTTAAATCGTAATAGGCTAAATCGAGTTCGGGTACGACGGGTTTGGCATGACGCGCGAGCGGATCAAGATTGGCGATGCGCAAACCTAAAAAACGATGCGCATTGATGAGCTGCAACACTTTGACTTGCTTGCGCTCAAACTCGGCATCGAGACTGATAACGCTGGCAGCAGCATTTTTGGGTTGCGCAGCAAAGGCTTGCTGGATAAGGCTATGCGCAACATCTGCCGCACCCTGTTGAGATACTTGCAGCGCATCAAAATACTGCTGCCATGCGCTTGTTACGCTGCGGGGATTTTGCAAATACTGCTCGTACAACTCTTCAATAAACGGCGCGTTAGCACCATTCAGCAACGAGCTGTCTTGCAGTTGTTGCCAAGTTTTTTGTGGCGCGCTCACCGCTTATTCACCGCCACAAAATCACGCCGTGGGCTGCCAGTATAAAGCTGACGCGGACGACCAATTTTTTGCCCTTTTTCGGCAATCATTTCGTTCCATTGTGAAATCCAACCGATGGTGCGACCGACCGCGAAAATCACCGTAAACATATTGGTCGGAATGCCTAAAGCGCGCAGCACGATGCCCGAATAAAAGTCCACATTCGGATACAGTTTGCGCTCGATAAAATAAGGATCGCTCAAGGCAACTTGCTCTAATGCCATCGCCAATTTGAACAGCTTGTCGTTCTCTAAACCCAGCTCTTTCAACACTTCGTGGCAGGTTTCACGCATCACCGCAGCGCGTGGATCCATGTTTTTATAAACGCGATGACCAAAGCCCATCAGGCGATATTTTTTATCTTTCACGCCTTGCACATATTCCGCCACGCGCGACACATCGCCGATTTCTTCCAACATTTTTAATGCTGCTTCGTTCGCGCCGCCGTGTGCCGGCCCCCATAACGCGGCAATGCCTGAAGCCACACAGGCAAAAGGATTCGCACCGCTAGAGCCCGCTAAACGCACTGTTGAAGTCGAAGCATTTTGTTCGTGATCAGCATGCAAAATAAAAATACGTTCCAAGGCGCGTACCAAAATTGGATTAGGCACATAGTCTTCGGCGGGCGTGGCGAACATCATGTACATGAAGTTTTCCACGAAACTAAATTGATTTTTCGGATACATAAACGGCTCGCCGACATTGTATTTATGCGTCATCGCCGCGATAGTCGGCACTTTTGCCAGCAAGCGATGCGCCGAAATTTGACGGTGTTGCGGATTATTGATGTCGAGTGAATCGTGATAAAAAGCCGACAGTGCGCCAACCACGCCGACCATCACCGCCATCGGATGCGCATCGCGGCGAAAGCCGTTAAAAAATCGCGCCAGTTGATCATGCACCATGGTGTGATGCTTGATGAGACTGGTAAATTCAGTCTTTTGCGCGCTACTTGGCAACTCACCATTGAGCAGTAAATAACACACTTCAATAAAGTCAGAATCTTTCGCTAATTGCTCAATCGGATAACCACGGTAGTAGAGCAGCCCCGCATCGCCATCAATAAAAGTAATGTCGGACATACAACTCGCGGTCGAAAAAAACGCGGGGTCATAAGTGAATACACCCAAGGTACTTAAACCGTGTATATCAATCACATCAGGACCTAGCGTGCCAGCCATCATCGGCAGTTGGATGCTGCGACCATCATCTAAAGTCAGTGTTGCGAAGCGTGGCTTTTCCATAATTTCTTTCGGTTTATTTTGATTATTTACAGCGATTTAATTTTTTCTAACAGGTGTTGCTGTGCCGAATTTTCGGCATTTTCGCGCCCCGACATCATATCCCACAAGGCGTTGTCTGGCATATCCAGCAAGGCTTCAAAGGTTAACAACTCAGCTTCATTTAAGCTCGAATAGTGCTTTGCGACAAACGGCTGTAAAAATAAATCCAGCTCCAATAAGCCGCGCCGCGCGCGCCATTGCATTCTTTTTAGAACCACAGGATTCGGGATTAAGGATACGGGATTCGGCAAACCCGCTGCGGCGGATAGAACTGAATCCGCGTTATTTAATCCTGAATCCTGCATCCAGAATCCTGCTGCCTCAATCCGGTTTTTCATACCACGCGCTTAATCATCATGTCTTTAATTTTGCCAATCGCTTCAGTCGGATTGAGTTCTTTAGGACACACATCAACGCAATTCATAATGGTGTGGCAGCGAAATAAGCGGTACGGATCTTCCAAATCATCCAAGCGTTCGGCGGTCGCTTCATCGCGTGTATCGGCGATAAAACGATAGGCTTGCAACAACCCCGCAGGGCCGACAAATTTATCAGGATTCCACCAAAACGAAGGACAGGCAGTAGTACAACAGCCGCACAAAATACATTCGTACAAACCATTCAAATGTTCGCGCTCGGCAGGCGACTGCAAGCGTTCGGTTTCGGGCGGCGGATTGCTGTTGATCAAGTACGGTTTTATCGAATGATATTGCTTAAAAAATTGCGTCATATCGACAATCAAATCGCGTATCACGGGCAAGCCGGGCAGCGGACGCAACACGATGGGTTGCTTCAGCGATGACAGCGGCGTGATACACGCCAAACCATTGCGTCCATTGATGTTCATGGCATCCGAACCACACACGCCTTCGCGACAGGATTTGCGCAAACTCAAGCTGTCGTCCTGCTGCTTCAACAACAAAATCGCATCCAACAACATCATGTCGCCCGCAGGCAAAGTCAGTTCGTAATCACGCATATAAGGCGCGCTGTCAGTATCGGGGTTGTAGCGGTAAATTTGGAATTTCATAGTCAGACCTTAAAAAATTTTGTCCGCAGATTTCGCAGATTCACACAGATTTTTCTGTCAATATCATTCGTTTTTGTTCAAGACTGCGGGCTCCAAAATTGAGTAGTAAACCTATCTTAATTCGTGTGGCTTTAAGATAATTTAGCAACTGCGCTTCATCGTGTGTGGTTAACTTTGCAGTCGCTTTTAGTTCCACAATCAACGAACCGTAACAGATAAAATCAGCTCGATATGTGGTTGTCAATAACTGTTCGCGATAATGTATCGGCAACGCCACTTCGCACAAAAATGGAATACCCAAACTATTAAATTCGACTTTGAGAGCATCTTGATAAACCGCTTCTAAAAATCCACAGCCCAACTCACGATGCACTGCCATCGCAGCACCAATCACACGATAAGTTTGTATATCACGTTCCATAACTGAGCAAAATAATCTGTGTGAATCTGCGTAATCTGCGGACAAATCCAGCTTTTAATAAACCCGCGCTTTGAGCGGGAACGATTCAACCGTCAACGGTTTAAGGCGCACGGGTTTGTAGTCAAGGCGGTCACCTTCCTTAAAATACAAGCTGTGCTTGAGCCAGTTGACATCATCGCGTTCGGGAAAATCTTCACGCGCATGTGCGCCGCGACTCTCACGACGCGCCTCGGCGGCAATCATGGTGGCTTGCGCAACTTCGATTAAATTATCCAGCTCCAAAGCCTCGATGCGCGCGGTATTAAACACGCGACTTTTATCGTTAATTTGGGTATTCGCCACGCGCGCGGCGACTTGCTTAATTTGCGCTACACCTTCTGCCATCAGCTCTGGGAAGCGAAATACACCGCAATGTTTTTGCATCGCGCGACGCATCGCATCGCCGACTTCGGCCACGCTTTCGCCACCAGTTTGATTTTCCAAACGCGCCAAACGCGCTTGTGAAAATTCACCCGCATCGGCGGGCAAGGGCAACACATGCGGATGCGATTTCAGGTCTTCGATAATTTGCTTGCCCGCTTCGCGACCAAACACCAATAAATCCAGTAAAGAATTACAGCCCAAACGATTCGCACCATGCACCGACACGCACGCACATTCGCCCACCGCATAAAAACCATGCACCACTTCGTCTGGCCCCGTTTTATAAGGCGCGACCACTTGTCCATGCACATTAGTTGGAATGCCGCCCATCATGTAATGCGCGGTCGGCACGACAGGAATCGGCGCGTGCGCGGGGTCAACGTGGGCAAATTTCAGCGCGATTTCGCGTATGCCAGGCAGACGTTGCTTGATCACATCGTCGCCTAAATGATCGAGTTTGAGTAGGACATGATCACCGTCTGGCCCGCAACCGCGACCTTCGTTAATTTCAATGGTCATGGCGCGTGACACCACATCGCGACTGGCTAAATCTTTAGCATTCGGCGCGTATTTCGGCATAAAACGCTCGCCGTCTTTATTCACTAAATAGCCGCCTTCGCCACGCACGCCTTCGGTAATCAACACGCCCGCACCGTACACGCCGGTCGGATGAAATTGGTAAAACTCCATGTCCTCCAGCGGTATGCCCGCGCGCGCCGCCATACCGAGACCATCGCCAGTATTGATAAACGCGTTGGTGCTAGAAGCGAAGATGCGCCCTGCGCCGCCGGTGGCAAACAAGGTCGCGCGCGCATGAAAAATCATGGTCTCGCCCGTTTCAATTTCGAGGGCGGTCACGCCCAACACATCGCCTGCTTCGTTGCGAATTAAATCCAACGCCATCCACTCAATAAAGAAATTGGTGTTGGCTTTGACGTTCTGTTGGTACAGCGTATGCAACATCGCGTGTCCCGTTCTATCGGCAGCCGCGCAAGCGCGTTCAACGGGATTTTTTCCGAAACTTTGCATGTGTCCGCCAAACGGACGTTGGTAAATTTTGCCGCTATCGAGGCGGTCGAACGGCATACCGAAATGCTCTAACTCATACACCACTTCGGGCGCGGCTCTACACATAAACTCAATCGCATCTTGGTCGCCCAAATAGTCCGAACCTTTCACCGTGTCGTACATGTGCCACAGCCAATTGTCCTCGCCGATATTGCCCAAGGAAGCGGCGATACCGCCTTGTGCCGCCACGGTGTGCGAGCGGGTTGGGAACACTTTGGACAGCACCGCCACTTTCAGTCCCGCTTGCGCCAACTGCAAAGCCGCGCGCATCCCTGAGCCGCCCGCGCCTACCACCACTACATCAAAGGTTCGTTTTGCCATTACCATGCTAGCTACCCCACAAAATTTGCACTGACCAAATCGTATAGACGATTAACGCTAACACCACCAGCGTGTGTATCACCAGCCGAATGCTGGCGGGCTTAACGTAATCCATCACGATGTCGCGTATGCCGATCCAGGCGTGATAAAACAGTGCTAATAAAAATAACAAGCTGAAAGTACGCATGGCGAGATTAGCAAACAGCCCTGTCCACACGTCGTAATCTAAGTGATTTTGCAACAACACATAACCTGCCAAGCTCACGCTATAAATCACCATCACCAGCGCGCTAACGCGCTGTATCAACCAATCGCGCAAACCATAATGCGCGCCGACCACGACACGATTTACCATAATTTCGCTCCCAAAATAATTGTCAAAGTCAAGCTCAGCAGCAGCACAATTTTGCTGCTATTACGCGCGTCTTTTAGACTTTTAACGTAGTGCAAATCAATCGCCAAATAGCGCAATCCTGCGCAGAAATGATGCAGGAATCCCCACAGCAAAACTAGCATTACCAACTTGCTCAAAGGATGCGCCAATAGCGTTTGTAATTCGGTATAAGTCTCAATAGAGCGCAACGACATTTGCAGCAGCAACAGCAACAGCGGCAACGCAAAAAATAGCATCAAGCCTGTGACGCGATGCAAGATGGAAATGATGCCAGGAAGCGGTAATTTAATGAGATGAAGGGCTAAGTGTTTGGGACGTTCTTTATTCATAATCGCGCGATGCCAGCAGAAAAAATTTGCGCAATCGTACACCTTTAACATGGCGGCATAAATATAAAATGACTATGATGCTCAACACATTTAAGGGAGATGAAAATGAAAGCACCGATACGCATCACCATCACTGGCGCAGCAGGACAAATCGGTTACGCCACCTTATTTCGCATCGCCAACGGCGACATGTTGGGGCGCGAACAACCTGTCATTTTGCAGTTGCTCGACTTGCCGCAAGCGCAAGCCATGCTGCAAGGCGTACAAATGGAGCTGGAAGATTGCGCTTTTCCCTTGCTACAACAAGTCATCATCACCGCCGACCCTAAAGTTGCCTTCAAAGACACCGAAATCGCACTACTCATCGGCGCACGTCCACGCGGCCCAGGCATGGAACGCAAAGATTTGTTAGAGGCGAATGGCGCGATTTTTTCTGCGCAAGGCAAGCTACTCAACGAATATGCGGCGCGCCACGTCAAGGTGTTAGTGGTCGGTAATCCCGCCAATACCAACGCGCTGATTGCGATGAAAAACGCACCTGATTTAGATCCACGTAATTTCACTGCCATGATGCGGCTCGATCACAATCGCGCCATTGCGCAGGTTGCGCAAAAATTATTCCAGCCGATCCGCGATGTGAAAAAAATGATTATTTGGGGCAATCATTCCGGCACGCAATATCCCGATTTAGATCACGCTGAAATTCGCGGACGCTTAGTGCGCGATATTTTGCAAGATCAAAATTGGGTCGAAGCCGAATTTATTCCCACCGTGCAAAAACGTGGCGCAGCCGTGATTGCAGCGCGCGGTTTATCCAGTGCGGCAAGTGCGGCGAACGCGGCGGTGACGCATATTCACGACTGGATGTTGAGCTCGCACCACAACGATTGGGTAACCATGAGCGTGCCGTCGGATGGCAGTTATGGCATTGCCGAAGGCGTGTTGTATGGCTTCCCCGTGACTTGCAAAAATGGCCATTACAGCATCGTGCAAGGGTTGCCGATTAGTGAATTAGGTCGTCGCCATATGGAAGAAAGTTATCGCGAATTAACGGCGGAACGCGACATGGTAAAGGCATTACTAGGCTAACTTTAGCGAGTTATAAAACAACAAGGCGGTTGTGATGACCGCCTTTTTTGTCGTCCATAGTTAAGTCAGTAATGGCATCTCACTCGGTATCGGATAGTTCGCGACGGTCGCTTGCACCAGTGCGACAAAATCTTCTAAACAGACAGGTTTGCCATACAAATAACCTTGGTAGGCGTGACAGCCGTGATGGTGCAAAAAGTCGCGCTGCGCGGTAGTTTCCACGCCCTCTGCTATGACGTTGAGTTGCAGCGATTTAGACATGGCGATAATCATTTCGACAATAGCCGCATCGTTCGGATCAGTGGAAATATCGCGCACAAATGATTGATCAATTTTGATTTGATCTAATGGTAATTTTTTCAAATACGACAAGGACGAATAGCCTGTACCAAAATCATCCAAAGAGAATCGCACGCCAATTTTTTTAAGTTGCTGCATTTTGTCTATCACGCTGTCGATGTCTTGCAGCATCGAACTTTCGGTCAGTTCCAGTTTTAATAGTTCGGGATTAGCCCCAGTAAATTGCAGCAAGCGTTTTAATTTTTCGACAAAGTCAGCACGACTAAATTGCTTTTCGCTCACGTTCACCGCCAGCTTGAGATAACGCATCACTGGGTCGTCCTGCCAGACTTTTAGCTGCACCACGGCGCGCTTCAAAATCCAATCTCCTATGGGTACGATAAGACCGCTCTCCTCCGCCAAAGAAATAAATTCATCGGGATAAATCATGCCCTTTTGCGGGTGCAGCCAGCGCAATAAAATTTCTGCTCCCAACACACGTTCATTGCTGTCCATTTGGATTTGATAATACAGTTGCAGCTCATCGCTACGCTCCACCGCCGCGCGTAAATCGCTCTCTAATGCATCGCGTTGTTCGATTTGCTTTTGTATCTCAGCATCATAAAAACGGAACACCCCGCGCCCCGCTGCCTTGGCTTGATACATCGCGCTATCGGCATGTTTTAGCAATTCATCAACCGAACTTTGATGCCCTAAAAATAGACTCACGCCCATGCTGCTACTGCTTTGATAAAGATACTCATCCAGCTCATAAGGCTTAGCCAAAATACGGGTAATTTTTTCGGCGACTAACTCGGTTTGGTGCATCGCCAACTCTTCGTGGTTGCTTAACGATTCTAAAATCACCACAAACTCATCGCCGCCTAGTCGCCCCACGGTATCGCCTTCACGCAAGCAACTGCGCAGCCGACTAGAAACTTCTAACAGCAACAAATCACCCACATCATGGCCGCGCGTATCGTTGAGTTTTTTGAAGTTATCTAAGTCCAAAAACAGCACCGCACCATAGCTATGACTATGCTCACTCATCGCCACCGCGTGCTTCAAATTGTCCATCAGCAAACGACGATTGGGCAGCTTGGTTAAGGGGTCGTAAAACGCCAACAAGTTGATTTCGTACTCGTCCATTTTTTGCTGAGTAATGTCGCGACACACGCCCAACATGCGCTGCGCATCACGATTAACTTGAACAAAGGCTTCCAAATTGCGCACTTGACCGGTTGCCAAACACACGCGAAATTGCAAATGAAACTCTTGCTGTGAGCCACTTAACGCCTGTTTGAAAGCTCTATCCAAGCCGCCTAAATCTTCCACATGGATATTTTTTTGATACTCGGCATAACTAATATAAGCATCGCTCTGTACGGGCAGTCCATGTAGTTCACAGCCGCGCGCATCAATGTGCATCACATCACTCGCCAAATCAAAATCAACCACGCCTAGCTTCGCCGCCTGCGTGGCTAACGAGAGTCGCTCCACCATCAATTTGCGCTGCTTTTCGACCTCTTTGCGCTGACTAATATCGCGAAATGTGCCATACACCAAGCCGTCATTAAAAACACTATTAACACTTAATTCTAGGGCAATTTTGTGTCCATTTTTGTGCAGCAAACGCGTCTCCATTTGGGCTTGATTATTCCCTTTGGTCAAGGTCTCAAAGCGTTGTTGATGCGCATCCAACCAGTCATTTTGGACTAATGAAAAATAAGGCTTACCGAGTAAGTCGGCGCGCTCATAGCCTAATAAATCCAGTGCCGCTTGATTAACGTATTGCAAGATGCCAGCAAAGTTGCAAATCAATACCGCATCGGGCGAGGTATTCATTAAATGATGAAATTTTTGTTCACTCGCGGCGCGCATTGCTTCCAAGCGCAGTGGTTCGCTGATGTCGATGAATGTCACCACCGAACCCGTCACATCTTCATTTTCATAAACGGGATAAAACCATAGCTCCACAGGTACGGCGCGCCCCGTGCGTGTCCATAGCACATCGACATCTTCATGTAATTGATGACCATCTTTTTGCGCGCGAAACATGCCCGATTGGGTGGCGGAATAATCACTACCATCGGGCTTGGTGTGATGAATGAGCTGATGCGCATTTTGCCCAATCAAATCAGCTTCATTCGTATAGTCCAACATGCGTAAAGCGGCTTTATTGACAAAACTAAAACGACCTTTTAAGTCCAAGCCGTAAATACCTTCAGCAGCAGAATCAAGCAACAAACGCAGCCGTGCTTCACTGACTTGCTTGGCGGCATCTAAGTCATATTTTTGTGTCGTCACCGCCGCGAGTGCTTGTTGGTGTTTAGCGACTAATTTTTGCTGCGCGCCCAGAGCTACGGCGTGCTGCTGTTGCAGTTTTTTATACAAGGCAATACTCAATACCGTGAGTACCACAATCACGCCGACCAATACGATTAGCTCTAGTACGGAAAAACTCAACACGGCGCACTCCCAAGTGATTAAGCCAGCAAAAAATTTTGGCGATTCTGCCACATAAGCGCAAACCGTATTACTGAAAATAACAAGGGCTTTAATATGAAAATCCGCAGTGTATTAACACGCGGAGACTCGCCCATCTGTTGCGCGAGCCAGAGTAAGAGCGGGAGATTGTTAGTGAGACGCGCGTTGGCGTACCGCTTCAAATAAACAGATTGCTGCCGCTGCTGCGGCATTCAGCGATTCGATTTTTCCCGACATGGGAATGGTGATTTTATGGCTAGCAAGTGCCAAGAGCTCATCTGATAAACCCGCTCCTTCGTTGCCTACCATAAACGCAATGTCGCCCTGCAATTGGCACTGATATAAGCTCTGCGTGGCTTGCAAACTAGTGGCAAAAAGTTGCCCTGAAAACTGCTGCGCCACATCGAATAAATTTTGCTGCTGATAAATTCGCAAGGCAAAATGCCCGCCCATCGCCGCGCGCAACACTTTAGGTGACCAAGCATCAGCACAGCCTTGAGATAAAAACACGGCATCACATCCCGCCGCAGCGGCAGAACGCAATATCGAACCGAGATTACCAGGGTCTTGAATGTCTTCTAATAACAGCGCAAAACGCGCCGTCGTCGAGACGGGAACGATAATAGGAATGAGGGCAAGGATGCCCGTAGGCGTTTTTAATTCGGACACTTCAGCGAATAATTTATCGTCCAATTGTGTGACGACCACGCTGTCCAGCCTCGCTAACAAGGCGGTAATTTCCTCATTGCAAGCGGCGGTGGCATTAAGCAGGAGATGCACAGGAGGTTTGCCACTATCCAAATAAGCCGCTATTAAATGCGCGCCATCCAATAGCGTTAGACTTTCTTCGCGACGAAATTTAGCCGATGAACTGAGCTTCACCAGCATTTTGAAAAAGGGGTTATCGCGCGAGGTGAGGTGTTTCATAAGTGCTGAGTTGCGAAAGACGCGAGTGCGTCCTCCCCCCGACCAATTAGTCCATGTACATGCCGCCGTTCACATGCAGCGTGACACCGGTGATATAAGCCGCTGCGGGGCTTGCCAAAAACGCGACCGAGGCTGCGATGTCTTGGGGTTGCCCCAGACGCTTCAACGGCACGTGTTCGACCAGTTTGGCGCGTTGCTCTTCGCTCAGCGCGTGGGTCATGTCGGTGTCAATAAAACCGGGCGCGACACAGTTCACCGTGATGTTGCGGCTACCGATTTCCTGTGCCAGCGACTTGGTAAAACCCATCATCCCCGCCTTGGAAGCGGAATAATTGCTCTGGCCAGCGTTACCCATGCTGCCTACCACCGAAGCGATACTGATGATGCGACCACCGCGTGCCTTCATCATGGCGCGCAGCACCGCGCGGCTCATGCGAAATACCGATTTTAGATTGGTCGCCATCACATCGTCCCATTCTTCATCGGTCATGCGTGCCAGCAGATTATCTTTGGTGATGCCCGCGTTATTAACCAAAATAGAAATTTCGCCGAACTGCTTACGCAAGTCGCCCAGCACGGTTTCAGTCTGCGCCGCATCGTTCACATTCAGCGCGTAACCTGCGCCCTTGATACCTGCCGCAGCCAAATAGTCGCTAATGGCTTGCGCACCTTTGTCAGAAGTCGCCGTACCGATCACGGTCGCGCCCTGCTTGCCTAACTCCAATGCGATGGCCTGACCGATGCCGCGTGAAGCACCGGTGACCAGTGCGATTTGTCCTTGTAATGTCATGTCTGCTCCCTTATGCAAATGTAGTCAAAGCCAATGTCAATGCCGCGCCATCGTTGATCGCGCTGGCTTGTTGATTGGTGTCGATACGCTTATTTAAACCTGCCAGCACCTTGCCCGGCGCGCACTCGACGTTGTGTGTGATGCCCTGTAGCCCAAAGGCTTGCACGGTTTCGACCCAACGCACTGGTGAGTACAACTGGCGCACCAACGCGTCTTTTATCGAAGCGGCATCGCTGTAAGACTTAACATCGGCGTTATGCAATACGGGAATCGCTGGCGCGTGGACGGTCACATTATTCAAATAAGCGCGCAACTGTTCTGCCGCGCCCTTCAATAGACTGCAATGCGACGGCACGCTCATCGGCAACATGATGGCGCGCTTCGCGCCCTTTGCCTTGGCCAACTCCATACCGCGCTCCACCGCAGCGCGGTTACCCGCGATGACCACTTGTCCGGGCGAGTTGTAGTTCACCGCTTCCAGCACTTCGCCTTGCGCACCTTCCGCACACACGGCACGTACCAGTTCGTCATCCAATCCCAAGATAGCAGCGATACCGCCCACGCCTTCAGGCACGGCAGTCTGCATACATTGCGCACGGTAGCGCACCAACGGTAATGCATCTGCAAAGCTCAATGCGCCGCTTGCTACCAGCGCGGTGTATTCGCCCAGACTATGTCCGGCCATCAGGGTGGGAGTCGCGCCCTGTTGCGACTGCCAAGCACGATATACCGCGACACCGGCGGTGAGCATGATGGGTTGCGTATTGATGGTGGCGTTCAGGTCGGCATCGCTGCCCTCGAGAACCAGTTGCCACAAGTCTTGTTTGAGTACGTCAGAGGCTTCGGTGAAGGTGTTGCGGACGGCGGCAAAATCGGCGTAGCCGTTCATCATGCCGCGCGATTGCGAACCTTGGCCGGGAAATACGAAAGCGAATTGGGTCATATCTATAATCTCTCTTAGATGTGTTGCTTATTTATTCCTGCCAGACAAAAAAATGGCGAAAATCGGTTTGCATAACGCTACACAAAGATTTTTCGCCACTTTTTCGGTCGTGCATTAGCACGATGAAATTACCAACGAATCAACAATGCGCCCCAGGTGAAACCACCACCGATGGCTTCGAGCAAAATATGCTGACCTGGCTGGATACGGCCATCGCGCACCGCTGTGTCTAATGCCAACGGTATTGATGCAGCCGAAGTATTGCCATGCTGACCTACCGTAACCACTACGTTATCCATACTCAAACCCAGCTTCTTAGCGGTCGCTTCCATGATGCGGATGTTGGCCTGATGCGGGACCAGCCAATCAATGATGGTATCAGGCAGCTTATTTTCTTCCAGCAACTCCTCAACCACACGGCTCAGCATCTTAACGGCGAACTTGAACACCGCTTGGCCATCCATCTTGATGAACGGGTCGCCCTGGATCAAACCATTGCGGATATTGCCTTCGGCCTTGAGCATGCCGCGCTGACTGCCGTCGGCATGCAGCTTGGCCGCAATGATGCCGGGTGTCGCGCTGGCCTGCATGACCACCGCACCGGCACCGTCACCGAACAACACGAAAGTGGTACGGTCGTTTTGATCCAAGATACGCGACAACACTTCCGCACCGACTACCAACACCGTCTTGGCTTGCCCCGCTTTAATATACATATCGGCGGTGTTCATCGCATAGACAAAGCCGCCGCATACCGCTTGCATGTCAAAAGCCGGACCACCGCTGGTGATACCGAGCTTGTCTTGCAGGATGCACGCGGTGCTGGGGAATATCTGGTCTGGCGTAGTGGTGGCGACGATGATGAGATCGATATCGTTGGCTGCTATGCCTGCCGCCTCGATGGCTTTGAGGCTGGCTTGCAAAGCGAGGTCGCTGGTCAATTCATTCTCTGCGGCGAAATGACGCTCATGGATGCCGCTGCGCGACACAATCCAGTCATGGCTAGTCTCAACCAGCTTTTCTAGGTCGTAGTTGGTCACGGTTTTTGCGGGCAAGTAACTACCCGTGCCGATAATGCGTGAATACATTAAGCCGCTCCTTGCTCAGGGTTTTGACGCTTAACATGCCATTTTTCGACATGCTCGCTAATGTGTTGCAACATACCTGCGCGCGCTTCTTCGGCGGCCTTTTCAATCGCACAACGGAACGCATACGCATCAGCCGAACCGTGGCTTTTCACCACAATGCCTTTCAGACCCAAAAAGCTCGCGCCGTTATAGCGACGATGATCCAAGCGATGTTTGAAGGCTTTCAGTGCGGGCAAAGAAATCAGCGCGGCAAGTTTGGTATAGAGATTGCGGCTGTACTCTTCGCGCAAAAATCCGCCCATCATTTTCGCTACGCCTTCAGCGGTTTTAAGTGCGACATTGCCGACGAACCCATCGCACACCACTACATCGGTTACGCCGTTGAAAATGTCATTGCCTTCCACGTTGCCGTAAAAATTCAAATCACTTTCACGCAACAAAGTCGCCGCTTGCTTAACGACTTCATTACCTTTGATGTCTTCGCTGCCGATATTCAACAAGCCAACTGTGGGTGTGGCTTTATGCTCCAAAGCACTTACCAAAGTCGAACCCATCAAGGCAAATTGCAACAAATGCTCGGCAGTGCAATCGGTATTTGCGCCCAAATCGAGCATACAAACCTGCCCTGATTTAGTTGGTAAAAACGAAGCAATCGCCGGTCGGTCAATACCTGGTATGGTTTTGAGCACATAACGCGCCGTCGCCATTAACGCGCCCGTGTTGCCTGCGCTCACGCAAGCCGAGGCCTCGCCGCTCTTAACCAGATTGATAGCGACACGCATCGACGAATCTTTTTTGCCGCGCAACGCCGCTTGCGGTGACTCATCCATCGCCACAACTTGTGTGGATGCATGAATGCGCAGCCGCGCATGAGGCGCAACACCCAAGGCGCGCAACTGCGCTTCGATGGCATCCACAATACCAACCAATACAATGGTGTCAGTAGGAGAATGTTGCAGATATTCAATTGCTGCTGGAATAGTCACTGAAACACCGTGATCACCGCCCATTGCATCTATCGCTAAAATAACGTCCACTAAGCAACCCTATAAATAGAAAAGAAAACGCAGCCGATAATAAAATCGGCTGCGTCGTTAAAAGCTTTATTCGCCTTTAGTCTTAACTACTTTTTTGCCACGGTAGAAACCCGCTGGACTAATGTGGTGACGCAAATGGTTTTCGCCTGTGGTGGGCTCAATTGCCAATGCGGGTGAAGTCAAAAAATCATGCGCACGGTGCATACCGCGTTTTGAAGGGGATTTTTTATTTTGCTGAACTGCCATGTTGATACTCCTTGATAAAACAAATAATTAACGCTTTAACTTCGCCAATGCCGCAAACGGATGCGACTCTTTTTGCTGAGGCTGTGAGCCATTCACCGTCTGACACTCACCTATAAGATGCTTAGGTGCAATCGGTAAACTTAACAAAATCTCTTCTTCCAACAACTGCCAAACATCTAACTGTGCATCTGCCAAAACACTTTCATATTCTTCATCGAGCTCGCTGTCATCCAGCTCATTGAGTTGCGCTTGGGTGCGCAAACAAATCGAATTAGACACGAGTACTGTATATTTCATGCCTTGTAAACAGCGTTGGCAAATCATTTGAGCAGTGCCCGTTAAATGCAAATCTAACTGAGGGATGTCATACAAGCCAACTCGACCTGTTACCGTATATTGCAACAAATCTTGTTTAGATTCAAAAACATCTGACAAACGAGACAACTGATTAACGAGAATTTCTCCCGTTATTTGCTGGCCATTTCTGGCAAAATCTAAACTATCTATGAAAGGTCGTGCAGGCATAAGGCGCGCATGATATATTTTTCGCCCTGTTCTGTCAAAACCCTAAGGAAAATTCTTGAATTCGCCGTTGCTCGTGTTAGCCTCTACCTCAATTTATCGTAGCGAATTATTAAAACGCCTACAAATCCCCTTTGTTATTGCGGCTCCAGAAGTTGATGAAACGCCGCTGCACAATGAGTCTGCGCGACTAACCTCGCAGCGTTTAGCGCAACTTAAAGCTCACGCGGTTGCCGAAAACTATCCTAATGCTTTAATTATTGGCTCCGATCAAGTCGCACTTTTGAACGGCCAGCAACTCGGCAAACCGATGAATCACGAGAATGCAGTGCGACAACTGCGAGCCATGCGGGGCAAAACAACGACTTTTTATACGGCACTTACTTTATTGAATAGCAAAACAGGTCGAATGCAAACCGAGGTGGCTGAAAACTATGTCACTTTGCTGCCTTTAAGTGATGCTGAAATTGAAGGTTATTTACGCAAAGAGCAGCCTTATCATTGCGCAGGCAGTGCCAAATCAGAGGGTTTAGGCATCGCACTGATGTCCACTATGGAGGGGGATGACCCTAATGCGCTAATTGGCTTACCATTGATTTTATTGGTAAAAATGCTACGAAGTGAAAATGTAACTTTTTTTTGAACTGATTATGATGCCACCATCAGCTACCTACGGAATACTCTACTTAATCCCCTGCACCCTAGGCGACGATACGCAAACTGCACAGGTTTTACCTACGCATGTAATGAATGTTGCTCGGCAGCTTGATTATTTTGTGGTGGAACAAGCCAAAACGGCACGGCAATTCTTAAGTGCGCTCAAGCCACTTAAACCTATCCAAGAATTAAATTTTTCTGAATTAAATCAACATACTCCTGCTCAAGAGTTGGCTGACTTGCTACTACCGCTATTGGCAGGACATGATTTAGGTATTATTTCAGAGGCTGGTTGCCCAGGCATTGCCGATCCGGGTGCAGACTTAGTGAATTTGGCACATCAACGCGGCATACGCGTGGTGCCATTAGTGGGGCCTTCATCTATTTTGCTGGCGTTAATGGCATCCGGACTGAATGGACAATGCTTTGCTTTCCAAGGCTATTTACCGATTGAAGAAGCTGCGCGTAAAAAAACCTTGAGTAGTTTAGAGGCTGAGTCCGCGCAACGTCGCCAAACTCAACTGTTTATTGAAACACCCTATCGCAATGACAAACTATTCACTGCGCTGCTAACGCAATGTTTACCACAGACACAATTATGCGTAGCAACTGATCTCACGCTCCACAGCGAAAGCATCCAAACTTTGAGTATTGCGCAATGGCGAAAAACCGCCCCGCCTGCTTTGAATAAACGTCCTAGTTTATTTTTGTTACTGGCAGCGAAAAAATAAACCAGCGTTTAGTTATCATTCTGTTCATTTTTTAATAGAAACAATGATAAAGAGCGTAATTTTGCAGGTTTAACGGGTTTATGCATGAGATGCAGCCCTGCCGAAGTGGCACGTTGCAGCAGCTCGGGACTGGTATCCCCGCTAATTAGAATGCCCTTGATATTTTGTTGTGTATGAGCGCGTATCGCCGCAATCACGTCCATGCCTGTTTCAGTCGCACTCAACTGATAATCGCTGATAATTAAATCCCAAGTCGCACCGAGCTGTAGTAATTCTCGAACACCTTGTAAATCGCCAGCGATTTCAACATCCGCCCCCCAAGAAGCTAAAATGGTGGCGGTGCTCGTCAAAACCAATTCATCATCGTCCACGACAAGTAGTTTTTTGCCGCGCAAAGGTCGATTATCAATCAAGTCATTATCAGTCAAAGCGGCATACTCACCCGTAATCGACAATCTTGGCGCAGGCTCAGCCAGCGGTGCTTGAATTGCAAATAAAGAGCCATGCTGTGGCATAGAGCGCACTTCTATGCCATGCCCTAATAATCGCACGAGGCGATCCACGATTGCCAAACCCAGCCCTAACCCTTTGTTATTGTCTAATTGTACTTTCTCGATTTGTACAAACTCGCCAAAAATATGGGCTTGATCCGCCACGCTAATTCCCACGCCATTATCTCGAACTTCGATACGTAATTGATTGCCACGCTTACGGCAAGCAATCATTACGCAACCATTTTCAGGGGTATAGCGCAATGCGTTACTGACTAAATTCATCAAAATCCGCTCTAGTAACACTGGGTCGCTATAAACCCAGCCCGCACAAGGGTGTACCACAAAACGGATGCCCTTCATTTGTGCCAGCATCCGATAATCATTTGTGACCCTATTCACAATCGGCATGAGATGACAACTTTGCAGGTTCGCTACCACCGTACCCGCATCCAATTTAGAAATATCCAGCAAGGCATTCAGTAAAGTGGATAACGCGTCAACCGACTGTTCAATACGCTCAACTAAAGGCTGCTCCGCTCCGCCCGATAAGGTTCTTCTTAGTTCCGCCGCATACAAGCCTAATGCGTGTAAAGGTTGACGTAAATCATGGCTAGCAACCGCCAGAAACATAGATTTTTGTTGCGTGGCGTGCTCGGCTTGCTCTTTCTTGTCACGCAAAGCTAACGTGGCGGCATCAATCTGGGCTTGCAAATCGGCGCGATTTTTTTGCACCATCAGCATCATTTCATTCATACCACGAATTAAATTTGATAGCTCAGTAATGGGGCTCACAAGTAGCAAGCTCGGTTGCGATTTTCCCTGCGCGACATTTTGTACGGCGCGCGACAGTTGTCGAATCGGTAAGGTAATTTTCCGACTCGCTAGCCAAACAGCATAGCCTGCCAGACTTAAACACAAAACGGTCACGGCTAATGAAATCAACAACACGCGTAATTTTCGTTGTTGCATCTGCGTTTTGCTGATTTCTACAATAACTGCGCCAATACGTTTGGGTACGATTTCGCCTGCTAGCTCATCAAGTGCGACTTGTGTGGGTAAAATTGCTTGATAAATCCATAAAGTTTTATCGTCGCTGCGCAAAGGTGTCTGCTCATCTAAACCCTCCATTTTAAGTGTTGGCGATTCGCGCAATACACCACGCTGGTTAGCCTGCAAAGTCGCAAGTGAAAACTCGCCAGCCTGACTGAGCACATGATTGTTGCCATCCAAAACCGTTACGGCGCGCACATCGCCCTGATTCAGAGCATTACGAGCTAGGTTGCTCAAAAACTCACGATTATTGGCGAACACGCCATATTCACTACTCGAAGCTAATTGGCGCGCGATTAACAGCCCACGATCCAATAGGCCTTGTTCTAAATCGCTATAGCGCCCTTGTAATAAAAACACTTCCAATAAAATTGCCAGCAATAACAACGGCATCAAAGTGAGCAAGGCCATATTCTGACGAATACTGTGATGTTTAATCATGGTTACTCCGCGCGGCTTTATTCATACGCTGGCGAATCTCCGCTTCACTAGGGAGACTTAAAACAAGCGAACGAGCGATTTGTGTATTAAGGGCAATGCTAAAGGTGTCGGCATACTGCGCGCTATTCCAACGCCCTGAAAGATGTGCTTGTTGAATAAAGAGGGTAGATTGCTGCGCAATTTGCTCAGGACTGGCAAAAATAGCTGCAACAGCACCCGCACTGACATAACTAGGCGAAAAGCCGATGACAGGCACACCAAAACGATAGGTGCTCAATAAAATGTTACGCACATTACTGCTGCTATATAGCGCGTTATCTGGCATCGCTAATAGAACATCGGCTTGACTCAGCAAGTTTTCCAGCTGATTAAAGAGAGTTTCATCGGATTGCACCTCTTGCACAATCAAACTACTGCCGCGCAGCTTGAGTTCTTCACGCAAAATGCGCCACTCCCCGTTGACACTTGCTGAATACAACACGCCAATTTTATGCTGCTGAGGTAACAGTGCTGTAATGAAATCAACTTGTCGCGTAAGCGGCTGATTCAGATAAATAACCCCCATTTGATTGCTTCTAGCTGGGAAATTTATTTTTTCTAATAGGTGATTGTAAGCAGCTTGAGGGACGAAAACAGACAACATCGGCAGATTAGATTGCAGCGCTGCTTGCTCGGCAGCGGGCAAACCGAGCGCGACGATGACATCATTATCTTCAAGTAATTGAGGTGCACTGGAGAGCTCCGCCACGCTCGCCGAGCGCAACAAAGTATTCGGCAACTGCTGTTGTAAGGTAGTGACAAAAGTTTGGTAACTCGGATTGCGGTTACTCAACAATAACAAAATGCGCAGCGATTCGGCATGAGCTGTGGGCATGTGACAGCAAGCCACGCACAGTAGGCAATACATCATTTTCAGCAAGGGAATGCGTCTTAGTTTCATGCGCGCGCAAGGGAAGCAGTCATTGCGTCATTATAACGAGGATATTGCACGGCTAAAGTAGCTCGAATATCTAGATACAAGCGCAAGCGTTGAAAACGCTTAGTCCTTACCAAACAAATCGCGACTGTAAATTTTATCGCTAACATCCAGAATATCGTCGCTGATGCGATTCGCCACAATGACATTGCTCAAGCGTTTGAATTGGGCCAAATCATGCACCACGCGCGCGCTCATAAATTCTGCCTCATGGAGTGCGGGCTCATAGACAATCAGCTCTACGCCTTGAGATTGCAGGCGCTGCATCACGCCTTGAATACTCGATGCACGGAAATTATCCGAGCCACTCTTCATAATCAAACGATGGATACCAACAACTTTGGGACGTAGTTTCAGGATACTCGCTGCAACAAAATCCATGCGAGTGCTGTTGGAAGCCACAATCGCGCCAATTAAGTTTTGTGGCACATCGTGATAGTTTGCTAACAACTGCTTAGTGTCCTTAGGTAAACAATAACCACCATAGCCAAATGACGGATTGTTGTAATGATTACCGACGCGCGGATCGAGACTCACGCCTTGAATAATTTGCTGGGCATCTAAGCCATACGTTGCCGCGTAGCTATCCAACTCATTGAAATACGCCACGCGCATCGCTAAATAGGTGTTGGCAAATAATTTAATCGCCTCAGCTTCAGTCGCATCGGTAAACAGCGTGGGAATATCTTGCTTAATCGCGCCTTGCTGAAGCAGCTTGGCAAACACGGCGGCACGTTCAGAGCGTTCGCCAATCACGATACGGGACGGATGCAGGTTGTCGTATAAGGCTCGCCCCTCACGCAAAAATTCAGGTGAAAACAAGATATTGTCGCAGTTAAATTGCTTGCGTAACTGCGCGGTATAACCGACTGGCACGGTCGATTTAATAATCATCACGGCTTGTGGATTGATGCTTAACACATCGTGTACCACCGACTCAATCGAGCGCGTATTGAAATAATTGGTGCCAGGATCGTAGTCGGTGGGCGTGGCGATAATGACGTAATCCGCCCCCAGATAAGCCTGTTGCTTATCCAAGGTGGCGGTGAAATTAAGCTGTTTATGCTGCAAATAATCTTCGAGCTCAACATCTTCAATCGGCGATTGTTTGCGATTAAGCATCGCCACTTTTTCCGCAATGATGTCAATGGCAACCACTTCATTGTGTTGCGCCAGCAAAATGCCGTTCGACAAGCCTACATAACCCGTACCTGCAATCGCAATTTTCATTTAGCACTCCTAGAATTCATCCGCGCCCAACGGGCGAATAACGGGCAGAAAAAAAGCCACGACTCAAAAAGTCATGGCTTTGTTTGGGGTGACTGATGGGGCTCGAACCCACGACAACAGGAATCACAATCCTGGACTCTACCAACTGAGCTACAGCCACCATTGACACTTACCTACAGACACTTGGTGTGCCCGACAGGAATCGAACCTGCAACCCCCAGCTTAGAAGGCTGGTGCTCTATCCGGTTGAGCTACGGGCACAAATTCTTTTAATTTTTACAACCGAGTAGTGTTGGAAAATCACTCGAAAACTGGTCGGGGCGGAGAGATTCGAACTCCCGACATCCTGCTCCCAAAGCAGGCGCGCTACCAGGCTACGCTACGCCCCGAAGCCGCGCATTATATAGAGCCGCGAGGATAATGCAATTATTTTTTAATATTTCTCTATAAATTTATTTGGATTTTTGCAATTGCGGCATCGCGCGCAGTAAATAATCCACCATCGACCATAACGTCAGCAAAGCGGAGAGATATAACAACCACTCGCCGATTACTTGGCAATTCAGACCCAACAGCGTTTGGTGATACAACAACAGCAACAATGCCAGCATTTGGAACGTCGTTTTCACTTTGCCCAGCATTGACACCGCGATGCTTTTACTCGCCCCCACTTGCGCCATCCATTCGCGTAATGCCGAAATAGTAATTTCACGACCAATAATAATGAAGGCAATAATCGCATCAGCGCGTCCGAGCTTGACCAAAATAATCAGCGCGGCGGCAACCATCAGCTTATCTGCGACTGGATCGAGAAAAGCTCCAAAAGCTGAGGTTTGATTGAGCTTGCGCGCCAAATAGCCATCCAGCCAATCGGTAATCGCTGCCAATAAAAATACCGCCGTGGCAATCAAATTTTTGTGTTGCGGACTGAGCGTTTGGTCAGATAAATAAAATACCGCGACAAACACAGGTATCAGAAAAATTCTCAACCAGGTTAATAAATTAGGGATATTGAGGCGCATAACGATGGAGGCAAATGAGATTAAGCAACGTTCGTCATTCTACTAGGCAGCGCAAGGTTTTTAGTGCAGTTGCTGATAAATTTTCTCGGCTAACGCCAAACTAATGCCGTCCACTTGGCAAAGCTGCTCCACGCTGGCTTGCTGCACCTCGCGCAGTCCGCCGAAATGCGTCAGCAGATTGCGCCGTCTCTTATCACCTACTCCACTGATTTCCGCCAGACTAGACACCAAACGCGCCTTGCCGCGCTTGGCTCGATGACCTGTAATCGCAAAGCGATGCGCCTCATCACGCACTTGTTGAATAAGATGCAGCGCGGGATTATCACTCGGCAAACGTATCGCTTCTCTATCAGGAAAAATCAATTGCTCCATGCCGACTTTGCGCTCCACACCTTTTGCCACGCCGACCAGTTGCATGTCATTCAAACCCAGTTCCGCCATGACTTCCATGGCGATATGCAATTGCCCTAGCCCGCCGTCGATCAAAATGAGATCGGGGCGTGCGCCCTCGCCGTTGGCTAATTTTTCATAGCGTCGCGTGAGTGCCTGACGCATCGCGGCGTAGTCGTCGCCAGGTGTGATGTCGCTAATGTTATAGCGGCGATATTGGGCGGAACGCATGTCGAGATTTTCATACACCACACATGAAGCCTGCGTGGCTTCGCCCATGGTGTGGCTGATGTCGAAACACTCGATGCGATTCAAATCGGGCAAGCCTACCAACTCGCGCAAGGTATCGAGCCGCAACTGCTGTCCGCCTTGCTGCATTTTGCGTTGCTGCAACGCCAGCAGCGCGTTCTTTTCCGCCATCGTCAACCACTGCTTGCGATCCCCACTGACAGGCTGCGCAATGCGCACCACATGACCTGCTTGCTCGCTTAAAATCTCCGCCAGCGTGGCGTCATCAAATGCCACATTCACCAACAACACTGCTGGCACACTGCGATTCAAATAATGCTGCGCGATAAAAGCCTCCACGACTTCTGTGAGAGCCAGACCATCCGCATGGTCGGGGAAAAAACTCTTGTCGCCCAAATGCCGCCCGCCGCGCATCATCGCCAGATTCACGCACACCACACTATCCAGCTGCATCACCGCGATGATGTCCGCGTCGGTGGTGTTGCCGGTCGATTCGACGAATTGTTTTTGTTGCACCACATGCAAATCGCGCATTTGATCGCGCAACACCGCCGCGTGTTCATACTCAAATTTCGCCGCTGCGTGTTCCATCGCATCGCGCAATTTTTGTTCGACTTCTTGATGCCGACCATTCAGCAACAACACCGCGTTGCGTATATCGGCTTGGTAATCTTCAGCGGAAATTAAATTCACACACGGCGCGGTGCAGCGATGAATTTGATGCAACAAACAAGGTCGCGCACGATTGCTAAAAACGCTGTCTTCGCAAGTACGAATGCGAAATATTTTTTGCAACAACTGACTGCTTTCCTTGGCTGCTTGCGCATTGGGATAGGGCCCGAAGTATTGATGCTGCTTATTCGGCGTGCCGCGAAAATAGGTTAAGCGCGGATATTGATGTCCAGTCAAAACAATGTAGGGATACGATTTGTCGTCGCGAAACAGAATGTTGTAACGCGGCTTGAGCGACTTGATGAGATTATTTTCCAGCAGCAAAGCTTCGGCCTCAGAACGCACCACCGTGGTCTCGATGCGCGCGATATGCGACACCATCATGCGGATACGCGGCGAGGTGTTGGTCTTCTGAAAATACGACGAAACACGCTTCTTTAACTGCTTCGCCTTGCCCACATACAACACATTGCCCTGCGCATCAAAATAGCGATACACACCCGGCAGCAAAGGCAGACTGGCGAGGATAGGTTTGGGGTCGAAAAATTCGGGTTTGAGCATGACAATAACTTAATAAATTGGGCGACGATTTTACCGCTACGCGTTCACCCAATTCTCTACGCGCAAATTCGGCACGCGCTCAAATTCCGCCACATTATTGGTGACTAAAATCAGCTTGCTTGCCAGTGCGTGCGCGGCGATCCACAAATCGTTATTGCCGATAGGCGTGCCTTGAAGTTGTAAATAGTGGCGCACTTTTCCGTAATGTAGCGAGGTATTTTCATCTAAGGGCAACACGGGAATCAAGGTTGTTAATGACGCTAAAATATGCAGCGATTCTTTGCGCTTAGAACTTTTTCCTGCCCCAAAACATAGCTCGCCATACGTAATCGACGACATCGCGACCTTGCCTAGCGGCAGCTTCTCAAAGCGCGCCAACACCTCGGCGGGACGGTGATTTTTAATGTAAATACAGATATTGGTGTCCAGCAGATAACGCGGCATGGGCTATAACCCTGCGCGCGTTTGCGGAAAATCGTCTTCGCGTTCGCTCAATAAATCAGGGGGTAGCGCAGCTAATAAATGAAACGCCTCCGCAAGCGACTGCGCTTTTTTGCGCAACACTAACTCATTGTTACGTTGAAAAATTTCTACTTCATCCGTGTCAAATTTGAATTCAGCGGGAATACGCACCGCTTGTGAGTTTCCGCTGGCAAATACTTTTGCTGTACGCATGACAATCTCCTAATGTAGTTACACGAAGTATATACATCAATGAAAAAAAACACCAAGGGTTGATGTCTTTGAAATTTTACTTTCAATCAGCGTAATTTCATCCTCGGTAATCCCCCCAATTTTAGCCCTCGCCAGAAGTAGAAACGGGATAACTTCATGTAAAAAACCCTCTAAGGCTAAATGAGAAAATTCTACTCATGACGATGACTAATTTGAGGGGGGATTACCATTTCTTTTGATTTCCCCATTGATTTCACAAATTTTAGCCGCCTGCTTCGACAAACGCGGCAAGCTTCACAAGTGCCATCCGCCAGCCGGTTTCATTATCGGTCGATGACACGCCAGGCGGGAGTCCATCATGCACGGCGAGAAGATTGGTACCGCCGTCGGCATCAGCGAGCGTGATGCTGATAGTCATCTCGCCATGAAGCGCGGGGGCTTTCGTCTCGAATTCATCTACTTCGACGACCAGCTCGTTAGCCACGAGCTTCGCAAAGTGGCCGTGATACGTGTCGGTGTGTGCCGTCGTCTTGCCGGTACCAGTCGGCTTGTCGTATGTCAGTGAGATTCGGAATGAGCCGCCTTCGCGAGCGTCGAACGCATGCACGTGACAGGTCATGCCGGTGGGCACTTTCCAGGTTGCGACCGCGCGTGGATCGAGAAGCGCGCGATAGACGCTCGCGCGGGGCGCTCTTATGTGCTGGCTGATGCGGGTAGAACTCATCCCTGTGCCGTCTAACGCAAAGCTAAGGGGCGCGCCGAAGGCGCGTCCCAGCGACCGGAGGGAGCGAACTTGAGCGTAGGGTTAGAGATTACTTTTTGCACTGCGGCTCTTTCCAAGAGCTGCCATAAGAACTTTTGAAAGTCTTTAACTGCTCAACTAACGCCGGGTCTCTGTCAGAGACATATTTGCTGATTGCAGTGTTAGGGTGCTCTTTGAGAAAGGATGCCAATAATGCCAGTTCTTGGTCTTTTGAGATTTTAGCTTTCTCTAGCGCTTCCGAATAACAACCCTTAGCCAGATCGCTTTCTAGCTCTCTGTATCTATCCATGTGGTTGAACGCAAACATCGCCTGGGTTTTGTCGAGTTCGACGCCAAACGCCATAAGCTGACCTTTCATGGCATAGCGCGCAGTCAGATCACCAACTACGAGCAGAGAAGCCAACCAAGCTATTACTAGAATCACTTTCTTCATCGGGTAGTCTCTAACGTAATTTATACACCGACATCGGTGCATATCCTTTGAAAAAAAAGACTATCACTCTGCTACCCTACCCGCTATATGCGCCAAGGCTTCATCGACTTGGTCAATTAACACCAAACACAAATCGCCGGCTTGCAAATCCGCTAGTGCGGTATCTATCGCCAAAAACTCGCCGGTGATTTCGATAATTTTTTTCGCGCGTTTGGCGTTGACTAAACCTTGTTGCAACAACACTAACACTTCACCTGCTTCCCGTCCGCGTTGGCATTGGTCTTGGTACAAAATAATTTCGTCAAACACGTCGCCTAAAATTTCAGTTTGGCGGCGGATGTCTTCATCGCGTCTATCGCCAGCACCGCTAATCACCACCACGCGTTTTTTCGCCGGAATGCTTTCGATGGCGGGTACCAGCGCGAGTATCGCATCGGGGTTATGACCATAATCGGCGATAACATTTGCACCGCGATAATCGAAGAAATTAAAACGACCCGGCGCGGTTTGCGCATCATTGACGAAACTCGCCGCCCCCTGACATATCACCTCCCACGCCACGCCCTGCGCCCACGTCGCGGCAATCGCTGCCATGGCATTGTCGATTTGAAAACCTATCGTACCGTTGCGGGTAATCGGGATATTCGCCAGCGGCACGCGCAGCGATTCGTTACCTTTGCTTGCCACGATGTCGCCGCCATCCACATACACCACGCATGAGCCTTGTGCTCTATGCGTCGCCATAACGGGATGATGTTTGTCTTGGGCAAAAAATATCACCGAGCCGGGACAGGCATCGCGCATTTTGACGCACATCGCATCGGTGGCGTTCAGCACCGCCACGCCGGTAGGTGCGACGTTTTGCACTACCACGCGCTTGACCACGGCGAGGTCATCCACGGTACTGATGTAATTCAAACCAAGATGATCGCCCATGCCGATATTCGTCACCACCGCTACATCACAACGGTCGAACGCCAAGCCTTCACGCAATACGCCCCCGCGCGCAGTCTCGAACACGGCGGCATCCACATCGGGGTGCATCAACACATTGCGCGCGCTTTTCGGCCCGCTGCAATCGCCCGTGTCGATGCGTTTTCCTTGAATATAAACGCCATCCGAATTGGTCATGCCGACGCGCAGCCCTTGCGTGGTTAAGATGTGTGCAATCAGCCGCACCGTGGTGGTTTTACCATTCGTCCCCGCCACGGTCAGCAGCGGAATTCGGCCGTTTTGTTGCGCTGCAAACATACTGCCAATAATCGCTTCACCGACGGGGCGACCTTTGCCGAACGAAGGCTGCAAGTGCATACGCAGCCCAGGTGCGGCATTCACTTCAACGATGCCGCCGCCTTGCTTTTCCAGCGGCATCAGCACGCTATCGCACACCACATCCACGCCGCAAATATCCAGTCCGATCATCTGCGCGGCAGCGACTGCGCTGGCAACCATTTCGGGATGCACGTCATCGGTGACATCCGTAGCCGTGCCGCCAGTACTCAAGTTCGCGTTGTTGCGCAACACCACGCGCGCGCCTTGCTCAGGCACAGATTCGACGGTGAAATGTTGGGTCGCCAAACTCGCCAGCGCGATGTCGTCCAGCCGAATTTTGGTTAATGAAGTCGCGTGTCCTGAGCCGCGACGCGGATCGCTATTCACCTGCTCGACTAACTCGCGCACGCTATGCTTACCATCGCCAATCACAATCGGCGGCTCACGGCGTGCGGCGGCAACCAGATGATTACCGATGACCAAAAAGCGGAAATCGCTGCCAGGAATAAATTTTTCCACCAGCACTTCGTCGCTAATTTGCGCGGCGGCGGCATACGCCAGATTGAGCTGTTCACGGCTGGTGATGTTGACCGTCACGCCCTTGCCCTGATTGCCATCCACGGGTTTGACCACCACCGGTGCGCCTATTTCGCACAGCGCGTCCCACGCGTCATCGGCATCGCTAACGGGGCGACCGCGCGGCACGGCCACACCCGCCGCATCAAGCAATTTTTTGGTGAGTTCTTTGTCTTGCGCAATGGCTTCGCCGATTGCACTGCTGCGGTCAGTCTCGGCGGCTTGAATGCGGCGCTGCGCGCTGCCCCAGCCGAACTGCACCAAGCTGCCTTGCGTCAAACGACGATAAGGAATGTTGCGCGCCAAAGCGGCATTCACTATCGCGCCTGTTGATGGGCCAAGCCGCACATCTTCGTCCAATTCTTTAAGCTCATGCAGAGCCGCCGCCAAATCGAAGGGGGTATCCGCCAATGCGGCGCGACATAGCTCTAAAGCAAGCGCGAAGGCGCGCCGTCCGACTTCTTCCTCGCTGTACTCAATCACCACCTGAAACACGCCCTCATCCGAGGTTGCCGTGGTGCGGCTAAACGTCACGGGGCAACCCGCTTGCGCTTGTAAACCCAAGGCGGCTAATTCCAACACGTGCGCCAGCGGCACGGATTCCGCGTGTCCGGCTAATTGCAGTAAACCGATTTGCGGAAAACGCGCGCGCAAGCGTGCTTCAAAACCTTGAATGCTCGCCATGCAACATTCATCGGGCGCGCACTTGACCACGGCTTCGATGGCGGTGTGGCGACTCCACAAATTTGGGCCGCGCAGTGCGCGTAAACGTGAGATGTCCATCCTTAAATCCTCAATCCTTTAGAGTTTTACGGCGCGCAAGGGCGCGATGAATGTTTTTAAGCCTGCGCGTATCAGGGTGGGGGTGAGGTGCAATGCCCACGCCGCGCCTATCGCCGCCAGAATGTTTGCGATGGCTTGCGGATTTTTATCGTGATTTAACAAGGGAATATCGCTCAACTTCAACAGCACTTTTTCGCTCTCACCCGTACACAAAAGCAACTCGCCATCGCGAATAGCGATAGCCCGTCCACCTTGCTGTCTATGAGCTTGCAGCACTTGCATGTCTTGCGCAAACAACAGCACTTCGCCATCACAATACTGAGCCATGTCGGCGACCAATACGTCGTCCGCATTCAGCACCGCCACGCCGTTTTCCAGCACCACATCGACTTGCGTACGCAACACATTGCAGACTTGCTCTGCGGCTTCGATATAACACTCGCCCAGATGTTGCGCGGGATCTAAATTGGTAATCACGCCCACCTGACAACGGTCATAACCCAAGCCCTCATTGAGAATAGTTGCGATGCTGTTTTCAATGACCGCTGCTTCAACATTGCGATTAAGCAAAACTTTTTGCGCCGCCGTCCAAGTCGCACAATCGTGCGTGTCCAACACGCGATTATCGAACGACAAGCCCGCGCTGCACGCTAAACCGATGTGCTGCCCAGACAAACGTAACAAGCTCGCGACCAGTTGCGCGACTTGCGTTTTGCCTGTCGTACCGCAAATTCCGACGATGGGAATACGCCCGTTATCTTCAGCTTTGAACAGACTATCAACGATAGCTTTGCCCACTGGACGTGGCTGACCGGTGGCGGGTTTTAAGTGCATCAATAAACCTGGACCCGCATTGATTTCGACTATCGCAGCATCTTGTACATGCAACGGTTTGGAAATATCTTCCGCGACCAAATCCACGCCCGCGATGTCCAGACCAATAATGCGTGCCGCCAATTCTGCCATCGCAGCAATGTCAGGATGCACTTCGTCGGTGACGTCATTCGCTACGTTGCCATTGCGCACGATTAAAACTTTTTTGTCCGCAGCAGGAATCGAATCCGCGTTATAACCTTGGCGTTCCACGTCCGCGCGTATAACCGCATTACTGGGCAAATGAATAATATCCAGCGGAAATTCTTCCGCCTCGCCGCGACGCGGATCGGAATTCAATTGCGCGTCGATTAACTCGCTGATGGTCAATTTTCCATCACACGTCACCCACGCTTGCTCACCACGCGCCGCCGCCGCCAACTTGCCGCCCACCACCAGCAAACGATGTTCATTGCCGCGCACATAACGCTCAACAATGACTTCACTGCCCTCGGCATCGGCCAAGTGGTAGGCGGTTTCCACTTCCGCTTGCGTCATCAATTCCGTCGATACACCGCGCCCGTGATTGCCATCAGAAGGCTTGACCACCACTGGCAAACCGATGTCTTCAGCCGCCTCCCACGCATCAGCAGGACTGTCCACCACGCGGCCTTCAGGCACAGGCACACCGCACGCACTGAGCAGACTTTTGGTTAAATCTTTATCGCGCGAAATCGTCTCGGCAATCGCCGAAGTTTGATCGGTCTCGGCTGTCCAAATACGGTGCTGGCGCGCGCCGTGTCCGAGCTGTACCAGATTGCCTTCGTTCAAACGTATGGAAGGAATGCCACGCTCAGTCGCCGCATCCACGATGCAGCCCGTTGAAGGGCCGATGCACAAGTCATCAACCATATCGCGCAAGGTTGCCACCGTGCTCATTACATCAAACGGCCGATCTTGCATCGCCGCTAATACCAGTTCGCGTGCAGCGTGCAAGGCGGCGCGGCTGACCTGCTCATTGCGCGAACGCACCACCACTTTGTAAACGCCGCGCACATGCGTGCTGCGCGCTTTACCAAAACCACTTTGCATCCCTGCCTGATTTTGTAATTCGATGGTGACGTGTTCGAGAATATGTCCCGGCCAAGTGCCTTCTTTGAGACGCAGCAAGAAGCCGCCGCGCTCACCTATGCCACAGCGATGCTCGATAAGCTCAGGCAAAAATGCAGTGAGGCGTTCATAAAAACCGGGGATGGTATTGGAAGGAGAGTCTTCTAAGTCGCCGATGTCTAGCCAAACTTCTAAGACAGGGCGATAGGTCCAAATGTTAGGACCGCGCAGCGGTAAGATATTGAGAAATTGCATCATTTATCCGAAGGTAGGAAAACGTAGAGGGCGTTGTGTGATTGCGACTGGCGGTTAACGCGCGAGTAATCGTTTTAGTTTACCAGAGGGCATGTAAAATCCGACTTTTCTCGCACCGTGTGTCTATCGTGAATTTATCCTCTACCGCTCTTGCCACTCCCCTTGCCGAACCTTGGCAAGCCTTGCTCACTCAGCAGCAGCATCAGCCAACTGAAATTTTAGCCAGCTTAGAAATCAATTTAAGTGCCGCATTGCACTTTCAAAAAACCCTGCTGTTACTGACCGCGCAAGGCTTAATCAGTCTCAGCGCACAAGGTGAGCTTAGCGAATTTTCTTATCGCAATGGGCTGATGCTCAAGCAACACGACCATGCGGGAGTCGGCACAGTCACGCTGACTGACGAGGCAAACACGCTGGCCGTTTGGCGTTACACCTTGAGTGTCGATGCCGCTGCTAGCGCATTCATTAAACAATTTGAGCAACAACTGGACTGCTTTTTGACTGGCACACCGGTTGCCATCGCAAGCGGTGCGCAATGCGAAAAATGCGGCGCAATTTTGCTCAATGAGCAATGTCCGCAATGCGACAGCGACATTGAGGTCGCGCCCTCAACGTGGACGCTATTCAAACTATGGCGATTTGCGCGCCCGTATCGCTGGCAATTATTAAGTGGCTTTTTGCTAATGTTGGCATCCACCGCCGCGACCTTAGTGCCGCCCTATTTGACCATGCCGCTGATGGACAAAGTGCTAATTCCCTATCAAAACGGCGCGCCGATTGACACCGTCACAGTCAGTTGGTTATTGGGCGGGCTGTTCGCCTCCGCCTTATTGGCATGGGGTTTGGGTTGGGCTAAAACGTATATTTTGGCGTTGGTTTCGGAACGCATCGGCGCAGATTTACGCACCGAAACTTACGAGCATTTGCTCAAACTTTCGCTGGAATATTTCGGCGGAAAACGCACCGGCGATTTGATGTCGCGCATTGGTTCGGAGTCCGATCGCATCTGCGTATTTTTGTCTTTGCATCTGTTGGATTTTGCCACCGACGTGCTGATGATTTTGATGACCGCCGCGATTTTAATTTCCATCAATCCGTGGCTCGCCGTCGTCACTTTATTGCCGCTGCCCATCATCGCTTGGATGATCCATATCGTGCGCGACAAACTGCGCACCGGCTTTGAAAAAATCGACCGCGTCTGGTCGCAAGTGAGCAATGTTTTAGCGGACACTATTCCCGGCATCCGCGTGGTCAAAGCCTTCGCGCAAGAAGACCGCGAAGCGAGCCGTTTTCGCGAGGCCAATCAGCACAATCTTTTGGTCAACGATCACATCAATAAAATCTGGTCGCTGTTTTCGCCCAGCGTCACGCTACTCACTGAAATCGGGCTGTTGGTGGTGTGGGCGTTCGGCATTTGGCTGGTGTCGCGCGACCAAATTACCGTCGGTGTATTGACCGCTTTTCTCGCTTACATCAGCCGATTTTATACGCGCTTAGATTCGATGAGCCGCATCGTTTCGGTGACGCAAAAAGCCGCCTCTGGCACGAAGCGCATTTTCGATATTTTGGATCATGTCTCCAGCGTGCCGGAGCCGACCCATCCCGTGCATTTGGAAAAAGTCGCGGGACGTATCGACATACGCGACGCGGGTTTCCGCTACGGCAATCGCAGCGTAATTAAAGGCTTGAATCTCAACATCGCCCCTGGCGAAATGATAGGGCTGGTGGGACATAGTGGCTCAGGGAAAAGTACGCTAGTGAATTTGATGTGCCGTTTTTACGACCTCTCGGAAGGCTCGATTGAGCTAGACGGCGTGAACATTCGGCAACTGCCGATTGCCGAATATCGCAGCAATATCGGTCTGGTGTTACAAGAACCGTTCTTATTTTTTGGCTCAATTGCCGAGAATATCGCTTACGGAAAACCGCACGCCACTCGCGCCGAAATTGTCGCCGCTGCGCGCGCCGCGCATGCGCATGAATTTATTTTGCGCTTGTCGCACGGCTACGATTCATTGGTCGGCGAACGCGGTCACGGCTTGTCCGGCGGCGAACGTCAGCGTATTTCCATCGCCCGCGCCCTGCTGATAGATCCACGCATTTTGATCCTCGATGAAGCCACCGCTTCAGTCGATACCGAAACCGAAAAAGAAATCCAAAAAGCTTTGGATAATCTGGTGCATGGTCGCACCACCATCGCCATTGCGCATCGTTTATCCACACTGCACAAAGCCAGCCGCTTGGTCGTATTGGATAGAGGCGAAGTGGTGGAAGTCGGCAACCATGACGAACTCATGGCCACACAAGGCGCGTATTACCGTTTGTATATGGCGCAAGCGCGCAACGCAGATTTACAGCAAGGAAACGAGGTGCACGCATGAACGCCTTAAATTTGAGCCGCGACGCAGCGGGAATTTTGCTGGTCACCGATGCACATGGCGCATCACACCAAGTGAATATGGTGGTACGCGCCTATCCCATTTCCGCACCCGATGAAGGCGTTTCGCTCTTGGGTAGCGACGGTCACGAACTAGCGTGGATAGCCAACTTGCAAGAACTTAATGAGACCAGTCGCAACTTGATAAACAGCGAACTCGCACAGCGCGAATTCATGCCCAAAATTTCTCGCATCCTAGCGGTCAGCAGCTACGCAACGCCCAGCACTTGGACGATAACAACTGATCGAGGCGACACCGAACTCACGCTCACCAGTGAAGACCAAATCCGTCGTTTAACCCTCACCACCCTACTCATCACCGACAGCCAAGGTATCTCCTATTTGGTTGCCGATGTCGATAGCCTAGACAAACACAGCCGCAAAATACTGGATAGGTTTTTGTAAAAATGGCTTACCGCCTACGTTTTCTAGCCCGCCAGCGCAGCACCACCATCACCCGCCAAGCCAAGCGCACCAAGGCATAGCCGCTCATCGCCAAAAGTGCCGCCAGCAGCGGTAAGCCGATTAACATCGGTGTGCCTAATGCTTCGCACCACGTCCATAACTCGCCCACCCAGCTATGACTATGTAGCTCTGGCAAGCGCAACATCACGCGGGCGGGTGTGCCGCTCACCCAGCAACCTAGCTCATATGCCAAGGCATACAAAGGCAGGATGGTAAAGGGATTGGTGTACAGCGTGGTGAACAACGCCACAGGTAAATTCACCCGCAGCCACACCGCAAAAAGTGCCGCACCTAACATTTGTAAAGGGCCAGGAATCAGCCCGCAAAATAATCCTATCGCCACGCCACCTGCCACCGAGCGGCGATGCAAATGCCATAAATTGGAATGCTGCAAGAGATGAGAAAAAGGCTTGAGCCAGCGATAGTTTTTTATCGTGTTGGCATCAGGCAGGATTTTTTGTAGGCGTTTACGCATGACGGCATTCTAAGCGCGGGTTAAGCTGCGTGCATGGTTCTGTTCACGCTCTCGTTTACTTTCGGTGTGTGGCTGCTGCAACAGCAAGCGGCATTGCCTGATTTTGTGTGGGCAAAACTGCTGCTTGTCGCGCCATTGTTATGGCTTTTTCTCACACTACGCTCCCCTGCGCTGAATCGCTTTGCCAACTTCGCACGCAGCTTTTTACGCTTCGTACTTATCGCCCTATTCGCAGCTGGTTTAGGCTTTTATCACGCCGCCTATCAAGCCCAGCAACGCTTGAGCGTTAGCTTGCCTGACGACTGGCAAGGACGCGACATTGTGGTGGTCGGCGTGGTGGCAGAATTGCCGCGCGTGCATGAGCGCGGACTGCGCTTTGCTTTCGATGTGGAACGCACCCTGACACCCGCCATCACCGCCCCGCCGCATGTTTATCTGAGCACTTATTTCGATGAGAAAACTGCGCCGTTAAATCTGCACGCAGGCGAGCGTTGGCAGCTCACCTTGCGCCTTAAAAAAATACATGGCACGAGCAATCCGCACGCGTTTGATTTCGAGATTTGGGCGTTAGAAAATCGCATTCGCGCCACCGGTTATGTGCATCAAAAAGGCGACAACCATCTAGTGGATGCACGCGCCACTGGGCTGTTGTATCGGATTGAAACTTGGCGCGAAGCGGTGCGCGATAAATTCAATCACACGCTGAGTAACGCGCCTTATGTCGGGGTATTAAGCGCGCTTGCCATCGGCGACCAAAGCAGTATTCCCGCCAGCCAATGGCAGATTTTTACCCGCACTGGCGTGAATCATTTGATGTCAATTTCAGGCTTGCATATCACCATGCTGGCCAGTGTCGGTTTCGCACTCTGTTATTTTTTATGGCGACGCAGCGTGCGGCTGACCTTATGGCTGCCCGCACGCCGTGCCGCCGCACTGGTCGCGCTGTTAGTAGCACTCGCTTACGCGCTGTTATCGGGCTACGGCGTACCCGCGCAACGCACGGTGTATATGGTCGCAGCGGTGGCGGTGGCGTTATGGTGGCAACGCAATTTTTCACTCGGACAAATTTTAAGTTTCGCCTTGCTCGGCGTGTTGATTCCCGATCCGTGGGCGGTATTGTCGGCAGGATTTTGGCTATCGTTTGCTGCGGTGGCGTTGATTTTGTATGTCACCGCGCAACGCGTGGGACGCGCGCATTGGTTACGCGAATACGCCACTGTGCAATGGGCGATGACCATCGGTTTAGTGCCACTATTGCTGGCACTTTTTCAGCAAGTGTCACTGGTTGCGCCGCTTGCCAATGCGATTGCAATCCCCTTAGTCAGCCTGATCGTTGTGCCGCTCGCCTTGTTGGGTGCGGCATTGCCGTGGGACGTGCCGCTTTGGTTGGCGCATCTCGTGATGGACTACACCATGCAATTTTTAGTCGCGCTCAACCGTCTGCCACAAGCGGTGTGGACACAACACGCGCCACCCGCCTGGAGCATCGTCAGCGGCATGTTGGGCGTGCTGTTAATCCTTGCCCCTAAAGGTTTTCCTGCGCGCTACTTAGGCATTATTTTTATGTTGCCGATGTTTTTAATTACGCCAGCAACACCCGCCGCCAACACTGCGCGACTGACGATTTTTGATGTGGGGCAAGGCTTAGCAGTCAGCGTGCAAACCCAAAATCACGCGCTGTTGTTCGACACAGGGCCTGATTTTTCTGGCGAGGCGGACAGCGGCAATCGCATTCTCGTACCCGTGTTGCGCGCGCAAGGTATCAACCAACTCGACGGTTTAATTTTGAGCCACAACGACCTCGACCACACTGGTGGCGCAGCATCGCTAATGCAAGCGATGCCCATAGCTTGGCTCGCTTCCAGTTTGCCCGACGACAGTCCTCTACTGGAAAATATCCCCATGCAGCAAGGTGCGGCGATGCGTGGCTTACGCGCTTGCGTGGACGGCGATAGTTGGACTTGGGATGGCGTGCAATTCGAGCTATTGCATCCCGATAAGTTGGCGGATAACGCGGATGAAAAACATCGCAATGACTTGAGCTGTGTATTGCGCATCAGCATCGGCTCGCAACATATTTTGCTGACGGGCGACATCGAAACAGCTAGCGAACAACGTCTGCTAAAAGAACATCCCGAACAACTTGCTGCCACGCTGTTAGTCGTGCCCCATCACGGCAGCAAAAGCTCTTCCACGCCTGACTTTATCGCCGCCGTATTGCCCGACTACGCAGTGTTTACAGTGGGCTATCGCAACCGTTACGGACACCCTAAAGAAGAGGTATTACAACGCTATTTAGACAGTGGCGCGAGCGTATTGCGCTCGGATAAAGACGGCGCGATTTTGGTCGAAATGGATGCGCAAAATCTGAACATCGAACCCTATCGGCACACCCAGCTACGCTACTGGACGCATCAACTGCCGTAGAATCTAATCCATGACTTTACCCATCCTCTACTCGTTCCGCCGTTGCCCGTATGCCATGCGCGCCCGCGCTGCGCTAATCTACAGCGGCATCGCTGTTGAATTACGCGAAGTGGCGTTACGCGCCAAACCTGCCGCGATGTTGGCCGTATCGCCCAAAGGCTCGGTGCCAGTTTTAGTGTTGCCCGACGGGCGCGTAATAGAGCAAAGCTGGGACATCATGCTGTGGGCATTGCGCCACAACGATGCGCAAAACTGGCTAGGCGAAAATGAAACTAAGCTGCAAGCTGCATTGCCACTGGTGTTAGAAAACGACACGACTTTCAAACGCGCCTTGGATTGCTACAAATATCCCGAACGCCACCCAGACCAGCCGCAACATTTTTATCGCGCGCAAGGCGAAGTATTTTTACAAAAACTCGAAACACGTTTGAGTGTCACGCCGTATTTATTAGGCGACACGATGAACATCGCCGATGCCGCCCTGCAGCCCTTCGTGCGCCAATTCGCCGCAGTCGATGCCGCATGGTTTCCCAGCGCGCCTTACCCAAAATTACGCGACTGGCTGGATAGATTTACAACGTCAGAATTGTTCGCGCAAGTGATGCAAAAATTTCCTGTATGGCTAGCCAGTGGGTGATTTTTTAGCTTCAGCGCAACTATCGCCCGATAACCCTGCATCAACATCAACGCCGTGGCAAGCCACCAGTCGTTGCTAAAGTCGCCCTGCTAGTAACCACCTTCATTAGCCAAATTTCAGTTTCATCAGCAGCACTGCACCCGCTAAAACAACGGTAATACTGTTGGCGATGATAATCGGCCAAGACACCAGTAGGATGCCGTACACCAGCCACAGCGCAACGCCTAGCGTGAACAGGCTGTACATGCCCAGCGAAATATCTTTTGCGTGTTTACTTTTCCACACTTGCCAAACTTGCGGCACGAACGACAAAGTGGTCAGGCTCGCAGCCACGCTGCCGATGCTGTCACTGAGGTTCATGGTTTGCCTCCTCACGACTCCACAGTTGATGCGCATCGAGTTCTAAGCGATACCGACTTTCATTGGCATTGAGCTGCGCTAAATTTTCACTCAGCGTTGCCTCTTGTGCGATGCCCCGCGCCGACAAGCTATCCGCCAAACTGCCTTCACCTAAGCGATACGCTTTGGCGATGAGTTCGGCATTGCTGCGGATAGCAATAGCTGCCTCGCGCGCTTGCAAATAGGTCGCATAACTGCGCACCGCTTGCCCATAAGCAGCATCAATATCGCTGTGTAACCGTCGTTCGACAAAGGCGGATTGGTCAGCGGCAATTTGCGCTTGCTGCTCAACGATTTGCGCACTGGCATTGCGCTGCCCGAATGAAATCGGCACGGTTAAATACACGCCCGCCACTTTTTCGTTGCCGCCCATTTCGTTGGAATAACGCAAGCCCACCGTAGGGTCGGGCACTTGATCAGCGCGGCTGCGCTGGGCTAAGAGCTGTTGCACCTCGGCATGGGCTTTTGCCATCGCCAATTCGTGGTTGTCATCCAAGATATGTGTTTGCCAATACGCCGCGTCGTGGGCAATGGCAAGCGGCGCATTAAGCAGCGCGCTATTCGGCACGCTAATCAGCGGGAATTCGCGCTGCAAATCATTCACCGCCAACTGCGCGCGCAACTCGGCTTGTTGCAATGCTAGCCGCGCTTGCGCGGTGGCGGCTAAGGCTAAATTAGCTTCCATCTTGGGCGCATCGCCCGCTTTGACGCGCTTCGCTACCACCTCGGCTTGCTGCGTGAGCAGCTCAACTTGCTGTTGCCACAAGCTCACTTGCACGCGTTCTTTTTGGCTGGCAAACCATAAACGCAACAGCGCACGTCCCGCTTCGTGATGCGCATCGCCTAAGGCAAAATCGGCACGCGCCACACTCGCTGTACCAATGTCGCTGTCAATAAAAACCTTATTGGGCAAACGCACGCCGCGTTCCAGCGCGACATCCCATTCGCGCAATTTTTGCCCCGCGCTCACCACTTGCCGCTGCGCCGCCCCCGCGCGCAAATTAAATTCATAATTGCCGCTGTCCCAACGCCGCTGCTGCGCTTGTTCCAGTTTGAGATTGCTGTGCGCATTCAACACCAACAAATGTGCATCTAAAGCCTGCATCACCTGCGGCAGCAGTGGCAAATCGCTAGGCGAGATTTGCTCCGCCTGCGCCGCCCCTGCTAGCAGCAAGCACAACGCACTCACCACTGCCCACTTCCCACTTAGCCGCTTCATGCCAATCTCCCAAACTCAATAATCGGCGCAATCCAATAGGCGATTTCACGATTCGCTTCCTCAATTTTTAGATGCGCCAGCAGTGCCTGCGCATCGTCCAAATTCATCACGCAGACAATCTGCACGCGCTGCGAACGACCGCGCACTTGCTCCATCATGCTAGGTAAATGTTCGCTTTGACTGCTGCCTTCAATCGCCACCGTTGAGAAGCCGTGTACCCATTCTGGATGCTCTAATAAGTGATCCACCAGGCGTTCTTCTAGCGAGCGATGACACACCAAGGTCAAACTGCAATTCATCGTTTTCATAATGATTTTTCCTGTGCGGCAATGCCGAAACGGCGATACAAAATCGGCAACATAATCAGCGTGAGCAAGGTCGAGCTAATCAGCCCGCCCGTCACCACCACCGCTAACGGTTTTTGAATTTCCGAACCTGGCCCCGTCGCAAATAACACGGGCAACAAACCAAACGCAGTGATGCTGGCGGTCATTAAAACTGGACGTAGGCGACGTTTCGCGCCCTCAAAAACCACCTCGTGAATGCTCATGCCTTCGGCGTGTAATTGGTTGAAATACGACACCATTACCACGCCGTTTAACACTGCAATGCCTAACAGCGCAATAAAACCAACCGAGGCGGGCACGGACATATATTCGCCGCTCAGCCACAGCGCAATCACCCCACCTATCAAGGCAAACGGGATATTGGTCAGCACCAGTGCTGCTTGTCGTACCGAACCAAACGTGGCAAACAGCAACATAAAAATCATGCCTAAAGCAATCGGCACCACCACCGCCAAACGCGCCGCTGCACGTTGCTGATTTTCAAATTGCCCGCCCCAAGTGAGGCGATAACCTTGCGGTAATTTAATCTGTGCCGCGACCGCTTTTTTCGCCTCTTCGACAAAACCAACCAAGTCGCGATCGCGCACATTGCTTTGCACAATGACCATGCGCTGACCGTTTTCGCGATCAACTTTTACCGGGCCATCGACGCGCTGCAAACTCGCCACCACAGCCAGCGGTACGCTTTGTCCATTCGGCAGCGGCAAGGTCAGCGCGGCAAACAAGGCGGGCGATTGCTGTACGTCTAATTCGCCGCGCATGATGAGCGGGGTGCGTCGCCCCTCTTCGATAATCATGCCTAGTTGTTGCCCTTCAATTTGGCTGCGCAAGGTGCTGCCAATTTCATCTACGCTCAGTCCTAACCGCCCCGCCGCCAGTCGGTCGATGATGACGCGGTAATACTGCACGCCGCTATTTTTCACCGTGAACACGTCTTCACTGCCCTTAATTTTTTCCAGCACGCCCACCATCTGCTCGGCAGTTTCATTGAGCTTGTTAAGGTCTGTACCAAAAATTTTAATCGCGATGTCGCCGCGTGCACCGGTCAACATTTCCGACACACGCATCGCAATCGGCTGGGTAAAGCTGTATTCCACACCAGGGAAATCCACCATGACACGACGCACGCTATCCATCAGCGCGGTCTTGTCTTTATTGACCCATTCCTTCTGCGGCTTTAGCACCAAAAAGGTATCGGTTTCATTCAGCCCCATCGGGTCTAAACCCAATTCATCCGCGCCTGCGCGCGCTACCACGCCCTTAATATCAGGCACGGCTTTTAAGATGGCTTGCTGAATGCGCGTATCCATTTCGGCGGTTTTAGCCAAGTTAATCGACGGCAATTTAGTCACCTGCATAATCAAATCGCCTTCGTCCATTTCGGGCATAAAGGCTTTGCCGATCAGCGTGTAGATGCCTGCGCTAATCAGCAACATGACCAGCGCGGCACTCACCACCACCCGTTCTTTCGCCAAAGCGCGCTGCAACAGCGGCACATAAATCGCCATGGCTTTGCGCACCAACCACGGCTCGCCGTGATTGCCTGCCTTGAGTAAAAAACTTGCCAGCATCGGCACGATAGTCAGCGACAACAACAGCGAGCCTGCCAAGGCAAACACGATGGTCATCGCCACCGGAATAAATAATTTTCCTTCCAAACCTTGCAGCGTCAGCAGCGGCAAAAATACGATGATGATGATGGCAACCCCGGCTGCGACAGGCGTAATCACTTCTTTCACGGCACGATAAATCACATGCAAGTGGGGGATGTGCGCACGCTTATGGGCTAAGTGATTGATGATGTTTTCCACCACCACCACCGCGCCATCCACCAACATGCCGATGGCAATCGCCAAGCCGCCCAAGGACATCAAATTCGCCGACATGCCAAATTGATTCATCAAAATAAAAGTGATGAGCACTGCCATCGGCAAGGTCAACGCCACCACAATCGCGGCGCGCAGATTGCCCAAAAACAGCACCAATAAAATTACCACTAAGGCAATCGCTTCAAGCAGCGCATGGGTGACGGTACGCACCGCGCGCTCGACCAAACTGCCTCGGTCGTAGAAAACTTTAGTGGTCACGCCGGGCGGCAAAGTCGGTGCTAATTCGGCTAATTTTTCACGCACGCCTTCCACCACTTTTTGCGCATTTGCGCCACGCAAGCCCAGCACCAAGCCTTCCACCGCTTCACCCTGTCCGTCTTTCGTCACCACGCCGTAGCGCGTCAAACTGCCGATGCGCACTTCCGCCACATCACTGACGCGTATCGGACTGCCGTTGTTGCTGACAATCACAATGTTGCGCAGGTCTTGCAAGTTGTTAATGCTGCCCTCGGCGCGTACCAACAATGCCTCGTCGCCATCGTTGATGCGTCCCGCCCCGTCATTGCGATTATTGGCTTGCACCGCCGCTTGCAACATGCCAAATGAAATGCCGCGTGCAGCCAGTGCGGTGTGGTCGGGCACGATTTCAAAACTGCGCGCCAAGCCGCCTAAAGAATTGACATCTGCCACGCCGGGCAAGGTGCGCAAGGCGGGGCGTATCGTCCAATCCAAAATGGTGCGACGTTGCTCTAGCGAAATATTTTCGCCTTCCACGGTAAACATAAACATCTCGCCCAACGGCGTGGTAATCGGTGCGAGTCCGCCCGAAATGTTGGCGGGCATATCGCGCAGCGCGTTGTTCAAGCGTTCCGCAACTTGCGAACGCGCCCAATAAATATCCGCGCTGTCTTCAAAATCTATGGTGATGTCAGCGATGGCGTATTTAGAAATCGAGCGCATCACGCGCTGTTTCGGAATGCCCAACATTTCCAATTCAATCGGCGTGACGATGCGCGCTTCGACCTCTTCGGGAGTCATGCCGGGGGCTTTCATAATCAGCTTGACTTGCGTGGAAGACACATCAGGAAACGCATCTATCGGCAAGTCACTAAAAGCCGAGATACCCGCGCCGATGACTAACAAGCTCAAGGCGGCAAGTAGTAGTCGCTGCGTGAGCGAAAATTCTAAAAGTTTGGTTAACATTTATTGCGCTCCAATGCCTAACAAACTGGCTTTAAGCGCTGACACACCGCGCACTGCAAGCTTTTCGTCACCGTTGAATTCGCCCGTTATCACGCTGCTATTCGCACCCTCATTGAGTAGTGTTACCGCCACCGCTTTGAAGCCTTGCGCGGTGCTGACAAATACCAAAGTCTTGCCATTCACACGAGCTATCGCGCTGTTGGGCACGTCCCATTGCGCTTGCGCACTGCTATTGGTGGCGATGCTGACTTCGACAAACTGATTGGGACGCAAATTTTCTACGCCTTGCGTGATGCTGCCGCGCAACAACACGCTTTGATTGGTACCCGTTAAGCCGCGTCCTATACCGGTCAGTTTGCCGCTCGCATTAAAGGCTGGCACGCTAATCGCCGCACCAACTTTTAAGCCTAAAGTCATGGCAACAGGGGCTTGGATTTCCACAGCCAGCGGTGAGATTTTAGCGACCTTAAATAACGGCACGGCAGCATCTAAACGCTGCCCCGCACTCGCCGATTTTTCCAAAATCACGCCCGTGATGGGACTGACAATATCCAGTCCGCTAGACAAATTATTACCCGCTTGCAAAGCGGCTAGCCCCGCTTCACTCATCCCCGATAAACGCAACAACTGACGGCGTTCAGCAAAAGCGGCAGCGGCCTCCAAAGCCGCACCGCGCGTGGCGCGATAACGACTTTCGGCAATGATGCCATCTTTGAATAGGGCTTCATCACGCGCTAAATTTTCTTTAGCCAATTGTGCTTGCACGCTGGCTTGCACATAGCCGCGTTGCGCTTCGGCAAAGGCTGGGCTTTGCAAACGCGCCAACACTTGACCTTTTTTTACGCTATCACCCACGCCGACCATAGTCTGTTCGACCAAAGCAGGCATCGCGGTGCTAATGACAAATAATTGATTGCCCGGCACCACCACTTGCGCTGGCAAGCCCGACACCTCACCCACACTTTTGTTCGGCAGCGCGGCGGTGCTAATGCCTAAAGTTTGAATTTGTGCGGCTGTTAATGCGATACCATCAGACGCAATCGCACACTGAGAAATCGCTAGCAGCAACAGCCCTAGCGTAGAATTTTTTGCAATCATGGGAAGCTCCGTCGTGCGCGA
Organism: uncultured beta proteobacterium; assembly: GCA_963750775.1. Lineage (GTDB taxonomy): Bacteria > Pseudomonadota > Gammaproteobacteria > Burkholderiales > Gallionellaceae > Gallionella. The sequence continues at coordinate 210,851 of CAVVRT010000004.1, forward strand.
TGCGCACTGGCAAACATTAAAAAATCAATAGTTGAAACGAGGGGGGAGCTGACTTTACAGCGGAGGAGCTTGCGACCACGCTAAAGCATAGCGTGTCGAACTGGGGAGTAAAAAATGTATTGCGCGATGCACACTAAACAAAGACACGGCAGTCGCACTCGCTTGAACTGAATCAGCCCCGAGTAGTTCTGGCTCATCTACATCCAAAGCGAAGTTCATCGGCGTTGCCTGAACCACACTCACCACCGCGCCTAAGTGATTTTCTATATGAGCCGTGTGCGCGTCGTTGTGCTGCGTATCGTGACTATATAAATTTGCCTCAGCATCTAAACCATCGACATGCGCGTGCGCCAGCGGTGCAATACATTGCAGCAGCACAAACACCATCAACAGTAATTTTTGCATGACATTTTTCATAGGGCGCGGATTGTATCATCGTAAGCTTGCGGTACTGAGCGCACATAGAGTCATCCCACCGTATTAAGTTCACCGCACGCACCAATCACTGCTCAGCATAATTGACAGCGTGCGACAAAATAACTAGATTGCCGCGCCTTCAGCCAAAGTCATTTTTATTTTTTCTCCCTATAGGAAAATCATGTCTAACATCGAATCTAGCTTGCATGAAACCCGCGTTTTTAATCCCCCTAGCGCATTTTCTAAACAAGCCAATATCCCCAGCATGGCGGTGTATCAAGCCATGTGCGATGCAGCGGCGCAAGATTATCAAGGCTATTGGGCGAAGTTGGCGCGCGACATGGTGCAATGGCATAAGCCCTTCACCAAAGTGTTGGATGAAAGCAACGCGCCGTTTTATAAATGGTTTGAAGATGGCGAGTTGAATGTTTCCTACAACTGTTTGGATAAACATTTGGCAACGCAAGCCGACAAGACCGCGCTGATTTTTGAAGCGGACGATGGCAAGGTTACCAAAGTCACTTACCAAGAATTACACACGCGCGTTTGCCAGTTTGCCAACGGTCTCAAAGCGCGCGGCATTAAGCAAGGTGATTGCGTCATTATCTATATGCCGATGAGCATCGAAGCGGTGGTGGCGATGCAAGGTTGCGCGCGCATCGGCGCGATACATTCCGTCGTGTTCGGCGGATTTTCTTCCAAGAGTTTGCACGAGCGCATCACCGATGCGCACGCGGTGGCGGTCATCACTGCCGATGCGCAAATGCGCGGCGGCAAAGTCATGCCACTCAAACCAGCAGTCGATGAAGCCTTATCTTTCGGCGGCTGCGAGAGGGTGCATAGCGTCATCGTCTATCAGCGCGCAGGGAACGACACGGCGTGGGATGCGAAAAATAATATCTGGTGGCACGATTTAGTCGCGGGGCTAAGCAATACCTGCGAACCGACTTGGGTGGGCGCGGAACATCCACTGTTTATTCTTTACACTTCTGGCTCGACGGGCAAACCTAAAGGCGTACAACACTCGTCTGGCGGCTATTTGCTGGGCGCGATGACTTCGATGCAATGGGTGTTCGATTACAAAGCCAGCGATATTTTCTGGTGTACCGCCGACGTGGGTTGGATTACCGGACACAGCTATGTCGCGTATGGTCCATTGGCGATGGGCGGCACACAAGTGATTTTTGAAGGCGTACCGACTTACCCCGATGCCGGACGTTTTTGGAAAATGATACAAGACCACAAGGTCACCACTTTCTACACCGCACCGACTGCGATTCGTTCGCTGATTAAACTCGGCGGCGACTTGCCTAAGCAATATGATTTGTCATCCCTGCGCTTGCTAGGCAGCGTCGGCGAGCCTATCAATCCAGAAGCGTGGATGTGGTATTACAACACCGTAGGCGGCGCGCGTTGTCCGATAGTGGACACTTGGTGGCAGACTGAAACCGGTTGCCACATGATTGCGCCATTGCCCGGCGCGATGCCGCTCAAGCCCGGCACTTGCACCTTGCCATTGCCTGGCATCATGGCGGCGATTGCCAATGAAGCGGGCAATTTGGTCAACGATACGCACGGCGGATTCTTGGTGATTACGCGCCCCTTCCCTTCGCAAATTCGCACCATATGGAATGACCCTGAGCGTTACAAATCGTCGTATTTCCCTGCGGAGATGCAAGGCGCGTATTTGGCGGGCGATTCGGCACGTCGCGATGAAGACGGTTACTTCTGGATTATGGGTCGTATCGACGATGTGTTGAATGTGTCGGGTCATCGCTTAGGCACGATGGAAATCGAATCCGCATTGGTGTCGAACCCGCTGGTCGCCGAAGCCGCCGTCGTCGGCAAACCGCACGACATCAAGGGCGAAGCGGTCGTTGCCTTCGTCGTATTAAAAGGCGCGTTACCGAGCGACGCGGCAAAAGCCCGCGAACTCGCCGATATGTTGCGCAACTGGGTCGGCAAAGAAATCGGTCCGATTGCGAAACCAGATGAAATTCGTTTCGGTGAAAACTTGCCTAAAACTCGTTCAGGAAAAATCATGCGCCGTTTGTTGCGCGGCTTGGCGAAAGGCGAAGAAATTACCCAAGATATTTCGACACTGGAAAATCCAGCCATCCTCGAACAATTAAAAAATCCGGTGCGTTGATTGCTGGATTTCGGTGCAGGCTAACCTGAGCATAGCGAAGGTTAAACGTAGTGGCCGTAGCCAAAATCCAGCCATCCTTGAACAGTTAAAAAACGCAGTGCGCTAAACCACAACGAGCTATTCAGTCGCGACTAGCAACTTGTAGTATCATCGCGCCTCTTTTTGCTGTGGAGGTGTGCCTTGCCATTGATTAAACTAATTTTTTCCGCGCTATTAGGACTGTCTGCGCTGAGTTTTATCGCCTCCACACAAGCGGAAGAAATGCTCGCGATGAGCACGCACCTTTCTGAAGCGAATGACCCCACCACACTCACTTCAGCACGCAATATCACGCTCGAACTGCTACCCGAAACTGAGCAAGACAAGCTGGATTTATGGCTGCGCATTCGGCGCGGCTTTGCCATGCGCGATTTGGACAGCCCACTGATTGCGCGCCATGAGCAGTGGTATAGCAGTCGCCCCGACTATATGGCGCGTATGACAGAACGCAGCCGCCGCTATTTGTACTACATCATGCAAGAGGTAGAGCGGCGTGGTATGCCTAGCGAAATCGCGCTGTTACCCATGATAGAAAGTGCGTTCAATCCGGGCGCGTATTCGACCAGTGCGGCATCGGGAATATGGCAATTTATTCCCTCCACGGGCAAGCATTTTGGCATGCAACAAAACTGGTGGTATGACGGTCGCCGTGACGTGGTCAGTGCCACCACGGGCGCACTCGATTATCTGCAAAAGCTACATACTCAATTCGGCGATTGGGAATTAGCATTAGCGGCTTACAACTGTGGCGAAGGTGCAATTGCGCGTGCGCAACAACGCAATCGTGCCAAGGGTTTGCCGGTCAATTACACCAGCTTAAAAATCCCCTTGGAAACGCGCAACTATGTGCCGAAATTATTGGCGATTAAAAATATCGTTGCCGATCCTGCGCACTTTGGTTTGAGCTTGGCGACGATTGAAAATCAGCCTTACTTCGCGGCAATTTCTAGCAATGAACAAATGGATGTAAAAATGTTTGCCGAGTTGGCCGACATTCCTGTCGAAGAGTTTGTCGCACTCAACCCCGCGCACAATCGCCCAGTGATTTTGCAAGATCACAATGATTTAATTTTGCTGCCCATCACGCACGTCGAAACTTTTTTAGCAAATCTGGAAGCCAATAAAAAACCGTTGCTCAGCTGGCAATCGTATCAACCTAAAAAAGGCGAACGCTTAAGCACCCTCGCCCCCAAATTAGGCTTGTCCGTAGCCACCTTAAAGTCGGTGAATGGCTTATCCGCACGCGCAGATGTGAGCAGCGGGCAAACTTTGCTGGTGCCGCTGCAAGGCTCCGAAACGACTGAACTGCTCCCCTTCAATGAACACTTGGCGGCTAGTTACGACAACGAGCGCGAACTCTCGCACACCGTGCGTAATGGTGAAACATTGGCGAGTATTGCCAAACGCTATCACGTCAAATTAGCTAATCTAAAAAGCTGGAACAGCAATAGCAGCAAAATTCATGTCGGGCAAACGCTGAAAATCGTGCAAGCAAAAAGCCATCATCGCCACCTCGCCAAACACTCACACAAATCGCGGGTACAGAAAAAACTCGCGTCCAACTAGCCATGCCCACCCTGCCTCGTCTATTTAGTTTTTTACTGTTCATCGCTCTTTGTATGTCGCTGGCTTGGTGGCTGATGCCGTTGTTTAGTCCCGCACCGCGCACCTTAAGTGCGCCGCCCAGCAGCCCATTCAGTGCGCCTAACCTTAGCTCTGCCTCCGCCCTACTCGGCGGGCAAACTAGCCTAGCGAGCAATAGTCAATATCAGCTCACGGGGATTGTGCGCGCACAAAATGCACGCGACAGTGTGGCGATTTTAAGTAGCGCAGGACAGCCTGCAATGAGCGTAAAAATTGGTGCGAAAATCGCCAGCGAAATGCGTGTGAGCGAAATTCATGGCGACTATGTGCTGCTGGATGATCACGGTCAGAGCAAGCGCATTGCCCTCGCCAGCGAACCTAAAACCGCACTTAAAGTCAATCCGCCCGCGCCTGCTAGTAATCAAATCCAAAGTTTTACGCCATAAAAAACGCCGTGTTCAATACACGGCGTTTTTTATCAGCGAACGGACAAGTTAGACCAACGGCAATTCAGTATTACTGATACCGATACTCGCTACTTCAGCGAGTGCTTTCAAAAACACCGCTTGCTCATGCAGTTTAGGCAACGCTACGGGATGCAAGGCCCCGCGCATATGCGCCAAACGCGCGCGACTGGTAACAGGCATTTGCCAATGTAAACCACGCAACAATTCATCCGCCGACTCAGGCTTGTTGCACACCAGCACCATGTCACAACCCGCATTCAGCGCGGCACTGGCGCGTTGCACGATATTGCCTGCCACGGTCGCCCCTTCCATGCTCAAATCATCACTAAAAATCACCCCATCAAAGCCCATTTGCCCACGCAAAATTTGCTGCAACCAAACAGACGAAAAGCCCGCAGGACGCGCATCAACTTTAGGATAAATCACATGCGCGGGCATCACTGCCGTCAAGCCGTAATGAATCATTTGCTGGAAGGGAATCAAATCCGCTAACTCAATATCCACAAAGTCACGCTCATCAATAGGAATATCCAAATGCGAATCGGCGGCAACAAAACCATGTCCTGGGAAATGCTTACCCACCGTTTGCATCCCGCCTTGTTTCAAGCCTTGCAACAAGCTATGCGCCAATTCGCTAATGGCTTGCGGATCGCGATGAAAGGCGCGGTCGCCGATGACACCGCTGTTTTCATAATCCATATCCAACACGGGCGTAAAACTAAAATCCACCCCGCAACCACGCAATTCCGCCGCCAAAACATAGCCCGCTTGTTGCGCTAAATGGCGCGCTTTAACAGGCTCGCTGTCCCAAATTTTGCCTAATTCACGCATCGCAGGAATTTTGCTAAAGCCGTCGCGAAAACGTTGTACCCGCCCGCCCTCGTGATCCACCGCAATTAAAAGCGACGGTGTGCGCAACGCGTGTATCGCTTTGGTCAATGCGGTGAGTTGGCTCACCGATGCAAAGTTACGCCGAAACAAAATCACCCCGCCGACCATAGGATGCAACAAACGCGCCTCATCCTCAGCGGTCAACTCTGTGTCCAACACGTCCAACATTACTGGTCCTAACCCCATCACAACTCCTTAAATTTATGCTGCCAACAAATTTACCACGAGGCGAATCATCAATTCTTTATTCACTGGATTGCTCTCAGCAATCAGCAACGCCAGTGCCGTCAGTGCATTATCGTTAATCGTCATGCTCATATTTTCCTGCTGGAGATAAAGTAGAAACATAAACGAGCCAATGCGTTTATTGCCATCAGAAAATGGATGATCCTTGATAACGAAATACAACAAATGCGCCGCTTTTTCTTCGCGACTGCGATAGAGCGGCTCACCAAACATGGTTTGCTCGATGCTCCCCAATAAACCCGCAAAAGCTTCACCACGCGTCTGCCCAAATAATGGCGTTGCTTCGCCGCACATCATCAACTTTGATTTAAGGGTCGCAATGACAACCATTGCCTTATCGTAATGCAGCGCGCTTTGTGCAGGCTGGCAACTCTCTGGCAACACCAAGCCACTCTCATCGTATTGCATTAACAATCGCCACGTTTTTGCGTAATCTACAATCAGTGCTAGCACCGCACTGCCCGTGTCGCTCACCAATGCCTGATTGTTCAGGGTTCGAGCCAGCAGCTCCATGGCTTGCTGCGCCTCGTTAATGCCACGCTCGGCAAGGCGCGTTGAATTAAGGGTGTAGCCCTGCACTAGATGTTCACGCAGCGTGCGGGTTGCCCATTGGCGAAATCGTGTGGCTTGATTAGAGTTAACCCGATAACCCACCGAGATAATGGTGTCAAGATTAAAGTATTCAACTTGATAAGTTTTACCATCAGCAGCAGTTGTTGCAATAAGTGCAACAACTGAATCGCGCACTAACTCACCGTCTCTAAATACATTCCTCAAATGGCGAGAAATCACCGATTTATCGCGCCCAAAAAGCTCCGTAATTTGATTCAGGCTCAACCACACCGTCTCCGCCTCAAGCCGCACGTTCACCTGCGTTTGCCCAGTCTCGCTTTCATAGATTACAACTTCACTCATAACAAACTCCTTTCATCTATCCAGCGGACTCACCACCCCTTTACCGCCTTTATTCAACACATGTGTGTAAATCATCGTGGTCGAAACATCCGAATGCCCCAGCAGCTCTTGCACGGTGCGGATGTCGTAGCCGCTTTGCAGCAGGTGGGTGGCGAAGGAATGGCGCAGGGTATGCGGTGTGGCGAGCTTAGTAATGCCGGATAAGCCAACCGCTTTTTTCATGGCACGTTGCAATAATTTTTCATCTATGTGATGGCGACGTTCGCGCCCGCTGCGCGGGTCAACCGAATAACTCCCCGATGGAAAAACATATTGCCAAGCCCAATCGTTAGCCGCATTGGGATACTTACGCGCTAGCGCATCGGGCAAAAACACCTCCGCCATACTTTTAGCCAAATCATCTTCATACAAAAGCCGACGCTTCGCCAAAAACGCTTGCAAGGGTTGCACCAGCGTATCAGGCAACATCGTCACCCTATCTTTCGCACCTTTACCCTCACGAATCAAAATCTCGCGCTGACCAAAATCCACATCCTTCACGCGCAAGCGACACGCCTCCATCAAGCGCATCCCCGTGCCATACAACAAGCGCGCCATCAAACCATAGACACCCTCCATACGCTCCAACACCAAAGTCACCTCGGCTCGCGTCAACACCGATGGTAAGCGTTGCGGCTTCTTCGCCCGCACCACCTCATCCAACCAAGGTAACTCGATTCCCAACACCTCACGATAAAGAAACAGCAGCGCAGACAAGGCTTGATTCTGCGTCGAAGCCGATACATTTCCCGCTACCGCCAAATGCGTTAGAAATGCCTCCACCTCGCCCGCGCCCATCTCTTTCGGGTGACGCTTGTCGTGAAAAAAAATGAATCGCTTAATCCACTGCACATATTGCGTTTCTGTGCGGATGCTGTAATGCTTCACCCTGATTTTGTCGCGGACTTGATCAAGTAATTTTGGCGGGTTAGTTGAAAGCGGTGTAGTATCGTTATTCATCGCATCGTTATATTTTTGGAAGTTTCAAAAACTAAACAGGGAGTTAAAGTTGAAAACCAGCCTGATTCTACGCTTAAGCTGCACAGGATATACACCGATTTCGGTGTCTACATTACGTTAGACCTTCAATCTCGGAAGATAGAGCATCCCAATGCAGACTGATATTAATTGCCCATTCCTCGTAGGAGACAAAGTTCTCTATACGCCGAGCCCAAAAGGGTTGGGGCTATCTGCTAACGATTCACCGGAGCATAAATTGGTGGTTGGAAAATCTTATACAATCGAGTCCATTCAAAAGGAAAAATATATAGTAGTCGTGGGATATCGACACCCAGGCTGCGGTTTATATTGGACGGAGTTCACTAAATATGATGGCACACAATCATAATTCGTCTAACCCTACGCTCAAGTTCGCTCCCTCCGGTCGCTGGGACGCGCCTTCGGCGCGCCCCTTAGCTATACGTTAGGCCGCACCAGAGACACGGTGCGCCGCTCCTGCAACGCAAGAACAGCCATGAACCCCAACGCTACCCAAATCCTGTTCTCAGACGGTATTCACTGGCGCGTATTCAATGCAGATGCCCAGGGTAACCTGTCTCTCACGGACTACCCTCATTCTGAACATCACGGCGGCGGCGCGTCTCGGACTCGAGTTCTGCAAGGGTCAGCTACGCTCTTGGTCTCGTTTCAAGCGCTACTCTGCACGCTCGGAGAGAACTCGCAATCGCTGCACGAGAACGCATCCATTTGCACACCGCATCTTGAGTCGATCGGAAAGATCGCCGAGGCGTTGGCAGAGCGGGGGAACGCGGAACCAGAGCTTGCCTCAGCCATACGAACATTCGGTTGGTCGTACCTTCCGGGCACTTGGGGTGAAGCAGTTGAGTCTGCCTGGGCAAAGTTCTCGCAGTTTGCGCGCAGTGCGGCCTAACCCTTCGCTCGAGCGGACCTCCACCGGCTTGGCCCGCGAGCCGATGCAGGGCATCATTCCGTCTCGCGGGCCAATCCGGCAGCGGACCGCTCAGCTCAAACGTTAGCCCTTACGAAACCATGACACCAATTGCACCACGGGCGAGTTCCTTCAACACCGGCATGGCCGCAGAGTTTTTCGTGTTGTCCCAGTTATTCCGCATGGGCTTAGAGGCATACTTGAGCCAAGGGAATAAAAAGTCGATTGATATCCGCGTCGTCCACAGCCCAGAGAAGGCGATCTCCATTGATGTCAAAGCAGTTCGAGCGTACTCATCACTCGTGGTCAATAATGTTGTCTCAGCACCAAATCATTTCGTTGTTTTCGTTATCTACAACAACAAGTTTGAAGATGTTACAGTTGCTCCAGATGTATTCATCGTTCCAAGCGAGGAAGTCGGTGCAATAACCAAACACTTCCAATTGGAGCGGCGCGTAATGAAAGGCGATCTTGCAAAGTACAAAGATAACTGGCTCGTTCTACGAGGCTAACCTGCCGTTCGAGAGGGACGGCGCAAAAGCGCGCCGCCCCTCAACTCTACGTTGGGCATAACCCTGAATCTCCTATGACTACTGAAATTTTCATCGCAAACACAGATACAGAAATCGAATCCTGCTTCCCTGCGTTCAGCGCGCTGCGTCCTCACATTGAGCAGACAAGTTTTCTTGCCCAGGTTCAGCGTCAACAGGCTCAGTCTTACCAGATACTCGCGCTCCGACATGAGGGCGTAGTAAAGAGCGCTGCTGGTTTTCGGTTCGCTGAGTTTCTGGCGTGGGGGAAAGTGCTCTACATCGATGACTTAACAACCCTTCCCGGTGAAACGTCAAATGGTTTTGCTGGTGCCTTGCTTGACTGGTTAGTCAATCACGCAAAGTCTTGTCAGTGTCAGGGAGTGCATCTGGACACTGGCTACACGCGCCATGCGGCTCATCGACTGTATCTGCGCAAGGGGTTTCAGCTTAATTGCCATCATCTGGCGCTGGAGTTTTAACGCTATGCCCAACCCGGCAGTCAAGCGGGACTGCGCAAAAGCGCGCAGCCCCTTACTTTTACGTTAGACCTATCCATAGGAGTTCCAATGCCACGCTCAATTTCAAATGTTTCAGACTTTGATATTCAACATGCCATCGCCCATCTTTCAGTTGAACGAAGAGGTGAGCCATTTTCAACAATCGACGTAATCCGAAAAATTATCGGTGTATATCTCAGTGACAAAAACACTTCGGCCGCAGATTCTCCGAATGCTCTTTTCGGAAAAAGGCTTTCTGAAAATGCGACCACATTTGGAATCAATCGAGTTCCCCCTGACGTTTCCGCCAAAGATGATGCAGGAAATCCAACAACCACCGCAATCTGGCAACCGGTCTAACCCGGCAGTCGAGAGGGACTGCGCAAAAGCGCGCAGCCCCTCACTTTTACGTTATCTGTTTCGGAGGAATTAACAAATGGGGCTACATGTTCACTCCTTGAGCAATATCCCGAAAAGCGAAAATCGTGACTATCTGATTTATCTTTTGGAATATGGTTGGCATGAGCCACTTGCCCAAGCCCTCAATAGCAACTTTGAAAAAATGGCTGGAATTGCTGCCCAGAGCCGAGCTGTAGTGATAAAAGGCACCGAGCTAGCTCATTTCGAGAATGAAGTATTTTCTTGGCACCAAATAAACAATGAGCGCGGAGACGATATTCTCCCCGCCGTACTTATAACAAATGCACATCCGTCCTATTTCATGGATAACAATCAAGGTTACAGGCGAGAAAATGGCCTGTACCGTGAGTCAGAAGATGGTGAATTAAAGCTCGTCCTTATTCCATTAAAAAAATTCTGCTCAAATACCTCGGAAGTCGTTTCACTAATTGAAAAACTTTTCGCTGACATTGCGGCGGGAAAAGATTTAGCAGAATTCAAAATCGCAAAAGAAGCACAGAAAGGTATTGGCTCTGCAATTGTTGACGCGATAATTCTTGAGCCAAACATTTCTGGCGTTGGCTTTAGCTTTAAGAAGCTTGGTGGCTTTCTCAAAGGAAACAGATAACCCGTCAGTCGAGAGGGACTGCGCAAAAGCGCGCAGCCCCTCACTTTTACGTTAGGCATCATTGGAGAGTACATGCACGGTCACTGCCTATGCGGACAAGTTGAGTTTGAAATTGACGGAAGTCGCTTCAAGCTATATCAGTGCCATTGCTCACTTTGCCGTAGGCAGGGCGGGTCAATGTCCAATACGGCCACCATCGTTGCCAATAACAACTTTCGTTGGCTTCGCGGTGCTGAGTTAATTTCCTCGTGGAAAAACGAAGCTGGGTTTCGCTCCGACTTTTGTCCTGCCTGTGGTTCTCCCGTGCCCAATCCACTCCGGAACATGCCCTATTTCTGGATTCCCGCCGGCTTGCTCGAAAACAACGGCAAGCTGGAAATCGTTGCCCATCTGTGCGTTGCATCCAAAGCCCCGTGGGACTCCGTTCCTCTTCAAGGAGCTTGTTATGACGAACTGCCAAATCTATCTGAGTTCATCAGTCTTCTGCATGCAGATAATGCCTAACCTGTCGTTCGAGCGGGACTGCGCAAAAGCGCGCCGCCCCTCAACTTTACGTTAGACCGTCAATCTCTGAAGATGGAGAGTCCCAATGCAGTCTGATACTAAGAACAATTAAATGGGGTCAGACTCGATTTAATTTGCTAGTATTAAGCCATCTCAACAACCAAGGAGTTGCAGATGGCTCGCCTTCCTCGCTTCTACCTACCCAATCAGCCGTTGCACGTTATTCAGCGCGGCAATAATCGCGAGCCAATTTTTGCGGCCGATGCGGATTACCATTTTTATCTGCGTTGCTTGCAAGAGGCAGCTGACACACATTCACTTACCGTTCACGCTTATGTGTTGATGACCAATCATGTGCATTTGTTGGTTACGCCCGCGACTGAAACCAGTCTGTCTAAAACCTTGCAGTCGATTGGGCGGCGTTATGTGCAGTATTTTAATTTCACTTATCAGCGCACTGGAACGCTGTGGGAGGGACGCTATAAAAGTACGCTGATTGATAGCGAGCGGTATCTACTGATATGCATGCGTTACATTGAGATGAATCCCGTGCGGGCGGACATGGTGGCGCATCCGAGTGATTATCCTTGGTCGAGTTATCGTGCGAATGCTCAAGGAGTTGCGGATGTGCTGATTGCGCGGCATGAGCTGTATCAGCGGCTTGGTCGTAGCGATGAAGAGCGTCAGTCTGCTTATCGGCAGTTGTTTCGCGCGCAGGTTTCAAAATCAGATGTTGATGCTATACGCAATGCCACCAATAAGGGCTGGGTATTGGGGGATTCTCAGTTTGGCGAGAAGGTGAGCGCGCTGACAGATAGACGGGCAATGCCGATGGCGCGCGGACGACCTAAAAAAGAAGTGGCAGATTAAATCGAGTCTGACCCTAATTACTTGACCCTAATTACTTATTGCCTCACAGCATCACGCGATGCGAATTTTTACATGCCTACACTCAATTCCTGCTCAAACTTGAGTTGGCAGTCTGCGGTGCTAGCCGCAAGCGTTTGGGCTGCGCTATCTAAGGCTAATTGTGGCACGGTAAATTGACCTGCTTTACGCGGCACAGGTTTTTGATTCGCGGTTAAAAAATCAGTATTGGCTTGCTGTGCGGCATCTAGACAAGTTTTCAATTCAGTATTCAGCTTCGTTTCAAATGCTAGCTTGGCAGCGAGTCGGGCTTGCTCTGCCGCAGCCGCTTGCGCTCGATTTTTTTCGACACTGAGACGCAACTCTTGTGCGGCAATTTGTTCTTGTTTATTAAGGTAGTCCAAATAAAACCAGCCAGCACCTGCTGACACCAGCAATACCACTGCGACGATTGTTTTCAACATGTCTCATGCTCCTATCAAAATTATGACTACCCTTGTATGCCTTGCTGACACAGGCGAATCATAGCTTAACTTTAATTCTCGCAACGCACTAAAAATATCTAGTTATCAAAATTTGTGCGTAAAAAAAGCAGCCGCTATTCACTCGGCTGCTTTTTTTAACGGTATAGCTGATTATTTAACGAGCTGGTCAATGACGATAGTTAATCCTTTCGTGCCAGGTTTAACTGTCGCGCTCATGCCTTCCACATCACCCGTTTGCGCCATCGGCGTGCCTGATTTGGACACGCGTGCGACCACCACGACTTGCCCAAATCCTGATAATTTCAACTGCGGCTGCATCGCCATGCTGTCGTCCAAACTGAATTCCAACGGTAAATCTTTCACTTGTTTACGCAATACTGCTAATGGCATTTTGGGACCTTCAGACGCGCGCGCCAAGATGAACACGATGTCGTCAGGAGAAACTTTGCTCAATAGTTCAGGACGAATGGAAACCTTACCTGTAATAGCTTGCGCGCTAGTCGCTACTTTAACGGCAGCGACACCTTTATCCAGTTGTGCCAATTTTGCTTTGCCACCCGCTTGCATCGCCAAAAATTCGCGCGCCTGTTGCACGCCATCTTTAATCATCTGAATATCTTGATAGTCGGCGGGCAACAATGCCACCAACTTTTGCCAGTGTGTAATCGCCGCCAAATAGTCGCCACGTTCCATCGCCGCAGAGCCAGATAATGCCAACGCAGTGGTATTGTTGCCGTCAAGTTCTAACGCTTTATCTAAAAATTTAGTCGGTTCACCAAGCAACGTTTGCCCATGATCCATCGCATAGGCATCAGCGTAGTCAGTCCACAACTGTGCTTCATTCGGCACTAATTTAACTAACTGTTCATACGCGCGGGCAGCATCGCTGTAGCGTTTTAATTCACTATATGAACGTCCCAGTTGTAACCAGCCGTCAGGATTTTCTGGGAATTTTACGAGCTTCGCTTCCAAATCTTGCAACGCCGCTTCGGAACGAATCACGCCAAAACCATCCGCCACACTCAACTCGGCTGGTTGCGGCATGAATACTTTGCTGTTACCTAATTTTAAGTACAGTAATACCGAGCTTAATGGCAACAACACGACCAACACCAAAGCCAATGCTTTAGCGGGATTACGCGGTGCGGCAGGCACCGCCTCACTCGGTTTAACTTCGTCTAACAAGCGCGCTTGCAACTCACGCTGACCTTGCGCAAACGACTCTTCGTTAAGCAGTCCATGCGCTAAGTCGGCGGACATTTCGGCGGATTGATCACGCAAAATTTCTAGGTTAGCGGCATCACGCAATACCGCGTTATTCGCCACTTTTTTGCGCCATAAAGGAATAACCAAAAAAGCCATGGCGATGAGCAGCATGGCGGCTGCGAGTATCCAAAATAAAGTCATTATTGAGTATCTTTCGAGTTCAAGAGGTCAGCAGCACGCAATGCGTCTTCTGCGGTCATTACGCGTTCTTGCACTTGCGTTTTGCGTTTACGTAATTGCATCAGCAAGAAGCCCAAGCCGATAAATAACAGCACGAAGGGCGCGAGCCACAACGGCATGGTTTCTTTATCGACAGGCGGATCGAACAACACCGACTTGCCAAAACGTTCAACCAATAAATCCATGATTTCTTGATCGGTCGCGCCGGCTTTCATCTTGTCGCGCATGATGGCGCGCACGTCGATTGACCAATCTGAATGCGAGGTGGAAACAGGTTCGCTTTGACATACTAAACAGCGCACTTTTTCCGCCAATTTAATCATGCGAACTTCGATAACAGGGTCGTCCGCCAAATCTTGTGCCTCACCCGCATAGGCAAAAATTGGCACTAAACACAACATCGCTAAAAATAAATTTTTCATGGTTGAGCTTGTAACTGCGCGACTAAAGGCAAGATTTTTTCGCTGAGATTTTGTGAATTGACTGCGCCAATTAACTTGTAGGCAATCACGCCATGCTTATCAATTACATAGGTTTCTGGCACGCCATACACACCATAATCAAAGCCCACTTTGCCATCCGCATCGGCAATCGTCAGCGTGTACGGATTGCCCGCTTTCGCCAAGATTGCCTCACCATCAGCACGCTTGTCTTTGTAATCCAAACCGACAATTGGCACCAGATTTTGCTTAGACAATTCCATCAAAAGCGGATGCTCGTCTTTACACGCACCACACCAAGATGCCCACACATTCAGTAACCAAACTTTGCCTTGCATATCCGCTGGCGAAAATTTTTTCGCTTCGTCATGCAAGGTTGGCAACACAAAAGCAGGGGCTGCTTTGCCGACCAAAGGCGACGGCACTTCGCGCGTATCACGCCCTAAGCCTTGAAATAAAAACCACGACAAGCCGAGAAACAACACCAAAGGCAAAATAAAACGCATCATGCTGACACTCCTTGGACTACTTCGGATTTAACCGTTTTATGAATACGATAACGACGATCTGCCACCGCCAAAATGCCGCCTAAACCCATCAACAATGCGCCAAACCAAATCCAATCGACAAACGGTTTGATATAAATTCGCACCGCCCACGCGCCTTCGGCTTCAGGAATGGGCTCACCTAGCGAAACATACAAATCGCCCAACAGCCCGGTGCGGATTGCCGCCTCAGTGAGCGGCATTCCAGTCACGTTGTACAAGCGTTTCTCAGGCAACATTTCAGCGACTAGCTTGCCATTTTTGTTCACGCTAATATGCCCTACCCCGCCCACATAATTCGGACCGGTTAAATCAGTCACGCCGTTAAAACGGAATTCGTAGCCGCCCGCTTGCACGGTGTCGCCGACATTCATGCGCACATCGCGTTCGGTCTCAAAACCCTTTACCAGCGTCACGCCGATAATAAAAACTGCCACGCCTAAGTGCGCTAATTGCATCCCGTAATAGCTCAAACTTTGCCCGCGCACACGCTGCATGAATGTCCCCGCGCCGCTCAAACGACCGCGCAAACTAATCACTAATGAGGCAATTACCCAGAACGCCATCATCAAACCCAGCGCAATAAACGGCGTCCAGCGTCCTAGCACCAGCGGTAATAACAACGCTGTGACCACGGCTGCGCCAAAGCCCCAACGCACGCGTTTAGCTAACTCAGGCACTGCCATTTTTTTCCAGCGCGCCAATGGACCTAAGCCCATCATCAAAATCATCGGCACCATCAGCGGAACAAATACCGCTTCAAAATACGGCGCGCCAACCGACAGTTTTCCGTAGCCCAACGCGTCCATAAACAGCGGATACAACGTACCGATGAAAACCGATGCCGAAGCCACCGTGAGCAACACGTTGTTAGACAACAACAACGATTCGCGCGATAACAAATCGAATTTGCCGCCTAAGCCAATTTTCGGCGCGCGCCAAGCAAACAACAACAGCGACGCGCCAATCACTAACACCAAAAAGCTCAAAATAAAAATCCCGCGTTTAGGATCGGAGGCGAAGGAATGCACCGAAGTCAACACGCCGGAACGGACTAAAAATGTGCCGAGCAAGCTCAATGAGAACGCAGCAATCGCCAACAAAATCGTCCAGCTCTTAAATGCACCACGTTTTTCCGTCACGGCTAAAGAGTGAATCAGCGCGGTGCCAACTAACCAAGGCATGAATGAAGCATTTTCGACGGGATCCCAAAACCACCAACCGCCCCAGCCCAATTCGTAATACGCCCACCAGCTACCAAGCGCGATACCGAAGGTCATAAACACCCACGCCACCGTCGTCCAAGGACGCGACCAACGCGCCCAAGTTGCGTCTAGTTTGCCGCCAATTAACGCCGCAATCGCGAATGCGAACGCCACCGAGAAACCCACATACCCCATGTATAACATGGGCGGATGAATCACCAAGCCTGGATCTTGCAACAGCGGATTCAAATCGCGACCGTCTAGAGCGGCGGGCAATAAGCGTTCAAACGGACTGGAGGTAAACAACATAAACAACAAGAAACCGACCGATACCAAGCCCATCACTGCCAACACGCGCGCGACCATTTCTTGTGGCAAATGCTTACTAAACGTCGCCACCGCCATCGTCCACACCGACAGAATCAAAGCCCACAACAACAGCGAACCTTCATGTCCACCCCAAATTGCGGAGAAACGATAGTGCACAGGCAATTGAGAATTAGAGTGTTGCGCAACGTACAACACTGAAAAATCATTACTCAAAAATGCGTAAGCCAAAGTACCAAAAGCAAAGGCTATAAATAAAAATTGTGCGTACGCCAGTGGACGTGCGACACCCATTAACACAGAGTTATTACGCGCCGCGCCCCACATCGGCAGCGTGCCTAAGGTTAAGGCAATCGCAAGCGCGATGATGAGCGAAAAGTGACCGAGTTCTGGAATCATGTTTGAGCTTTCTAAATTATTGGCTAACGGCAAGCGACGCACTGGCTGCGACCGCAGAAGTTGCAACGACAACTGACGCAGCAGCGGCTTGCGCACGTTTAATCGCATCAGCAGCTTCAGGCGGCATATAGTTTTCATCATGTTTGGCGAGCACTTCAGCGGCGTGCATCACGCCATCCGCTTCCATCTTGCCTTGCGCGACCACGCCTTTACCTTCTTTGAACAAGTCGGGCAAAATTCCCGTGTAGGTCACAGGCAAACTTTTCACTGTATCGGTAATCATAAAACGCACTGACAAGCCGCCTGGGTCACGTTGCACCGATCCAACTTCGACCAAACCACCGATACGAAAACTGCGTCCTTGCGGAGCTTCTTTGTTCATCACTTGCGTCGGCGTGAAATACAAACTCACCGTATTGCTCAAAGCATTTAATACCAACGCTGCCGCAATCCCCACGCCCGCCAAACCCACCAAAATAAACATCAAACGTTTTTGGCGGGGTTTCATTTTTGTTTTCATTTCCATGTTCATCATTCGTCTCCAGCTTCACGCATCAAGCGTAATTGTTGCAACGTTAAACTGCGTTTGTGGCGCACCAAGGCGATTTCAATCAGGAAAGCTGCGGCAGCCACGCCGAACGAACCCCACACATAAAACGCGTAGCCACCCATGTTAAAAAATTCTGCCGCACTCATGCTTGCACCTCGCTCAATTCGCTGACCCATTGCGTGTTGCGCTCACGCTCCAAAATAATCGAGCGCACGCGCAACAGCGTGATGCTAATGGCATACAACCAACACGCCGCCAGCGTAATAAACATGCCTTGCTGCATCGCGACGTGCATGGTCGAACCAGTAAATTTAATCGTCGAACCTTGATGCAAAGTGTTCCACCACTTCACCGAAAAATAAATAATTGGCACATTCACTGAACCCACAATTGCCAGCAAGGCTGCGGCTTTATCGGCGCGACGCGCGTCATCAATCGACGCATGCAGCGCGATAAAACCAAAATATAAAAACAGTAATATCAATTCGGAAGTCAAGCGTGCATCCCACACCCACCATGCGCCCCACATCGGCTTGCCCCACAACGCCCCTGTCCACAAGGAAATAAACGCGAACAACGCGCCCGTCGGCGCAATCGCACTCGCCATCATCGACGATAAACGCGTGTTAAAAATCAAACCCAGCGCGGCATAACCCGCCATCACCAAATACAACACCATCGAAATAATCGACGCGGGAACGTGGATGAAAATAATCCGATACGCCTCGCCCTGCACCGCATCCACGGGCGCAACAAAAAAGCCGATGTATAAGCCGAGGGCAAATAAAATCGCCGCAGGAATCGCGACGAATGGAATGAGCTTGCCCGCCAAGGCGTAGAAGGTGCTCGGTGCTGAATACTTAAACCAATTGATTGCCATTTATGCCGCCTTTACTCTAAAGATATGCGCAACGCTTGCGCGGTTACCCAAGGGGTGAATACCAAACACATCATCAACAACGCCGCGATAAGCGACAAATTCGATACCACGCTCAAACCGCTCGCCACGGCCTCGACCGCGCCCGTGCCAAAAATCAACACGGGGATACATAAAGGTAATACTAATAACGATAGCAACACGCCACCGCCGCGCAAGCCCAAAGTCAACGCCGCGCCGATTGCGCCCAACATGCTCAAAATTGGTGTGCCTAATAACAGCCCCAACATCAAGATGCCCAAGGCTGGCGGTGACATATCAAACTGCAAACCCAAAATCGGTGCGACCAATACCAAGGGCAATCCCGACACCAACCAATGCGCCACCATTTTGCCCAACACCAGCACCGCCAAGGATTGCGGATTGAGCATCATTTGCTCTAGCGTGCCGTCCAAATAATCTGCCGAAAATAACCGGCCCAGCGACAACATCGAAGCCAGCAACGCCGCCACCCACAACACGCCTGGGGCCATCTTGCGCAACATGCTCATCTCAGGGCCAACACCGAGCGGGAACAAACTCACCACCATCACGAAGAACACCAAAATCGTCAGCACATCCGCGCGGCGGCGCATGGCTAAAAGCAAATCGCGACGCACCACCAATAACAATAAATTCCCTATTGAGAGCTGATTCATAACAACTCCAATCGACGCATTGTCACGCCTGCGATTTCTAAGGGCTGATGCGTGGTAAAAATCACCATGCCGCCCCGCGCTAAATGCTCCGCGATGAGCTCTTGAATTAACGCCACCGCTCCGACATCGAGTGCGGTGAGAGGTTCATCCAACACCCACAATTTCGCGTCGCCCACCAACAATCTTGCCAATGCGACGCGACGACGCTGTCCTTGCGATAACACCTTAGTGGCTAAGCGTTCGCGCCCTTTCAAGCCCATACGGCGCAATGCTGCTACGGCGGTTTTTTCGTCTAACTTAATACCCGCCAGCCCTGCTGAAATCTGCAAATTTTCTAAGCCCGTCAGCTCATCTTTAATTGCGTTGTGATGACCGAGATAGAGCAGATTGGCGTAAAAATTTTCCGCCAAATCATTCACATCCTCGCCGCACCAAGTGATTGCGCCCGCGTCAGGCAAATGAAAGCCGCATAGCGTACGCAGCAAAGTGGTTTTGCCCTTACCGTTTTCACCTTGCACCTGCATGATTTGCCCTGCTTGCAAGACCAAATTCAAAGCAGAGAACAACTGCACATCGCCGCGACTACAAGAAAGATTGCTGACAGCCAGCATGGGAATTTCGCGCCAAAATTAAAGCGGCGGATTATATACGAATGCCTGACTAATTAAGTGTCTGATAAACCGCTATGCCACGTCAGCCGCCGCATCCAACGCCATTTCCAACTCAAACCAAGTTTCTTCCTGCGTGCTAATTTTATTCATCAAGGTGTCGCGTTGCGCGTTGAGTTCATTGAGTTGCGCGCTGCTTTTGCTGGTGTAGGTAGCGGGGTCACCTAGCTCGGCATCCAGTGTGGCGAGTGCGCTTTGGGCTTTGTGCAATTCGGCTTCGAGCTTGGTTTTTTTACTTTGCAAGGCTTTGACATTGACGCGCACGGGCGCGGCAATCTTTACTTTAGCTACCACGCTGGTCTCGACGGGGCGACGCGTTTCAATCCACACTTTGTAGTCGTCTAAATCGCCGTCAAAAAGTTTTGCTTCACCATCCGCGACTAGCCACAACTCGTCAGCGATAGCGCGAATCAAACTTCTATCATGCGACACCACCACCACAGCACCCGTGTATTGCTCTAACGCCAAAGTCAACGCGTCGCGCATGTCCAAATCGAGATGGTTGGTCGGCTCATCCAGCAGCAAAATATGCGGCTTTTGCCAAGCCAATAATGCCAACGCCAAACGACTTTTTTCGCCGCCCGAAAAGCTGCTGACGGGACGATCTTCGCTGTTACTGCCTAAGCCAAATCGCCCTAAAAAAGTACGCAAGGCTAAAGTCGTTTCGGCGGGCGCGGCGCGCTCCATGTGTTGCAGCGGCGTGGCATGGCTATCGAGATTTTCCAACTGGTGTTGCGCGAAATAACCGATGCGTATATCGGGGGTGATGTCTAGCTTGCCACTGCTGGCGGTCAGCTCGCCGACCAACAATTTAATCAGCGTGGATTTACCTGCACCATTGGGACCCAACAAGGCGATACGCGCGCCGGCGCGTAGCATTAAATTGACATTTTTGAACAGCGATTTTTCGCCATAGCCAAAGCCCATTTCACTGGCGCGCATCAGCAAATCGGGACTGCGTTCGGGTGCTTCAATCGCCAACTGAAAACTGCCATTGGCAAGCTGCGCAGGAGCGATGCGCACGATGCGCTCCAAGGCTTTGATGCGACTTTGTGCTTGGCGCGCTTTGGTGGCTTGGGCGCGAAACCGCCGCACAAAATCTTCGAGATGAGCAATCTGTTCTTGCTGCTGCGCGTGGGCTTGATGTTGCTGCGCGGCACGCTCGGCACGCGCGCGCTCAAAGTCGTCGTAATCGCCCGTGTAACTATCAATCACGCCGTCATGCACATGCGCGATACGATTCACCGTGGCGTTCAAAAATTCGCGGTCATGCGACACCAATAAAATGCTGCCCGCGTAGCGCGCCAGATACTCTTCCAGCCACAAAATCGCTTCCAAATCGAGATGGTTGGTCGGCTCATCTAACAGCAATAAATCAGCTCTACACATCAGCGCGCGCGCCAAATTTAAGCGCATCCGCCAGCCGCCTGAAAAACTATCCACGGCACGATTCAAAGTGTCGGCCGCGAAACCCAACCCGCTCAACAATTGCGCCGCGCGCGCGGGTGCGCCATAGCCATCTATCGCTTCAAAGCCTTGCTGCGCCTCATACCAAGCGGCATCGTGTTGCGCGCTAGCGAGTATTTTTTCAAAACCACGCAAAGCGGTATCGCCATCCAACACAAACTCCAAAGCGGCGCGCTCGGAATTTTCAATCTCTTGCTCAACGTATGCCAACGCCTTGCCCGATTGCAACGACACCTCGCCGCCATCAACCTGAATCTGCCCACGTATCAGCCTAAACAGCGTGGATTTTCCGCAACCGTTATGCCCCACCAAGCCGACCCGTTGATTGGCGAAAACTTGCAGCGATGCGTTGTGCAACAACGGCTCGCCGCCTTGCAGATAGGTGATATTTTGGATAGTGAGCATCAGGGAAATTAAATGAAAAGATTATAAAGAAGCAACTTGCTAACGCGCTAAATAGCGCAGTGCATCATGCCAACTAGCTAGCTGACGAACTCAGCACAATCGACGCACCCGCCGACACCACCCACTCTTCGTAATCTGCCATCACCAGTTCAGCGCGTTTTAGCAAGGGTTCGATGAAGGCTTTGCGATGCGCGTGCATATAAATTTTCGGGTTGAGTATCGCCGAATCCAACAAGGTTTTGAACATCGCGTAACGGTCTTCCCACGCAAAATCTGCGCCCGTGTGGTGCATAGACATGACCATTTTGCGATGCACATCTTGATTCACGTTTTTGCCCATCGTATCAATCACGCCGAATAACACTTGCAAAAATGCTTTGAGTTTTTCTATCAGCTCTAGCTTTTGCTGCTCAGTCAAATTTAACGCCGCAAGCAAAGTAATCGCATCGAGTGATGCCGCTAAAGCCAAGGCAGATTGCGGTGTGCCAGCGGGCACGGCGGATTTTTTCTTGTTATCTTCTGGTGCAGTTGGCAACTCATCCCAACCAAAACCTTCTGACTCCGCAACCAAATCGACATCAAAAACAGCCGCCACGCGGTTATCGACTTCTTTAGTTTTTGCTGCCAAATGGCGCACCACCTGCTCGGCAAATTCAATGCGCATTGGCTCGTCATGCTTGTGCAATTCAGGCTTAGTAAAATCAAGAATGATGCGCAATTTTTCACGGCTACCCAGCCATGCCGTACCTAATTTTCGCAACGATGCAGCGCGTAACAAACCCTCTTCAGAAGTCACTAAAGTATCTAAAAAATCCGACAGTTCTTTTGCGCCTTGCGCCGTCTTACCCGCGCCGCGCGTGGCTTTCCAGGTTTTCCAATGTTGGGATAAATCCTTATCGCGAAAAAACTGATTAAATGCCTCATCCATCTTGTCGCGCAGCGACATCGCATCTAAATCCGACACCGTAATGCCGCCGTATTTTTCAAACACTTTAGGTAAGTTTTTCGACACCACACCTTCGTGCGAAAAATCTACTAGCAAACAATCCTGCTTATATTTACAAGTTCGATCAACGCGACACGCGCTTTGGAACAACAGCACATCATCCATACCGCGATCTAAAAACAAGGTGTGTAAAGTTGGCTCATCAAAGCCGGTGAGCAGCTTATCCACCACCACAATAATCGCGTTGAACACCTGCAAACCCGCTTTTGCCGCCTCACCTTTGCGGCGAAACTCATCCAAAATCGCATCCTGATTTTTGCCGCCATTAAATGACGCGCACGAATCTTCGCCTTGCTTATCGGTGAACAACACCAGCACGGGCGTGGCACGCAAGCTATCGCCATACTCGGCAAAGCGCGGATCAACCGCCAACTCATCCAGCTCTAAACGCAACAATTTTTGATAGCTAATCGCCGCTCGAATTGAATCCGCTGCGAACATTGCCTTGCCTTCGCCGAGGGCGCGATTAGGCGGGCGCACGGCGCGTATGGTCTTAGCGGCAAACACCAACGCGGCATGTTTTGCAATTAAACCTTGGCGTACCGCATTGCTGTAAATCTCAGTGGTGCTCGGCTCGCGCACCTCTTGCCCGTGCTGAATTTTTTGTATCGTATCGGTGGCTTTGAAAATCAAATGATCTTCATAGCGCAGGATATTTTGGATCGGATTGAGAATGATTTTTTCGCGGATTGCCTGCGCCATGGTGTAGGCAAAATAAGGCACCCAGCGGATGTTATCGCCCGGTGCGCTAGGCGAACGCCACTCGCCAAAGCGCGCCAACACCTCATCGCGTGGCGTAGCGGTCAGCCCAATAATCAGATTCCGTTTCACCCCTTGTGGACGCAAGCTGCCCCACTGGTCGAACACCTCCACCGTGGCATCGTGCAACTTGCCATTTTGGCTGCGATGCACCTCGTCGATGATGAACGCCACCCGCTTAGACGTAAGCAGCGCGTTGAGCTTGGCATCTTGTTCGGCGAGTTTTTGTATCGACGGAAATTTTTGAATGTTCACCACCACAATGCGCGCCCCACCATCCAACGCGTCACGCAAATCGGCAAAGGTTTCCGCCTCGGCGGTGATATTTTTTACCCCCTTGCTGCGCTGTGCCTCACTCGCCACGTTCTTGCGCAACTCAGTGCGGTCAGTCAGCAAAATGCACAAATCAAACAGCCCTGCCAACGCGCCACTCGCCTTGTCCACCTTGTCGGACAAGGCTTGCGCCAACCATACCATCACATTGGTTTTGCCTAATCCCGCCGCGCCTTGCAGCAAAATCGTGTGCGCCTCCGCACCGTTGCGATGCAGCAAGGTATCGTTGACGATGGCATCCGCCTTAGCAGGGGCGAGGTCGGGCAAGGCAAGTGTTAATTGCGCACGAATATCTGCCTCATTGATTTTTGCCACGCCTTCGTTGGCATACAGCTCATCCACCCGACACATCGCCTGATACAACATCGCCCGTTGCGCAGGACGCGGACGCAGCATTTCGACTTGGCTGGTGGTGCGACTGGCGCGCAACTGATTAAAAAAATGAATCTCGCGGTCGATACCGTGCGCGGGGTGAAACATCGAAGCCAGATGTTCTTGCACCGCAGTCGATGGCGACTTATCGCGCATCTCAGGCGCACGCGCAAAACACTCAATCAACTTGTCTGGAATCGTCGCACTCAAAGCAATCTGGTTATCTTTTAACAGCGCGTCATCCACCTCGCCCAACAGCCAATCCGTGTCCGACACAATCATCAAATTGCCCATATCAATACTGCTGATATGCGTGGCACGTTCATACAAACAAATATCCTGACGAATACGATGCCGCTCTGCCTCTTGCAAATTACGGCTACGAAAGCCTGGCCACACCCCGCCTTGCGCCGTATAGCGTTCACGCGCCTCGTCCAGCGCGCAAATCGCCGCCTCAATGCAGTTATGCGCAATCTTCTTGCGCCCATTGCTGGCAGCGGTTTGCCCCGTTTGTGCGGTCTTTAGTTCGGCATAAGCAAAATACAAACCGTTCACAAAAAACACCACATCGGGACGACGTTTGATGCGCTTGTTGGTGATGGGGAAATGCCGCTCAAAGGTCGCCTCGGCAATCACCCGCAAACGATTGGTTTCAAACAATGCCTGCGCCGACTTATCCGCCCCCGCGCGCGGTGCTTCGTTCCACAGCACAAACGTTTGCCCCTGAAACACCAAGTTATCGCGCAACACCACCGCCGCGTTGGCACTGTCGCGCAGCTTGGGCGACAACACACTCACCCACAGCTCATTGAGCAACGCCAACTCCGAATCAAACGGCTTCATCGCCTGCTTAAACGCCGCCGCATTCTGCGGGCAACCGTTCTTCAAAAACTCCAGCAAGTCGGCAGGAACTATCCACTTGTCGCGGTCGATGTCGGTGGGCTTACCTTCCATCCAGTTCAACCCAGCAGGCATAGGCGCAGTAAAAAACGGCAAAAAAATACCGTGCTGAAAATCGTTTTCTTTGAATCCGTAAGCCATAGCAAATCCCTGTGTATCCATATAGTTCGTTAGCAAACTGCGTCATTCCCGCGCAGGCGGGAATCTAGATGAATCAACGATCCTTGCGTAGCAAGACAAAACATTGCGTTGTCCGCTTCGCGAAATATTCTTCTTGCTGGATTCCCGCCTGCGCGGGAATGACGGGACTCAAGGACTATCTGGGATTAAACCAACGCCCAAACCATCCGCGCTATTACCCCAACTATTACCCTTACTAAAGGGTAATTACCCCTTCTTTTTCCACCGCGCCGCAGGCCCTCGGCCTTGGCACTCCACCGCACTGGTAGTTTGTTGCTCGCGCAAAACGCGCCGCACCATGTCTTTGCTCACGCCGGGACAAGCCTGCTCCACCTGCGCCACCGTAAACTCACCCGCAAACCGGTTGATCGCCGCCAACACCAAATCCGTCTTCGAGCCGCGCGGTGCTTTCACCTCACCCACGCGCTCGGCGAATTCGCGGTAAGCCATTTTCAGAATGGACAGCACGTAATTGATGAAAGTCCAGGGATCATGCTTGCCCTCATGCCAGCCTTGCGAGCTTTGCTCCAACGTCTCGTAATAGCGTTCCTTGTTTTCCTCGATCAAACGCTCAAGGCTGATGTAACGCCCAGCCTCATAGCCCAACTGATAGCACTGCAGCAACAACGCCAGCCGCGACACGCGCCCGTTGCCATCGCGAAACGGATGGATGCACAAAAAATCCAGATTGAATGCCGCCATCGCAATCAGCGGATGCACCCAACGCTCATCAAGGCAATGCTGCCAATCGGCCACCAGCCCCGTCATTGCCACCGAAGTGCCTGTCGCAGACACCGGACGGAAGCGCACCCGTTCGCGCCCATCCGCATAACGCTCGATGATGTCGCCGTCTTTCTCCTTGTACTTGCCCGCATCCCAGATTTGACCGCGCGCCAGCCGGTGCAGCTCGCATAGCGTCGCCTCGCTCACGACCATGCGTTCAGCGCCTTCGTGTATCAGTTTCAACGCATCGCGATAACCGCGCACCTCCTCCTCGTCGCGATCACGAAACAAAGGCTTGGGCGCAACCAGCACATCGCGCACCCGCGACGGATCGACCGACACACCTTCGATACGATTGGAAGAAACCGCGCTCTCGATCAGCGCATGCTCGCGCAAAGTCTTGAGCCGCTGCGGAGACTGCTGCGTATATAGCTCCTGCTTACCGCGAAACTCGCCCAGATCGGCCAGATACCAGGACGTGCTGGCGGGAATGGAAAAATCTTTGACGGTAAAAAGGCGTAGCGTGTTCATCACACTCTCCTGTTCATTCCCTCTCCCGCAGGCGGGAGAGGGTTAGGGTGAGGGTCGTTAAACACCCACCAAATATTATTCAACTCACCTACCCTCATCCCCAGCCCTTCTCCCGCCTGCGGGAGAAGGGAGCTCATTCTTCCCCGTCACCGCCACGTGGATGATGGCTTTGCGCAACTCTTTCAACACCTGCGCCTGCTCGTCCAACGTGGCGAGTTGGGCGTCGATTTGTTGGGTTTGTTGGTCGAGGTGGCTGGCGATGTCGAGTTGCTCATCAAGTGGAGGGAAACCAATTTTGAACGCCAAAAATGCTTCTTTTTGAAGTTCAGTTTGCTTGGTTGAACCCTTCGCAAAAATTGAATTAACCGTTTCATAATTTGCACTCAGCCAATAGAAAATAAATTTTCCCGTTGCTGCATTTTTAGCTCGCAAAATCGAAACATGGCTATCGCAATAACTAACCTCTTCGGACAATACGCACTTGCCCAATACGCCCTCGCCAGTTGATGCCACAAGCACATCGCCGCATTTATATCGACCTCTTTCACCTGTCAGCGGCTCGCACTCTTTTTTCTTTTCTTGCCGCATCTGATAGGTAGATAAACAAGCCTGATTGGTGACAAAAAAATCAGTATCGTTTGCGTAGATAGGCTGTACGCCTCTACTCATAAATAACAGGTTGTCTTTGAACGGGCTTGGCTGCCATCCCTGAGGTATCTCACCAATCCACGCCACGCCCGAATCTTTCATCGAGGCGTTTTTGTTCAAGCCTTTAGTGACAGCCTCGTGGATGGTGGCTTTGCGCAGTTCGGCCAGCACGGTCTTTTTTTCTTCCAGCGTGCTCAAGCGCTGATCGATCAGCGCGGTTTGCTGATCAAGGTAATCGGCGATGGCACGTTGCTCTAAATAGGAAGGTGCGCCAAATTGAATTGCAAAAAGGCTATCTGGGTACAGGCGAAGGCGAGCATCGTTGATACCTCTCGATTCGGCGCGAATCTTGATGAGCGTAGCTTCAGAGCGCAGCAGATATTCAACAAACTTAGGGGCAAATTCTTTGCGTAATTTATACACTGCGTAGGCAGGACTAACGATGCCTGCGTAGTTGCTCAACCCAATGCTGCCATTCCAAGCAAGCATCGTGTTGATGACGATATCGCCTGAGTAACAAATTTTATATCCCACCAAACTGTCTGCTCGGCTTAATGAATCATCCGCATCAATCATGTCACGACGCGGTTTTATACCTGTGTAAGTAGAAACTGAAAGCAACTCCTCGTCACCATATTTAGATAGCTCGGTACGTTCTAACAGCATATCTTTTCCACGCACTACCGACCACTGATGCGGTATCACCCCGACCCAAGCTACACCCGAATCTTTCATCTCTCTAGCCACGCTCACGCCCCTGTAATACTGGCGGTAAAGGCGGCTTCTTGAGCTGCGCCTTTGGCATTGAGTTTGTGCAATTCGGCCAGCAAGTCTTTCACGCTGCGCACTTCGCTTTGCTTGGGAAATTGCTTGTTGAAGTTGATTTCGCATCCGATTTTCACACCACCCGCTACGCGCTCGAACGGCTCTTTCACCCACTTCGCTAAAAAGTCCGTGATGATTTTTTCGTTGGCTTTTGCATCGTTGGAATAGGCGGTGGTTTCGGTGTCTTTCTCTTTGAGTGGGCCAAGTGTGACTTCGACTTTGAGTGTTTCTGCACCTTTGGCTTTGGCGATTTTGGCTTTGACATTAAGCACGCCGAGGCCGAGTTCAATGGTTTCTTTTCCGTTGCTCATTTGAATTGCGCCAGTTTCATTGTCGCGGGTATAGCGGTGTTCACCCGATTGCACGATGAGGGTTTCGGCTTGTTTGATGGCTTCGTTGAATTTGGCTGCCGCTTCTTTGGCGGTGAGTTCTTCGGGTTTGAGCAGCGGGCCGTTTTTGATTTCATGGCTTTGCTCGCCCATCGTAATGGTGATGATGTCGCCTTCAATGGCTTGTTCTTCTTGCACGGCGCGCCCCGCTTCGTCCTGGCGATGCAAAATAATTTCGACTTTGTTGTAGAGCAGTTGCTCAACGGTCAGCACTTTGCTAATCGGACCGTCGGTGTAAGCGCGAAAGGCTTGCACGATTTGGGCGCAGTTGGCGGCATCAATTTTGCAGTTCTTTTTGTTGAGATTTTTCTTCAGTTTGATGAAGTTGTTTTCGGCGTTAATCAGCAACACGCGCCCACGGCGCGCAGTAGGTTTGGCTTTGTTGAGCACCCACACATAAGTGGAAATGCCCGTGTTAAAAAATTCGTTTTTAGGCAGTTGGATAATGGCTTCAACCATGTCTTGTTGTTGCAGCAGCCAGCGGCGCGTTTCAGATTCGCCGCCACCTGCGTCGCCAGAAAACAGCGTCGAGCCAGAATGCACAATGGTTGCCACGCCATTTTCTTTAAGGTGGAAGGCGGCATGTTGCAAAAACAATAATTGTCCGTCCGAGGTGGGCGGCAAACGGGTGGCGGCAAAGCGTCCTGTGGCATCAGCTTCAATCGCCGTTTTGAAGTCTTTCCAGTCCACGCCGTAAGGTGGATTTGCCATGATGGCATCGAATTTTTCACCCAAAAAACGATCGTCGGTGAGGGTGTTGCCCCATTCGATTTGGGCATCGCTGCGAAAGCGCGCTTCAATCGCGGCAAGTGCGTACAAGGCATCGTTGAGCTCTTGTCCACGGGCGCGCACCGAGAGCTGGGGGAACGCGGCGCGCAATTGGTCTTCAATGGCATACACAAAGTTGCCGCCGCCGCAGGTCATGTCATATACGTCGGCGATGCCTTGCGTGTCTTTGCCTTCTTTGAAGAGCTCGACTATCAGCGCGCCTGCCATGTCCATCACGTCCGACGGGGTGTATTGCTCACCTGCGGTTTCGGCTGAGATGTCCGCCCATTTACGTTTGATGTGTTCTTCGATGGTGGTGACTTCGGAGTTATCAAAACACGTCAGGTCGATTTTTCCCCATTTTTGCGTGAACGAAAATAAGGGCTGATTCGCCAGTGCAAACAAAGTTTGTGCTTTGCCTTGTATGTCCAAAAACTTGGGTTGCCCCGCCACATAACCTAAGCCTAGCAAGCGGCGCGTTTCGGGATCGTATTGCTCAAGATAGGTAATAAGGCGATTCAAAAAATGCCCGCCTGGCACTTGGCAGGTTTCTTGTAAGCCCTTTTTATGCAAAATCAAATCGGCGTGATAGCCCTTGCCCGCTGCTTTTACCGACCTGTCTAACCAAGTGAGATGCTCGCTATTTTCTTCATCAAAACGTTGCTCAGTAGCAGCTTGATATTCGGCAATTTTTTCGGTGCGCAGACGACGAATGCGCGACTCAACCAACATCAGCGCGAAGAACGGCATCATGTAGCTCGGCCATTCGCTTTCTTTAATGCCGCAACCGCGCAAGGTGTCGGCGGTTTTCCAAATGTCCGCTTCGTAAGTGATTAAGGCTGCGCCGAGGCTAGGTTTCATTCGCTACTTTCTGGGATTGATTCGTTAGGTGTCGCGAGTGAGTACGCAAGCAAAAGTTATTTTTTCTCCCACGGCGCGAAACCGATGGGGCGTTTTTTCTGGGTTTCCTGCGGAGTCATCAGTTCGTGTATCGCTTCAAACACCGCTCTGAATTTGATGTCGTAATTCTTTTCCAGCGCGGCGAGTTTGCGCGACAGTTCGGCGTTGCCGGCGAGCATTTGGCGTAGCTGCACAAAGGTTCGCATGATGGCAATGTTGACCTGAATGGCGCGGCTGCTGCGCAAAACGCTAGAGAGCATCGCCACGCCTTGTTCGGTGAAGGCGTAAGGATAATATTTGCGGTGTTGTCCGCGTCCCGTCTTTAAGGTCACAATTTGTGACCTTAAACTTGAAGTCTCAAATTGTGACTTCAAGTTGGCGTATTCATCGGCAGTGAGTTGAAACATAAAATCCTCTGGAAATCGCTCGATATTGCGCTTCACTGCCTGATTCAAAACCTTGGTATCTACTTCGTAGAGTTCCGCTAAGCCTGCATCCAGCATTACCTTCTGCCCACGTATCAGCAAAATCTGCGTTTCGATTTGCGCTACAGATGCAATCAAGTCTTGCTTGGTCATTTGTCAACTCCTTGCTACGGTTTTATTTGCAGTCATGGCACTCCCCACGAGGTTTTATTGCTGCAACTTTTATGCCGCTAATCCACGCACCACATCGGCGATTTTTTTGGCGCAATTTTCGACTAAGGCGCGGTCTTCGCCTTCGACCATGACGCGCAGCAACGGCTCAGTTCCAGAAGGACGCAACAGCACGCGACCTTTGCCGTTCAAGGCGGTTTCGGCTTCTATAACAGCCGCTTTAACCGCAGCGTTGTCTAACAGACTGCCTGCTTTAGCAACTTTCACGTTAATTAAAACTTGCGGGTACATGCGCAATTCGCTGGCAGCTTGTGCCAACGACAAACCTTGTGCGCGCAAGGCGTGTAGCACTTGCAGCGCGGCGATGATGCCGTCGCCCGTGCTGTGTTTATCCAAGCAAATAATGTGACCTGAATTTTCGCCACCCAGCTGCCAGCCTTGTACTTGCAATACTTCCATCACATAACGATCGCCTACCTTGGCGCGCTTAAAAGGGATGTCCAGTTTTTGCATGGCGTGTTCAAACGCCAAATTGGTCATCAGCGTGCCGACTACGCCACCGCTCATCACGCCCTGCGCGTGACGATGTCGCGCAATCACATAGAGCAGTTGATCGCCGTCGTACAACACGCCCGCCGCATCCACCATTACCAAACGATCGCCATCGCCGTCCAAGGCGATGCCAACATCGGCGTGATGTTCCAGCACGGCAGCTTGTAAATTTTTCGGTGCGGTCGCGCCATAACCATCGTTGATATTCGTGCCGTTCGGCGCAGCTCCTATCGCCACGACATCCGCGCCCAGCTCGTGGAACACCTCGCGCGCGATGTGATAGGTCGCGCCATGTGCGCAATCCACGACGATTTTTAGTCCGCGTAAATTCAGCTCAGACGGATAGGTACTTTTGCAAAATTCGATGTAACGCCCCACCGCATCGTTGATGCGTTTAGCTTTGCCCAAAGCGTGCGAATCGTTGCACAGCATAGGTAAATCAAGCTGATCTTCAATCGCATGTTCAGTCGCATCGGGTAATTTTGTGCCTTGTGCGGAGAAAAATTTGATGCCGTTATCTTCATACGGATTATGCGAAGCAGAAATGACGATGCCTGCTTGCAAGCGCAAGGTACGCGCCAAATATGCCACGGCTGGAGTCGGAATCGGCCCCGCCAAATACACATCTACGCCTGCCGCAATCAGCCCTGCCTCCAGGGCGGATTCGAGCAAATAGCCAGAGATACGCGTGTCCTTACCGATAATCACAGCGGCACGTTCTCCCTCAGTATGCTCAGCGGTCGCCAAAATTTTGCCAGCGGCGTAGCCCAAGTGCATGACGAATTGTGGGGTAATGGGATGCGTACCAACACGTCCGCGCACGCCATCTGTACCAAAATATTTTTTGCTCATTTTTTTCCTTAAAAATAAAGATTCAGGAACAAGGATGCGGGATTAAAAACCGCCGCGCTCCCGAATCCCGAATCCCGAATCATCAATTCACCGCACTCCAAATTTTCAATGCGTCCACGGTGGCGCGCACGTCGTGGACGCGCAGTAGCTCCGCGCCGCGCTGCGCCGCGATTAACGCCGCTGCCACACTCGCACTTAGGCGTTGTTCCACGGGCTGTCCTGTGACCTCGCCCAACATGGATTTACGCGACAGCCCAGCCAAAACAGGCACGCCGATTTCAGCGAATTCTGACAAGTTGCTTAGCATGGAAAAGTTATGCGCGACACTTTTACCAAAGCCGAAACCCGGATCAATCACGATGCGATCGGACTCGATTCCCGCCGCTTCACACGCTTCCACGCGGGCGCGCAAAAACTCGCGCACCTCATCCACCACATTACGATAACGCGGCGCAGCTTGCATGGTTTGCAGCTCGCCTTGTTTGTGCATCAAACACACCGCGACGTTGTGCGCTGCGACCACCGCCAATGCGGCTGGATCTTGCAGCGCGTTGATGTCGTTAACCATAGACGCGCCGGCCGCAATCGCCGCCGCCATGACTTCAGGTTTATAAGTGTCGATCGAAATCGGAATGGCAATGCCGCGCAGTGCTTCAATCAGCGGAATGACGCGCGCTAATTCATCTGCTAGCGCAACAGGTGTCGCACCTGGCCGCGTCGATTCGCCGCCGATGTCGAGCATGTCCGCCCCTTCCGCAATTAAGCGATGCGCGTGTGCCAGTGCCGCGTCGATGGACACATGCTGCCCACCATCGGAAAAAGAATCGGGCGTGACATTGACGATGCCCATCACTAAAGGACGGGCAAGCGAGAGGGAATATGAGCCGCAGATGAGCATGGAGGGGAGACGGGATTCAGGAGACAGGATTCAGGATTCAGGATTCAGGATTCAGGATTCAGGATTCAGGATTCAGGATTCAGGATTCGGGATTCGGGATTCGGGATTCGGGATTCGGGATTCGGGATTCGGGAGCGCGGCGGTTTTTAATCCTGCATCCTTGTTCCTGAATCCCGCATACTGCTTTTCAGGTTTGTTGCGTAGTGGTTGCCGCAACCGTGGCAGCAGGCGGCGTGTCCTTCGGCGGCACAGCGGCTTGCACCGCTTGAGGCTTAGGCGGACGGGGTGGTAGGCCTGCCATGATGTCGTTGATTTGGTCGGCATCTATGGTTTCCCATTCGAGCAACGCCGCCGTCATCGCTTCCATTTTGTCGCGATTAGTTTCTATCAAATGACGCGCTAAATTGTATTGTTGGTCGATAATGCGGCGCACTTCGGCATCCACTTTTTGCAGTGTTGCTTCGGAAATACTGCGGGTGAAATTAGGCTGCGAACTATCACTTTCAGCCTCGCTATACACCATCGTGCCTAAGGCTTCCGACATGCCCCACTGCGTCACCATCTTGCGCGCCATCGCGGTAGCACGTTCAAAATCGTTGGACGCGCCCGTGGTCATCTGATTCATAAATAACTCTTCCGCAATACGCCCGCCGAACAGCACCGCGAGGGTATCGAGGATGCGATTTTTATCCATGCTGTAACGGTCTTCGGTCGGCAACTGCATGGTCAAACCCAAGGCACGCCCGCGCGGAATAATCGTGACTTTATGCACAGGGTCGGTCTTAGGCAGCAAGCGCGCCACCACCGCATGACCTGATTCGTGATACGCGGTATTGCGACGTTCGTCTTCGGGCATCACCATGCCGCGACGTTCCGCACCCATCATAATTTTGTCTTTGGCGCGCTCGAAATCATCCATCTCGACAAAACGCTTATTGCTACGCGCGGCGAACAACGCGGCTTCGTTGACCAAATTCGCCAAGTCCGCGCCTGAAAAACCGGGCGTACCCCGCGCCAACACTTCGGCTTTCACATCGCCGCCCATCGGGATTTTGCGCATGTGTACCAACAAAATTTGTTCGCGGCCGCGTATGTCAGGCAATCCAACCACAACTTGACGATCGAAGCGACCGGGACGCAGCAAGGCTGCATCCAACACATCAGGACGATTCGTTGCAGCAATCACAATCACGCCTGACGCGCCTTCAAAGCCGTCCATTTCCACCAACAATTGATTCAGCGTTTGCTCACGTTCGTCGTTGCCGCCGCCCATGCCTGCACCACGATGACGACCGACCGCATCAATTTCGTCGATGAAAATAATGCACGGTGCTTGTTTTTTTGCGTCTTCAAACATCGAGCGCACGCGTGACGCGCCCACGCCGACAAACATCTCGACAAAGTCTGAACCAGAGATAGAAAAGAACGGCACTTTGGCTTCGCCCGCAATCGCACGCGCCAGCAGCGTTTTACCCGTACCGGGACTACCGACTAACAACACGCCACGCGGAATCCGCCCGCCCAGCGCTTGAAATTTGCTAGGGTCTTTTAAGAAATCGACCAGCTCAGAAACTTCTTCTTTGGCCTCATCGCAACCCGCCACATCGGCAAAGGTGATGCGCTCTTTAGTTTCATCTAACAAACGCGCTTTGCTTTTACCAAATGAAAACGCCCCGCCCTTGCCGCCGCCACCTTGCATCTGACGCATGAAAAACACCCACACGCCAATCAACAGCAACATCGGAAACCAGTTGATAAAAATGTTCATCAAAAATGATTGCTCTTCTTCGGCTTTAGCTTCGATTTTCACGCCATTTTTGAGCAGGTCCGACACCATCCACAAATCATTCGGCGCGTAACTGGTGACGCGTTTGCCGTCCGAGGTGGTCGCCTTCAAAGTGCGCCCTTCGATGGTGACTTTGGCGATGTGACCAAGCTTCACCTCGTCAAGGAATTGCGAGTAATCCAGCTGCGCTTGCGACGCTTGCTGTTGATGATTGTTAAATGAATTGAATACCGTCATCAGCACCAAGGCGACGACCAACCAAATAGCGACACTCTTAAAATTATTCACAATGTTTTCCTTAAATCAGCCTTGGGTGATGCCCAAAGGACGCGCATTAAACTATGCTTTACTTCATTACTCAAGAAGGCTGTTAGATTTTCCCAGTTGCTAAGAGATACAACTCACTGCTGCGGTCTCTAGAGGCTTTCGGTTTACGCGTCACCACTTTGCTAAAGCGGCTGCGCATCAATTTCAAATAATCTTCAAAACCTGCGCCTTGAAACACTTTCACCAAAAAATACCCATCGGCTTGCAGCTGTTCATAAGCAAATTCCATCGCCAACTCGGCTAAATACAGTGCGCGTGCCAAATCGGCATTTAACACTCCGCTCATGTTGGGAGCCATGTCGGAAATAACAAGGGCAACTTGGCGACCCGCCAAACAATCTTGTAATTGTTTTAACACCGCGTCTTCGCGAAAATCGCCTTGAATAAAATCTACGCCCGACAAAGGATCTAACGGCAACAAATCCAGCGCAATCACTTTGCCGCCACGACCAATTTCGCGCGCCGCGACTTGCGACCAGCCGCCGGGCGTAGCACCCAAATCCACCACCACCATGTTCGGCTTGAGCAATTTATCTTTAGCATTGATTTCGAGCAGCTTGTAGGCGGCACGAGAGCGATAGCCGTCCTTCTGCGCCATTTGCACATAAGGATCATTAACATGCTCGCGCATCCATTGTTTACTAGTCTTAGAGGGCTGCATCGTTTAGAATCTCGACCTTATTTTTTGAAAGTTTATATGTTGACGTTATCTGTATCTGAACGCTTGGTGCTTAAAGGCCGTGCCCATTCCCTGAAACCTACCGTGATCATCGGCAATGCAGGTTTAACAGAAACTGTTTTGAAAGAAATTGCTGCTGAACTGAAACGCCATGAGCTAATTAAAATTCGCGTCATGGGCGATGACCGTGAATTACGCGCCACAATGTTCACTGAAATTTGCACCCAACTGCACGCCGCTCCCGTGCAACACATCGGCAAAATGCTGGTGGTGTACTTGAAAGACTTAGAACCTAAAGCCATCGCCATCAAAAAGATGCCACGCCACAAAGGCAAAAAGCTGACTAAAAAGCAACTGGCGAGTCGCAGCTAAGAAACGGAAAGTGGTAAGTGGGACGGCTAAACAATGGAAAGTGGTAAGTGGGACAGCACTAAAGTGCTTCAGTGGTAAGTGGGAAAACCAGTACATCGCTTTTCCCACTTACCACTTTCTCCTCCCAACTTCTAGATGTACTGAACCTCGACCACTTCGTATTCACGCACCCCGCCTGGGGCTTGCACTTCTGCAATATCTCCGCTGTACTTCCCGATCAAAGCACGCGCAATCGGTGAGCTAATCGAGACTTTGCGTTGGCGTATATCGGCTTCGTCTTCCCCGACGATTTGATACGTCACCACATCGCCGTTATTCACATCTTCCAAAATCACGGTGGAAGCAAATACACAGCGTCCATCCGCATTGATGGCGCGCGGATCAATAATTTGCGCGCTGCCGAGTTTGCCTTCTAGCTCTTGAATACGCCCTTCGACAAAACCTTGACGCTCTTTAGCTGCATCGTATTCAGCATTTTCCGATAAATCACCTTGTGCACGCGCTTCAGAAATAGCCTGTATCACCGATGGTCGTTGTACGGTTTTTAAGTTGTGCAACTCAGCACGCATTTTTTCTGCGCCGATTGCGGTTAAAGGAACTTTGCTCATAGTGGAAGTGCTCGTAAAAAGTGGTAAGGGGGTGAATCGTAAGTGGTAAGTGGTCTTTACTAAGCAGTCACGACTACCGACTACTTACTCGCCAGTAAGCGTTTGTGTTGCGACTGCAAGTCATACACCTGCAAACCCGTTAAATGTTGCATCCCGATACACGCGGCACGCGCGCCAGCCAAGGTTGTGTAATAGGTCACACGACCTTGCAGCGCGGCATTGCGTATCGAATAGGAATCACGCATCGCAGACGGTTTGCTATCGACGGTATTGATAATCAGGCTGACATCGCCGTTTTTAATCATATCGACGATATGCGGACGACCTTCGGCAACTTTATTCACCGTGGTCACAGCCACGCCAGCATTAGCAATCACCGCCGCTGTACCGCGTGTTGCCAACACCGTAAAGCCCAATCCCACCAAGGAACGAGCGACTTCCACCGCACCCACTTTATCGGCTTCACGCACGCTGATAAACACTTTTCCCGATTTAGGCAACTTCACACTCGCCGCCAATTGTGATTTCACAAACGCTTCGGCAAAGGTGTCACCCACGCCCATTACCTCGCCCGTCGATTTCATTTCTGGGCCCAAAATAATATCGACCCCAGGGAATTTAATGAACGGGAATACCGCTTCTTTGACCGAATAAAACGGCGGAATGACTTCTTTAGTAATGCCTTGTGATGCAAGCGATTGACCTGCCATACAGCGCGCCGCGATTTTCGCTAACGCCACGCCCGTCGCTTTAGACACAAACGGTACGGTGCGTGAGGCGCGCGGATTAACCTCTAATACATACACAGTGTCACCTTGAATCGCGAACTGCACGTTCATCAAGCCCACTACATTCAAGGCTTTTGCCATCGCCACAGTCTGACGACGCAGCTCATCTTGCATCGCCAGCGACAAACTAAACGGTGGCAAAGAACAGGCTGAATCGCCCGAATGCACGCCCGCTTCTTCGATGTGTTCCATGATGCCGCCGATGATGACTTGCACGCCGTCCGACACCGCATCCACATCAACTTCAATTGCGTCATTCAAAAATCTATCCAGCAAAATCGGCATACGCTCAGGGTAGGTTTTAGCCAACTCTTCCGCGTCGCGCATGTAGCGTTCTAAATCAGGCTGAGCATGAATAATCTCCATACCGCGCCCGCCCAACACGTTAGAAGGACGCATCACCAAGGGGTAACCGATTTCCGCCGCACCTGCCAACGCGGCGATGCCATTGCTGGCAATACGATTCGGCGGCTGCTTCAAATCAAGCTCACGCAACATGGCTTGGAAACGCGCGCGATCTTCCGCCTTGTCGATCATGTCGGGGGTGGTGCCGATAATTTTTACGCCAGCCTTTTCTAAGCCATGCGCTAATTTCAACGGAGTTTGACCACCGTATTGCACGATGACCCC
Source organism: uncultured beta proteobacterium (assembly GCA_963750775.1). Classification (GTDB taxonomy): domain Bacteria; phylum Pseudomonadota; class Gammaproteobacteria; order Burkholderiales; family Gallionellaceae; genus Gallionella. Next base: position 248,869 of record CAVVRT010000004.1, read on the forward strand.
AATCGGTTTTTCGATGGCGACCACTTCGAGCACATCTTCCAAAGTCAGCGGCTCAAAGTACAAGCGATCTGAAGTGTCGTAGTCGGTTGAGACGGTTTCGGGATTGCAGTTGAGCATGATGGTTTCATAACCATCTTCGCGCATCGCCAGCGCGGCATGGACGCAGCAATAATCAAACTCAATGCCCTGCCCGATGCGATTCGGCCCACCACCCAACACCATGATTTTTTTGTTGTTTGTCGGCAGCGATTCACACTCTTCTTCATAGGTCGAATACATGTACGCGGTGTTAGTCGAGAACTCTGCGGCGCAGGTATCCACGCGCTTATACACAGGACGTACACCGAGCGCGTGACGATAGGCACGCACCGCTGCGTCGTCGGTTTCCATCAGCGCAGCAATGCGTGCATCAGCAAAACCACTGCGTTTTAGCGCGCGCATTTCGTCGAATTTAATACTGTCTAAATCGCGTTGTAACAGCGAGTTTTCTTGGCGGATTAAATCTTCGATTTGCACCAAAAACCACGGGTCGATTTTGCTAATCGCAAACACTTTGTCCACGCTCATGCCCAAACGGAAGGCATCCGACACCGCCCAAATACGTTCAGGGCCAGGGTTGCCCAACTCGGCACAAATCGCATCGCGATCAGTTGATTTGCTATCCAAGCCGTTCACGCCAACTTCCAAGCCGCGCAAGGCTTTTTGGAAGGATTCTTGGAAGGTACGGCCAATCGCCATCACCTCGCCCACCGACTTCATTTGCGTGGTTAAACGGTCATTGGCTTGCGGGAATTTTTCAAAAGCGAAACGCGGAATTTTGGTCACGACGTAATCAATCGTTGGCTCAAATGAGGCAGGCGTAGCACCGCCAGTAATATCGTTTTGCAGCTCGTCCAGCGTATAGCCGACCGCCAGCTTTGCCGCGATTTTAGCAATCGGAAAACCTGTCGCCTTGGATGCCAGCGCAGATGAACGCGACACGCGCGGATTCATCTCAATCACCACCATGCGACCATCTTCGGGGTTGATGGAGAACTGCACGTTCGAGCCGCCCGTTTCCACACCGATTTCACGCAACACCGCCAAGCTGGCATCACGCAAAATTTGATATTCCTTGTCAGTCAAGGTTTGCGCAGGCGCGACGGTAATCGAATCACCGGTATGCACGCCCATCGGGTCTAAATTTTCAATCGAACAGATAATGATGCAATTGTCATTGCGGTCACGCACCACCTCCATTTCATATTCTTTCCAACCCAGCAGCGATTCTTCAATCAGCAGCTCGCAAGTCGGCGATGCCTCAAGACCACGTTCGCAAATCTCAACAAACTCTTCGCGGTTGTAAGCAATCCCGCCGCCCGAACCACCCATGGTAAACGAGGGACGAATCACGGTGGGGAAACCCAGCACTTGCTGAACCTGCAAGGCTTCTTCCATAGAATGCGCAATCATCGACTTCGCCGAAGCCAAGCCAATTCGTGTCATTGCTTGCTTAAATTTTTCGCGATCTTCCGCCATGTCGATGGCCTCACGCGACGCGCCTATCATCTCGACCTTGTATTTTTCCAACACGCCATGTTTCGCCAAATCCAGCGCGCAATTCAGCGCGGTTTGCCCGCCCATGGTCGGCAAAATCGCTTCAGGACGCTCTTTAGCGATAATTTTTTCCACCATCTGCCAAGTAATCGGCTCGATGTAGGTCGCGTCCGCCATATCGGGGTCGGTCATAATCGTAGCGGGATTGGAATTCACCAACACCACGCGGTAACCCTCTTCGCGCAAGGCTTTGCACGCTTGCGCGCCTGAATAATCAAATTCGCACGCCTGCCCAATTACGATAGGACCTGCGCCGATGATGAGGATGGTTTTAATGTCTGTTCTTTTAGCCATATTTTTCGCCACAGAGCACACAAAAAACATCGCGCGAAAAACGCGCGACATTCGCTGTGGCTTAAGTTTTTGCGCTCTCCATTAAACGAATAAATTTATCGAACAAGACATCAACGTCATGCGGACCGGGGCTCGCTTCAGGATGACCTTGGAAGCAAAAAGCAGGTTTATCCGTCAGCTCAAAACCTTGCAGTGTGCCGTCAAACAAAGAAATATGCGTGACGCGCGCGTTGGCGGGCAGCGTTGCCGCATCGACTGCAAAGCCATGATTTTGGCTGGTAATCATCACTTGCTTGGTTTGCACGTCTTGCACAGGATGGTTCGCACCGCGATGACCAAACTTCATCTTGACGGTTTTCGCTCCCGCCGCTAAACCCAAAATTTGATGACCTAAGCAAATCCCAAACAAGGGGATATTTTTCGCCAAGAAAGTTTGCGTCGCCGCAATCGCGTAATCGCACGGCTCAGGATCACCTGGACCATTCGACAAAAACACGCCATCAGGATTCATCGCCAACACTTCGGCAGCGGATGTTTTAGCGGGCACCACAGTGATACGGCAACCGCGCTGTGCCAACATGCGCAAAATGTTGTGCTTCACACCAAAGTCATACGCGACCACATGAAAAACCGAGGATTCGGGATTCAGGATTCTGAATTCAGCAGCACCCACCGCCCCGTCTTTTCCTGAATCCTTGCTCCTGAATCCTGAATCCAAATATCCCGCACCTAGCTTCCACTCGCGCTGCGTCCATTCATAAGGCTTAGTGCAACTCACTACTTGCGCCAAATCCATGCCTGCCAGCCCAGCAAAACCACGCGCTGCTGCCAATGCCGCTTCAACATTGTCGCCCGTCGCGATGCAGCCACTTTGCGCGCCTTTGCTGCGCAAAATTCGCGTCAATTTGCGCGTATCAATGCCCGCGATTGCGACCACATTGTTGGCTTGCAAATACTCAGGCAAAGATTGCGTACTGCGGAAATTACTCACCGTCATCGACAAATCACGAATAATCAGACCACTGGCAAACACCTGTCGAGACTCCACGTCTTCAGGGTTACAGCCCACATTGCCCACATGCGGATAAGTCAGCGTGACGATTTGTTGGCAATATGAAGGGTCGGTGAGAATCTCTTGATAGCCCGTCATCGAGGTGTTGAAAACCACCTCGCCGACGCTGCTACCTGATGCACCTATCGCGATACCGCGAAACACAGTTCCATCGGCTAATACAAGAATGGCAGGGTTTATTGGCGACACTGAATACTCCCTAATTTTTAGACAACAACCCAAAATTAAAATCCTCACCCGCTAGGGCATCGCCTCCAAGTTATGCAGCTAAAAGCTGCGCGACTGGCGCGATAAGCAACGTCGAGTTGCAGCGGGATTTTGATTGAGAGCTGCTCCCTTTTGAACATAAAGAAGCGGGACGAACCTAAGTTCATCCCGCCGAAAAGTGACTGACATTATAGCCCAACCGAGGGGCATCATCAATCGCAAAATCAAGCAACTAAGCCGCTCTATTGGAAGCGACAAATAATCTCAATAACACTCGACACAGCAGCAGCACTACTGGTAAATTTCGCCCCCTTCGCAGCCCAGCAATTCATCATTTCGATTAAAGGTATTTATGAACACTCAACACCACTCCCTCATTATTTTAGGTTCGGGTCCCGCTGGTTACACCGCCGCCGTGTATGCCGCACGCGCTAATTTGAATCCCGTGTTAATTGCAGGCATGGCGCAAGGCGGACAACTAATGACCACCACAGAAGTGGATAACTGGCCAGCCGACGCGATGGGCGTACAAGGGCCTGAACTGATGGCGCGTTTTCAACAACACGCGGAACGCTTTAACACGCAAATTATTTCCGACCACATCCACACCGCCAAGCTGCAACAAAAACCCTTCATCTTGATGGGCGATGCCGCCACTTACAGCTGCGATGCACTGATTATTTGCACAGGCGCATCGGCGCAATATCTAGGACTTCCTTCTGAGGAAGCCTTTATGGGACGGGGGGTTTCAGGCTGCGCGACTTGCGATGGATTTTTTTATCGCAACCAAAATGTCGCCGTGGTGGGCGGCGGTAACACCGCAGTCGAAGAGGCTTTGTATTTAGCCAACATCGCCAAACACGTCACCTTGGTGCATAGACGCGAAACCTTCCGCGCTGAACGCATCATGGTTGATCACCTAATGAAAAAAGTTGCCGAAGGAAAAATCACCCTACAACTCAATAGCACTTTGGATGAGGTGTTAGGGGATGCCACAGGGGTGACAGGGATGCGCCTAAAAAATATCGTCAGCAACGAGACACAAGACATCGCGCTACAAGGTGTGTTTATTGCGATTGGTCACAAGCCCAATACTGATATTTTTGCAGGGCAGCTAGAGATGAAAAATGGCTACATTGAAACGCGCGGCGGCAACACAGGCAATGCCACGGCAACCAGCATTTCTGGCGTATTTGCGGCGGGTGATGTGCAAGATCAAATTTATCGCCAAGCCGTCACTAGCGCGGCAACAGGTTGCATGGCGGCACTCGATGCCGATAAATATCTCGCCGCCATGGGCAAAAATTGACTGTAAAAAAGCCCAGCGAGCACGACGCTGCCGCGTTATTTCAGGCGGCGGTTGCTGATGTCAAAAAACTTCAACCGCACACGCGCATCACGCAAAAAAAGCCGCCTAAGTTTGCGGCTTTTTCTACGCCTAAACAGTCGGCAAGCATTGCCGATACGCTGTCAGACTTTGATACGGGCGTGGTACCTGATGAGTTTTTGCGCAATGGTATCGCCCGCTTAACCTTGCGTAAATTACGCAAGCTGCCTATCCAAGACCGCTTGGATTTACATGGCTTAACGAGTGATGCCGCGCGCGTGTTGCTGCAAGAATTTTTACATCATGCCAACGCGCAAAACTTTCGTTGCGTGCTGGTGATACATGGCAAAGGAATGAACAGTCAGGCGGGAATAGCCGTGCTAAAAATCCGCACCCGACATTGGTTAATCCAACATGAGGCGGTATTGGCATATTGCGACGCGCCAGAAAATCAGGGCGGTGCAGGGGCAGTGCTGGTGTTGCTCAGGAATTAGTTTTTATGTTTATTCGCCATGACGTACATCACATGCTCAAAAAATAATTGACACCAATCTTGTGAGTTATTTTGCAAGGAGTTGAGTAGATTTTTTACTTCTGCGGCTGGCCAAGTTGGGTTATACGACACCAACATATTCTCAGGATAATTCTGAATACTGCCTGCCATACGTTCGGCCATTTGCTTGATGCTATCGAACATATAGGCAAGGTCTTTATCGGTCGCCATATCAGCCGTCATATCACCATACGCAGCAGGATTCTTTTTAGTGAACTCGACAAACTTCGTTAGCACATAAAAAAATTCGCCTTTGTTATCCTTACTCACCGCATCGCCCAACATAAAAGGCAGCACCGACAGCTCTAACCAGTAATAACCTAATTTAGGATTGCGATGTTTGGATACGCCGATGTAACCATGACGGTCTTTGGCGCGCTTGATGCAGTCATCCAAGAGCAGCTTTTCTGAATCACGACTGGCGATATTTTGTCCTTCCAAACTCGATGGCTTAACAATAAAAAAGTCGGGGAAATCACTGTAGATTTTGCCCGAATGATTGTGGTCACCGTAATAGCTTTTGAAAATTTTCAGCGCGTCCGCGCTATTGGCTTCGATGTCGTGAAATTTTTCGTGTTGTGCAGATTTTTTATCGTTCGCCATAGCGTGCTCCCTGAGTTCTTGTTGATACTAAATTTGGGGACAGAATCATATCCTGTTAGACTACTAAAGTGTCATTTTATAACTGGGTATTTAATAAATTTTTATTTCCACGAGGTGTCTGCATGAATAAGTTACTAATCGTTTTATTACTTGTTACCAGCAACAGCTTTGCTGCCACAAAATGGATAGATGACAAAGGCCAAACCCATTACACCGACCAACTTCCCCCTAGCCATGCCCGTGCTAAAGAACTAAAAGAGCCTAAAGAAATAACGACACCCGTTGCGGCTTCTGAGGTTCCCGCGAATAAAGCCAACGAAGACAAAAAAGACCCCGCAAAAATCAAAAAAGAAACCGCTGAAAAAAGCGCGTTAGAAGCAAAGCAAAAGCAGGAAAAAGCCGCAAACTGCACCGCTTCTCAACAAAATCTAGCTAACCTTAAAGATGGGATGCGCGTTGCCACCATAGATCCTAAAACAGGGGAACGTGCTTATATGGAAGACGAGGAACGTGCGGTAAAAACCACGCAGTATCAAAATGATGTGAAGAAATATTGCAACTAAATTGCCCTAGCCAATAAAAAACCGCAGCCACCGTGCTGCGGTTTTTTATTTTATAACGCTCAATTATTACACCAGCATTACGCCACGATTTGTTCATCACGCATCAACAATGCCTCGGTAATATCTACGCTAACCACTTTAGACACGCCCTTCTCCTGCATGGTTACGCCGATAAGCTGATCCGCCATTTCCATGGCGATTTTGTTGTGGCTAATAAACACGAACTGGGTTTGTTCGGACATCTTTTTCACCAGCTTGCACAAGCGTTCGGTGTTGCTGTCGTCCAGTGGCGCATCAACCTCATCGAGCAAACAAAATGGCGCGGGATTGAGTTGGAATAACGAGAACACCAGCGAAATAGCGGTGAGGGCTTTTTCGCCGCCCGACATTAAATGTATCGAGCTATTTTTCTTACCCGGCGGCTGCGCCATCACTTGCACACCACTGTCCAAAATCTCTTCGCCAGTCAGCACCAATCGCGCTTCACCGCCACCAAATAAAATCGGAAACATCACCGCTAAATGTTCGTTAACTTTGTTGTAAGTATCCATTAGCAAGTCGCGCGATTCCTTGTCGATACGGCGTATCGCGTCCTCCAATGTTGCCATCGCATCGTTCAAATCGAGGGCTTGCGCATCCAAATAATTTTTGCGTTCAGTCGCGGCTTGTAGCTCATCCAGCGCGGCTAAATTCACTGCGCCCAAGGCTTCGATGTCGGCTTGCAAACGGGTCAATTCGTTTTGCAAACTCGCCACTTTGTAATTGCCACTAGCCAACAACGGCAACAAAGCAACTTCATCCACACCCTCTAATTGCGTCGCCCATTGCTCAAAACTCAAGCGCGCTTCTTGCTCTTTGAGCGTCAGCTCGACCAATTTATCGCGCAGCGGTTGCAAGCCATGTTCATTGCTCATGCGCGCTTGCTCTAGCTTTTGCAAACTTACGCTGGCGTGTTCTAAGGCGTTGCGCGCCTCTGCTAGTGAGGTTTCGCTGGCTTTTCGCGATTGCAAAGCGGTTTGTAATTGCGCTTGCACATCTGCGTCACTGCTACTGGTGAGTTCTTCATCCAAGCCAATTAAATTAAATTCCAGTTGCGCCAAAGTCGTCGCCGCTTGCGCCATGCCTTGTTGCAAATCCGCCAATTTATCTTTACACGTTTGTGCGAAATAGCGCGCTTCTTGCAGACTGTGCTGGGCTTGTTGGCTGCGTCCGCGCTGCTCGCGCAAACTCATATCTTGCGTATTAGCATGACGTTGCGCGCTATCTATTTGCGCAAAAAAACTGGCGTTCTGCTCACGCAACGCCATCATTTGCTCATCGACGTGTTGCGTTTGCATCTGCTCGTTCATCAGCAGCTCGGCCAACTCGGCTAACTCATCGTCGATTTGCAACACCCGCTCAGCACTGCGTTCCGCCGCTTGAGTGAGCTTCAAAATATGTAACTGCATTTCATGCGCGCGCTGCTGCATGACACTCGCATCGCTGCGCAACGGCACAATTTTTTGCGCGATGTCGGAAAGCTGTTGTTCAGCGGTTTGCAAAAACTCGCGCGCAGTTTCCAACACACTACCTTGCACTGCTAATTCCGCGTTAAGTTGCTCAATCTCGCGCTGCCGCGCCAACACCCCATGCAACTGGCTATCAGGCGCGTGGAACGACACGCTGTGTTGTGTCACCACATGCCCGGCACGCGTCACCAGCGATGCACCCGCTGGCAAGGTTGCGCGCAGATGTTCTGCGCCAGCCAAATCGTCCGCGACAAACACCAAATTGAGCCAATCCTGCAAAGCAGGCAACAACTGCGCATCCTGACATTGCACGAAATCCAGTAAACACGGCAAAGCCTGATTGGGTAAGGCGGGCAAGGCATCGGCTTTGAATAAAAACGCCAGTTTGGCAGCGGGCGCATCCAGCGGCAGGACGGCATTTTTAGCCAGCGCGATGGCATTGATGCGCTCACGCAACACCGCTTCCAAAGCATTTTCCCAGCCGTCGGCAATCTGCAACGATTGCCACAAACGCGGCGCATGTTGCAACTGCTGAGAGGACAACCAAGTGCTTAAATTTTTATCGGTATCGAGTTGATTTTGTAATTGCTGCAAGGCGTGCAAACGCGCCTCGGTCTGGGCGGCGGCGCGCTCAGCGTTTTGCACAGCAAGGCGCGCATCACGCAATTCAGTCTCGGCGTGCGGCTGGCGCGCCTGTAAATTGCTTAGCTGTTCTTGTGCAATTTCTTGCTGCATAGCAAGCTCCGCCGCTTGCTCGTGCGCGAGCTGCAACGCCCCGCCTTCGGCACGCGGCAAATTATCTTTTTCCAACAACAAGCGCGTGCGACGCGACTCAATCTGCGTCACATTGCGTTGCAAATTGGCGCGCTGTGTATCGGCTAATTGCAACGATTGTTGCAACTGTAATTGCTCGCGCTGCACCGCTTGATAGGCTTGCTGCGCCTCACTTGCAGCATTTTCAGCGTCTGGCAAACGCGCCGCTTCTAGCTCGGCAGTTTGTTCGGCTTCGGCTAATTTATGCACCGCGCCTTCTTGCTGACGCTGCCAATGTTCCAACAACGATTGCGTGCTGCCGCGTTGACTGGCTTGTTGCTCGATGTGTTTTTTGGCTTGCGCAATTTGTAGCGCGAGGCGTTGTCGTTGCGTTTCAGCATGAGCGATTTGTTGCTCTAAACGCGCGATGTCGGCGTTGGCGGAATAGAACTCGCCCTGCTTGATATGCAAGGCATCGGAGAATTGATAATGGCTGCTGCGCGCGGTTTCTAATTGGCTTTCCAGCTCGCGCAACTGCGCGGTTTGCGCGTCTAATTCGAGGCGCGTTTTTTCTGTGGCTTGCAAAAATTTCGCCCGCTGCGCTTCGGCATCTTGCTTTTTTAATAGCCAAAATAATTGCTGCGAGGTGCTGCGTTGAGTTTCCAAAGCACGATAGCGTTTTGCCACTTCGGCTTGCCCGCCCAGATGAATTAACTGCTTATCCAACTCTTGCAAAATGTCGCTAACGCGCAACAAGTTGTCCCGCGTATCGGCAATGCGTAATTCAGTTTCACGGCGACGGTCGCGGTATTTTGAAACCCCCGCTGCCTCTTCCAAAAAGATGCGCAGCTCTTCGGGTTTGGCTTCGATAATGCGCGAAATCATGCCCTGCTCAATGATGGCGTAAGCGCGCGAACCTAAGCCCGTACCGAGAAAAATATCGGTCACATCTTTGCGTCGCACTTGCTGGTTGTTAATGAAGTATTTTGAATCGCCATCGCGCGTTAACACACGCTTAATCGCGATTTCGGCGTAGCTAGACCACTGCCCCACCGCCTTGCCCAGCGCGTTATCAAACACCAATTCTACACTGGCGCGCGACACCGGTTTACGTTTGCTCGAACCGTTAAAAATCACGTCCTGCATGGTCGCACCGCGCAACGCCGAAGCCTTCGATTCGCCCAACACCCAGCGCAACGCGTCGATGACATTCGACTTGCCGCAACCGTTCGGTCCGACCACGCCGACAATCTGTCCGGGCAGGGAAAAAGCAGTGGGGTCAACAAAAGATTTGAAGCCTGCGAGTTTGATTTGAGAGAGGCGCAAAAGGAGGAGGTGTAGATATAATGCGCGGCATTTTAACCTAAGCGCGAGCACACACCAAATGACGACTCAACCCAATAAAAATCTGGAAACTTTCCCTAACCCCAACACCAAACGCGATTACCACATCCACATGGAAATTCCCGAATTCACTTGCCTGTGTCCCAAAACAGGACAGCCTGATTTCGCCACGCTGATACTCGATTACATCGCGGATGACAAATGCGTCGAGCTCAAAAGTCTCAAACAATACATGTGGAGTTTTCGCGAAGAAGGCCATTTTCACGAAGACATGACCAACTTAATTTTGGATGATTTAGTCGCCGCCACCCAGCCAAAATTTATGCGCCTCACCGCCAAATTTTATGTACGCGGCGGCATCTTCACCAACGTCATCGCCGAACATCGCCAAGCTGGTTGGCAACCCGCGCCGTTCGTAGAACTCAGCCAATTCGGCACGCAATCCAATACGCGTGGCTAGTTCTCAACTAGCCGATTTCAAGCGCGTTCAAAGAAAGTTTTTATGCCATTAAGCTGGAACGAAATTCGCAGTCGCTCTTTGGAGTTTTCCAAACGTTGGGAACATGAAAGTTCCGAAGACGCAGAGGCGAAAGCGTTCTGGACAGAATTTTTGAATGTGTTTGGCATCGACCGCAAACGAGTTGCCAGCTTTGAAGAACCGGTTAAAAAGCTAGGCGATAAGCAAGGCTTTATCGACTTATTTTGGAAAGGCGTGATACTGGTTGAACACAAATCACGCGGCAAAGATTTGGACAAAGCCTACACGCAAGCACTCGATTATTTTCCCGGCATCAAAGAACGCGACCTGCCGAAATATGTGCTGGTATCCGATTTCGCGCGCTTCCGTTTGTATGATTTAGACGCACTCCCCTCACCCTCCGCTACGCTCCTCCCTCTCCCCACTGGCGGGGAGAGGGCTAAAGGTGAGGGGCAATACATAGAATTCGAGTGTCGCGACCTACACAAAAATATCAAAGCCTTCGGCTTTATCGCGGGCTATCAAACCCGCCCTATCCAACCCGAAGACCCCGTAAATATCAAGGCTGCCGAGCTAATGGGCAAGCTGCATGACGCGCTCAAAGCAATTGGTTATGACGGTCACGCGCTAGAGCATTACCTCGTGCGCCTGTTGTTTTGTCTGTTTGCCGAAGACACGGGGATTTTTGAGCTGCAACAATTTCAGGAATACATCCGCGACAAAACCGCTGAAGATGGCAGCGACTTAGCCCCGCACTTGGCGCAACTATTTGAAGTGCTCAACACCGCACCAAATAAACGCCTCAAAAATCTCGATGAACACCTAGCGAATTTTGCTTATGTGAACGGCAAATTATTTGCCGAACATCTGCCCACCGCCAGCTTCGATGCCAAGATGCGCAACCAATTGCTGGATTGTTGCGCACTGAATTGGAGTCGCGTTTCACCCGCGATTTTTGGCTCATTATTTCAGTCAGTGATGGACGACAAACTGCGCCGCAATCTGGGTGCGCATTACACCTCAGAGGCCAATATCCTCAAGCTCATCAAGCCATTGTTCTTGGATGAATTGCGCGCCGAATTTGAGCGTTACAAAAACAACAGCAACAAGCTCGCCGAGTTCCACCAAAAACTGCGCAGCCTAAAATTTTTCGACCCTGCTTGCGGCTGCGGAAACTTTTTAATCATTGCCTATCGCGAACTGCGCTTGTTGGAATTGGACATTTTGCGTGCGCTGCAAAAGAAAGAAAAAAATCGCTTACTCGATGCCACCGTGATTGTGTTACTGGATGTCGATCAGTTTTACGGTATTGAAATTGAAGAGTTTCCCGCACAGATTGCGCAAGTCGCAATGTGGCTCACCGACCACCAAATGAACCAACTTATCTCAGAAGAATTCGGCAATTATTTTGCTCGTCTGCCGCTGAAAAAATCCGCCACCATCGCCTGTGGTAACGCGCTGCAACTCGATTGGCGCGAAGTCGCACCCGATGCCAATTACCTGCTCGGTAACCCGCCATTTATTGGTTCAAAAATGTTGGGCGATGCACAACGTAAAGACATGGAAAATATTTTCCACGGCGTAAAAGGCGCGGGCGTATTGGACTATGTCGCAGCGTGGTATCTCAAAGCCGCGCAGTACATGACAGAAACACCACCACATCAAGAAATAACAACGGCTTCTACTCCCTCCCCCCGCTTGCGGGGAGAGGGTTGGGGTGAGGGGCATATTCATCACCGTGATGCTGAATTAGAAGAAAAGCTCAAGGGTTATGCGCGTGAACTGCGAGCTTCTGCGACTGATGCCGAGCAAAAAATTTGGTATCTACTACGCAATCGTAATTTTCTAGGTTACAAATTCCGTCGCCAGCACCCCATCGGTAATTACATATTGGATTTTTATTGTCCTGATGCAAAACTCGCGATTGAGCTAGATGGCAGTCAGCACGCAGAGAACGAGAAATACGATCGTCAGCGTTCTGAAATTTTGCAAGCGGATGGCATAAAAGTGCTGCGTTTTTGGAATAACGATGTACTGCGCAATACGGAAGCTGTTTTGATGCAACTCGCTAATGCGCTACCCCTCACCCCAGCCCTCTCCCCGCAAGCGGGGGGAGGGAGCAAAAACAAAACCGCTGCCGCGTTTGTCTCCACCAACTCCATCACCCAAGGCGAGCAAGTCGGCATTTTGTGGGGCGAATTACTGCACAAATATCATTGCAAAATTCACTTTGCGCATCGCACTTTTAAGTGGGGCAACGACGCACGCGGCAAGGCAGCAGTGCATTGCGTCATCATCGGTTTAGCACCTTTTGACGTGAGCGAAAAACGGCTCTGGGATTATGAAAATCCGAAATCAGAACCACTAGAAACGAAAGCGCAACATATCAATCCGTACTTAGTCGATGCGCTTGATGTATTGCTGGAAAGTCGTAATACGCCTATCTGTGCTGTGCCTGAAATTGGTATCGGCAACAAGCCGATTGATGGCGGGCATTATTTATTTACACCCGAAGAAAAAGCCGAATTTATCGCGCGTGAACCGCAAGCTGAAAAGTGGATGCGCCGCTGGATAGGCGCGGATGAATTCATCAATGGTTATGAGCGTTGGTGCTTGTGGTTGGGCGATTGTCCACCCGATGAATTACGCAAAATGCCCAACGCGATGAAGCGCGTGGAAGCCGTGCGTCAAGTGCGGCTTGCCAGTAAAAGTACGCCCACGCAAAAACTCGCCGCGACCCCGACACGCTTTCATGTTGAGAACATTCCTGACGCGCCCTATTTGGTGATACCCGAAGTTTCATCGGAACGACGCAGCTTTATTCCTATAGGTTTTATGCAGCCCGATACATTGAGCAGCAACAAATTAAGAATTTTCCAAAATGCGAATCTCTATCACTTTGGCATCCTTACCTCCACCATGCACATGGCATGGATGCGCTCTGTAACAGGCAGATTGAAAAGTGATTATCAATACTCAATCAGCATCGTCTATAACAATTTTCCATGGCCGGAACTCCCCTCACCCCAACCCTCTCCCCGCCAACGGGGAGAGGGAGCTGACTTTTCTTCGCCCCACGAAGCGGGGAGAGGAAGGAGCGTAGCGGAAGGTCAGGGGAAAATCGAAACCGCCGCGCAAGCCGTGCTGGATGCGCGTGCACAATTCATGTCCCCCTCGCCCACAGGGAGAGGGGCTAGGGGTGAGGGGGAGCGTGAGAGCGTAGCGAACTCAGCGTCCCTAGCTGATTTATACGACCCGCTCACCATGCCGCCCGCGCTGGTCAAAGCGCATCAACAACTCGACCGCGCCGTCGATGCCAGCTACCGTAAAACTGCATTCGTCAACGACGCGCAACGAGTGGAATTTTTGTTCGAGCGTTACCAGCAGCTCACCAGCCTGTTGCCCGTAGAAAAGAAAACCACGCGGCGCAAAAAATAAATGTCGAGCTTGCCCTGCCATGCAACTTCGTCTTATTTTCTCGGCATTGACTTCGGCACGTCGGGGGCGCGGGCTTGTGCCATTTCCGCAGACAAAGCGGTGTGCTGGGAGCAGCGTGTTAGCTTTGCTGATGCCGTTAATCAAACGCCGCAGGATTGGCGCGAGGCGTTGGAATTTTTACTCGCAACTTTGCCGCCAGCACTGGCGAAAAATCTGCACGGCATCGCGCTGGATGGCACGTCGGGCACGGTGTTGTTGTGCAATGCCCAGCTCACGCCCGTCTCACCTGCTCTGCTCTATCACGACACTCGCGCGGAGCTTGAAGCAGCCCAACTTAAAATCCTCGCGCCAAAAAATAATATCGTTTGCTCGGCCAGCTCTGGCTTGGCAAAATTTCTCTGGCTGACACAACGCTATCCCGATGCGCAACACTTTTTGCATCAAGCCGATTGGCTAACGGCGCAGCTCACGGGCGTAGTGTCGAGTGATTATCACAACGCGCTGAAGACAGGTTATGACATAGCAAATTTGTGTTGGCCCGCTTGGCTACTGGCTTTACCCAATGCGCATCGGCTGCCGAAAGTGGTCGCACCAGGCGCGCTGATTGCCCGCATTGCGCCCAATGTCGCGGCGCGTTTTGGTATCGCACCCGCTTGCAAAATCTATGCAGGAACAACCGACAGCATCGCGGCATTTATGGCGAGCGAAGTGCATGAAACCGATGTAGGCGTAACCTCGCTGGGCACGACTTTGGTGTTGAAGCAATTATCACGAGTGCGCATAGAAGCCAGTGAGTACGGCATTTACAGCCATCGCTATGGCGATTTATGGTTGGTCGGCGGCGCGTCGAATGCGGGTGCAGGCGTGTTGAAAAATTATTTTTCAGATACGCAATTGATAGTGTTGAGTGCTCAAATCAATCCGCTGAAAAATAGCCCGCTGAACTATTACCCGCTGCCCAAAACAGGCGAACGATTTCCCGTTAACGATGCAAATCTTGCACCGCGTTTATCACCGCGACCCAGTGACGACGCAGCATTTTTACACGGCATATTGCAAAGCTTGGCGCGCATCGAAGCGGACGGTTACGCCAAATTACAGCAGCTCGGTGCGGGCAAAATTTCGCGCATCGTAAGCTCAGGTGGCGGGGCAAAAAACCTCGTTTGGCAAACCCTACGCGCACGCCATTGCGAGGTGGCAGTCAGCGTTGCGACACACAGCGAAGCCGCTTATGGCGCGGCGTTGTTAGCGCAAAAATCCGCTGCATAAAACAACGGCTTTTGTTAAAGTCCGCGCCTTGATTATTTGAGCCCACCCCATGTCCAACGCCGACCCCATCGAAATCGAAAAATTCTCCCAGCTCGCACATAAATGGTGGGATCCGCACAGCGAGTTCAAACCCCTGCACGAAATCAATCCACTACGCCTGAACTACATCAACCAACGCGCGCCGTTACTAGGTAAAAGCGTGTTGGATGTGGGCTGCGGCGGCGGCATTTTGTCGGAAAGCATGGCTGGTTTAGGCGCGCAAGTAACGGGCATAGATTTGTCCGAAAAAGCCTTGCAAGTCGCCAAATTACACCTGCTCGAAAGCGGTCAAAAAGTAGCTTATCGCAAGGTTGCAGTGGAGCAACTAGCCGCCGAAAAACCCGCTTCTTTTGATGTGGTAACGTGCTTAGAAATGCTCGAACATGTACCTGACCCTGCCAGTGTTATCAAGGCCTGTGCGGCTTTAGTCAAACCTGGCGGACAAGTATTTTTCTCCACGCTGAATCGCAATCCTAAATCCTATTTATTCGCCATCATCGGCGCGGAATATGTGCTCAATATGTTGCCACGCGGCACGCACGATTACGCCAAATTTCTCAAACCGTCCGAGCTGGCGCAAGCCTGCCGCGCTGCTAATTTGAACGTGAGTGACATCGTCGGCATGAGCTACAACCCGTTTAGCAAAGTCTATTCATTAGGGCGCGACACCAGCGTGAATTACCTGATTGCGTGCCGCAGTGAAGCCTAAAGTCCACGCCGTTTTATTCGATTTAGACGGCACATTTGCCGACACCGCGCCTGATCTTGCCGCCGCGCTCAACCATGTGCGCGCCACGCGCGACTTAGCTCCGCTGCCTTTAGAAGTACTGCGACCGCAAGCCTCGCATGGTTCAGTTGGCTTGCTTAAAGTGGGCATGGCTATCACGCCTGAATCACCTGATTTTGCCGCCTTGCGCGAAATTTTTTTGCAACATTACGCTGACAACATTTGTGTGCATACCACGCTATTCGACGGCATGGCGGAACTCATCAATCAGTTAGACGCGCGCGAAATTGTGTGGGGCATCGTCACCAATAAACCGCATCGTTTTACCGTGCCACTGATGCAAGCCTTGGGCTATGCGACGCGCGCGGGATGTTTGATTAGCGGCGATACCTGTGCGAATGCCAAACCGCATCCGGAACCGATGCAGCTAGCCTGCGCAACAATAAAAATTCCAGCGGGAAACTGTTTATATCTGGGTGATGATAAACGCGATATGCAAGCCGCCAATGCCGTGGCAATGCGCGGCATCATCGCGGGCTACGGCTATGTGAGTGAAGACTGTTCGGTGGCACTGTGGCAAGCACAAGGCAGCGTGAACACGCCTTTAGAGCTACTGAATTTTTTGACCTAACAAGCGCACGGCTGTCCGACCCGCAGCTTTTAGCTGCCAGCACACTAATCCGATACCTTCACCGTCAATCCCAAAGCGCGAATTTTTTCGGCAAACTCGTCTAGTTTTTCTTTCGGGAGTGCACGCAGACGCGGAGCTTCGGCTTGCATTGAGGGGCGCGCAAGTCCATATAGCAGCACGCCTTGCGGGCGATGTCCGTCACGCAACAAAGCAGCTAGAAAGGCTAAATAGTCATCTTCATCTTGGCTGCTGGGCGGCACGCCATCGACGGCAAACCAGCAGGTTTGTAGCCATGTGGGACACAGCGAAATGGCGGTGATGAGATGGGCGCGAACTTTGTCCATGGTGGTGTGCGTGTCGTTGACGCGCGCCATGCTTGCTGCACTGGCGCGGTCTAGTTTGAACCACACCACACCGTTGATTTTTGCCATGCTGCGCAAGCCGTTTTGCACGACCTCGCGGTGCATCAAACTGCCGTTGCTAATGAGCACGGTTTTAACTTCAGCGGGCAAATTAACGCTGGCGCGCAGCTTAGTAATCAGCTCGATAACTTGAGCAAATTCCGCGCTGCTAGTCGGTTCACCATTGCCTGACAAGGCGATGTCGTTGATGCGCCGCATCCCTTCTGGTACGCGGCTTGGCATAAAATCACCGTGCAGTATTTCGTGCAAAAAATCGTGCAGTTCTTGCGCTAATAAATTTAGGGCTACAGGGGGAGCTGTGCCACGCGTAAGGTCAGGCACTTGGCAATACACGCAGCGCCAATTGCAGGCGTTGTTGGGATTGAGATTGATGCCGATAGACACGCCCCCTGCGCGGCGTGAAATCACGGGGTAAACGTAAGTCAGATTTGCGCTGTCGCGGTCGTGATTGATGACGCTCAGCGGCACAATTTTGATGGGCTGGGAGTCGCTCAAGATTTCGGCAAATACTTGGCGGGATCGACGGGTTTGCCCAAGCGGCGCACTTCAAAATGCAGCTTGATTTGCTCGGCATCGGTGTTGCCCATTTCGGCAATTTTTTCACCGCGTTTGATGCTCTGCCCTTCTTTCACCAGCACTTTGTCGTTGTGCGCATAGGCACTCAAATAAGTCTTGTTGTGCTTGATGATGATGAGCTTGCCGTAGCCGCGCAGCCCGCTGCCGCTATACACCACTTTACCGGGCGCGCTAGCAAAAATCGGCTGTCCCAACTTGCCTGCGATGTCGATGCCCTTGCGATTTTGTGCTTCAGAAAATTGCGCGATGATTTTGCCGCTGGTGGGCAGCGTCCATTGCAGCGCGTCTTCATCCGTATTCAGCACGGGCGCATCAACGCGCGGCTCGACTTTTGCAACCGCTACAACAGGGGCTTTTACACCACTCGGCACATTGGTCACGCTACTAGCAAGGCTGCTCGCTTTGCCGTTTTGCACGTTGTCGATTTGCGCCACCGCCGCCTCGTTATAAACGTACTTCACCAACTTAGGCTGCTCTTTAATCGTCATCGAGATAGCCGCGCTATCGTTGCCAGCAGGCGCGTTCGCAGTCCCTTTATTGCTCATCGAAAACAATTGCAATACTTGCCCGATGCTAATCACACTCGGATCTTTCAGCGCGTTGAGTTCAGCTAATTCGTGATAGTCCAAGCCGTAATAAAACGCGATGCTATACAGCGTGTCACCTTTTAAGACTTGATGTGTAGCAGGTCGCCAATCTTGTTCGCCCGCCGCTTGCATACGCGTATCTTCAGTGCTGGTTACTTTCACTTTGGCACTGCCATCGCGCACAGGTTCGGTGCTACACGCCGCTAAAAAAACAGCCGCGATAACGCAGCTTAAAAAGTGTTGGTAGCTCATGCTTTTCCCATCAATAACGGCACGAATTTCACCGCTTCTAGTTGTGTTTCGCGAAAGCCGTTGACATCGCGCTCGATTAAATACAAATGCTGTTCATTCATCCCCACAGGCAACACCATGCGCCCACCAATGGCTAATTGCGCACGCAGCACAGGCATTAAAGTCGGTGCGGCAGCCGCCATAATAATGCCATCAAACGGAGCGGCTTCAGGCAGGCCTTTAGCCCCATCGGCATAACGCAATGTCACGTTATTGATTTGCAATTCACCCAGCTGTTTTTTCGCACGCAGGTGCAGCGGCTCGATGCGTTCCATGCTGTACACGCTGTCCGCCACATTTGCCAATACGGCTGCTTGATAACCGCAGCCTGTGCCAATTTCCAATACCTTTTTCAGCGGCTGCCCGTTGCGCAAAATTTCGATCATGCGCGCCACGATATAAGGCTGCGAAATGGTTTGATTAAAGTTAATCGGCAACGACACATCGTCATAGGCGCGACTGGCTAATGCCTCATCGACAAACAAATGACGCGGCACAGCAAACATCGCCGCCAACACCGCGTCGTCTTGTATGCCTTGCGCACGCAGGCGTTCCACCATACGTAGCTTGGTGCGCTCCGAGGTCATGCCTATGCCTCTCGTTTTATTCATTGCAGCCATTCGCGCACGGCGGCGAGTTGTGAAGTTTGCGTCAGGTCAATCTGCAAGGGCGTAATCGACACTTGATGGGCAGCGAGCGCGTAAAAATCCGTGCCCTCGCCTGCGTCTTGCGCCTTGCCCGCCGCCCCCACCCAGTACACCGTTTCACCTTGTGGATTGAGGGCTTTGATGACCGGCTCAGCTTTGTGGCGCTTGCCTAAACGCGTCACCACTGTGCCTTGCAAATCGGCATAAGCGATATTCGGCACGTTGACGTTAAGCAACCAAGGTTGGGCATGTTGTTGCTGCGCAAAGCGTTGCACCAACTCGACCACCACGCGCGCCGCTGTTTCGTAATGTTGTAAATCTTTGCCGACAAGTGACACGGCAATCGCTGGAATGCCAAGCAAATAGCCTTCGGTTGCCGCCGCCACCGTGCCCGAATAAATCGTATCGTCGCCCATGTTTGCCCCTGCGTTAATGCCTGACACGACCAGGTCGGGCTGGTGATCCAACATGCCAGTGACCGCCAAATGCACACAATCAGTGGGCGTACCGTTGACGTAATAAAAGCCGCTATCGGCGCGGCGTAATTTGAGCGGTCTATCGAGTGTTAAGGAGTTACTTGCGCCACTGCGATCGCGTTCGGGCGCGACCACCACAACTTCGGCAATGCAGGCTAGATGTGCTGCGAGTATCGCCAGTCCCGGCGCGAAATAACCATCGTCATTGCTAATGAGAATACGCATCGTCGGTCTAAATTCGAGTGGACTGGGAAGTGATGAATTTGGTCAGCGTGAGAAGATTCGAACTTCCGACCCCTACCACCCCAAGGTAGTGCGCTACCAGGCTGCGCTACACGCTGAAGCGCGGCATTATAGCAAAGCTAAGCTGTTTTGCCATTCACTTTCAACTACTTTGGTGAATTTTTTATAGCGATTTTTCGCCTACTCGAAAATGCTTAGCGCGTTGTGTTTGTCAGTAAAACATCGCGCACAGGTTTGAAACTGCGACGGTGAATGGCACACGCACCATGCTCCTGCAACGCTGCCAAATGCGCCGCTGTGCCGTAGCCTTTGTGTCCCGCAAAACCATATTGCGGGTATTGCTCATGCAGCTCCAGCATCAACGCATCACGCGCGGTTTTTGCCAAAATTGACGCAGCTGAAATCGCGGCAACTTTGCTATCGCCTTGCACGATCGCTTCGCTTTTAATACCCGTATCGGGGCAAAACAAGCCATCCACCAACACATATTCTGGCGTTACAGACAACGCCAACACCGCGCGGCGCATGGCGAGCAAGGTGGCTTGCAAAATGTTGAGCTCATCAATTTCGGACACTGTCGCATACGCCACAGCCCACGCCACAGCGTGTTCGCGTATTTCGGGTGCGAGCAAATCACGCTTTTTTTCGGAGAGTTTTTTCGAGTCTGCCAAGCCTGCAATCGGACGGGCAGGATTGAGGATTACCGCTGCGGCACTGACGGGCCCTGCCAACGGGCCACGCCCTGCTTCATCCACGCCACAGCAAATTAACTGCGCGTACATCACGCCTTTTTCATAAATCGAAATCTCGTCGCAATACGTTGTTGCTCACAAAAAATCACTCCTAACATAGTGGCTCTATGTGTCGTCGTAATTTTTTGTTCGCGCCTAGTCTTGCTTAGATATTTCAATTTATAGAGCCTTTGCTAAGTACGGCAAAATCGCGGCGGCAGCTTTTTGCGCGGTGTCATGGCGCAAGCTCAAATGCAATTCGGTGAAGGCGGTTTCGAGTTCGGCGACAGCATTTTTATCACGCCATAAATTCAACATCGCTTGCGCTAAATTTTGCGGCGTTGCGTCATGTTGCAATAATTCAGGTACGACAAAACGTCCCAACAAAATGTTCGGTAAGCCAACGTAAGGCAGATAGCCTTTGCCCTTCATCAGCCACCAAGATAATTTCGGCATACGATAAGTAATAACCATCGCGCGCTTGAGCAGCGCGCATTCCAGCGTCGCCGTACCCGATGCCACCAGCACCATATCGGCAGCAATCATGGCATCTTGGGCGTGACCAAACAGCAAGGTAATCGGCAGTTGTTCGCCATCAAAATCGTACAAAGCCTGCTCGAACATGCGGCGCGTTTCGCGACTCACCAGCGGCACTAAAAAACGCGCATCTGGCACACTTTGCAAAATCAATTTCGCGGTATTGATATAGGTTTCTGCCAAACTTTTTACTTCGCTTTGGCGGCTGCCTGGCAACAGCGCAAATACGCTAGCCCCCAGCGGAATGCGCATGGTTTCGCGCATCTCGGCACGCTTAGGATGCAGCGGCAACATGTCGGCAAGCGGATGTCCGACAAAATCGACCGGCACGCCTACGTCTTGATACAGCTTGGCTTCATGCGGAAACAAACACAACATGTGCGATACCGCGTGTTTGATTGTGTGGATGCGTTCGCCACGCCACGCCCAAATGGACGGGCTCACATAATGCACCGTCGGAATACCTGCGGATTTCAAATCGCGCTCTAAACCTAAATTGAAATCAGGCGCGTCGATGGCGATAAAAAGTTGTGGCTTATTAGCTAAAAAATAAGCGCGTAATTTGCGCCGTATGCCGACGATTTCTAAGTAATGACGCAACACTTCGACGTAGCCGCGCACTGCCAACTTTTCCATCGGATACAACACATTCATGCCCGCCGCTTGCATCTTCGGCCCGCCGATACCAACAAATTCGACGTTAGGCTGCGCCGCTTTTAACGCTGCGATTAAATGACTGCCGAGCAAATCTCCCGATGCTTCGCCCGCGACGATACCGACCACTATTTTTTTTTCTGATTGCATTACTTAGGAAACCTTAACGAACAATGCCGCGTTGTGAACTGGCCAGAAATTCGACTAGTAGTTGTAGCTCAGGATGGTCGCTGAGTTGCGCTTGCAATGCGCTTTGCGCATCAGCAAAACTCAAGCCTGATTTATAAATCGTTTTGTACGCCGCTTTAATCGTAGCGATTTGCGCCGCGTCAAAACCGCGTCGTTTTAAGCCTTCCGAATTGATGCCATGCGCCTCAACAGGATTACCCGCCACGGTGAAATAGGGCGGTACATCTTGGGTAATGCGCGACTGAAAACCCGTCATTGCATGTGCGCCGATGCGCACGAATTGATGCACGCCTGTCAGCCCACCAATAATCACCCAATCGTCAATGCGCACATGGCCTGCGAGGGTCACGCCATTCGCCATAATGGTGTGATTGCCAACATGACAATCGTGCGCAATATGGACGTACGCCATAATCCAATTGTCATCGCCGATGCTGGTCAGCCCACCGTCTTGTATCGTGCCTAGATTGAAGGTGCAAAACTCACGAATGGTGTTGTTATCGCCAATTTCCAAACGCGTCGGCTCGCCTGCATATTTTTTATCCTGAGGAATTTCGCCCAAAGAATTGAATTGCATGATGCGATTATTTTTGCCGATACGCGTATGCCCGTGTATCACCACATGCGGGCCGACCACCGTGCCAGCACCGATTTCAACATGCTCACCAATAATGCTGTACGCACCAATTTCCACATCGTCAGCGAGACGCGCATGGGGGTGAATAATCGCAGTGGAATGAATCATATTTTTAACCCTATTATTTAATTGTAATCGGGTGTCTCTAGAAATTCAAATATCGAAGTGAGACTAGGCGCGAACAAAAAATTACGACGCGCATAGACAGACTATGTAAGGAATAATTTTTTGTGAGCAACAACGCATCGCGATGAGATTTGGATTTATAGAGATGCCCGAATTTATTCGACTTCTTTGGAGGTACACATGAGCTCAGCTTCGGCAACCAACAAACCATCCACTTCGGCAACCGCTTTGAACTTGAACAAGCCACGCATACTGCGCAATAAAGTGACCTTGAAAATAATTTGATCGCCTGCGCTAACAGGACGCTTAAAGCGTGCACCATCAATGCCTGCGAAGTAGTACACCGATTTTTTTTCAGGGTTGGCAACCATAGATTTGAACGACAACAAGGCGGCGACTTGTGCCATCGCTTCGATAATCAATACGCCAGGCATGACAGGATGATGCGGGTAGTGGCCAGGGAAAAACGGCTCGTTAATCGTGACGTTTTTCAGTGCCACAATTTCTTTGCCCGGCTCCATCGAGAGCACGCGATCGACTAACAAAAACGGGTAACGATGCGGCAGTGTTTCGAGAATTTCGTGGATGTTCATTTGCATGGTGCTTCTCCCTTTAATAATTCAACTTGTTTTTCGAGTGCTTTGAGGCGGTCAACCAAGCTATCTAAATGACGCAAATGCACAGCATTTTTACGCCAGTCCTCAGCTTTGGCGAACGGATAAATCGCCGCATACGAGCCCGCTTCGCGGATGGATTTACCGATCAATGAAAACGACGCAATCTCGACGTGATCGGCGATTTGCAAATGTCCCAAAATCCCCGCGCTGCCACCGATGCGGCAATACTTACCGATCACCGCACTGCCCGCAATGCCCACGCAGCCAGCGATCGCGGTATGCGCACCAATGCGCACGTTGTGGGCGATTTGAATTTGATTATCGAGCTTCACGTCGTCTTCGATAATCGTATCGGCTAATGCACCGCGATCTATGGTGGTATTCGCGCCGATTTCCACATCGTCGCCGATGACCACGCGACCGATTTGCGGAATCTTCAACCAATGGTCGCCTTCGACCGCAAAGCCAAAACCATCCGCGCCTATCACCACACCAGAATGTGCAATCAAACGCGCGCCTATCACGCAATGGTGATACACCACCACGCGCGGATAAAGCCGCGCATGACTGCCTATCACCACGTTTTCGCCGATCACGCAGCCTGCGCCGATGACACTGTGCGCGCCTATCACCGCACCCGCGCCTATCACCGCCGTCGCCGCGATACTGGCTGTCGCATCTATCTGCGCACTGGCAGCCACAATCGCAGCGGGATGAATCCCGACAGGGGCCTGCGGCAAAGGATTTAACAGCGCGGAAACCTTGGCAAAGTAAGCGTAAGGATTATCAGAAATGATGCGCGGCTGAGTGGTCGCATCGGCATCGGCTGCGGACAAAATCAGCGCGCCAGCACGGGAGCTGGCGAGTTGTACGCGATATTTGCTGTTAGTGAGAAAACTAATTTGCGCAGCGGTTGCGGCTTCCAACGTCGCAATTTGCGTGACGCGTGTCGTGCCGTCGCCCAATACTTGCCCGCCTAAGCTCACCACCAATTCATCTAAACTAAAACCGTTCATCGCGATTTATTTATTCTCAGCGATAGTGTCGTTAGCTAAAAATTTAATCACCTTGTCAGTGATGTCAATTTTAGGATTGCGATACACCGCTTCTTGCAAAATTAAATCGTATTTTTCCGTTCCCGCAATTTGCTGAATCGCTTTGTTGGCGCGCTCTAATACCGTCGCCAGCTCTTCATTTTTGCGCAGGTTTAAGTCTTCGCGAAACTCGCGCTGCAAGCGTTGCAAGTTGACATTCAAGCTGCTCAGCTCGCGCTCTTTATTGCGATGATCCGCATCACTCAGCTTGCCGCTGTCTTGCTCTAATTGGCTTTGTAAGGTCTTAGCCTGTTTGTTCAAGGCTTTAATTTCGACATCACGCGCCGAGAACTCTTTGCTAATTTTTTCTTCGGCTTTAATCGCGGGGGCGGACTCGCGCAACACCCGTTCGGTATCGACCACGCCCACCTTAAAATCCGCCGCCATCGCGCTGACCGCAACGCTTATCAAAGCACAACCTAATAAGTATTTTTTCATGTTGATACTCCTTTAGAACATCGAACCCAGCGTGAACTGAAAGCGTTGCAACTTATCTTGCTGCTGTTTATTCAGTGCCACGCCATAACTAAATTTCAACGGGCCCATAGGCGACAACCACGTTAATGCAACCCCCGTCGAGTAGCGTCCACCCATCGAACCGAGCACATCACTAGGGCCATATACTGCACCGCCATCGAGGAAGCCACTCAAGCGCAAGGACTTTTCTTTAATGCCTGGAATCGGCGCAAATACTTCGATATTACCGACCACTCGGCGCGTACCACCTATCGACAAATTACTGGTATCGCGTGGACCTAAAGAATTCGGTTCATAACCGCGCACCGAACCTGTACCACCCGCGTAATAGTTTTTGAAGAACGGCATTTGTCGTCCGCCATAACCACCGCCTACGCCCGCTTGACCATTGAGCAATAACGTCCAATCGGTGTTGAGCGGATAGAACAATTGGTGATCGTAATTGAGCTTGTAATAACGCATGTCCATCACGGGCAAAGCGGTTTCTAAATACAAATGTTTGACCGACCCTTCGGTGGTGTAAATCGCACTGTCGCGCGTGTCTTTGCCCCAGCCTATGGTGCCTAACACCGTGGTATTAGTCGCGCCAAAAGTATTCACATAGTTAGTGAAGCGCAGCGGACTTAAAGCCGTTAAACCGATGTGCGAACGCTCAATCGAAGTGCCGTAACTAATGCTTTCATCTTCATCTATCGGCACACCAAAACGCACGCCGCCGCCTTGTGTGGATGAGGTGTATTGGCTGACCGCGAGGTTAGTCGCGTTGGTATTGCGGTCGTAAATATCAAAGCCACGACTCACACCTTCGTCGGTGTAATACGGGTTGGTATAAGACACCGAGACATTGCGATTGACGCGGCTGGTGTTGAGTTGCGTGGAGAGGTTGTTACCCGTACCAAATAAATTCGCCTGTGACACGCCGCCCATAAACACGATGCCTTCACCGCTGTTGTAACCCGCGCCGATAGAGAACGTCCCCGTGGATTTTTCTTTCACCGCGACATTCACATCCATCTGGTCATTCGTGCCTTGCACCGCAGGCGTTTCAATGTTGACTTCAGAAAAGAAATTCAAGCGATCGACGTGCTGCTTAGATTTTTTAATTTTACTAATATCAAACCACGTACCTTCGACTTGACGGAACTCGCGGCGTATCACATCCTCATTGGTTTTGGTGTTACCGCTGACGTTGATGTGACGAATGTAAACGCGGTGACCTGGATCAATCGCCACATTAAACGCCACTTGATGCTTGACTTTATCAATGTCGGGAATGGCGTTGACGTTGGCAAAGGCATGGCCTTCTTGCGCTAAACGCTCACCGATGAGCTTGCTGGTTTCAGTCAAGGCTTTGCGCGAAAACACATCGCCGACTTTGATTTTAACCAAAGCCTCAATCTCATCTTTAGGCAATAAGGTGTCACCCGACACGCTCACTTTGGACACGGTATATTTTGTGCCCTCGCTGATGTTCAAGGTGATGTAGATGTCTTTTTTATTGGGCGTAATCGACACTTGTGTCGAGTCAATAGCAAATTCTAAATAGCCGCTATCCAAATAATACGAGCGCAACACTTCCATATCAGCCGACAGCTTTTGCTTGGAGTATTGGTCGTTGCTACTCATCCAAGTAAACCAATCTGGCGTACTCAATTTCATTAAATCCAGTAGCTCCGCTTCCGAATAAGCCTTGTTGCCGACGATATTGATTTGCTTGATTTTAGAAACTTTGCCTTCAATCACGTTAAACACAATCGCGACGCGATTACGCTCTAGCTCGGTGACTTTGGTCTCAACGCTGACGGCATATTTACCGCGCGCGACATACTGTTGCTTCAAACTCAAGGCGGCTTTTTCCATCTGCGCTTTATCAAAAATACGCGCTTCAACCAAGCCCGCATATTTCATATTGTCTTTGAGCTGATCTTTAGGAAAATCTTTTACACCGTTAATTTCGATGCTGGCAATCGACGGGCGTTCTTGCACTTTAACCAATAAAGTTTTCCCTGAAACTTCTAGGCGCACGTCCTTAAAAAAGCCTGTCGCAAACAGCGCGCGGATTGAATTAGTAGCTTGCTTGTCGTCCATGGTGTCGCCGACTTTAATCGGCAAATAACTCAACACGGTGCCAAGCTCAGTGCGTTGTATGCCTTCTACTTTGATGTCTTGCACCACGAACGGCTGCATCGCCGCCTGAGCAACAGAGCAAACGCAAAGCAGCGCGAGCGCGCTTAGGATTTTTTTCAAACTCATTATTGTTTAACCCGAAATAATTCGATTTATATCGTTGTAAAAAGCAAACAGCATCATCGTACCCAGCAAGGCGATACCGATTTTTTGACCAATTTCCCAGCTCTGCTCGGAGACCGCACTGCCCTTAATAAACTCGGCGGCATAATACAGCAAGTGCCCGCCATCCAATAAGGGAATGGGCAACAAGTTCAGCACTCCTAAGCTAATACTGACCAATGCCAAGAAAGTTAAATACGCCACTAAGCCCATGCTCGCCGATTGTCCCGCGTAATCGGCGATGGTAATTGGGCCACTCAAATTTTTCAGCGACACCTCACCCAACACCATTTTTCCCATCATCTTCAAGCTGATTATCGAAGTCTCCCAAGTCTTGCGCCCCGCTAGCAACAAGGCTTGCACGGGCGAATAACTCACCGTGGTAAACATGGCTTGCCACAACGCTTCATCGACTTGCGGCCCTGCGCCAATTTTGCCGACCGCTTTGCCGCCTTCCATTACTTTGCGTGGTTGCAGCGTAATGCTGAGCTGCATCACGCCACGCTGAATCTCTAACACGAGAGGCTGCTCGGCATGGCTCGCCACCTCGCGTATCAAGTCCTGAAAGCGTTGCAGCGCGACACCATTGGCGCGCAACACCACATCACCTGTTTGCAAGCCCGCTTGTTGTGCCACGCCATCCGCCGTGAGCTTGCCGATAACGGGCAATAAAATCGGCTCGTATAAATGCAAGCCGAGCTTGTCCATAAACTCGCCATCCAAATCGGACGCTTGCAAGCCCGATAAATCCAAGTTGTGGCTGCGGGTTTGCCCAGTTTTATCCAGCGTGGTGAGGGTCACGGTTTCGTGCCGCAATGCTCTATCCAACAAGTTCCAGCGCAGCTCTTGCCAGCTCGGGATCGCATCGTCATTCACCGCTTGCACCGTGTCGCCCGCTTGCAGTTGCGCCATCGCAGCAGGGCTCACCGCACTCACCTCGCCTAACATAGGTTTGATGCCTGGCACGCCATACATAAACAAGCCCCAATACAAAGCAATCGCCAGCAAAAAATTCGCCAACGGCCCTGCCACCACGATCGCCATGCGTTGCAATACTGGCTTGCGATTAAACGCTAAATGTAATTCGTCAGGCGCGACCTCGCATTCGCGCTCGTCCAACATTTTGACGTAGCCGCCCAAAGGAATGGCGGACAACGTCCACTCGGTGTCTGACCCTTTGAAACGCTTGCTGTATAAGACTTTGCCGAAGCCCAAAGAAAAGCGCAGCACCTTCACACCACAGCGGCGCGCGACAAAAAAATGTCCCCATTCATGGAACACCACCAACAACACAATCGCGCCAACAAAGGCTAATAAAGTCATCATTTTTTCATCCTCGTAATCTGCGCCGTTGCCGCAACGCGCGCCTCTGCATCGGCATGTAAAACATCGGCGAGGCAAGTGACTGGCAACACGGCTAATTGGTTCAATACCGCGTCGATAATGTTAGCAATGTCGAGGAAGGCAATGTGTTTATCAAGGAAAGCGGCGACGGCAATTTCGTTAGCGGCATTCAAAACCGCAGGGGCTGTACCCGCCGCGCGCAAGGCTTGATACGCCAAGGCCAAACATGGGAAGCGCACAAAATCTGGCGCGACAAAATTCATCTGTGCGACCTTAAATAAATCTAGCGGTGCGACACCTGAATCTATGCGCTCCGGATACGCCAGCCCGTAAGCAATTGGCGTGCGCATATCAGGATTGCCGAGCTGCGCGATGACCGAACCATCAACATATTCGACCAGCGAATGAATCACACTTTGCGGATGCACCACCACTTGAATATCGTCGGCACTGGCGTTGAATAACCAATGCGCCTCGATGACCTCCAAACCCTTATTCATCATGCTCGCCGAGTCCACCGAAATTTTGCGCCCCATCACCCAATTCGGATGCGCGCAGGCTTGATCCGGCGTGACATGTTGCAGCTCACTGAGCGGTGTATCGCGAAACGGGCCGCCCGATGCGGTGAGCAAAATTCGCCGCACACCGTTGGCATGTTTGTCGCCGTTATAGCCGCGCGGCAAAGCTTGAAAAATCGCGTTGTGTTCGCTGTCGATAGGCAACAACGCCGAACCGCTGTTGCGTACTGCGTCCATAAACACATTGCCCGCCATCACCAGCGTTTCTTTATTCGCCAACAGAATTTTTTTACCCGCTTGCGCTGCTGCCAGCGTAGGACGCAGCCCTGCCGCACCGACAATCGCTGCCATCACCGCATCCACTTCGGATGCGACACAGACTTGCTCTAAGGCATCCACGCCGCTTAACACTTCGATTTTAAGTCCCGCCGCGCGCACGCGCTGACGCAGCTCGACCACCGCCAGCTCGTCTAGCAACACCGCGACTTTAGGTTGGAATTGCACACACTGTTTGAACAACAAATCGACTTGGCGATAGGCGGTCAACGCGAACACTTGGAAACGCTCAGGATGACGCTCCACCACATCCAAGGTGCTGGTGCCGATGCTGCCTGTTGAACCTAAGATGGTGAGAGTTTGCATAAGGAAAAGTGGGAAGTGGTTAGAGGGACGGCGCGTTGCGCCTTAGTGGTAAGTGGGGTGGCGCGTTGCGCCTTATGCCGCAAGGGTATTCCCTCAAAAAACGGATTTAAAGCTCCTGTTTTTGAATAAAGTGGTAAGTAAAAATAGAAATGCACTGGGGTTTTCCACTTACCACTGAGGCACGTCAGTGCCGCTCGACTCACCACTTCCCATATCTATTGCATCAGCAACACCAGTGCAGCCAGCGGCAGCGTCGAGGTCAGCGCGTCAATGCGATCGAGTAATCCGCCGTGACCGGGCAACAATGCGCCGCTGTCTTTTACGCCCGCTTGACGCTTGATAGCAGACTCAAATAAATCGCCGATAACGGCCAAGCCCACCCACCACCAAGCGGCTAATAAGGCGATGGGCAACATGGCGTGCTGCGCCACGTTGGGCGCGAAACTCCACACCAAAATTACATAGCAGGACACGCCCAACATCGCCCCCGCCACGCCTTCCCAAGTTTTGCCTGGGCTGATGCTAGGGGCTAATTTATTTTTGCCAAATTTGCGTCCCGCGAAGTACGCCGTACTATCGGCGATCCACACCAAGCCCATGATGAACAGCAACAACCACGGACTGACGGCGCGCAAATCCAACATCGCCAAGCCAGTTGGAATCAACACCGCCCAACCGAGCAACGCCATCAATTTGGTATCGCTGACTTTCCAGCTCGCAATCATCCAAGTGGGCACGATAATCAACCACAGCAAGGCAGCCACGCCATACACCACCATGCGCACTAAGGCTGCGATGCCCGCTTCATGCGCGTCCAACCACACCACGAGTAGCATCACCAGCAAGCTCGCCAGCCAATAAATTTTTGCGCTGCGGTTGGACAATTTCGCCAACTTCGCCCATTCCGCGATGCCTTGCATCACCATCAAAACCACTAAGCCTGTCCAGGCAAACGCTGGCAAAGCAAACAAAGCGGCGAGGAATAAGCTCAACAAAATAACAGCGGTGATGATGCGTGACTTGAGCATAAAGATTTCCTTTAGACGGGTTTAAGTTGCTCACTGGTGCGACCAAAACGTCGCTCGCGGGCTTGATAAGAAGCGATAGCTTTTGCAAGCTCGGCGCGGTCAAAGTCTGGCCACAACGCGTCGGTGAAATACAGCTCGGTATAAGCCAATTGCCACAACATAAAGTTGCTGATGCGCTGCTCGCCACCGGTGCGTATAAACAAATCGGGCTCAGGCGCGTCGCTCATAGAAAAATACGGCTGCAAGTCTTCTTCAGTGAAATTATCACTACGCTCAGGATGCCCGCGCAGCATGGTTTTGACAGCATTCAACACATCCCAACGCCCGCCATAATTGGCGGCAATGGTCAGCGTTAAACCAGTGTTATTAGCAGTTAAAGCCTCGGCATCTTGCATCGCTTTAACCAATGGCGCATCGAACGGTGCACGATCACCGATGATTTTGAGGATGATATTTTTTTCGTGCATTTTGACGGCTTCGCGTGCCAAAACCTTGATGAAAAGTCCCATCAAAAATGACACTTCATCGGCGGGTCTGCGCCAATTTTCGCTACTAAAGGCAAATACCGTGAGGTACTCAACGCCCATGTCGCGACAGGCTTTGACAGTGGCGCGCAAGGCTTCGACACCTTGCTGATGACCGATAACGCGCGGCATAAAACGCTTTTTCGCCCATCGTCCATTGCCATCCATAATCACCGCAATATGACGCGGCACGGCGGCCACGGCGGGAATGCTACGAGTAGAACTAGGCAGTAGGCTCATATCAGGATTCGGGATTCAGGATTCAGGATTCGGACCGCGAGGACTGTCTGTTTAATCCAGAATCCTGCATCCCGTATCCTAATTAGACCGCCATCAAATCGACTTCTTTCGCAGCCAATGCTTTGTCGATTTCGATAATGAAACGATCAGTGAGTTTTTGAATATCGTCTTGCGCACGACGTTCATCATCTTCCGCGATTTCTTTTTTCTTCAACGCTTCTTTCAAAGTGTTGTTGGCATCGCGGCGAATGTTGCGCATCGCAACTTTAGTATCTTCGCCTTCGGCTTTCACCACTTTAATCAAATCGCGACGACGCTCTTCGGTGAGCATAGGCGTAGGTACACGAATAATTTCGCCATTAGTCGAAGGGTTCAGCCCTAAATCGGCATCACGAATTGCCTTTTCAACGGGGCTAATCATGTGTTTTTCCCAAGGCTGTACGCCGATGGTGCGCGAGTCAATCAAGGTCACGTTGGCCACTTGCGTGAGCAACGTTGGGCTGCCGTAGTAGTCAACCATGACGTGATCCAAAATCCCCGTATGCGCACGCCCAGTACGCACTTTGCTCAAATCTGTCTTTAACGAATCTAAAGATTTGAGCATTTTTTGCTCAGTATTTTTTTTAACTTCTGCAATCACAACACTCTCCTAATTTCACTGAAAAAAGCGTCTTTAATTTCAGTTACAGCGAACTAAAGTACCTTCGCTTTCGCCCATCACCACGCGTTTTAACGCACCGGCTTTGAAAATACTAAACACAATAATCGGCAGCTTTTGGTCGCGACATAACGTCAACGCCGTGGCATCCATTACTTGTAAATTCTTGCTAATCGCCTCATCAAAATTCAAACTTTGATAGCGAATCGCGTGCGGATCTTTTTTCGGATCTGCGGTATAAATTCCATCAACCTTGGTGGCTTTAATCACCACCTCGGCACACATCTCAACACCTCGCAACGCGGCGGCGGTGTCCGTGGTAAAAAACGGACTACCGATACCCGCTGCGAAAATAACTACTTTACCGTCTTCCAAATAGCGCAACGCTTTGCCGCGAATAAACGGCTCGGCCACTTGCTCTAAGTTCAGCGCGGATTGAACGCGACACTCCAAGCCCCCGCGCGTCATGGCATCTTGCAACGCCATTGAATTCATCACGGTCGCCAACATGCCCATGTAATCGGCGGTGGCTCTATCCATTCCCGCCGCAGCCGGAGCCACCCCACGGAAAATATTGCCGCCGCCAATCACCATCGCCACCTGCACGCCCATCGCCACCACTTCGGCGATTTCGGCAACGATGCGCTCGACCACTTGGCGATTGATGCCGTAACTATCGTCACCCATCAATGCCTCGCCGCTGAGCTTGAGCAAAATACGTTTATAGACTGGCGCGCTCATGATGATTACGCCTGCAAGGCGGCAACAGCCTTCGCCACTTCTTCTGCGTAATCTTCCACTTTCTTCTCGATACCTTCACCGACGGTGAACATTTGGAACGCAGCAACCGTTGCGCCCTTAGCTTTCAACAACTGCTCAACGGTTTGTTTGCCGTCTTCGGCTTTAACAAAAACTTGACCCAACAACGTTACGTCTTTCAAGAATTTCTGCACTGAACCTTCCGCAATTTTTTCCAACATCGCTTCTGGCTTGCCCGCTTCACGCGCTTTTTCAAGCGCGATACGACGTTCGGTTTCGATGTCCACTGGGTTTACGCCAGTGATGTCCACAGACTTAGGTTTCGATGCCGCAATGTGCATCGCCAAATCGCGACCCATCGCTTCATCACCACCCGTAAAGCTCAACAACACACCGATTTTGCTGCCGTGCAAATAGCTCGCCAACTTGCCTGTAGCCGTTGCATAACGCTCAAAACGACGCACCGTCAGATTTTCGCCCAACTTAACCAACAACGCTTTACGCGCTTCTTCAACACTCAAAGTGCCGTTCGCAATGGTCAATGCTGACAACGCAGCCAAGTCAGCAGGATTATGTTTTGCCACAGTTTCAGCAACGTTTTTAGCGAACGCCATGAAGTCATCATTTTTTGCCACAAAGTCAGTTTCGCAATTCACTTCCACCACTGCACCACTCTTGCCATCCATCGCGATAAACGCGCCGACCACGCCTTCAGCAGTGACGCGGCTTGATGCTTTGCTCGCTTTTGCGCCGCTCTTAATGCGCATTTGCTCTTCAGCCAGCTTCAAATCGCCATTCGCCTCAACCAAGGCTTTTTTGCATTCCATCATGCCCAAGCCTGTTAATTCGCGTAATTCTTTAACCATTGCTGCTGTAATTTCTGCCATTTTTAACTCCGTTATTCTCAATAAATACTTACAAAAAAAGGGGCTAACGCCCCTTCTTCGGTGCTTAAAAAAATTTAAGCAGCGGCTTGTTCTGCCACTTCCTGAACCAATTCATTCAAGGCTTGCGCACGACCTTCCAACACTGCATCGGCAATCGCACGAGCATACAAACGAATCGCTTGAGTTGAGTCATCGTTACCTGGAATAACGTAGTCAACGCCTAATGGCGAGTTATTGGTATCAACGATACCAATAAC
This sequence comes from uncultured beta proteobacterium, assembly GCA_963750775.1. Taxonomy (GTDB): domain Bacteria; phylum Pseudomonadota; class Gammaproteobacteria; order Burkholderiales; family Gallionellaceae; genus Gallionella. The sequence continues at coordinate 282,721 of CAVVRT010000004.1, forward strand.
AGGAATACCCAATTTTTGCGCTTCCACAATCGCGCCTTTTTGGTAACCCACGTCAATCACAAAAATCGCTGAAGGCAACGCCTTCATATCTTTGATACCGCCCAAGCTGCGCTCCAATTTTTCCAGCTCACGCGCCATCATCAACGCTTCTTTTTTAGTTACTTTTTCTGATGAGCCATCGGCTTGCATTTGTTCCAAATCGCGCAAACGCTTAATCGACAATTGCACCGTTTTGTAGTTGGTCAACATACCACCCAACCAACGGTGATTAACAAAAGGAGAATCGGCGCGCACTGCTTCTTCTTGCAAAATGTCGCGTGCTTGGCGTTTAGTCGCAACGAACAACACTGTGCCTTTTTTAGCCGACAATTTACGCACGAAGTTTTCCGCTTCAGCGAACATCGCGACGGTTTTTTCCAAGTTGATAATATGAATTTTGTTGCGATGACCGAAGATAAACGGAGCCATCTTAGGATTCCAGAAACGTGTTTGGTGACCAAAATGCACACCAGCTTCCAACATTTGACGCATTGTTACAGCCATGACTTACTCCATTGTTTAAGGGTTAGAACTACCACTCGCTAGCTTGACTCCTAAGAGCACCCCAACTGGTGCGAGTGGGATATTTGCTTAATGACTACGTTTAAGCGGCGCGCATTCTATCACCAATCACCACCTTGCTTCAACTGTTCTCGCAACACTTAACAGCAACAAGGAATTACAACAACATGAGGTATGCTGCGCCGCCACCGAAAAAAACCATCCCCTCCGTTTTAACTTATGAGAATCCTGTTGATACGCCAAGTTTTATCCTGGTTCATTTTGCTTATCGTCAGCCCTATTAGCATGTCTGCCACTATAAATGACCATAGTTTTTACAACCGCGATGGCTTGCGCCTGCATTATTTAGAGGCGGGACAAGGCGCACGCACCGTGGTGTTTATTCCTGGTTGGTTAATGCCCGCTAGCGTATTTCGCTTACAACTAGAAGCACTTGGTAGTCAATTTCGCGTACTGGCGTTTGATCCGCGCTCACAAGGTCAGTCCGAGATTTATTACGGATCGCATACGGTGGCGGTGCGCATGAACGACATGGAAGATTTTTTACGCGCAGCACAAGTACATGACTATGTATTGGCAGGATGGTCGCTAGGCGTGTTGGAGTCGCTGGATTTTATTGAACGCCATCCGCAAACAGGCTTGCGTGGCTTAGTGTTAATCGACAATTCCATCGGTGCGGGCAAGCCACCTGCGGCGCGTAGTAGCACTTTTTTTGCCGATTTAGCCAGCCTAGAACGCCGCAAACAATTCTTAACTACCTTTACCGAAAACATTTTCAAACCACACGCGCCTGACGACATCACGCAAGCGGCGGTGAGTTCGGTGTTGCAAGTGCCCGTGCAAGCCTCAATCCAGTTAATTAGTCAGCCCTACCCGCGCAGCTATTGGCGCGGCATCGTGTTTAAGCAAAGCATCCCCGTGCTGTACGCCATTCGTCCGCATCTGCGTGAACAAGGGGAGGATTTATTGAGGAACAACCTAGCACTCGCGCAAGTAGAAATGTTTAGTGAAAGTGGACACGCGATGTTTGTCGATGAGCCGCAACGCTTTAATAGCCTGGTCGCGGCGTTTGTGCAGCGCAGCTTTACGGGCGTGCCGTAAGCCCTGATTTGCTCGTGCTAGCGACTGCTTTTTCTACAGCGGCTACACGACGCACAATCTGTACCGAACGTTGCTCAGAATTTTTCAGATAACTAAACGCGAAAGGTAATTTTTTCTTATCTTTTGCGGCTGCGTACGCCTCTGCCAGTGCGGGTTGCGTGGTTTTCTTAAACATCGCTAAGGGCTTCACAAAGTTGCCGTACAAAGTGACTTTGCCAATTTTAGCCAAGTCGGTGTATTTCAAACCCGTTTCATCCTGCACAACGATTGGTACGGCATTGACCAGCATGTCACGCAAGTTACTAAAGTAAGATTCTTGCAACAAATGCGAGGCAGCCTTGAGCAAAGTGGGATGCGCCGTCATCGTTTTCAACCAGGCCGCTTGCTCAGGTTGGGCGTGCAAACCGCCATTCGACAAGTCCAAACTCACATAATCTAAAGTGACTTTGTGGGCGTTTTTTTGCAAAGATAAACGCACCGAATTCCATTTCGCATCGCGCGCAGAGTTAAGCTCCCAATCACCGCTACTTGAATTGAAAGCAAGCGGATTGACCGCTAACACCTCATAGCCTTGCAACGCCGCAAAGGCCATCAAAATAGTAGTAGCACCAATACGCTCATGTTGACTGTGCTGATCCTCATCTAAATCTTCAGTGCGAAAATATCCCAAGCGACCAAATTGATTCCACGCCGCGCCCAAGCGTTTTTCAAAGTCGGCGCGTGCAGGCTTATCCATGCTGTCGGCGTAACTAGGCTTGAGGGCTTTTTGCAAGGCAACCAAAACATAGCGATCGGCATTCGGATACATGCGGTCTATGGTCAAAAAATCAGGGCCTGAAAATGGATAAAAAACTTCGCCGCCACCCGCATAGCCCACTTCTTTTTCAGCCCAGCCCGACATAATTTTGCCAATTTGCCCGTTATAGTTTTTCCAGGCGCGTTGTACTTGCGTCTGAAACACTTTGCGCTCTGCGGAGGGCGCATCCAGTCCCGCGTAATACAGCGCGGCGTGTTGCGCGTCTGATTCAGCAGCTGCTGTGGATACCGTCAAAGCGCACCACATAACAACAAAAATTTGCAAAGCTTGATTGAGTTTCATAATGTTAGCGGGGGATAAAATTAAGAATAAAAACGGCGCATGGTGACTCGAACGAGATAACCGCCGCCGACTATTGCTAAGGCAAAGCTCACCTCGCGCGGACTTTGCCAGGCACCTAATAACAAAATCGCGCTGGAGACCAAAATAAACAACGGTGCGAAGACATAACGTACCCAAGTTTTGGACTGACTTTTGTGTTCATCCACACCACGATACAAACACAAGATGCTGATAATCGGAAACAAGCCCAGTAAGAATCCCATCACCGTCAAAATCTGTACAAACGTACCTGTGAGCACCATCAATATCGACAAGCCAGCTTGTAACCAAATCAACAGTGGCGAGACTTGAACGGGCGCGTCATTTTTGTGGCTGGCATCTTTACCCAACCAACTTAACATCGCCGCCAGCACACGCGGCCCTAGAAAAGCCGACACACCAATGGATGACAGTAAAGCGAACGCTACAAAGCCAGAAAATATTGCGGCCACATCACTGCCAAACATATGTTTGACCAAGGTCGCCATCACGGGGCGCACGCCTTCCAGCGCGGCAACGGGCAATTGCGTCAGCAGCACCGCATTTAATAAGATGAACAATGCCGCCACAATTGCCGTACCGATTAACAAAATTTTTCTGACATTTTTAACCGGGTCGCGAATCTCACCCGCCACATAAATCGCCGCATTCCAACCGCTGTAAGCGAACATTACCAACATCATCGCCTGCCCCCACGCACCACCAAATCCTGCCGCAGCCAGCTCCGCATCAGCACTTGCGGGTACGGTAGGTGCAGAGCTAGGCGCGCTCATCAAATACACCCCCCATAAGGCAAGTCCAAACAAGGAGGCGAATTTAGCCGTCGCTAATAAAGTTTGAATACGCAAACCTACTCGACCTAAGAAACCATGCAAACTGGTCACCGCCAACAACACGATGCAGGACAAAATGGCGGGCTGCACATGCAAAGAGGGCATCGCTTCAGCCAAATAATCCACAAATGCCATCGACGAAGCGGTGTTGCACGCGGCGAAACCCACTACAAACGAAGTCAATCCAGCAATCTCGCCCAAAGTCGGCGACATCAGTTCGCGCAAAATCGTCGCCTCGCCACCATTGCGTGGCACGCGACGCGCCAATTCGCCATAACACCAAGCTCCGATGAGCGCAAGTAAACCACCCAAAACCCAAACCCCCATCACCGCCGCTGGGGTTTTGACCAAGGACAAAATAATACCTGTGGTGGTGAGAATGCCCGTGCCTAACATGCTAGCCACCACTAAAAATACGGCGGAATAAGTACTGAGATGTTTATTCATAGCGAGGATTACCTAAGGTTGCGCGCGCATTCAAACGCTGCCGCGAATTTTACGATTATCTCACTAATAAATCAATTAGCGATGGTTGATACGCGGGTCGAAGGCATCACGTACCGCATCAGCGAACAGGTTTGCCGCCAACACCAACAACAACATAAAAAAGAACGCCGCTGCCAACGCCCACCACACCATCGGTTCTCGCCCCATTTCTAAACGTGCGCCGTTAATCATCGTGCCAAACGAAATCATCGACGGATCAACGCCTACGCCGACATACGACAGCACCGCCTCGGCCAATACTAAGCCTGAAAAATCCATCACCAAGGCAATCAAAATAATGTGCATGACGTTCGGGATAATGTGGCGCGACAGAATGCGCAGATTCGATACGCCAAACGATTGTGCCGCCTGAATGTATTCCATTTCGCGCAGTTTCAAAGTTTCGCCCCGCAGCAAACGGCACAAACCTGTCCAGCTGGTCAAGCCTAAAATCAAACACAAAAACACCAAGCGTAAATCGGCGCGCGACGCGGCGGTCGCAAACCAGTGCGGATGCGTATCAATCGTCACTTGCATCATCAGCACCGCCGCCGCAATCAGCAGCACACTCGGTATCGAACTCAACACCGTGTAAAGGTATTGAATAACATCGTCCACCCAACCACGAAAGTAACCGGCAGCCACGCCCAAAAATAATGCTAGCGGTAGCGTTACCAAGGTTGTAACCGTGCCGATAATCAGCCCCGTACGGATGCTTTTAAGCGATAAATACAGCACATCTATGCCAACTTTATCGGTACCTAAAACGTGATACACCGTTGCCAGATTAGCCAGCGCACCAATTAGCGTGCTGGTTAGCAGCACACTAACGATTGCGTAGGGTGGGAAAAAGTGCCCACCTTTCTTCACAGTGCGGTTGCGCGTGGGCAAATATACCCATGCGTAACAAGCCAAAATCCCGATTAACAAGCCCGCCAAGCCGCCCCAACTGGCACGCGCCAAGACATCACGCCCGCGCTGCGACTCGCTGCTTAAATGCGCACCGCCAAATTGCAAACGCGGATAGTCACGGCACACCTGACCTGGTGCATCAGTAAAACTTTCTTTGGCGAATAAGGTGAGCGAGAACGGTGCGGAATAGGTTTTTTCGGTATGCGTGCGTAGCGGCGTAAGCAGCACATCCAATCCACTCAATACTTCCGACGAATAAATTTTATCAAGCGAATTTTGTGCGGGCAAAGCGAGGCGAAAATGCAGCGTGTCTAACAAACCGACGAAAACAAAGCAACTCAACACCAGTAAGGACAGCATCGCCACACGACTCTTCGCCACGCGCCGCCAAGGCAACAACAAATGCTCGCGCCGACGAATTATCAGAGCACTCATAGTCACACTCGCGATGATTAAGAACACCAGCGCGTCGCTCCATAAAATAATGGGCATAAAACTCATTGCAAACGCACCCGTGGATCAACCAGTGTGTAGGAGATGTCCGTGAGAATCAGCCCGACGATGTACAACAGCGAGCCCAAAAACACCATGGCGCGCACCACCGAAAAATCCTGCGCGTTGATGGCATCTATGGTGTAACTCCCCAAACCAGGAATGCCAAAAAATGATTCCGTTAACAAACTTCCCATAAACAACACTGGAATCACCACCACCACACCCGTCAAAATCGGAATCATGGCGTTTTTTAACACATGAGTGAACAACACGCGCAACTCGGACAAGCCTTTAGCGCGCGCGGTGCGTACATAATCTTTGCTGATTTCTTCGAGGAAAATAGTGCGGTACCAACGGCTACTCGAACCAATGCCGCTAACCACCCCAATGACTATTGGCAACACAATAAACTTGAAACTCTCTACACCGTTTGCGTACCCAGAAATTGGCACTAAATGCCAAACTTTACTGACCAAAAATTGCCCGCCGATAATGTAAAAAAGTCCTGATACCGACATCAAAAAAACGCATAACGCCACCCCCGCCATGTCCACCACCGAGCCACGAAATAGCGTCATCAACAAAGCAAAGCTGACATAAAAAAACAAGCCAATCACAAACGTCGGCAAGGCGATGGCTAAGCTGGGTGTCATGCGCTGAAGAATCTCGCCGCTGATGCTACGACCATCGTCCGCATAGCCAAAATCCAGTACAAACATACTGGCGGATTTTTGCCAAAAAATAGTATGGGTGATTTTGTCCGCGCCGCTCAGAGGAGCGTTGAACATCATCGGCTGGTCATAGCCGCGCTGCTGCTTCCATTTCTCGATGGCATCAGGCGTGACGCGCTTCACACCCAACTGCATACGCGCCATATCATCGGGCGTATTCACCACAAAAAACAGCGCGAAGGTGAGCAAATTGACCCCGATTAGTATCGGGATGGCATAAAGAATACGACGGATTAAATAGGTGAGCATAAGTCGCGCATTGTAATGGCAATTCTCAGTTTGCTAAACATGCCTAAGCCCATCCATGCGCGCGAAAAAAACGCCCTAGATTTCTCTAGGGCGTTTTCTTATTGGAGCGGGAAAAGAGGTTCGAACTCTCGACCTATACCTTGGCAAGGTATCGCTCTACCAACTGAGCTATTCCCGCGAAAAATTATTGAAACCTACGGCATTTGGAGGTGCGTCCCAGAGTCGAACTGGGCTAACCGGATTTGCAATCCGGGGCATAACCGATTTGCTAACGCACCACGGCACTACTTTGAAACTTTGCTATTTGAAACTTAGTAGCCACATTTCAAATAATAGAGGGAAAGCTTTTATGCTTTCCCTCAAATTTGGAGCGGGAAAAGAGGTTCGAACTCTCGACCTATACCTTGGCAAGGTATCGCTCTACCAACTGAGCTATTCCCGCGAAACAGGCGCGCATTATAGGGATAGCGAAAAATCTGTCAATAAAATTCTGCGCTTTGTAGTGTAATTTTTTGCACGGTTAGTGGACTCCAAATAAACGCGCAAAATTTTCACTGGTCGCTTGCCCGACTTCCTCCACGCTGATGCCGCGCAGCAGCGCGATTTCTTCGGCAACATGTTTCACATAAGCAGGTTGATTCAGTTTGCCGCGAAACGGAATCGGCGCGAGATACGGCGAATCGGTCTCAATCAAAATGCGATTCAGCGGCACACGTTGCGCCACGTCTTTAATCTGCGTGGCGTTCTTAAATGTGACGATGCCAGAAAATGAAATGTAGAAATTCAAATCGAGTGCAGCTTGCGCAGCTTCCCAATTCTCAGTGAAGCAATGCATCACGCCACCCACCTCTTGGGCGCGCTCTTCCGCCATGATGCGCACGGTGTCGTCAGCCGAGGCGCGAGTATGAATGATGAGCGGTTTGCCACATTCTCGTGCGGCGCGGATGTGGGTGCGAAAGCGTTCACGCTGCCATTCCAAATCACCGGTCAAGCGAAAATAATCCAAGCCTGTCTCACCAATTGCAATGATTTTTTTATGCTGCGCCAACGCCACTAATTGCGCGACGCTGGGCTCGATTTCATTTTCATAATCGGGATGCACACCGACCGAAGCGTAGATATTTTCAAAGCGTTCGGCGAGTGCCAACACTTGCGGGAAATCGGGCAAATTCACCGACACACACAATGCTTTGGTGACGTGATTAGTTTGCATTTGCGCCAACACAGCGTCGATGTTATCGACCAAATCGGGGAAGTTAATGTGGCAGTGCGAATCTATAAAAGACATAGTGTTAAGCCGTGAGTAACTGGCGATATGCCAGCAATAAAGATTCAAAAAATAATTTCGGATTGAGTGTGTGTTGCGCTTCGCGCTTGGCGGTTTGCAATAGTTTTTGCAAGCGCGCTAACTCTAAAGGCTCGATAGGCGCGACCAACTTCTTAATCGCCGCCGCATCCTGCATGTGATAACGCACACTGCCCGCCAGCTTCATCGCGCTCAAATCAAAGCTCCATTGTTGCAACCATTGCACGACTAAAACTTGCTCGGTTTTTTGCAACATTTCCGCCAGTGCAAACACATCTAGTACACTCGGTTGGCGTAAGGCGACAAGTAATTTTTCGCGCTCATCTAAGCCAGTTTGCGCATCGCCCTGCAATGCCAACAAGGGCGCGAACCCCGCGCTGGCTAATGCGTTGGCGGGTTGCGCAATACCTTGTGTTTGCAACCAAGTAGTAGCGGTTGCTACATCAGGCGCAGTTAAATTGAACGCCACACAACGACTCAAAATCGTCGGCAAAAGTTGCTGCGCTTTATGCGTCACTAAAATAAACAACATATCGCGCGGCGGCTCTTCTAGGCTTTTTAATAAAGCGTTCGCCGCGTTGTGATTCATCGCCTCGGCGGGATGAATAATAATGACGCGCTTGCCGCCTTGATGCGCCGACAAACTCAAAAAATCCGCCAGCTCGCGAATCTGTTCGACGCTAATTTGCTTACTCGGTTTTTTGCCTGTCTCACTTTCCTCACCCGCCAAACTAAGCGCATCGGGCTGCACTAAACGAAAATCGGGATGCGTGCCTTGCGACAACCAATGACACGCAGGGCATGCGCCACATGCCGTGCCAGAGCTGTGCGGCTGCTGACACAACAGCGCGTACGTAAAGTGCATCGCCAATTCCAACTCGCCTATGCCTTTAATCCCCTTGAACAACAAGCCTTGCGGCGGACGCGCGCGCAACGCTTGCAGCCGCAGCCAATCATTTTCTTGCCAAGGATAAAGTGCGCTCATAAGTTATAGCGTGTCCAAAATTGTACGAAGTTGTAAGGCAACTTTTTCTATTGTTTGGGTTGCATCCAGCACCACATAGCGCGAGGGATGTTCTGCCACGCGACGGTGATAGCCCGCACGCACGCGCTCAAAAAAATCACTCTGCTCTTGCTCGAATTTATCCAAGCTGAGGTTGTTGGCTAAACGCTGTTTAGACACCGCGACCGTCACATCAAAAAACAAAGTTAAATCAGGCTGCAAACCTTGCTGCACCCAGCTTTCCAACGTCTGCAATTTAGCCCAATCCATGCCACGCGCAGATCCTTGATAAGCAAAAGTCGCATCCGAAAAACGATCCGAAATCACCACTTTTCCTGCCGCTAAAGCAGGCTCAATTACTTGCGCCAGATGCTCGGCACGCGCCGCAAACATCAGCAAGGCTTCTGCGTCATTACTCATCTTTTGCTGCAATAAAATCTCGCGCAACTGCTCGCCCAACACCGTGCCACCTGGCTCGCGCGTCACGATGACCTCATGTCCGCGCGCGCGCAACGCGTCCGCAAAATTCGCCAAATGCGTACTCTTCCCAGCCCCATCCATGCCTTCAAAAGTGATAAATTTTTTCATGATTTATGACTGATTAAAAAGGCATCTTTGAGATAGATTTGTTCTTCTAGATAAGTACTGTTAAGCCAAAAGCAATGCTTGGTATATTCGCTTGCATTGGTAAACTTATCGTTCTTCGGCAAAGGATAGGCATCAGCAGAATTCGTCGCATGAGGTCTTACATGCGCAACCGAATTAAATTTTTTACTGGGGAAATTGGTAATGCGACTTACTTTACCGTTCTTATCTGTTTTGAAATTTTTAACTATTGTGCCTTTAGCAATAACATCTTTCGTTCTTTCCCAAACTTTTTGGGCTTGTAAAATGTCTGCGTAAGGCATATTCCAAAACATGACTTTTTTTAGTATCAGATTATTATTTTCATACTGGAAAAATACAAACAAAAATTTCTGTTCTAAAGTATTTTTGAAATCTGAATCATCCCAATCTTCATTGACAATTTCTTCATATTTGAAAGTTGGAAACGAAATATCTTCTTTCGGCAAGTTATTCGCTTTCAGCCTAACTGTTTTTACAACGATGTCGGCTTTCTCAAATTCTTCAATCTCTTTATCTAGCTCAATGCCGAGAATTGCTTTAGTAAGAATTGCGTAAAAATGCTTCGCCTTAGGGTTAATTTCCGCCCCCGTTAAATCGATTATTTGTTTAATAGATTTGTTGTAATAAGGCTTAAATTTAACCGTTACGACTTCTTCTATCGTTAGCTTTTTTGCAATAGCTGTCGATGAAATCAACTTACCATAAATCCCCGCAGTCTCGTTTGAGATTGATGCAATTATGTGATTCACATAACCTTGCTTTAATGAATAAGCTCGTTGCTTTGCAGGGATGTCGCAGTATGGTTGAGGTCTTGGATTGCCACCCTTCGCACCTTTAGTACAAGCACCTAAATAAAACGTATCTCCCTCGGACAGTTCGTGTGCTTTGCCATCTGCTATTTTTTGCTTGATGATTTGCCAATCATGTTTTATTACTTCCAAATCGGCACGAGGAAAGTGCCACTCATCAACAAGCTTAATTAGATAATCCAGAACGTGAGTGTCAGCTTGATGCAAGTAGCATATCAATAAAAGATTGGCATTTTTTTTCCAAAAAGAGCTGGTCTCAAAATCTTGGTTTACTACTTCAAGATAATTGATAATGTTTAGAATCAGTCGTTCTTTGGAACGATATTCCTTGTTCTGTAATCGCTTTAATGGGGTCGATTTCAGTTCAAGTCCAGCGACTGCAAAATCTGGCTCCGAGTCAGAATTAGGCTCGTACAAAAAATAAAATTTTTCTAGTGTTTTCCCAAACTTCCCTTTATCAGAATAATCATTTTGGTAAGTACTGAGATCGCAAACATCCCTTAAAGTATTTCCTTTCAAACGCTTTGCAAAGTCAATAATCGAGTCTTTATCGTTAATATCGTAGGGTAAATTCATTTTTCAATTGCCCGCTGTAAAGCAACACCAATTTTCTCAATAACACCCACCACTAAAGCGTTACCCATAAAGAAAGCTCTTTTTGTATCGGTGATACCTGCAAGTTTAGTATGATTATCAGGGAACATATTCAACCGTTCAAGTTCAACGGGCGTAAGTCTTCTATAACCTTTAGGGGTTTCTATCACATGCTTAAATCTTGATGCAGATTTTCCGCCCTCACCCGTAATGATGGTTCTCGATGGCTTATCTAATGAGTCAGGAAAAATCATCCCACCTTCGCTGTAATTGTATTCAAAGCCCTGCGCATTGATGCGCAACTCCTTCTTTGAGCCTTTTAAGTATTGCCATTTTTCAAGCTCATGCGGAGAGATATAAAACTCTTCGCTTACTTCATTATTCAAAATTATTTCTCTTAAAACGGTGGGCGAGCCTGCAAAATTTGCTTGCGTTTTAACTGTTGTGACCAAACCATCAATCATCACGCCAGTATTTTCAAACACACCTGAAATTTCGTTTTTATTAAATGATTCTGAAATAGAAACAACATCGCCCTCCAACTTAAATTCAGTCGGGAACATTGCATCTTTAGCAGTTACAGGAAGTGCTTGCGCGATAACGCCATCATCCAGCATCCATTGATTAGCTGACGTTTTTTGCAACTGTTTATAAATAGAAGTCCCAAAAAGATACGCAAGAATAAAAACGCGCCGCCTTCTTTGTGGCATCCCAAACTCTGCGGCGTTAACAACACGCCATTCAACCGCATAACCCAATTCGTTCAGGCTTTGAAGAATAATTGCGAAATCGCGACCGCGTTGCCCTGATGGAGAAATGAGGAGACGATCAACATTTTCTAAAAACAAATATTTAGTTCTATTTTTTTTCTCAGTCAAAATCTTATGGATAGCCCACCATAAAACACCTTTTTTTCCCAACAAGCCTTTCGAGTTTTTAAGCGTTGTTGCAACTGAATAATCTTGGCAAGGAAAACCGCCAACCAACAAATCATGATCAGGTATTTTAGAAACATCTACAGTTGAAATATCTTCGTTGCAATGACCGTGTACGCCAAAACGACTTTCATAAACCCATGACGCATGTTGAACTTTGGTTGAAGGCTCCCATTGATTACTCCAAGTAATTTCATAATTAGCACTCAACTCTTTTTTATAAGCAGACGATGCAGATTGCCCATGCCAACCTTCAAGCCCCAGACGAAAACCACCCACACCTGCAAATAATTCGACGACTTTAATTTTGTTTTTCATTGTGACGAGACGATTAGATATTTTTATAGTTATTCAGAAAACTGAAAAATGCTGCGTTACAAATCAAAGAGCCATCTTCGGTTTTAACCAATGCCTAACGACTAAAAACTAGCGACTCGTTTTTCCTTATTTTTGATATTGATTCACGGCGCGATTGTGCTCATCCAAACTGCTGGAAAACTTAGAGCTCCCATCGCCGCGCGCGACGAAATATAGCGCGTCTGTTTTGGCGGGATGCAGTGCGGCTTGTAGTGATGCCACCCCAGGTAAGGCTATCGGCGTGGGTGTTAAACCAGCACGCGTGTAGGTGTTGTAAGGCGTGTCGCGGGTTAAATCATTGCGGCGGATGTTGCCGTCGAATTTTTCACCCATGCCGTAAATCACCGTAGGGTCGGTTTGCAGCAACATGCCGATTCGCAAGCGATTAACGAACACGCCCGCAATCATGGCGCGGTCGCTAGGCGTACCCGTTTCTTTTTCCACAATAGAAGCAAGGGTTAGCGCTTCGTAAGGCGTGTGCAATGGCAAGTCTGCCTCGCGGGTTGCCCATGCTGCACTCAAGTGTTGTTGCATGGTTTGATAGGCGCGCTTATAAATTTGCACATCGCTGCTGCCTTTAGCGAAGAAATAAGTGTCGGGGAAAAATAGCCCTTCTGGATGCGTTTCTGCTGCGCCTATCGCTTGCAAAATTTGCGTCGCGGTCAGGTCTTGCGTGGTGTGTTTCAAGTCAGCATGAGCATCCACAGCGGCACGAAATTGTTTGAAGCTCCAGCCTTCAATCGCGCTGATTTGGCTTTGCTGCACTTGCCCTTTGCTGATGATATTGAGCAGTTCCAACATCGACACGGGATGCGTTAAAGCGTAGTCGCCCACTTTTACTTTGTCGGCTTTACCCATCACGCGCGCCAGTAGAACGAAGAGCGTTTCGGATGGCAGAACTTGCGCGAAGGCTAATTGATGCGCAACGCTTTTTAAGCTGCTGCCTGCGGCAATCGAAAACTCGAAAGGCATAGCTGGCAAGGCTAGCGGGCGGTTTAAGAGATAACCCAAGCCAGCACTGAATAACAAAATAAACAGTAATATCCAAGTCAGTATTTTTTTCATAAGCCGCGCTCCTGCTCAAATAATCCCGCTAATTTTTGTGCCATCGCAAAGTCATGCCAAGTGCGATTGGCGCACTCTCGCACTGGCCATAAGCCCAGCACGCTATTCACCAAAAAAACTTCATCCGCCGCCAATAATTCAGCTAAGGGAATAGCGCGAATTTGCAAAGGGATGGCGTGCTGTACGGCGTAAGTAATCACGCGATCACGCTGCACCCCCGCCACCCCGCATTGCGACAAATCTGGGGTAACTAGCACATCATCTCGTACCATAAACACATTGCTGCGTATAGCTTCGATGACATTGCCCTGCGCATCCAACAACAAACCCTCAGCAAATTTCGCAGCGTGCGGCTCATTCGCCGCCAAAACATTTTCTAAGCGATTGAGATGTTTGATGCCCGCTAGTTGCGCCTGCTGACTTAAGCGCAAGTCACAGATGCGCAACGCGATACCCAAAGTGTAATTTTGTGCAGGGTACACAGGCAAATCGCTGACATCCCACAAGTGCGTAGGCGACGCATCTGCTTTGGCTGCATAGCCGCGTTCTGCGATACCGCGCGTGATGATAAGTTTAATAATCGCGTTGGGATGCTGTACGAGCAAGCCCGCTAACTCGTGCTCCAGATGCGACAAAGCTGGGCAGTGTATGCCCAGCTTTGCACAGTCTTGCTGAATTTTTTGCAGATGTAAATCTTGATGTAAGGCGGTGCCATGTTGCGCACGCAAGGTACGGAACACACCATCACCGTATAACAATCCTCGGTCGCGAATGCTGATGCTCTGGCCAACTTGCCCGTTAATCAGCATCGTGCAATTAAACTTTACGGAATACCAACGACCCGTTCGTTCCACCAAAGCCGAAGTTGTTATTCACCGCGACATCAATTTTCATATCCCGCGCAGTATTCGCACAGTAATCTAAATCACATTCAGGATCTTGATTGAAAATGTTAATCGTCGGTGGCGAGATTTGATGATGTACCGCCAGCGCGCAGAACACTGATTCGATACCGCCCGCGCCGCCCAACAAATGACCCGTCATCGACTTAGTGGAATTCACCACCAATTTTTTGGCATGGTCGCCGAACGCCAATTTAATCGCGTCGGTTTCGTTCTTGTCACCCAGCGGCGTGGACGTGCCATGCGCGTTAACGTATTGCACATCGCTAGGATTAACCCCAGCGTTGCGCAACGCGTTCAACATGCTGCGCTTAGGACCATCGCTGTTCGGCGAAGTAATGTGATATGCGTCGCCGCTCATCCCATAACCCGCCAATTCCGCGTAAATCTTCGCGCCACGCGCCTTAGCGTGTTCGTATTCTTCCAGCACCAACACGCCCGCACCTTCGCCCATGACAAAACCATCACGGTCTTTATCCCAAGGACGGCAAGCCGTAGCAGGATCATCGTTGCGCGTACTCAAGGCGCGTGCCGAAGAAAAACCGCCCACTGCCAACGCGCCGATAGTCGCTTCCGAACCACCCGCAATCATCACATCGGCATCACCGTACTCGATGATACGAGCCGACTCGCCTATGCAATGCGTGCCAGTGGTGCAAGCAGAAACCATCGCCAAGTTCGGACCTTTCAGACCGAACATCACCGACAGATTGCCAGAAATCATATTGATGATGCTGCCAGGAATAAAGAACGGCGAAATCTTGCGCGGACCACCCGCCAGATAATCGTCGTGAGTCGCTTCGATCATAGGCAAACCGCCAATGCCCGAACCGATATTCACGCCGATGCGCTCGGAATTCTGCTCGGTCACTTCCAAACCAGAATCTTTAAGCGCCTCGATACCCGCGACCAAACCGAAATGGATAAATCTATCCATGCGGCGTGCATCTTTCGCAGGCAAAAATTGAGTGACATCGAAATCTTTTACTTCACCAGCAACCTGGCAAGCAAAAGCACTCGCGTCAAAATGAGAAATGGTGGTAATCCCAGACTTTCCAGCAACAATGTTTTGCCAGACGTTAGGGATTCCAAGTCCGACTGGAGAAACAATCCCCAGTCCCGTGATAACTACTCTACGTTTAGACAAGCTGACTCCGTTTTTAACAACAGAATTGAAAGGAATTACTTTTGATGAGCCAAGACGTAGTCAATGGCATTTTGTACTGAGGTGATTTTTTCTGCTTCATCGTCAGGGATTTCGCATTCGAATTCTTCTTCCAGTGCCATGACCAATTCAACTGTATCCAGTGAATCCGCACCCAAGTCATTTACGAATGAAGATTCGTTTTTAACTTCCGCTTCATTTACACCTAATTGTTCAGCAACAATTTTCTTTACGCGTTGTTCAATAGACATCTTTATCTCCTACCCTTAAATTAAAAATCAAAACAGCGGCGGCATTGTAGCAAACTTGCCGCATTCTTCCAAACCACATCATTCAGTATTACTCAATAACAGACTGACTTGTGTTGACACAATAAAAAAGGAGTTCAGCAATGAACTCCTTTTAAGCACAATTTAACAACTGTGCGATGTTAAAACAGCTTACTTCTTAACGCCGTTTACAACACCTTTCAATGTAGCACCCGCTTTGAATGCAGGCACTTTAGATGCTTTAATCTTCAGCTCTGCGCCAGTCTTAGGATTGCGTCCGATACGCGCGGCGCGCTTGCGCACTTCAAATGTACCAAAACCAACCAAAGCAACGTTGTCGCCTTTTTTCAATGTACTAGTGATAATTTCTAACAAGCCAGCGATGTTGCGTTCCGCGTCTGCTTTAGTGCTGCCAGTTTTTTCAGCCAATGCGTCGATCAGTTCTTTTCTGTTCATGTTGAATATTCCTTGAGTTAGTTTATGAATAACTGCCCTGTGCAGCGGCGCGAAGTGTAGCACCCAATTTATTTGTTTTGTACAGCCTTAATGCACAAACCCTATAAAAACTTAACTTTTTTACATTTTCACGCATCACAAGTGGCTTGACCGCCGAATTTCATTGCGTTTTAGCCTGCCCTGCATGAGCGGCGCACAGCTTTTCGCAAGGCACACCATCCCCGTCCCCATCTAGGTACTTAAGTCCACACACGCTTAAATAATGACGCGCTTCATCGCAGTTAGTCATTTGCGAGCAATGCTTTTTATTAGCGCATGAGGCATCGCGAACCATAGGCGCATTGCTGTGATGCTGCTGTGGTGACGCGCTATTCGGATGCTGTTTGCGCCACTCCCAAGGTGGGGTGGGATTGCTCATTGCCCATAGTCCGCGCGGTGCGGCACGCGCCTCAGCTTCGAGTGCGCGCAACGCTTGATTGCTATGGAAATGTGAATACTCCCACGCCATGCCTCGCTTGATTTGCTCGGCATTTACATCCAAACCTGCCACACTTAAATGCGCAATCATGCGTCCATATTGATCGAATGCTTGACTGCTAAATTGCACTTGCTTCGCCAACACCATACCCGCCAACGACTGCTGCGAACTCGCGCCAAACGGTTGCGATTTTTCAGGCGCATCTATCTCAACCAAGCGTACTTTTAACACCCCTGCCCCGCGCTTAATCAACACCGTATCGCCATCTAATACACTGATGACTTTCGCACTAAAAGTTTCGCTATACGCACTCGCACTGCACAACAGCAATCCAGCTAATAGCAAGGCTTTCATGGCAGCACGCTCTTGATAATGGCAAGACATAACAAGGCATATCCGGCCGCCACAATATCGTCAAACATCACGCCAAATCCACCCTGTAAGTTCTGATCGAAATAACGTATCGGCTGCGGCTTAACAATGTCGAAAAAGCGGAACAGCGCAAACGCCAATACACTCCAAGCCCAACCTGTCGGTGTAAAAAATAACACCAGCAACATCGCCACCACTTCGTCCCACACCAAGCCGCCGTAATCTGCCACGCCTAGGGCTTTTCCCGTGATGTCGCACACCCACACACCGATGGCGAACGACCAAATCAAAATGAATAGGAATGCCGCGTCCGAGACATGCGCAGATAAATACCAGTACAAGGGAAACGCCACCAACGTGCCAAATGTCCCAGGGGCTTTGCGCGCCAATCCGCTACCAAAACCAAAGGCTAAAAAATGTGCTGGATGGCGAAACAAAAATCGCCAGTTAGGCTGCACCAGCAACTCATGTGATTCATGTTCAGAAGTGCTCATAGCCGCCTCTCGTCAGTTGGATAGCATTACCGTGCGCATCGCGTACCACACAACCCTTTCCTGGCACAACTTTGCCGATGCAAGTTAGCGGCAAGTTTAATTCGCTAGATAAACGCAACAGCTCAGCATGATGCTGCACCGCAGCGGTGAAACAAAGCTCGTAATCATCGCCGCCCGCTAACGTGCACTGCTGAAAAAATGGGGTCAGACTCGATTTATTTTGCAATACAGATGAAATGGGAAGTGCCGAGAATTCAAGCTGCGCAGCGACATTTGAGGCGGTCAAAATATGCCCTAAGTCCGCCCATAAGCCATCAGAAATATCTATCGCGCTGCTAGCAATGCCGCGCAATGCCAAGCCCAAAGCCACACGTGGCTGTGGCTGATGCAAAGCACGCTCGACAGCGGAAAACTCGGCTTTATTTAAGGACACTTTTCCTTGTAAATACGCCAACGCCAACGCCGCATCGCCTAACTTACCGGACACCCAAATCTCATCGCCAATTTTTGCCCCATCACGCCGCAACGCCTTGCCAACAGGGACTTCTCCCATGATAGTCACGCATAAATTTAACGCGCCGCGCGTGGTGTCGCCACCGACCAAATCAACTTGGTATTGCTGCGCCAACGCAAAAAATCCTGCGCTAAATTGCGTCAGCCAAGTCTCGTCGATTAAAGTTTCGCGCAGCGTATCGTTTGCCCCCTCGCCCTCTGGGAGAGGGGTGGGGTGAGGGCGGGAGTCACTAATAGATTGACCGTAAGGCAAAGACAACGCCAGTGTCGCCCAACGCGGTGTTGCTCCCATCGCCGCCAAGTCGGATAAATTTACGGCTAAGGTTTTATGTCCCAACCAATAGGGATTGGCATCGGCAAAAAAATGCGTGCCGCTCACCAGCATGTCCGACGATACCGCCAAGACATTACCCTGACTGACTTGCAACAAAGCACAATCGTCGCCCACTCCCAACAGCGCGCTGGGTGTAGCGCGGGTGAAATGGCGACGAATGAGATCGAATTCAGACATTTTTTATTGGTAAATGGTGAGTGGGAAACGGAGCTGGATGGTTTTCCACTTACCACTCACAACTTCCCACTGCTCATCTATCCTTTGCGTGCTGCGAATTCTGTTGCGCGGACTTTTGGGACGAGTTTGTCTAACACGCCATTTACATACTTGTGTCCGTCAGTGCCGCCGAAGGTTTTGGCTAATTCGACGGCTTCGTTGATGACGACTTTGTAAGGCACTTCGAGCTTGCATGACAGCTCAAATGCACCCAATAGCAACACGGCAAATTCGACTGGGCTCAACTCATCCAAGCTGCGATCTAAACACGGGGCGAGCAAGGCTTCGACCTCAATGTGTTGCGCTAATGCACCGCGTAACAGCGAGCTAAACATAGTCTTGTCGTAACGACCCAAATTATTTTCGGCTTGCATTTGTTTCTCAATCGCAGCGGCATCTGTACC
Organism: uncultured beta proteobacterium; assembly: GCA_963750775.1. Lineage (GTDB taxonomy): Bacteria > Pseudomonadota > Gammaproteobacteria > Burkholderiales > Gallionellaceae > Gallionella. Next base: position 301,526 of record CAVVRT010000004.1, read on the forward strand.
CGATACGCGCCATTGATAAATACCTTGCAACGCCAATTCGCGCGCACGATGGCGTGGGCTTTTTGCCGCAGATTTAACCACTTCTTTCAACGCTGCTTCGCTCATGCCACGCCCTTTAATAAATTGACCATTTCAATCGCGACCAGTGCGGCTTCCGCACCTTTAACGCTCATCCGCGCAATCGCTTGCTCGTCCGTGTCAGTGGTCAAAATCGCATTCGCAATGGGCACGCCGCATGCTAATTGCACATCGCCCACGCCACGCGCGGACTCATTCGAGACAACTTCAAAGTGATAGGTATCGCCGCGCACCACCGCACCGAGCGCAATCAATGCGTCAAATTTTTCACTTTCCGTCATATGCAACAACACCAGTGGAATCTCCAATGCGCCAGGCACGGTCGCCAGCGTAATGTCCTCATCCGCCACGCCTTGTTGCAACAACTGCGCGCGACACGCACCCAACAAGCCTTCACAAATTTCGGGATTGAAACGGCTTTGCACAATGCCGATACGCAAGCCTTTGCCGTTGTGATTTGGTTCGATTTCTTTCATGTTTTTTCCTTCAAAATTTATTTTAATTAAGGCTTAGCAAGTCGCGTAACCCACGACCTCTAAGCCGAATCCCGTCATGCTGGGCATCTTGTGCGGGGTGGCAAGCAAGCGCATTTTGCCCACCTTCAAATCACGCAAAATCTGCGCACCGATGCCGTAGCTACGAGAATCCCATTGCGCAATTTTTGCGCTAACTTGTGTGGCGCGCGCCAACAAGTCTTGCGACGTTTCACTGCGATGCAACATCACTAACACGCCCGCTTTTGCTTGCGCAATTTTTTGCATCGCTTGATGCACGCTAGTCGATGTGCCCTCCTCGCTATGCTCTAAAAAATCCAACACCGACAAGGGTTCATGCACGCGTACCAAGGTTTCGACATCGTGCTGAATCGCGCCTTTAACCAAAGCCAAATGGGTGCGCTGCGTGGTCTTGTCAACATAAGTCGCCAAGTCAAATTCGCCGTACGCGGTTTGCACTTTGCGCATAGACACACGCTCGACTAATTTTTCATGCTGACTGCGATGCTCAATCAAATCAGCAATCGTGCCGATTTTCAGTCCATGTAATTTGGCAAACTCAATCAAGTCAGGCAAGCGCGCCATTTCACCATCGTCTTTGAGAATTTCGCAAATTACCGAAGCGGGTGTTAAGCCAGCTAATTCAGACAAATCGCAGCCCGCTTCGGTGTGTCCAGCACGCACCAACACGCCACCATTTTGCGCACGCAAAGGAAAGATGTGACCAGGTTGCACGATGTCGGCAGGTTTAGCATTTTTCGCCGCCGCCGCCAACACGGTGCGCGAGCGATCTGCTGCTGAAATGCCTGTGGTGACACCGCTTGCCGCCTCGATCGACAAAGTGAAATTGGTCGCTAACGGCAGCCCGTTTTCACGCACCATCAGCGGCAAATCGAGTTGCTCGCAATGCGCGGCGGTGAGCGTTAAGCAAATCAATCCACGTCCATGTTTTGCCATAAAATTGATTTTTTCGGGAGTAGAAAATTCAGCGGCGAAAACTAAGTCGCCTTCGTTTTCGCGATCTTCTTCGTCCATCAAAACGACCATACGACCCGCACGTATTTCGTCAATGATTTCGGTGATGGGGGAAATGCCTGTCATGCGATAAACCTCGAATAAGCTACTCGGCGGCGCGAATGCGCGCGCGCAAAAAGGGGCGAGATTCTACCATTGCAGCGCGGCTTACATGGCGCGATTAAGGGCGATGGACGTGTAGTAGTGCAACGCGCTCTAATGGCCAAGTGTCGCGCGCCATCGCCAGCAATTTATTGAACGTGCCTGTCTTGTGTATCACGCCATCCCATGTGGCTAAGCGCGTCGCATTGGGATAAAGCAGCAGCAGTGCACTGATGTCTTGCTCACGCAACAAGATAACGAAATCAGTCTCATTAAGCTGCTGAAAATCATCAACGGGCTGGCAATCGCGTTGCAAATAGACCGCCAATTCTCGACATTGCAACGCCATTTGATGCGCATAAATTTGCGGCACATTCACTTGCGTGGACAGCACTTTTACGGCGTGATACGGCACATCATATTTTTGAAAAGTGAGCGCGGTAAACAACGCCAACACCGCAAATAATAAATTGATTGCCAGCACGGGATAGGCTAAAGCGACGAGTTTTTTATCACGATAAGTGCGGTAAACATAAATGCCAATCAATGCGCAGGCGACCGCCGAAAATGTGAGCAAAGCAGGCTTCGCTATCAACACCGTCAAAGTTACCGCCAAGCCCGCCAACAGCACAGCCAGCAACAGTTGTGCGCCGTACCAGATTCGGGGATAAGAGCTATTTTGTAACCAGTCATGCAAAAATTTGCCGCATAAAATTGCGGCGAACGGACACAAAATCACCGTGTAATGATCAAGCTGAAAACTGGTCGCGCTGAACAAGGCGAAGGTAATAAAAAATCCGCCGCACAAAAATATCAAGCTAGATTTTTCGCTATGACTACTAGTCGAAAAGTTGCGCACTCCCGCCAGCAGCGCGGCAAAAAACACCAACACCCAAGGCAAAAATGACCATAGCCAAACCAGCACAAAATAAAACGGATGGCCGTTGTGATTTTGAATCGGGCCCGAATTAAAAAAGCGACCAAACTGACTATCCCACAAGAAAAACTTAATCCCCGAAACGTGTGTGTGTTCAAACACTAATTTTTCGGGATGCGCATCAAATTGCACATACAAGGCATACAGCTCAGGTGCGGTAAACGCTAACGCCAGCAGCAGCGCGCCAGACCATTTCAAGCTGCAAAGTTTTTGCCAGTGCTGCTGAAAAATCCACATGCACACCAAGCCGCTGCTAATGGTGATAAGCGTAAACACACCCTTAGTCATCACCGCCAACGCGCTAAACGCCGCGCCCAACAACAAGTATTTAAGCCGCGCCTGCGCATCAAAACGCAGCCAGTAATAACACGCACCCATAATGAAGGCGGTCAAATAAGTCTCGGCTTTTACCTCAATCGACGAGTCCATCAAGTGATACGCCGACACATACACCAGCACGCTCAACCAAGCCGTATCGCGTCCATAAAAAAACCGCGCGATGCGATAAGTAAAAAATCCACCGACTAAATGCGCGAGAAATCCGGGCAAGATATAGGTGAAGGTACTCACGCCGAATAGCTTAAAAAATACCGCCGTAATCCAGAACGGCAGATGCGGCTTATCCAGCCAATCTTGCCCATCCAAAATCAAACTATTCCAATCATTACTGCTCGCGATGTGCTGCGCCAACGCCGCATAGGTAATCGAATCGCCGCCGTTAATAATCGGCGACAACATCGCAGCGGCGTTCACCAACAAAGTGAGCAGGGCTAGCCATTTAATGTGAGAGAGGATGGGCATGGGGTTGCTACCGTAAAGCGTCGTGTGCAGCGAGAAAGGGCGCGATTCTACTATCAGTGCGGTGTGTGATGGGCGGCTTCACTAATGAAATGTAGCCTACCTTGACTGTCTCAACTTAACAGTGTTACTTTGGTAACACTTAAACAAAGAGACCATCATGGCGACTAGCACCACCCTCAAACTCCCCGAAGAATTAAAGTTCCGTATCGCGGCAGTGGCTCTAGCATCAGGCAGAACACCGCACGCGTTTATGGTCGAAGCATTGGACACTCAAGCGCGTTTAGCAGAACAGCGGCAAGCCTTCATCAACGATGCCTTAGCCTCCGCTGCCGAAGTCGATGCGGGCGGCGCGCTCTATGCAATGCAAGATGTGCATGACTACATTCTTGCGCGTAGTGCGGGCAAGGCGGCGAAACACCCCAAAGCGATTGCGCCTGAAAAAGTGACTACGCGCAAAACGCCCGCAACCAAACGCAGCCCGCGTTAATCATGTCGGTCGTCAATTTTTCCGAACGCGCCCTGCGCGACCTCGATCGCATTTTGGATTTTTTAGAACAAGAAGCACCCGAATTTGCCCTCGCCTCTGGACAACTTATCGTCGATGCCAGCGCAGTGTTACAACGCCATCCCCTAATCGGACGACCCGCTCCGCAACATTTGCGCGAACTAGTCATCTCGCACGGACACACTGGCTATGTCGCACTATACCGCTACCTGCCCGCGCAAGATCGAGTTGATATATTGGCGATTCGGCATCAGAGAGGGTGCGGGTTTATTGATTGAGGTCATAGACAAGAGCCTGGCGTTCTCTTCTTGTTGATGTCACCATCTAGCACCTTCCGCACGTTAACAACAAAAAGAGCCGCAATTTTATCCAATCAATTACTGAAAACTATGCGCACTTCTTTACTTCTTCTAACTTTTAGCATGCTGTTTAATCAATCATGCACGGCAGACGATTTTCACATCGCTGCCCCAAGCTCTTGGTCGAACAATCCAGTAACACCTCTAAATTATGAAGAACGGATTAAGAATGCTGCGGTCGAGTATCAGTTTTATGGGCAAATAGCGCGCATCGGTTTTTATGACATCGCGTATCCTAGAGATGCGAGTGAATATTTGGCTGTGAATGGATTTGGTGTCGTATTAGTAACTGCACTATCACAGACGCAAGTCGAGTTACCACCTAAACGTGTTTACATACAACTGGCAGATTCATTCATAGAACTTAAATTACTGTCCGGCTCATATTCACAGTCAGACACAAAAAATTTAATTTCAAAGGTATTAGGCAGCAATCGTTGGGACGGTCTGTATCTGCTACCCATATATGCCAAATTGCACGGTCAAGAATTACTTATAGATTTTGCAAAAAATCGCGATGGCTTCGGACTCGGTAAATTTCAAAATGAAAGTGATGATGGATTAAATGCATTACCTGTAAAAAAACCTACCTCTGAAAATCCATCGGAAGACGCGCTACAAACATTGATTAAGCGTGAGTATCCAGGCTTTCTTTTTGACACGCATATGCCCTAATAAATACAAGCACAATTACTATTGTGCCAACATCATTCGTTCCACATACCTAGCAATCAAATCCACTTCCAAATTAACGCGGCTGCCTGCGCTTAAATTCTTCAGCGTGGTCATTTGCAAGGTATGCGGAATCAGGTTGAGCGCGAACTCGCAGGCGTTGACTTGATTGATGGTGAGGCTCACGCCGTTGATGGTGATTGAGCCTTTGATGGCGATGAATTTCGCCAGATTTTGCGGGGCGCGGATAACGAGTTTCCAGCTTTCGCCTAAGTCATCGAAAGTGACAACCTCGCCCACGCCATCGACGTGACCGCTGACTAAATGTCCGCCTAATCGGTCCGATAAACGCAAGGCTTTTTCCAGATTGACGGGCGCGTGTTGCGCTGCCAATCCAACCGTGCAAGCCAGTGTTTCGCACGACACATCCACGCTGAAAGCCTTGCCGTCTATGGCGATTACGGTGAGGCACACGCCGTTCACCGCGATGCTGTCGCCGAGTTGTACATCGTCCAAGCCGAGTGCCTGCGTAGCAATCGTCAGGCGTAAACCACCGTCACGATTTTGCGTAGATTGAATTTTCCCCACGTCGGCGATGATGCCACTAAACATTTTCTGTCCTTTTAATTTTTGCCTGCACGCGCAAATCGTTACCGACTTGGCGTACATCTTGCCAGTGCAATTCAACACGCTGATCTAGCTGCGTCAACTCACCTAAACTCGCCATGCCGCGCGCCATGTCGCCTAATAATTGCGGCGCGAGGTAAAGCAATAATTCATCGACTAATCCCGCTTGCAATAACGCACCGTTCAAGATGCTGCCCGCTTCTACCAACACCTCGTTAATACCACGCTGCGCAAGCTCTTTGAGCATTGCAGTTAAGTCCACTTGACCGTCGGCATGCGCCAACACGCACACGCCGACACCGAGCTTTTCCAGTGCGGAAATTTTTTCGGCATTTTGCGCAGCGGTGTAAATCAGCGTATTGCTAGCCAACAAAATTTTCGCATCAAGCGGCATACGTAACTGACTATCCAACACCACGCGCAGCGGTTGGCGTGTGGTTGTTATATCGCGCACATTGAGTTGCGCATCGTCGGCGAGGATGGTGTTGATGCCGGTCAGCACCGCACAAGAACGGGCGCGCCAATGTTGCACATCGCGCCGTGCGTCCGCGCCAGTAATCCACTGACTCACGCCATTTTTCAGCGCGGTGCGACCATCCAAACTACTGGCGATTTTACTGCGCACATACGGCGTACCGCGCGTCATACGCGCGACGAAACCGAGATTTAATTCGCGCGCGGCGGCTTCCATCAAACTGCATTCCACTGCGATGCCTGTAGCGCGTAGTTTTGCCACGCCCTGCCCTGCCACCAATGGATTCGGGTCCTGCATGGCGATGACCACCCGCTCCACCCCTGTGCTAATCAGCGCGTCGGCACACGGCGGCGTGCGTCCGAAATGGCTGCAAGGCTCTAAGGTCACATACGCCGTCGCACCCCGTGCTGCCTCGCCTGCCGCGCGCAATGCCAACACTTCGGCATGAGATTCGCCTGCGCGTTGATGCCAACCTGTGCCGACGATTTTTTCATCGCGCACCAACACGCAGCCCACGCGCGGATTGGGGCTGGTGGAATACAAGCCTTGCTCTGCCAAGCGCAAAGCCAGTGCCATGTATTGGCTATCTAAAGGGGAGAGCATTAAGGTTTGCGTCTATCCGTGGCACGCCGCGCAGGCGCGTCGCTCACGGCATTCACGGCATCCGAAAAATCGCCGACATCTTGAAAGCTTTTATATACGGAGGCGAAGCGGATATAGGCAACTTTGTCGAGCTTGAGCAATTCTTTCATCACCATTTCACCCACTTGGCGCGAGCCGATTTCGCGTTCACCCAAAGCAAAAATCCATTGCGTGACGTGATCAATGGCGGCATCGACCAACTCAGTAGAAACGGGACGTTTATGCAGCGCACGCGAAAAACTGGTGCGCAGTTTTTGCGTGTCAAACTCGCTGCGCATCCCGTTTTGTTTAACCACTTGCGGCATCCGCAGCTCGACTTTTTCATGTGTGGTAAAACGCTTTTCACACGCCACACAACGACGACGACGGCGAATGCTGTCGCCGTCGTCGCTATCGCGCGTATCCACAACTTGCGTTTCGGAGTGTTTACAGAACGGACATTTCATAGGGATTCAGGATTCAGGATTCAGGATTCAGGATTCAGGATTCAGGATTCAGGATTCAGGATTCAGGATTCAGGAAAGCAGCAGCGCGGCTTTTTAATCCCGAATCCTTAATCCCGCATCCTAGTTTCCGTACACCGGAAACGCGCTCGTCAATTTTTTCACTTCCGCAACCACGCGCTTAGTGACGGCTTCATCGTTGGGCGCGTCCAACACATCGGCAATCAAATGCGCTAATTTTTCAGCTTCGATTTCTTTAAAGCCGCGTGTGGTCATGGCAGGTGTGCCGATGCGGATGCCGCTGGTGACAAACGGTTTTTGTGGGTCGTTAGGAATGGCGTTTTTATTCACCGTGATGTGCGCGCGACCGAGTGCGGCTTCGGCATCTTTACCGGTCAAATTTTTGGCTTGTAAATCGACTAAAAACACATGGCTGTCGGTGCGACCCGACACGATGCGCAGACCGCGCTCGGTCAACACTTTGGTCATTACGCGCGCGTTATCGACTACTTGTTTTTGATATGCCTTAAATTCTTTGCTGCCCGCTTCTTTGAACGCTACGGCTTTTGCCGCGATAACGTGCATCAAGGGGCCGCCTTGCAGTGCGGGGAAAATCGCTGAGTTCAAAGCTTTTTCGTGTTCGGCTTTTGCCAAAATCAAGCCACCGCGCGGACCGCGCAAAGTCTTGTGCGTCGTCGTCGTAACAAAATCAGCAATACCGACTGGAGAAGGATAAACACCTGCTGCAATCAAGCCTGCGTAGTGCGCCATATCAACGAACAAATACGCGCCTACGCTATCTGCAATGGCGCGGAAACGCTTCCAGTCAATCACCAAGGCGTAAGCCGACGCACCCGCGACAATCATCTTGGGTTTGTGTTCATTCGCCAATTTTTGCACTTGGTCGTAGTCGATTTCTTCTTTGTCATTCAGTCCGTACTGAATGGCGTTGTACAACTTGCCGCTGATATTCACCGACGCGCCGTGCGTCAAGTGACCGCCATGCGCCAAAGACATACCCAAAATCGTATCGCCGGGTTTCAACACCGAAACGTACACCGCTTGGTTGGCTTGCGAACCCGAATGCGGTTGCACGTTGGCGTATTCCGCGCCGAACAAAGCCTTGGCGCGATCAATCGCGAGTTGCTCAGCCACGTCCACATATTCACAGCCGCCGTAGTAACGCTTACCCGGATAACCTTCGGCATATTTGTTGGTCAACTTGCTACCTTGCGCCTCCATCACAGCAGGGCTGGTGTAATTTTCCGAGGCAATCAATTCGATGTGATCTTCTTGACGCTGATTTTCATGAACGATAGCCGCCCACACTTCTGGGTCGGTATGGGCGATGGTGTTTTGGCTTGAGAACATGGCAAGTTTCCTAAAGTATTGAAATTGGGCAGGCATCGCGCAGATTCGATGCCCCTAAAAAAGGCGCGGATTCTATCACGAGCGCGCAGACAAAAAACCCCGCCACAGACTTCGGCGAGGGTTCTAAGCAAAAAATTAAAGTCCTTACAGCGCGTTAAATTTCACCGCTTCACACCAAGCACCGACTCGACCCTGAGCATCTAACAAGCGCAGACGCAAGAAGTAAGTGCCCGTAGCAGGCGTAGCAAAGGTCCAAAAGCTTTCTGTACGCGTGACGTTTTGCACGGTCACTGCAAAGTCAGGCGTGGAGGCAATTTGTAGCTGGTATTGATAGCCATGAATATCGCTCCAGCCTGTCAGCATTTGAGCACCACTCACAATCGGACGTGAGGGCGATACGATAGGAAAGTCAGCAGGCGGTGCGGGAGCAATCACCACGGGCGGCAGTTTCACGACAATCGTTTGAAGTGCTTGCAAGCCTTGCAGACCATGACTATCCACGGCGCGTAAACGCACGTGATAAATCCCTTCAGCTAAGTTGGGCAAGGTAATGTGGCTTGCTTCGGCGACCAGCGGCGCGATGATATTTTGAAAGCTTTCATCACTCGCCAGCTCGCCGCGATAGCCTGTTACACCCGCCATCGCAGGCATATCAAAACTCACCGCATCAGGCGCGAATTCAGCTGGCAGCGCAGGGAAGCTCGGTGCAAGCAACAAGGGAATCACGGCAGGCGGATGAACACCATCCGACACCGATCCCTCCCCTGCCGCGAGTGCAATCGGCTTGGCTTTTGCTTCATCACCAAAACTGACTAAGCCATTTTCAATTTCTGCCAAAGTGTTACCCGCTTCTTGCCCCATACGAAAATGCGTACCACGCACGCCGATGGTCGCCGTCATCGCTTGAATACGCAGCGGAGCTTGCCCTTCAGGATATTTTTGTTTAATCGCATCAATACGCCCCGTGACTAAACGAAACACCGCGCTAAAAAAATTACCCTGCTTTTTCTGCTCCAATTGCTTGCTGTGCAGCTCAGTTTTTTCCAACATACTTAAACTGGAATGATCGGGCAAACTCAAACGCGCACTCGCGCCGCTCGCCGTTGTTAGCTTATCGCCACTCACCACCGCATCACCAAGGTGCGCTTCTTTGCCATTGAGTGTGACCACCCCCGTCAATGCCTCAATACGCGCTTGCGCAGGATAGTTTTTCAGCCAAGCCAAAGGGATGTGCAAAATCTGATCGGGCTGCACTAAATTGGCATTCGGTAATTGGTTATAGCGCGCCACTTCACTCCAACGCGCGGGACTATCCAACAGCTCGTTGGTCAGTTTCGATAAATTATCGCCACGCTTAATCTGATAATCCAAATCCGCGCGAGCAGGTACATCCGCCGCACTCACCGCATTGCTTGCCCAACTCAAGACCATCACTAACGCTAATTTTTGCACACTCATTTTTTGCTCCTGTAGTTATTAAATAGATACACAAAAAACACTCAAAATGGAAAGTGGAAAGAACGATGCACAGGGTTTTCGACTTTCGACTTTCGACTTTCGACTTTCGACTCACCACTCACCACTCACCACTCACCACTCACCACTTACCACTCACTACTTCACCTTAAAGCTCATCACCTCGCTCCAGTCGCTGCGTTTGCCATCGGCATTGATGGCGCGCACGCGCATCCAGTATTGCCCCGCGTCGGGACTGGGAATACTCAATTTTGCACTACTCAAAACTACGTTCACTAAAGGAAACTTAAAAGCGGGATTCGAAGCGATATGACATTCATAAGATAGCCCTGCTTCGCCTGCCCAAACCACTTGTAAATGATCACCCTCAACTTGCAGTGATGTCGGCTTTAGTTCAATTGGCAGCGGCACCGCAATGTCTTGCACCACGATAGCGGTGATACCTTCAACGCCTTGCAAGCCGTGCTCATCGACAGCGCGTAAACGTAGCCAATAACGCCCCACCAGCAATGCGGGCAATTTAATCAAAGCGGAGTTGCTGGCAACAGGTGCCAGTAAATTCAAAAACTCAGCATCATTCGCCAACTCGCCGCGATAGCCTTTGGCACCCACCACCTCTGGCACACTAAAGCTCAAGGCGCGCGGATTCAGTTCTGGCAGCAAAGCAAAATTCGGCGCGGGTAACAAGGGAATCATTTCTGGGTTATGCACACCATCGCCGACTGAGCCCTGTGCCACAGTGAGTGCAATGGGAGCAACTTTAGCTTCGTCACCAAAACTCACTAAACCATTTTCGATTTCCGCCAAACTATTACCATTCTCTTGCCCCATACGAAAGTGCGTACCGCGCACGCCGATGGTGGCGTGCATAGCTTGGATGCGCAGCGGAGCTTGACCGTCAGGATATTTTTTCTTAATCGCGTCAATCCGCCCCGTCACTAAACGAAACACACTTTCAAACGGTATGCCTTGCTTTTTTTGGGTTAATGTTTTGGCTTCCAACTGGGTATTTTCCAACATATTGAGCGTCGATCCATCGGGCAAACTCATACGCAGACTTGCCCCTTCAGGGGTTTCAAGCTTTGCTCCCGTATCCACCATATCGCCTACTTTGGCAGGCTTGCCATTCAAAAATACTGCGCCTCGCAACGATTCAATTTTGGCTTGTGCGGGATAGTTTTTTAGCCAAGCCAATTGAATACGCAGCACCTGTCCTGGCGTAATCACTTGCGCATTTTTAACATGATTGTATTGCGCCACTTCTGGCCAACGCTTGGTCGTATCAAGAATCGTTGCGGAAAAAGTACTGAGGTTGTCGCCCGCTTTCACGGTATAAAGATAGTCGGCTTGTACCGCTTTCGTCTCAATCGCCCAGAGCGGCGCACTCAATAAACAGCCAGCCACTAAACACACGCCTAAGTTAATTTTCATGCTCCACTCCTCTTAAAAATTATTGTCCTGCGATGGTCATGCCATCGAGCAAAATCGAACCGCACTGACGCGAGCCTTGCACTAACACGTCATTACCGACGGCAACGATATTGCGATACATATCCGCTAAGTTTCCTGCGATGGTAATTTCTTCTACCGCGTATTGAATCTCGCCGTTCTCCACCCAAAACCCTGCTGCGCCGCGTGAATAGTCGCCTGTCACAGCATTCACGCCACTGCCTAACAATTCGGTAACGAGCAAACCGCGATGGAGAGTTCTGAGCATGTCTGTAAAGTTCAGTTCCCCCGATTGCAAAATCAAGTTGTGATTGCCACCCGCATTGCCAGTGGTTTGCAAGCCTAATTTACGCGCCGAATAGCTGCCTAAAAAATAATCTTGTAGCACGCCATCTTTGACTATGTCGCGATTGCGCGTTTGCACGCCTTCATCATCAAACGGGCTAGATGCCAAGCCTTTACGCACATCAGCAACATCACGAATGTTGATATGCGGTGCAAAAATTTGCTGACCTTTTTTATCCAACAAAAATGAAGATTTACGATACAAACTGCCGCCACTGACCGCCCCAACAAAATGCCCTAGCAAGCTCGCTGCAATCGGTGCTTCAAATAATACTGGCACTTGCATGGTGGTAATTTGACGCGCATTCAAGCGACGCACACAGCGTTCTGCCGCCAGTTTGCCGACGTGCTGCGCGGTCAATAAATCTTGCGCATCGCGCGCCACCGAATACCAATAGTCGCGCTCCATGCTGTCGTCCCCGCCGGCAATCACCGCACAACTCAAGCTGTGGCGCGAAGTTGGAAAGCCGCCCATAAAGCCCGCACTATTCGCCGAAACAAACAATGATTCACTTAAATTGACCGTCGCACCTTCAGAGTTACTGATGCGTTTGTCGGTCGCCAAAGCGGTCTGCTCGCACTGTTGCGCCAAGCTAATCGCCGCATCCACCGACAAATCCCAGGGATGGTACAAATCTAAATCGGCGTGATTTTTGGCTAATAACTCCGCGTCGGGCAAGCCTGAACAATCATCTTGAGCGGTGTAACGCGCAATCGACAACGCCGCATCCACGCTGTCTTTAATCGCTTGTAGCGAAAAATCTGAGGTGCTCGCGCTGCCGCGTTGTTGCCCCAAATAAACCGTGATGCCAACGCCTTTGTCACGGTTATATTCGATTGTTTCCACTTCACCTTGGCGCACTGTGACCGCCTGACCAAATCCAACTGAAACATCCACCGCCGCCGCAGTCGCACCACGCGTTTTTGCGTAGCTCAACATATCGCTGGCAATGTTGCGTAAATCATCGGGGGAATGGGAAAAACGAGCAGTTTGAGCGACTAAAGCATTCATGTAATAAACGGCAAAATTGTGAAAGGCGGTATCATAGCAGCATCAATCAGACCCACACTTCAAAAATGAATCCGCACAATCCTAAACAAACACCCGCAGAAAACCCTGAATTAGAAACAGATTGCGACGAGCTAGATGATGCTTATGAGGATGATGAGTCCTTAGACCGAGACGATAGCGATGGCGAAGATTACGTTGAATCTGACGACGAAAGCACAAGTTTCCCTACCAGCAAAAAACCCGCCGCACCAACTACACGCGGACGCGGCTTACGCAATCACGCAAGTGTCGATGAAGAGGAAGAGGACACCGGGCCTAGCAAAACCAAAATCAAAAAGCAGATGCACGAACTGCGCGACTTAGGTGAAGAACTCACCGAGTTAAGCAAAGATCAAGTCTCGCAACTCGATTTACCTGAGAACTTAAAAGACGCGATACGCGCTATGCGCAACATTCCATCGTTTGGTGCAAAGCGTCGTCAAGTCCAATACATCGGCAAACTGATGCGTGATATTGATCCCGCGCCCATCATCGCCAAATTGGACGCATGGAAAGGCAAGTCACAAGGCCACACCGCTTATATGCACCAACTGGAACGCTGGCGCGACCGTTTGCTCGAAGACGATAGCGCGTTTACCGAGCTGCTCGCCGCCCATCCGCAAGCTGACGCGCAACGCTTACGCAGCTTGATACGTAATGCCAAAAAAGAACGCGAACTGGGCAAGCCACCAAAAAATTTCCGCGATATTTTTCAAGTGTTGCGCGAAATTTTGCCCGAACCCGTATGAGTGAGTTGCTGCCGTACATCTCGCTAGATTCAGGCAAAAACCCACGCTATGCCATTATCTGGCTACACGGTTTAGGCGCAGATGGGCATGATTTTGTGCCTATGGTGGATGAGCTCAAACTGCCTGTCGCAGTGCGTTACATTTTCCCTCATGCCAACAAAATTCCCGTCACGGTTAATGGCGGTTATGTGATGCGTGCTTGGTACGACATCAGCTCCAATCGCATTGCCAGCGAGCAAGACGAACTCGGCATCCGCCGCGCCGCCCTACAAATTAACGCACTCATCGAAAAACAAATCGCGAGCGGCATTCCCGCTAAGCGCATTTTTTTAGCAGGCTTTTCACAAGGTGGTGCAATCGCCTTGCATGTTGGCCTGCGTAGTCCATCGGTATTAGCTGGAGTTTTGGTGTTATCAAGCTATCTGCCCCTGCATAAAAATGCCGAACAAGAAATTACTGCCGCCGCGAAAAGTTGTGAAATTTTTATGGCACACGGCAAGCATGATCAAGTTGTGCCTTACGCTTTAGGTGAAACCAGTGTCGCACGTTTAAACGCATTAAATTGCAAGGTCTCTTGGCATGCATACGATATGGAGCATAGTCTGTGTGCCGCTGAAATTGCAGACATACAAAACTGGTTGGGCGAAAAAATAGCCACGCAAGCGTAGCTATTCGACAGCACCTAAGATGACTTAAAACAAAATTACTCCTCGTCGTCTCCAGCAGCTTGTTGTTCGACCACACGGAATCTCACTAAGTCGCAATCTATATTCTTTTGCAACATACCAATTGGCAAAAGAAGCAGTTGTTTGCCTGCCACCTCGGTTTGATAACTGCAATTCGGTTGATACGCCTCCGATTTCATCAACAAGCTAATTTCAGCGGCACTCTCTCCCGCTTTCGGATAAAGCCATAAAGCCAAGTGTTGCGTAGAGTTACCTCCCCCTTTAACCTGTAGTGCAACCCCTAAAATTTGGTTGGAAATAATTTCTGCGCCGACATGCACTTGATGATTTTCACCACGCATCAAACGGCGTATCACTGCCACGCCCCAGTGTCCGACACCCTCAGCTTGAATACCCAACAACTGACCAATACCCACATCACGGTTACCAAACTCTGGCAACACCGCATGAAAACCGATGGCACTGATGTCTTGAATTTGCCAATCTGAGACAGAGTCAGAATTAAAATCTAAGCCCACATCCGTGCTATCGACAATTTTATTGTAACCACTCACCACTTTAATGTTTATATTCGTTGGTCTACGCGGCATACGGCGTTGCGGTAAGGTCGTTACAAAATTATGTAAATGTTCCACTGCTTGACGCACCACAGCGGCATCATAATCGCCGCCCAAAATCAAATCATCGGGAACGATATTTTTATCTAAAATTTTCAGCAGTTTTGCCAGATGCGGCACCATGTCAGCCAAGCCAACAAAACGCATATAAGGATGCAGTGTTGCATCAACATTTACCCGACGTGGGGCAACTGCGGCATTCAAATCAAAGCCAAATAAACTATGTACAGAAGGCTGATTATGCACACTCACTGTCGCATAGTATTGCGCCACCACACGCTCGGTAATATGCATACTTAATGGCGTTAAAGAACTCACACCACAACCATACCAAGCCAGCAAATGCCCCGCCTCTAACTTAACTGTCGTTTGTTGTGGCAAAGCTGGGTACAAAGAAACGGGGCTGTCTAAGTATTGCTCACGTTCCGCATGCTTATACATCACGCCCAACATGCTCCAATGATTGCGATCAACCGCCGCATAACGTACGCAGCAAAACTTCAACTCTAGTGTCATGGCGCGTAAAGTCCGCGCGGCCAACAACGGCAATTTTGCTTTGAACAGTGAAGAATTTTTATCGCCTTCGCAATAGCGACTAAATGCCGTGTAATAGCCTTCGCGGGCGCGACGATACCAATTGCCTAGCACCAGCCATAAACGATTTTCTTGAAATTGACTCAGCTCGTGCTCGACAAAATATTCACGCGTTAATTTGCGCGTATGCACATAAGATGCCTCATCTATCATACCTATCAAGGCTAATTGATGATCCAGTTTGAATTCTGTATTAGACGTGACAGACTCCATCCAGTCGGTCAACTCCATCAATGATTTATAGTCATCATTTTGCGGAAGTTCATCCAACAGACCTTGAGCAGATTTGAGGTCTGACATGGGATGATCTGATTTTTTACCGAAAAGTTTTGCTAACATCTAATGCCTCGCGCCCAATTATTTGAAGGTATTTTTTATACTCTTGCGCATCTAACCACAAAACAGCAACATCTCACAACCACTGCGAAGAACTAGATAATTGTTAGCTTACTTAACCTCAGATACGCGCTTCCCCCCTTTACAACAGGCATTACAACACCCGAATGGATTATTGGCTGTGGGTGCCGATTTGTCGCCCGCACGCTTACTGACTGCGTATCGCGCGGGCATTTTTCCTTGGTTCAATGTGGGTGAGCCAATTTTGTGGTGGAGTCCTGACCCGCGCATGGTGCTGATTCCCAGTCAATTTCAAATCTCACATTCGCTAAAAAAGGTGCTGCGCCAGCGCGCTTTTACAGTCCGTTTTGATACGCAATTTAGCGCGGTGATGCACGCCTGCGCCGCGCCGCGTAATGGTCAAACGGGCACTTGGATACATGAAGACATGGTTGCTGCTTATCGCGAATTACACCAACAAGGTTATGCGCACAGCGTGGAAGTTTGGCAAGGCGACAATTTAATTGGCGGCTTGTACGGCATGGCGATTGGTCGAATGTTTTATGGCGAATCTATGTTTAGCGCGCAACCGAATGGCTCAAAAATCGCCTTGGCGTATTTATGCAAACAGCTGGCGCGCTGGCAATTCACCCTGATTGATTGCCAAATGCACACACCCCATTTAGCGTCGCTGGGCGCACGCGAAATTCCACGCGATGAATTCATCCGCCAGCTAACAGAATTGGTAAACTGCGCGCCCGTTTCTAACTGGCAATTCGATGCCGATTTATTGCCATGAGTCAGCTCAACGACCTCCCTTTTAGCACCTTGCATTTTTATCTGACTGCGCCTTACGCGTGTAGTTATTTGCCCGACACCGCTGCGCGTTCGCAAGTCGCCACGCCGGCTAATTTAATCACGCGCGGCATCTATTCCGAGCTGGTGCAACAAGGCTTTCGGCGCAGTGGCACTTACACCTATCGGCCACGTTGCGACACTTGTCAGGCATGTAAAAGCATCCGCATTGCAGCCGCAGAATTTTTACCGTCGCGCTCGCAACGTCGCGCTTGGCAACAACACAATGGCTTGCAAACTTCCTTGCACAGCCTCGCCGACAAGCCTGAGTATTACGCGCTATATCAACGCTATCAGGCAGCGCGCCACAAAAATGGCGGCATGGACAATGACGATCACGACGCGTATGAAAAGTTTTTACTGCGCAGCGAAGTCGAAAGCTTCATCGTCGAATTTCGCGAGCCGCCAGCACACCCTGAGGCGGGCATGTTGCGCATGATTAGCGTGATTGATTTACTCGCCGATGGACTGTCGTCGGTCTATACTTTTTTTGAACCCGATGTCGCGCACAGCAGCTTTGGCGTTTACAACGTACTGTGGCAAATTGATTTATGTCGCCAGCTCAAACTCGATTTTGTCTATCTCGGCTACTGGATTAAAGACTGTCAAAAAATGAATTACAAAACTCAATATCAACCCGCGCAAGTGCTGCAAAACGGCACTTGGCAACCCTACCTAAAGGACGCCGCATGAAAACTCGCTTAAGCATTTTTGTTGTCAGTTTGCTGCTGCTACCGCTCACCGGCATTTATTTAAGTGGCGGCAATTGGAGCGATGTTGCGCCACTCAGTCTGAATGAGCGCGGCGATGCGGGCATCGTCAATTTACCAGCGGTGTTGCTCACCACGTTGATGCTGGCGGGCTATATTGTGCTCATCAACCACCTTAACAAAATTCTCACGGGCAATAAAATTTTCGCCACGCAACAACGCTTTTTTATCTGGATGAGTGGCGCGAGCGTGACATTGGTTTGGCTAATTTGTTATCTGAATTTATTCGTCGGCAGTTGGATAAACCAAACTGAGAATCCCATCCTGCAAGCCCTGCTCTACAGCCCCTTGTTCGCCTTATTAGCTCCTGCGGTGTTGTGTACCCGCGCGCTGATTGCCGCCCTGCCAGGGCTACTCAAGCATTTAAGTAATCGGCTGTTTTTCAGCCCGCCCGCCGCGTCAACTTTAGCGGCTATTTTTATCGCATTAGCCACTGTAGGCTTGCTCGGCGGCGCGTTTTGGACGACACAATTACTGACTTTATTTTGGTGTGCGCCACTGCTGTTGTTGATGGGTTTGCAATGTTTATGGCACGAAAGCACCATTTTTTCGGGGCTGAAAACAGGCGACAACGGGCGCATTATTTGCAGCGCACTGGCGGGACTGTTAGTTGGAAACTTCACGCTATTCGCCTATCAAAATAATGGCGGCATTTTTAGCATCAACCTCAATACTTTCTTAACTCAAGCGGGCTTCGTTATCTTCGCCTGGACATGTATGCAGTTAGGCGATGTGGTCGCCGAAAATTTTCGTGGCAAACCACGCACTGAACTGTTCAAAGCTAAGAAAAAATTCCCCATTCCCGTCGTCGTACAAAATAAATAGGTCTTAATTATGTATGCACTGCTGCGCCCCGCGCTGTTCCAACTCTCGCCCGAAACCGCACATCACCTCACGCTCAACAGCCTGAATGCCGCTTACTCATTGGGCTTGAGCGGGTTACTTGCGCCGCGTATTCCGTCCGATGCGCGCACCGTGATGGGCATTACTTTCCCGAATCCTGTCGGTCTGGCAGCGGGCTTGGATAAAAATGGCGACTGCATCAACGGCTTGGCCGCACTCGGTTTTGGCAGCATCGAAATCGGCACAATTACGCCGTTGGCGCAAGCCGGTAATCCGCAGCCGCGCTTATTCCGTTTGCCCAAAGCTGCCGCCATCATCAATCGTATGGGCTTCAATAACGACGGCGTGGACGCGTTGATTGCCAACGTGCAAGCGGCAAACTTCAAAGGTGTGTTGGGCATCAACATCGGTAAAAATGCAGCAACACCGATAGCAAATGCCGCTGATGATTATTTAATTTGCCTGCGTAAAGTGTATGCGCACGCCAGCTATATCACCGTCAACATTTCTTCGCCCAACACTAAAAATCTGCGTCAATTACAGAACGATGAGGCTCTGGATAAATTGCTCGCGACGCTCAAAGCCGAGCAAGAAAAACTCGCCGATGCGCATGGAAAATATGTCCCCATCGCATTGAAAATCGCCCCAGATATGGAAGCCGATCAGATTGCGCAAATCGCGCGCTTGCTAATGCAACATCGCATCGACGGCGTGATTGCCACCAACACCACGCTGGCGCGCGACGCGGTAGCGAACCTGCAATATGGCAATGAGGCTGGTGGTTTGAGCGGCGCGCCCGTGCGTGAAAAATCCACCACCGTGATACGCGCGCTCGCTGCCGAATTGCAAGGCGCGCTGCCCATCATCGGTGTGGGCGGCATTTTAAGCGGCGCAGATGCAGTGGAAAAAATCGCAGCGGGCGCGAGCTTGGTGCAGATTTACAGCGGCTTAATTTATCGCGGCCCCGCGCTGGTGGGCGAATGTTGTGCTGCGCTACGAGCAAGCCACTAAGCCATGCCTAGTCTCGCTTTAAGCACACGCCTACTAGCACTTTATCCGATGCTAGCCACGCTCGATTTAGCCGCGTTATTAGCCGATACCGCCGTCATGCAATTACCCGTGGGCACGCTGGTGTTTGATGAAAATCAACCCTGTCTAGGCTTCCCGCTGATTTTGACGGGCAGTATCCGCGTCATCAAAACTGCTGCCAGTGGACGCGAGTTGCAGTTGTATCGCGTACAACCTGGTGAGAGCTGCATCCTCACCAGCAGTTGTTTACTCGGACACACGCGTTATCAAGCGCGCGGCATCGTTGATGAAAATTTAGAAATGGTGGTACTGCCCGCGACTATTTTTCATCAGTTGTTAGCGCAAAACCCAGCCTTTCGCAGCTATGTATTCAGCTTATTTTCTGACCGCCTCACCGACTTGATGACGCTGGTCTCGGCGGTGGCATTTCAAAAGCTCGATCAACGTCTCGCTGCTCTGCTAATTAGCAAACCGAATCCCTTACACAGCACGCATCAAGCACTCGCCGATGAGCTCGGTAGTGCGCGTGAAATCGTCAGCCGCTTGCTCAAAAATTTTGCCGAACAAGGCTGGGTGCAACTGGGTCGCGAGCACATCACCCTCACCAATCGCGCCGCACTGCAACGCTACGCCAGCTTGCCATAACGCAATCATTCGCGCCCTCGTCCGCCCTATAATCCGCGTATGAACACGCCTACACAAGTGAAACTCAACATCACGGGGATGCACTGTGCATCGTGTTCCACACGGCTGGAAAAAGTACTTAACCAATTGCCCACCGTCAGTGCCCGCGTGAGCATCGCTACAGAAGTCGCACAGCTAGCTTTTCAGCCCGACATCACGCCACTCGCAACCGTCATCAAAGCCATACAAAACGCGGGCTTCGCTGCGCATATCCCACGCGATTTCGCCGCAGAAAAATTGGCACGTAACGCACAACTTAAGCGCGAGCAACAGCATTTTTTCATCGCGGCGGCACTCACATTTCCGCTGCTGCTGGGCATGGTGACGATGGCATTCGGCATCCATTTTATGTTGCCTGCATGGTTGCAGTTTTTGCTCGCTACCCCCGTGCAATTTTGGCTGGGTAGCCGATTTTATGTAGGCGCGTGGGGCAGTTTGCGCAACCGCAGCGCGAACATGGACGTGCTGGTCGCACTAGGCACCAGTGCCGCGTATTTATTGAGCTGCGCGGTGTGGTTATTCGAGTTAAATCAGGATTTATATTTTGAATCCAGTGCCACCCTGATCACGCTGGTATTGCTCGGTAAATTATTGGAAGCGCGTGCCAAAGGTCGCGCATCCAGCGCGCTCGAAGCCTTGCTCAATCTGCAACCCAAAACTGCGCAAGTCGAACGCAACGGCGTATTCCAAACAGTGGCGATTGCGGAACTACAAGTAGATGATATTTTTTTAGTGCGTCCGTTTGAAAACATCGCGGTGGATGGCATCGTCATCGCAGGGGTATCCAGCGTCGATGAAGCCATGCTGACCGGCGAAAGCGTGGCGCGCAGCAAGCACGTCAACGACAAGGTATATGCCGCCACACAAAACCAAAGCGGTGCTTTGAAATGCCGCGCGCTGGCGATCG
The DNA here is from genome assembly GCA_963750775.1 of uncultured beta proteobacterium. GTDB lineage: Bacteria > Pseudomonadota > Gammaproteobacteria > Burkholderiales > Gallionellaceae > Gallionella. The sequence goes on from CAVVRT010000004.1 coordinate 322,437, forward strand.
GCAGCCATACACAACTCGCCGCAATCATTCGTTTAGTTGAGCAAGCACAAGGCTCGAAAGCCGCCATTCAAGCTCTCGCCGATAAAATTTCCGCCGTGTTCGTGCCCATCGTCATGCTCATCGCTCTACTGACTTTTATCGCTTGGTATTTTGTCGGACACGACTTCACCTCCTCGCTCATCAACGCCGTTGCGGTGTTGGTCATCGCCTGCCCATGCGCGCTTGGTTTAGCCACCCCCACCGCGCTGGTGGTCGCCACAGGGCGCGCCGCGCAAGCGGGCATTTTGGTGAAAGACGCAGCGGCACTGGAACGCGCGCAGCAGTTAGGCATTTTAGTGGTAGATAAAACGGGCACGATTACTGTCGGCAAACCCAGTTTGACCGAGGTGTTGCCCGCCGCCAATATCACCACGGGAAAACTGCTCACGCTGGCGGCGATGCTCACGCAAAGCTCAACCCATCCCTTGTCGCGCGCGATTTTTGCGCATACGCAACAGCTCAACATTCACGCCAGCACGGCTGTGATCACCGAGCTGCCTGGACAAGGACTAAGTGCCAACGCAGCAGGAAAAATTTATTTACTGCTATCACCCAACGCCGCTCGGCAGCACGACATCAGTCTAGATACGAGTGTGATACTCACCTTGGAACAACAAGGAAAAACCGTGTTAGTGATGGCGCACGATAAAGTTTTACTCGGCTATCTAGCCCTGCAAGATCAAGTGCGTGCCAGCAGCCGTGCGGCGGTGGCGAGGTTACAAAGTATGGGCATACGCGTGTTGATGTTGAGTGGCGACAATGCCGCTGCTACGCAAGCGATTGCCGCGCAAGTCGGCATCACAGAATTCATCGCTGAAGTGAGTCCACAAGACAAGGCGGCACAGGTGCAAACGCTCAAAAATACTGGCGATAAAATCTTGGTCGGGATGGTCGGCGACGGCATCAACGACGCACCTGCTTTGGCGAATGCTGATGTGAGTTTCGCCATGCGTAGCGGCTCTGACATCGCGCTAGAAGCCGCCGACATCACCTTGATGCACAATGATTTGATGAGCGTGGTGGATGCGCTAGATTTATCGCGTGCGACCTTGAGAAAAATCCGCCAAAATTTATTTTTCGCCTTCGCTTATAACGTGCTGGGCATCCCACTCGCCGCATTCGGCATGCTCAATCCAGTCATTGCAGGCGCGGCGATGGCGATGAGTTCAGTTACGGTGGTGACTAACGCGCTACGCCTCAAACGCTGGCGTTCAGGCAATTCATCAGCTAGATAAACCACGCAGCGAGGTTGCCGATTGTAAATTCCCATCCGCCCCCTATAATGCGCGACCTCTAAACTAGGCTGGCAAAAACCACCCGCCTAGTTACCTCGCAGCGAACCACTCAAGTGCGGCTCACCCGCACTTTATTTTTGGAAACAATATGCCCGTTATTACCTTGCCAGATGGCTCAACACGCAGTTTTGAACAAGCCGTCACCATTGCCGATGTCGCGCTCAGCATCGGTGCAGGACTGGCGCGCGCCGCGCTCGCAGGCAAGGTCAACGGTGAGTTAGTCGATACCTCATTCCTGATTACGCAAGATTCGGCTCTCGCCATCATTACCGACAAAGATGCCGATGGTTTAGAAGTCATACGTCATTCGACGGCGCACTTATTGGCGCACGCGGTAAAAGAATTATTTCCTGACGCGCAAGTCACCATCGGCCCTGTGATTGAAAACGGATTTTTCTACGACTTTTCTTACCATCGCCCGTTTACGCCTGAAGATTTGACGGCGATAGAAAAGCGTATGGCGGAATTGGCAAAAAAAGATTTTCCCGTGACGCGCCGTGTATTACCGCGCGATGCAGCAGTGAGTTATTTCAAAGGCATTAACGAGCATTACAAAGCGGAAATCATCGAATCGATTCCCGCCGACCAAGCGGTCTCGCTCTACACAGAAGGCGAATTCACTGACTTATGTCGCGGTCCGCATGTGCCGTCCACAGGCAAACTCAAAGCCTTTAAGTTGATGAAATTGGCGGGCGCGTATTGGCGTGGCGATTCCAAAAACGAAATGTTGCAACGCATTTACGGCACAGCGTGGGCAAAGAAAGAAGAGCTAGACGCGCACTTGTTGCAAATCGAAGAAGCGGAAAAACGTGACCATCGCAAACTCGGCAAACAACTGGATTTATTCCACATGCAAGACGAAGCACCAGGCATGGTGTTTTGGCATCCCAAAGGGTGGGCATTGTGGCAAGAAATTGAGCAATACATGCGCCGCGTATATCGCGACAACGGCTATCAAGAAGTGCGTTGCCCGCAAATTATCGACCGCGTGTTGTGGGAAAAATCGGGGCATTGGGAACATTACAAAGCCAACATGTTCACCACCGAATCAGAAAAACACGATTACGCGATTAAGCCGATGAACTGCCCAGGCCATGTGCAAGTGTTCAATGCCGATTTGCGTTCGTATCGCGAACTGCCACTGCGTTACGGCGAGTTTGGTTCATGCCATCGCAATGAACCATCGGGCGGATTGCACGGCTTGTTGCGCGTACGTGGTTTTGTGCAAGACGATGGGCATATTTTCTGCACAGAAAATCAAATCGAAGCCGAAGTTACCGCCTTCAATGCCTTGGTACTCAAGGTCTATAAGGATTTCGGCTTTAACGAAGTCGCGGTGAAATTAGCCTTACGTCCAGAAAGTCGCGTCGGTTCGGATGAAATTTGGGACAAATCTGAAACCGCCTTGCGCGCGGCCTTATCCGCATCAGGCTTGACTTGGACTGAGTTGCCTGGCGAAGGCGCGTTTTACGGTCCAAAGATCGAATTCCATATTAAAGATGCGATCGGTCGCTCGTGGCAATGCGGCACGATACAAGTCGATTTCTCTATGCCGGGTCGTCTCGGTGCAGAATTTGTCGATGAAGACAACACGCGCAAAACACCAGTGATGTTGCATCGCGCCATTTTGGGTTCGTTAGAACGCTTCATCGGAATGTTGATTGAAAATCACACAGGCGCGTTCCCGATGTGGCTCGCTCCCGTGCAGTTGGTGGTGATGAATATCTCGCAAGGACAAGCCGAATATGCCACTAAAGTGAGCGAACAACTGCGTGCTACAGGACTGCGTGTGCAATTGGATTTGCGCAATGAGAAGATTACCTATAAAATACGCGAACATAGCTTACAGAAATTACCCTATCAGTTAATTTTGGGTGATAAAGAAGTAGCAGCAGAATTGGTTGCCGTGCGGTCCCGTAGTGGTGAAGATCTCGGACAAATGACGTTACCAGCCTTGTTGGAACGTTTGCAAACCGAAATCAAAAACGGGTAGCACGGCTTAATTTTTTTAAGGAATACGGCGATAGCACAAGATAAATCACAACGCATCAATGAAATGATTAACGCACCACAAGTGCGTCTTATTGGTGTTGAAAAAGAGCCGTTAGGCATCGTTACCATCGCAGAAGCATTGCGTTTAGCGGATATTGCAGAACTAGATTTGGTTGAAATTTCACCACTTGCCGATCCGCCTGTGTGTCGCATTATGGACATCGGTAAATTCAAATATGCTGAAGCGAAAAAGCTTCATGAAGCCAAGCTCAAACAAAAACAAGTTCAAATCAAAGAAATCAAATTCCGTCCTGGTACGGATGATGGCGATTACAACATTAAGCTGCGTAATTTGATTAAGTTTTTGGAAGATGGCGACAAAACCAAAATCACCCTGCGTTTCCGTGGTCGTGAAATGGCTCACCAAGAAATTGGTATGGCATTGATTCAACGGGTGCGCGCTGACTTAGAAGAACATGCAGTTGTAGAGCAGTTTCCAAAAATGGAAGGTCGCCAAATGGTGATGATGCTAGCTCCTAAGGTTAAGAAGAAGTAGTTTTTCCACCGATTACGCAAATGAACGCAGATTTTTTGGTGGATTTCGTTGCTGTTAATCGGTGCGAATCTGCCTAATCGGCGGACAAAGTTTTTGCAGTTAGCGATTCAATTAAAGTTTTTCTGAAGCAAGGGGATAGTCAGAAAGATGTTGCTCAAAGTCCCTGTTAAAAAGTGGTGCAGGGGTTATCAAGTTGTTTCATGTCGAAGCACACCTCGCACCATAACTTAAGGAGTAGTTATGCCTAAGATGAAAACCAAAAGCGGAGCAAAAAAACGCTTCGTCGTTCGTGCTGGCGGCAGTATCAAGCGCGCAAGTGCGTTCAAACGCCACATCCTGACTAAGAAGACCACCAAGTGCAAACGTCAATTGCGCGGTACTTCTGAAGTTCACGCAACCAACAAAGCATCGGTTCGCGCCATGATGCCTTACGCATAAGGAGTAGCACATGCCAAGAGTAAAACGTGGGGTCGTCGCCCGTGCAACGCACAAAAAACTATTAGCCAAAGCCAAGGGTTACCGTGGTCGCCGCAAGAACGTATACCGTATCGCCAAACAGGCGGTGATGAAAGCGGGTCAATACGCTTACCGTGATCGTCGTCAGAAAAAACGCCAATTCCGCACTTTGTGGATTGCCCGTATCAACGCAGCAGCGCGTGAATTCGGTCTGCCATACAGCGTGTTTATGAACGGCCTGAAAAAAGCGGATATTCAAGTGGATCGTAAGGTTCTCTCGGACATCGCGATTTTTGACAAGGCAGCCTTTGCTCATTTCGTTGAGCAAGCTAAAGCCAGCCTCGGCAAGTAAGTCAGTCTCGCAGTTTAGATTTAAGCAACATCTAAACTAAGCTGCGAATTAAGAAGGAGGCTCCGGCCTCCTTTTTTGTTTGTGTATTTCTCCCTCAAGGGGACTGAATTAAAAATGGAACAACTCCAACAAATTCTCGATGACGCACTACAACAGTTTGCGCTCATCAACGACGAAGCTGAACTAGAGCAAGTCAAAGCAAAATATCTGGGCAAAGAAGGCAGCCTCACTGCCTTGCTTAAAGGCTTGGGCAAATTGTCCAATGAAGAACGCCCCGCCGCAGGAGCGAAGATCAATGTGGTCAAACAGCAGATCGAAGCGGCTTTGCAGACACGGCGCGATGCCTTGCAACAAAGCAAACTGGCGCAAAAACTCGCCGCCGAGTCGCTGGATGTCACCCTGCCGGGTCGCGGCGCAGGCACAGGTGGCCTGCATCCCATCACACTGACGCTGCAACGCATCGAACAGCTATTTCACTCGCTGGGCTTTGCGGTCTCCTCCGGCCCCGAGATCGAGCACGATTTCTACAATTTCACTGCGCTGAATATTCCCGACAACCATCCAGCACGTGCCATGCACGACACGTTTTATCTCGACCCCGAACATGTGTTACGCACCCACACTTCGCCCGTGCAAATTCGTTACATGGAAGCGAATCAACCGCCGCTGAAAATCATCTCACCAGGTCGTGTGTATCGCGTCGATTCCGATGCCACGCATTCGCCGATGTTTCATCAAGTCGAAGGCTTGTGGGTCGATGAAAATGTTAGCTTCGCCAACCTCAAAGGCGTGGTACAAGATTTTCTGCAACGCTTTTTTGAACAAGATGATTTGCAAGTGCGTTTCCGCCCTTCTTTCTTTCCCTTCACTGAACCCTCTGCCGAAATGGATATGAGCTGGAAAGGCGGCTGGCTGGAGATAGGCGGCTGCGGCATGGTCCATCCCAACGTGCTGAAGAACGTCAATATCGACAGCGAAAAATATCTCGGCTTTGCCTTTGGCTTAGGCGTGGAACGCTTGGCAATGTTGCGTTACGGCGTGAACGATTTGCGTCTTTTCTTTGAAAGCGATTTACGCTTTTTGAAACAGTTTAACTAAGAAGCACCACTATGAAATTCTCTGAAAATTGGTTACGAACTTTCGTCAATCCTGCGCTAACTAGCGCGGAACTATCACATCTGCTGACCATGGCGGGCTTGGAAGTTGAAGGTATGGAGGCGGTCGCGCCTGCCTTTAATAATGTGGTGGTCGCGCAAGTGCTGGACGTGGTTAAACACCCCAACGCTGACCGCCTCAATGTGTGCCAAGTCAACGTCGGCGAAGTGCAGCCCATCACCATCGTGTGTGGTGCAAGCAATGTCGCCGTCGGTGTAAAAGTGCCGTGTGCGCGCATCGGCGCAGTATTGCCAGGCGACTTCAATATCAAGCAAGCCAAAGTGCGCAGCGTCGAGTCATTCGGCATGTTGTGTTCAGCAAAAGAACTCGGTTTGGCGGAAACCAGCGACGGGCTTTGGTTGCTTCCAGACGACGCGCCTGTAGGCAAAACTATCCGCGCATATTTGGATTTGGATGACCAGTTATTCACGATTAAACTCACGCCGAACCGCAGTGACTGTTCTAGTTTGTTCGGTATCGCACGCGAAGTTTCCGCACTCACCGCTGTGCCTTGCCAACCTTTAGATATCAAGGTTGCCAGCGTTGTATCGGATGAAAAACTCAACGTTAAAGTCGATGATGCAGCAGCGTGTCCCGCCTATTATGGTCGCTTAATTCGCGGCGTAAATGCGGCAGTTGCCACGCCGATTTGGATGCAGCGTCGCCTAGAGCGCAGCGGACTGCGTAGCATCAACGCGGTGGTGGATATTACTAATTATGTGATGCTGGAAATGGGTCAGCCCATGCACGCATTTGATGCGCAGAAATTGTCCGGCGGCATCACCGTGCGCCGCGCACACAAAGGCGAATCGCTGACCTTGCTCAACGAGCAAATCGCGCAACTAGATGCGGAAGTATTGGTCATCGCCGATGACGCGCGCGCGCTGGCAATCGCCGGCATCATGGGCGGCAAAGACAGCGGCGTGGCAACCACCAGCAGAGATGTATTTCTGGAATCGGCGTTCTTCCATCCCGATGCGATAGTAGGCCGTGCACGTCGTTTCGGCTTGGCGACTGACTCCTCATTCCGTTTTGAACGCGGTGTAGATTTTGCCGCCACGCAACTGGCGATGGAACGCGCCACGCAATTGCTGGTGGAAATTTGCGGAGGAACAGTTGGTGAAATCAGTGCAGTGTGCAATACCCTGCCCACCCGCCCCGCCATCGCTTTGCGTCGCTCGCGTGTAGAAAGAATTTTGGGCATCGCACTGAGCAATGAACAGATTGCAGAACTGCTGACGCGCTTGCAATTTGCGTTCACCACAGTCCCCCACCCTAACCCTCCCCCGCAAGCGGGAGAGGGGACAAACGTGAAAGGCAACGTTCAATCTTTGGACTTCCTCGTTACCCCGCCCAGCTTCCGTTTCGATATGACTATCGAAGCCGATTTGGTCGAAGAGTTGGCACGCTTGTATGGCTACGACAACATCCCCGCGCTCGCACCTAAAACGTCGCTGACCATGTTGCCTTGCAGCGAGTTACAACGTCCGTTAAGCCGCGTCCAGCAAGTGCTGGTGTCGCGTGATTATCAAGAAATTGTCAGCCTCGCCTTTCTCGCGGAACAGACCGAACGCGATTTGTGCGGCAATGAGCATCCACTAGTTTTGCAAAATCCTATCGCGAGTAATTTGGCGGTGATGCGCAGTAGTTTGATTGGGGGCTTGGTCGATGCTTTGCGCTTTAATTTGAACCGCAAACAAACTCGTGTGCGCTTGTTTGAGGTCGGTGCGTGCTTCGCACGCCGCCCTCTCCCCAACCCTCTCCCGCAGGCGGGCGAGGGGGCAAACGAGTCGCTACGCGAATCTCAAGTTAATGACGACTATGTGCAAACCTCACGTTTGTCAGGTTTGGCGTATGGCACACAGCAAACTGAGCAATGGGGTGTTACAGCTCGCGCGGTAGATTTTTACGATGTCAAAGCCGATGTGGAAGCCTTATGTGGCACGCTCGCCTTGCGCTTTGTAGCGGCACAGCATCCCGCGCTACACCCTGGTCGTAGCGCGCAAATTTTTGTCGGAGAACAGGCTGTCGGTTGGTTAGGCGAGCTGCATCCGCACACGCAACAACAATACGATTTGCCGCTCGCCCCGGTGTGGTTTGAACTGGATTTAGCGGTTTTGCTGACCAGCCGTGTGCCACGTCTAGCTGATATTGCTAAGTTTTTACCGGTGCGTCGCGATCTCGCCCTAGTGGTTGATGAAGCTGTTAACGCAAATACTTTGTTAGATGCCATGACTGCTGCCCGTGTACCACTAGTACACGAGATTGCGCTGTTCGATGTGTATCGTGGCAAGGGTTTGGAGAACGGCAAAAAAAGCCTTGCATTCCGTGTGTTAGTACAAGATACTCAAAAAAATCTGACGGATGCAGAAATCGAAACTAGCATGACATTATTAGTGGCAGCATTGCATCAACACGGCGCGCAACTACGCAATTAAGGGAAGCCATGACACCTACATTAACCAAAGCAGAATTGTCCGACTTATTGTTTGAAAAAGTTGGTTTGAATAAACGTGAAGCCAAAGATATGGTTGAAACTTTTTTTGAGGAGATACGCGCGCAGCTCGAAATGGGCGAAAGCGTGAAACTCTCAGGCTTCGGCAATTTTGAGTTACGCGATAAACCACAACGTCCAGGACGCAATCCCAAAACAGGCGAAGAAATCCCCATCAGTGCGCGTCGCGTGGTGACTTTTCATCCTAGCCAAAAACTAAAAACCACCGTGGAAAAGTCTTACCATGGAAATCCACAAGCCTAATTCAGAACTGCCTAGTATCCCTGCCAAACGCTACTTCACCATCGGCGAAGTGAGCGAGCTGTGTGGGGTAAAAGCGCATGTATTGCGCTATTGGGAACAAGAGTTCACCCAACTCAAACCACTCAAGCGTGGTGGCAATCGACGCTATTACCAACACCACGAAGTATTATTGGTTAGGCATATTCGCGAACTGCTGTATGAGCAAGGTTTCACCATCAATGGCGCGCGCCATCGCTTAGAAGGTAATGAGGTGATGGGCTTGGCAGAGCGAGCACCCGTGACTAGCATCCCTGTCACGCAGAGCACGTTTAATCTGCCTAGCCTTAAGCAGGAAATCCGCAGCGTCATTGCCCTGCTGCGCCATTAGGGCATGAGTCCCTTACGCCTAACCTGTCCCGAATAAATCTATTGCTTGCTGGGTAAATTTAGTGCGATGCCGTTGTTGCTCGCCATATCCACCAAGATGGTGTTGCCGTGTTTACCGATTTCGCGCAGCGCGTCGATGCGGTTAATTTCGGTGAGCATATTGATTGACTCCGCTGCTGACACGCCATGCTTTTCAAATGCTTGCATAGACTCGGCGATGCCCTCTGCCAAAGTTTTACGTGCATCCGCCAAGCCTTTGGCACGCTCACGTTGCGCTTGCGCTTCAGCTTCTGCCACCGCCACAAGGCGAATTTTTTCTGCCTTGCCTTCTTGTTCCGCAGCCTCCGCAGAACGCTTTGCTGCGACTACGCGATTAAATGACTCTTGCACGGTTTGCGAGACGCTAGGCTGGTCGATTAACACCGCCTCCAACAAAAAACCATAATCGGATAGTTTTTCGGCTAACTCTTCGGCGACTTTGTTGACGATTTGATTACGATCTTTGAACATATCCTCCAGCGTCATGCCCGACGAAATCGCACGAATCGTATTCAGTACCCAAGTCGAAATTTGCTGCGGTGGATTGGTCAGACGATAGAAGGCATCGTTGGCGCGATCAGGGTTGACACGCAGTTGGATATTCACAGGCAGATCCACAAACACGTTGTCTATAGTCTTGATATTAACCTCGCTCTTAACCTCGGTGATGCGTAAATCCACCTCGCCTGCGACCGTTTGGAACGGTACTAAAATAAAATTTAAGCCAGGTTCTAAAGTGCGTGAATACTTACCGAAAGTCTCGACTATTTTGATAGTTTGCTGTTGCACGATACGCACACAGATAAAGCCATAAAACGCGAGCACACCTAAAATGACCACGATGAGTTCCATGCTATTTCTCCTATGCGGTGAACGATAATTAAACGGGGCTAAAGCAGTATCTATGAGGAAAAAACGGCTACATTTTCATCTTTATGGTGCAGCAGATTATAGGCATACACTTGTTCGCCGCCTTTTAACTTGAGCTGTTGCGCACTCGCAAAATCAAAGTGCTGCACCATACGTTGATGCGTTACTTTATCAACTAACACTTCACCCGCATGTGCTGCATCAGATAAACGGCTAGCCAAATTAACCGTCGGCCCCCAGATGTCGTAAGTCAAGCGCGTACGCCCAATCACGCCAGCCATCAAGGGTCCCGTGGCAATACCAATATGCAGTTGCAAATCTAAATCGGCAAAATCTGCCGATAAATCACTAGTAATAAAAGTTTTGAATTCTTGTGCGGCTAACACCACATGGTGCACATAGTCGTCACCCGGATGGGCGGCTAAACCACCGACCACCATATAAGCATCCCCTATGGTTTTGATTTTTTCTAAACCATGCAAATCAGCAATCGCATCAAAGCCTGAGTAAAGCTGATTCAGCAAAGCGACAATTTGCGTCGGCGCGAGCTTTTGCGTAAGTTTAGTAAACCCCACCAAGTCAGCAAACATCACCGTTACGTCAGCATGTCCATCAGCAATCATGGCGGGTAAGTCAAGCAGACGATGCGCAATACGATCGGGGAGTAAATTATTGATGAGCGTGAGATTGCGCTGATTAGACAGGCTGGCAACATCGTGCTGGGTGCGCAAATCGAAGAATTGATTTTTGCGTAATTGCTCAATTTCGGCGCGCCGACGTGAGTAGTAATACAGCGACCAAGCCACTAAACCACTCAGTACCGCAAAGTTAATGGGCATCAAAAACTGTGCGAGTTGCGCCCCCGCTAAATCGACCCCCACGCCTTGCTGTAAAGCGATGCCGTAGGCTAACAAAAGGGTGGCGAGGTAAGCCGCCACCCATCGCCCAATACGCGTCTTACCAGACTCTCCTGTCAGAAATGCTGAAAAAGGCGCAAGAAAGCTCCAGAACACCAGCCCCGATAAATGTCCGCCCGCAATACTTAACTGGACAATTAAGGGCGTGAACAGTAAAAATAAAATCTGCGTGCGGCGTAGCCAAGTGAAATTTTTACTCCACCAATAATGCGCAAACGCCAAAGTCGAAATGAGCTGACACAACACAATGCCGTACCACACATACGACACCACTAAATAAGAACACGCGCCTAACCACAACAATAAAAAAATGCTCATGGCAAATGAGATTGCCGTGAGCATTTGCATTTGCAGATTTTTTAATAATTGGTAAGGCTGAGCCAGCATTTTCAAATCATCCGCAGACATAGTTTTGCTGTCTGTATTAGCGTAACAATAAAGAGTATTGCACCGATGCCGCACAAATCGCCATCAACATGCCGGGCATCATGCCTAACGCCAGCACGCCTAAGCCATTAAAGCTAATCAGCATCGCACTATCGGGCGAGAGATGAATTTTTTCGTGGCTTTCGGGCGCATCGAAGTACATCAATTTAATGATGCGCAAGTAGTAGAACGCACCTATCAACGACAGCAATACCGCCACCACCGCCAGCCATGTGTAGCCCGCGACCACCACCGCATTAAGCACTGACAACTTGGCATAAAAGCCTACGGTAGGCGGGACACCTGCCATCGAGAACATCAGCAACATCATCATAAATGCCAGCCACGGGCTACGTTGATTCAAGCCCTTAAAGTCGCTTAATTTATCGGCTTCAAAACCTGCGCGGGACAGCAACATAATCATGCCGAAACCGCCCAACGACATCAGCACATAAGTGACCGCGTAGAACATAGCCGCGCCATATCCTTCAATGCTGCCGCTGATAAAACCGAGCAGTAAAAAGCCCATGTGTGTGATGGTCGAATAGGCAAACATGCGCTTCATATTGGTCTGCGCAATCGCGGATAAATTACCCAACGCCATCGATGCAATCGCCAGAATCATCAACATGCCCGACCAGTCGTGTACCAGTGGTTGCAAGCCTTCCACCAAAATACGCGCAACAAAAGCGAAGGCAGCGAGTTTAGGCACTGAGCCGATAAACATGGTCATCGCCGTCGGCGCGCCGTGATAAACATCTGGCACCCACATATGGAACGGCACGACACCAAGCTTGAACGACAAGCCCGACACGATGAACACCAAACCGAAGGTGAGCAAGGCTTTGTTGGTCACACCGTGGCTAATCGCATCTTTAATCGCACCGAGCTCAAGCGTGCCCGTTGCGCCGTACAACATCGACATGCCGTACAACAATAAGCCTGAGGCCAAGGCACCCAACACAAAGTATTTCATCGCCGCTTCGGTCGCCGTAGCGGAGTCGCGTTGCAACGCCACCATCGCGTACAAGCTCAACGACAACAGTTCCAAGCCCAGATATAAGGTCAGGAAATGATTCGCCGAAATCATCACATTCATACCGAGCAAAGCGAACAATGCCAGCACCATAAACTCACCAGTGAACAAGCCGCGCACCAACAAGTATTGACGTGAATACACCAGCATCATCGCCACGCCCAAGTAGCTCATCAGCTTGAGCACGTCAGACATCAAGTCATCCACATACATTTTATTGAAGGCATACACCACGCCATCAACATGCGTGCCGACAGTAATCACCGCGCAGCCGAGCAAGGTCACTTGCACCAATAAATATGTCCAAAATTTACCGTGCTGGGTGAGCAATAAGTCCACGATTAAAATCGTACACACCATGCACAACAGAAAAATTTCTGCGGCAACAGGCATCAAATTCGCCATCAAATTCATATACACCTCTAAAAACGGGTAAGTGGGCTATCGAGAGGAGTAAATGGCAGGCACTCACCCCTCTCGACTTTGCTTTAGTTAATTAGTTTGGAATGCGCAACGTGCTCGAGCAAATCATTCACCGACACATGCAGGATTTCGCTGAATGGTAAGGGGTACACGCCCATGCCCAACACAAAAATCGCCAACAGCGTGAAGATGATTTTTTCACGCAAATTGATGTCGGTCAGCTCCGCAACGTGATGATTGGTCACTGCACCAAAAATCACGCGTTTGTACATCCACAGCGTATAAGCCGCGCCAAAAATCAGCGTGGAAGCTGCGGCGAAGGCGTACCAAAAATTCACTTTAACCGCGCCCATAATGACCATGAATTCGCCAACAAAAGCACTCGTGCCTGGCAAGCCGCTATTCGCCATCGCGAACAACATAAAGAATGCTGCGAACACGGGCATTTTGTTAGCCACGCCACCGTAAGCAGAGATTTCACGCGAATGTACGCGGTCGTATAACACGCCGATACACAAGAACAACGCGCCTGCCACGAAGCCGTGCGAAATCATCTGCATCAGCGCGCCTTCCATGCCGTAGGCGTTGAAAATAAAGAAGCCCAGGGTGACAAAACCCATGTGCGAAATCGACGAATACGCCACCAGTTTTTTCATGTCAGATTGCTTCAACGCCACCAAGCCGATATAGACAATCGCAATCAGCGACAGCGCAATCATCACGCCCGCCAACTTGTGGCTGGCATCAGGGGTAATCGGCATCGAGAAGCGCAAGAAACCGTACGCGCCCACTTTTAACATAATCGCCGCCAACACCACCGAGCCCCCTGTTGGTGCTTCAACGTGGGCATCAGGCAACCAAGTGTGCACAGGGAACATGGGCACTTTCACCGCGAAAGCGAAGAAGAAGGCAATGAAAATCAGAATCTGCGCCTGCATGGTCAAACCAACATGATGGAAATCTAAAATCTCAAAACTACCGCCGCTTTGACGATACAAATACAGCAGTGCCACCAACATCAACAGCGAACCCAACAAGGTGTAAAGGAAAAATTTCATGGTCGCGTAAATGCGATTCGGCCCGCCCCACACGCCGATGATAATGAACATAGGAATCAGCATCGCTTCCCAAAACACATAGAACAAAATCGCATCCAGTGCCGCGAATACGCCATTGACTATCCCCGACATAATCAAGAACGCCGCCATGTATTGCGCCACGCGTTTGTCGATGACCTTCCAGCCCGCCAATACCACCAAGGGCGTGAACAAACTGTTCAGCAAAATAAACAGCATGGAAATGCCATCTACGCCTAAATGATAGTGAATGCTAAACAACGGTATCCAGTTATGCAGCTCTTCAAACTGCATCGCGCTGGTGCTGATGTCGAAGCCTGAATACAGCGGCAAGGTCACCAAAAAGCCCAGTATCGAACCGAGCAAAGCCAAATTGCGCGCTAAAGGCGCATTTTTATCATCGCCAGTGGCTAATACCAGCACGCCGAAAATAATCGGCAACCAGATTGCGACACTAATTACGGGTAGTCCAAAAATCATGCTGTTTCCTTTAATTTAGCTAAGTAGGAATAATTTTTTTGGGTGTCTCAAAAAATTCAAATATCGAAGCAACGCAGCATAGCGATGGGATTTGGATTTTTCGAGATGCCCAACTTAGAACCATTCACGGATGGTCAGTAAAATAAACACGCCCGTAATCATGGTGAACGCGTAGTGATAAATGTAGCCCGATTGGAAACGACGTACCACGCTGGAAATTTTGCCAACCAAATTCGCCGAGCCATTCACCAACATGCCATCAATCAAAATTTTGTCACCGAATTTGCCCAAGAAACTACTCGCCCCGCGCGCGCCACCCGCAAAGAACCAATCGTTAAAACGATCGAAGTAATACTTGTTGTCCAACACGGTGTAAATCCACTGAAAACGCTTTTGGATTGCCGCAGGAATATCGGGACGCTTCATGTAGAAGAACCACGAGCTGAACACGCCAGCTGCTGCCAACCACAACGGCACGCTGGTTAAAGCATGAATAGTCATGGCAAATGCGCCGTGGAATTCTTCTTCCATTTCGTGCATCACATGATGGTTTTGCGCGATGTAAATTGCCTCTTTGAAGAAGTCACCGAACAACATCGGCTCTATCGCAAAGTAACCAATCAAAGCAGATGGAATCGCCAACAACACCAACGGCAAGGTCACCACCCACGGTGATTCATGCGGCTTTTCGCCCACGCCTAAACCGTGATGCTCGTGGGCTGCGTCATCATCGTGTGCAGCATGTGCGTCGTCATGCGCATCGTGTGCAACATGCGCTGGAGCATGGCTGGCATGGTCATCGTGCGCCGCCGCTTTACCAAAACGCTCCTCGCCGTGGAACACCAAGAAGTACATACGGAAGGAATAAAACGCCGTGACAAAAACCCCCGCCACCACTGCGATATAGGCAAAGGTATGACCTGGCGTATGCGACATTTGCACCGCTTCGATAATGCTGTCTTTCGAGTAAAAGCCTGAGAAAAACGGTGTACCAATTAACGCCAGCGAACCAATCAAGGAGGTAATCCAAGTGATTTTCATGTACTTGCGTAAGCCGCCCATATTGCGGATATCTTGATCGTGGTGCATCCCCATAATCACACTACCCGCGCCCAAGAACAGCAAGGCTTTGAAGAAGGCGTGCGTCATCAAATGGAAGATGGCAATCGGATAAGCCGACGCGCCCAATGCCACGGTCATATAGCCTAGCTGCGACAAAGTCGAGTACGCAATCACGCGCTTAATATCGTTTTGGATAATCCCTAGGAAGCCCATAAATAACGCGGTAATCGCACCAATAATCATCACGAACGACAAGGCCGTTTCAGACAACTCAAACATCGGCGACATACGCGCAACCATGAAAATACCCGCCGTCACCATGGTCGCAGCGTGGATCAAAGCTGAAATCGGCGTTGGGCCTTCCATCGAATCAGGCAACCAAACATGCAGCGGAAACTGTGCTGATTTACCCATCGCGCCGATGAACAACAGAATACAAATCGCAGTGAGCAAATTGACGTGCATCCCTGCAATCGGGGCGACATCATTGGCGTGCTCCGCCACTTTGGCGAATACATCAGCGTAGTTCAGCGAACCAAACACCATCAACACCAGCGCGATACCGAGGATGAAACCGAAGTCGCCGACGCGATTCACTAAGAAGGCTTTTAAGTTGGCATAAATCGCGGTAGGACGGTTAAACCAAAAACCAATCAGCAAATACGACACCAGCCCGACGGCTTCCCAGCCGAAAAATAACTGCATGAAGTTGTTCGCCATCACCAGCATCAACATCGAAAAAGTGAACAGCGAAATATAGCTAAAGAAACGCTGGTAACCCGTGTCGTCTTTCATGTAACCGATGGTGTAAATATGCACCATCAGCGACACCGACGTAACCACCAGCATCATGGTTGCAGTTAAGCGGTCGATTAAAAAACCGACATGGAATGATGTGCCGCCCGAAGTCAGCCAGGTGTAAACCGCGCCATCAAAGGTATGTCCATCCATCACGCTGCGGAAAACTTGGATCGCCGCATACAGAGACACGCCCACCATTGCCACAGTGATGCGATGCGTCCAAGTACGACCTAAAAATTTACCAAACAGACCAGCCAAAATTGCACCAAACAACGGTGCGAAAGGCACAATCAAATACAGTGTTTGCAATGTTTGCGTATCCATCTTTAACCTCTCAAGCTGCCGAGATCATCGACGTTAATAGTGCGCAGATTACGGAACAACACCACCAAAATTGCCAAGCCAATCGCGGCTTCAGCAGCAGCCACCGTCAAAATAAAGAATACGAAAACTTGACCAGCGCTGTCGTTCAAATAATGCGAGAACGCGACAAAATTAGTATTCACCGCGAGCAACATCAGCTCAATCGACATCAATAACACGATGACGTTTTTGCGATTCAAGAAAATTCCGACCACGCTAATGGCAAACAACACCGCGCTCAGAACTAAATAATGTGACAGCGTCAACATGAGTACTCTCTCCTAGGAATTTTGCGCGAGGCTTATTTTGTAATGGTATGACCGTCACGCATGTCTTTGACGATGCGCACGCGATCAGCGGCTTGCACTTGGACTTGCTCAGACACATTTTGCGTCTTCACGCCGACCCGACGACGCAGTGTCAGCGCAATCGCGGCAACCATCGCCACCAACAGCAACACGGCTGCGAGCTCGAAGGGATAGACATAATCGGTGTATATCAAACGGCCTAATTCTTTGGTATTGCTGTAATTGGCAGGATGGACAATAGCGTTAGCTGTTGCTTGAGTTTGACGTGAGCCCAACACATAAATCATCTCGAATACCATCAGCCCTGCCAAGCCTGCGCCAAACGGAAACCAACGCCAGAAACCTTCACGCAGACGCACCAAATTGATGTCCAGCATCATCACCACAAACAAGAACAGCACCATCACCGCACCGACATACACCAGCACCAACACGATGGACAAAAACTCAGCTTCGAGCAGCATCCAAATGCCTGACGCGCTACAAAATGCCAGCACCAAAAACAAGGCTGCGTTAACAGGATTGCGCGCGGTAATCACGCCCATCGCCGCAAACACGGTGATGGCGGCAAACACATAAAAAACAATATCGGTAAAGTTCATCTGTTTATCCTTTGGATAAGTTAGTCGCTAGTAGGGAGTTGCTAATTGCATTTAACTATCCGCTACCAGCTATTAACGGTACTGCGCGTCTTCGGCACGATCTTTGGCAATCTGCGCTTCGTATTTATCACCTATCGCTAACAACATTGGCTTGGTGTAATACAAATCGCCTTTTTTCTCACCGTGATATTCAAAAATACGCGTTTCTACAATCGCATCGACTGGGCAAGATTCTTCGCAAAAACCGCAGAAAATACACTTGGTCAAATCAATATCGTATTGCGTGGTGCGACGTGTGCCGTCGGCGCGTTCAGCCACTTCGATTTTGATTGCCAAGGCAGGACAGACTGCTTCGCACAATTTGCAACCGATGCAACGCTCTTCGCCATTGGCATAACGACGTTGCGCGTGCAAGCCACGGAAACGCGCGCTTTGCGGGGTTTTTTCTTCAGGGAATTGCACGGTAATTTTGCGTGCAAACATGTAACGACCCGTTAACGCCATGCCTTTGAGCAACTCAAATAGCAAAAAGGTCTTGAAGTAATGTTTAATTTTTTCCATATTCATCTCCGCCGTTTACCAAACCCACAACGAGGTTTGCATCCACGCGCCAACTACAACTACCCAAACAATTGCCAGCGGGATAAATACTTTCCAACCCAAGCGCATCAACTGGTCATAACGGTAACGCGGGAAGGTCGCACGGAACCACAAGAATAAGAACAGCACGAAGGAGACTTTTGCCAACAGCCAGTGCACACCACTCCCAAGAAGCCCGCCCACTATTGGCATCGAAGGTATCCATGATTCAGGTATCGGTGATAACCAGCCGCCCATAAACATAATTGAGGTCAGGAAGGCAATCAAAATCATGTTGGCGTATTCCGCCAAGAAGAACAGCGCGAAGGTCATGCCTGAGTATTCCACATGGAAACCTGCCACGATTTCGGACTCGCCTTCTGCCACGTCAAACGGTGCACGGTTGGCTTCAGCCACGCCCGAAATGAGATACACCATAAACATCGGGAACAGCGGAATGATGTACCAGTTGAGCGCGCCGTAGCTGCCCTTTTGTCCCATCACGATGTCACCTAAGTTCAAGCTCTGCGCCGCCATCAATACACACACCAAGGCGAAGCCCATCGCGATTTCGTAAGACACGATTTGCGCCGCTGAACGCAACGCGCCCAAGAATGCGTATTTAGAATTAGATGCCCAACCCGCGATAATCACGCCGTACACGCCTAAGGAAGTCATCGCCAAAATGTATAACAGCCCCGCATTGGCATTCGACAACATCATTTCTGCGTTAAACGGAATCACCGCCCAAGCTGCCAAGGCGGGCATCAATGCCATGATGGGTGCCAAGATGAATAAGAATTTATTCGAGCCAGTCGGCACGATAATTTCTTTCATCAACAGCTTGATACCGTCCGCTAAAGGTTGCAGCAAACCAAAATAACCGACGCGATTCGGGCCAATACGAATTTGCATCCAGCCGATAACTTTACGTTCTGCCAAAGTCAAATACGCCACTGCGCCCATCAACGGCGCGACGATTAAAACGATTTTGAGCAGCGTCCAAGTGGTCAGCCAAACGGGTGCCCAATACGAACCAAAAAAGTTGCCGCCTAATTGATTGATGTAATCCATCATCATGCACGCTCCACGGTGATTGTTCCGAACATCGCGCCCAGTGCCGCTGTTGCCGCATGACCAGCCGCGATACGCGCAGTATTCATCGGCTGAGCATCATCACTGTGTATCTGCAATGTCACGCTGCCACGGCCTTGCGTAACCTTCACGCTATGCCCAGTCAACACCCCTAACTTAGCTAATTCACTGCTGTGCATCAGCACCTTAGGTGTTGCCGCATCATTGGTTTTTTGCAAAGAGGCAGCGCGACGTACCACCGCATCGGCACTATAAATCGGCACATGACTGACACGTTGCACGCCGTTATTTTTGACCGCATTGATAGCTTGTACCGCCACGCCCGTGATGGCGTTATTCAAACTGGCCATACTGTATGTCGCTAACACTTCATCACGCACGGCTTCCGAACTGTCGTAATCAAAACCTGCGACATCGAGCAAATTACCCAACACGCGCAACACTTTCCAGGCAGGACGCGCTTCGCCTAAAGGCTTGACCGCGCCTTTGAAACTTTGCGCGCGACCAGCGGTATTGATAAACGTGCCAGAAGTTTCAGTGAACGGTGCAATCGGCAACATCACGTCGGCATAGCTGCTGGCTTGGTGTTTATAAGCACTCATCGCCACCACCATATCCGCAGCTTGCATGGCGGCGAGTGCTTGTTGCGCATCGTGCGTATCCAACTCGGCTTCGACGTTTAACAGCAGATACGCCTTGCGCGGTTGCGCCAACATTTGCGCGGCATTCATGCCCGTCGCACTCGGCACTGCAGTGGCAACATAGCCGCCCACGCTGTTGGCTGCTTCGCCCAAATAACCGAAGCTGGCATTGCTCAATGTGGCAATCTGCTGCGCAATTAAAGCCAGCTGCGTTGCTTGCGGATGTTGCTGGGCGAAGTTGCCTAACAACACTGCCACGCGCTCGCCACTGCTCAAACTTTGCGCGATGGCTTGCGCCGCCGCACTGACCGTAACTGCGCCAACTGCCGCCTGGGCATCCGCGCTCAACGCCACATTTTTAATCGTTGCCAAGGCTTTCAACACTTGCGCTAATTCGTTTATCAACTCGCTAGGTGGCGCAATAATTTGATTCGCAACTGGCATCAGTAACGCGTCTTTTGCGGCATGAATCACGTTCGCTTGTGCGCCCGCTTTGACTGCCATGCGGATGCGTTGTGCCAACAAGGGATGATCTTTGCGCAAGAAACTGCCGACCAACAAAAAGCGATCGCGCGTATTCAAATCGGCAATCTCCATGCCTAAGTTCGGCACGCCAGCACGATGCCCGTCAGCACTGAAATCAGATTGACGCAAACGGAAATCAACGTTGTCGCTGCCGATGCCGCGCATGAGTTTTTGCAACAGCGCGAGCTCTTCTAAAGTGCTGTGCGGGGTGGCGAGTGCGGCAATATGTTCCGCCCCCGCCGAGGTTTTAATTTGACGCAAGCCATTCGCTACATATTCCAACGCAGTTTGCCATTCGACTTCAATCCACTTGCCGTCTTGCTTGAGCATTGGTTTGGTCAAACGCTCAGGGGCGTTCAAGCCTTCGTAGCTGAAGCGGTCTTTATCCGACAACCAGCATTCGTTCAGTTCTTCGTTTTCAATCGGCACTACGCGCGCGACCTTATGATCTTTGGTGTGCAGCGCGAGGTTAGCACCCAAGCCATCATGCGGGCTGACCGACTTACGACGCGATAATTCCCATGAACGTGCGGTGTAGCGGAACGGCTTGCTAGTCAATGCGCCGACTGGACACAAATCAATCATATTGCCTGACAGCTCCGAATCCACCGTGCTGTTTACGAAGCTCATAATTTCAGCATTTTCGCCTCGGAACGCCATACCCAATTCCATCACGCCAGCAATTTCTTGACCGAAGCGCACGCAGCGGGTGCAATGAATACAGCGCGACATCTCTTCGGTTGAAACCAATTCGCCGATGGACTTATGCTCGACCACGCGCTTACCTTCTTGGTAACGCGATTCGCCACCGCCGTAACCGACCGCTAAATCTTGCAACTGACATTCGCCGCCCTGATCGCAAATTGGGCAATCGAGCGGATGGTTAATCAGCAAAAATTCCATCACGCCTTTTTGCGCTTTAACTGCCATTTCAGAATGGGTATGAACTTTCATCCCTTCCGCAGCGGGCGTGGCACAAGCCGGCAAGGGCTTAGGTGCTTTTTCTACTTCGACCAAGCACATGCGGCAGTTCGCCGCGATGGATAGTTTTTTGTGATAGCAAAAATGCGGGATGTAAATACCAGCCTGTTGTGCGGCTTGTATCACCATCGAGCCTTTAGGGGTCTCAATTACTTTGCCGTCAATTTCGATTTTAATCATGTCAGTTCGCCCGTCGATTACACCAAGCAACGCTTGTGTTCGATGTGATATTCAAATTCGTCACGGAAGTTTTTCAGCATGCCTTGCACTGGCCAAACAGCGGCTTCGCCCAATGCACAAATAGTACGACCCGCGATGTTTTCACCAATGCTGAGCAACAAATCCAAGTCTTCGGGTTTTCCCTGACCGTGTTCGATGCGATGCACGATGCGATACAGCCAGCCCGTGCCTTCGCGACACGGCGTGCATTGTCCGCATGACTCTTCATAGTAGAAGTACGACAAGCGTTCCAGCGCGCGCACCATGCAAGTGGTTTCATCCATGATGATGACCGCACCACTGCCTAAACCCGAACCCGCTTTTTGAATCGAGTCGTAATCCATGGTCAAATCCATCATGGTCGCACCCGTCAAAACAGGCATAGAAGAGCCACCGGGAATCACTGCTTTGAGCTTATGTCCGTGACGCACGCCGCCCGCCATTTCGAGCAATTTGGCAAACGGCGTACCCATAGGCACTTCAAAATTGCCCGGATTATTCACATGACCTGACACGGAAAATAATTTCGTGCCGCCATTGTTAGGCTTGCCGATTTCCAAGAATGCCTGACCACCGTGATTGATGATGTAGGGAATGCTAGCGAAAGTTTCGGTGTTGTTGATAGTGGTGGGTTTACCATATAAACCGAAGCTGGCAGGGAACGGCGGCTTAAAGCGCGGCTGACCTTTTTTGCCTTCGATAGATTCGAGCAAAGCGGTTTCTTCACCGCAGATGTACGCGCCGTAACCCAAGTGATTATGCAGCTCGAAATCAAAGCCCATCCCCATGATGTCTTTGCCCATAAAGCCCGCCGCGCGCGCTTCTTCACCCGCTGCTTCCATACGCTCATAGGCTTCAAAAATCTCGCCATGCACATAGTTATAGCCAACTTTGACACCCATCGTATAAGCCGCAATCGCCATGCCTTCAATCAGCACATGCGGGTTATAACGCATGATGTCCCAATCTTTACATGTACCTGGCTCGCCTTCGTCCGAGTTACACACGATGTATTTATCGCCTGCAAAACCGCGTGGCATAAAGCTCCACTTCAGCCCTGTAGGAAAACCCGCACCGCCACGTCCGCGCAGAGCAGAAGTTTTCACTTCCGAGATGATGGTTTCAGGGGAAATTTTTTCAGTGAGAATTTTGCGCAGCGCGCTGTAGCCGCCAACTTTTAGATAATTGGCGAGCGTCCACGGCTCGTCAAAATCCATGGTGGTTTGAGTAACTGGTCCGCGCATCATTTGCCTAGCTCCGCCAACAGTGCATCAATCTTTTGCTCAGTCATACGACCGCATAATTTTTTGTTGCTCACGGTCAAAACAGGCGCATCAATACACACGCCCATGCACTCACCTTCGCGCAAGCCAAACTTGCCATCAGGCGTAACCTCGCCGATGCCGATGCCGAGCTTGGTTTCGATGTATTTCACCGTGTCCAACGCGCCGCACAAGGTGCAAGACAAATTGGTACACACCGTCAAAGTGTGCTTGCCCATCGGCTTCAAGTTGTACATGTGATAGAAGGTCGCGACTTCATACACTGCCATGTGCGCCATGCCTAAAAAGGCGGCAACATCGGTCATGTCATCGTTAGAAATCCAACCTTTTTCATCTTGCACAAAACGCAAGGCAGCCATCACGGCAGATTGCTTTTGGTCGGCGGGATATTTAATCAACTCGCGGTTGATCAGGTCTTGTATGGCTGCGGATAACATTAGCGGTCTATCTCTCCGAAAACGATGTCTTGAGTACCGATAATGGTGACGACGTCGGCGATCATGTGACCGCGCGCCATTTCATCCAAAGCGGCTAAGTGAGCAAAACCCGGTGCGCGGATTTTCATGCGATACGGCTTGTTCGCGCCGTCTGAAACCAAGTAAATACCAAACTCACCTTTAGGATGTTCCACAGCGGCATACGCCTCGCCTGCTGGAACATGCATCCCTTCAGTAAATAGTTTGAAATGGTGTATCAGCTCTTCCATGTTCTCTTTCATCGCCACACGATTCGGCGGAGAGAATTTATGGTTAGCGGTAATCACTGGGCCTGGATTAGCTTTCAGCCACGTCACGCATTGCTCGATGATGCGATTGCTTTGCCTCATTTCTTCGACGCGCACTAAATAACGGTCGTAAGAATCGCCTGTTTTACCAACTGGAATATCGAAATCCAAACGGTCATACACTTCGTAAGGTTGCTTTTTACGCAAGTCCCATTCAATACCCGAACCGCGCAACATCGGCCCTGAAAAACCCAATGCCAGTGCGCGCTCTGGCGTGACGACACCAATACCCACGGTACGCTGTTTCCAGATACGGTTGTCGGTTAACAGCGTTTCGTATTCGTCGATACACTTAGGAAAACGCTTAGCAAAATCACCGATGAAATCCAACACCGAACCTTGGCGATTTTCATTCATTTTTGCCACCGCAGCGGCGTTGTGAATTTTTGAGGCTTGGTACTGCGGCATACGGTCAGGCAAGTCGCGATACACGCCACCTGGACGGTAATACGCTGCGTGTAAACGCGCGCCCGAGGCGGCTTCATACACGTCCATCAAATCTTCACGTTCGCGGAAGCAATACAAAAACATGGTCATCGCGCCAATGTCCAAACCGTGTGCGCCCAACCACAGTAAGTGATTCAGCACACGGGTAATTTCATCGAACATCACGCGGATGTATTGCGCACGCAGCGGCACATCAATACCCGCCAGCTTTTCAATCGCCATCACATAAGCGTGTTCATTGGACATCATCGACACATAGTCGAGACGATCCATGTAGGGAACAGACTGCAAAAAGGTTTTGTGTTCAGCGAGTTTTTCAGTGGCGCGATGCAGCAAACCAATGTGCGGATCGGCGCGTTCAATCACCTCACCATCCAACTCCAACACCAAGCGCAGCACGCCGTGCGCAGCAGGGTGTTGCGGGCCGAAGTTCATTGTGTAATTCTTAATTTCAGCCATGTTGTTATCCTCGAACTGAGCCGTACAGCTCATCACGCACGATGCGTGGGGTGACTTCACGCGCTTCTATCGACACGGGTTGATAGACCACACGCTGTTGTGCTGGGTCGTATTTCATTTCGACATGACCTGACAAAGGGAAGTCTTTACGGAAAGGATTACCAACAAAACCATAGTCGGTGAGCAAGCGGCGCAAGTCTGGGTGACCTGTAAATACGATGCCGTATAAGTCAAAAGCTTCGCGCTCAAACCAGTTTGCGCATGACCACACATTGGTCAACGACGGCAACACAGGGAAGGCATCTTCTTCAGCAAACACGCGCACGCGCAGACGTTGATTGAGTGATACGGACATTAAGTGACAAACCACCGCGAAGCGTTTATCCGTCCATGCGCCATCGCCATAATCCAAATAGTCCATGCCGCATAAATCCATCATTTGCTCAAACTGCAAGCCTTGCGTATCACGCAAAATCGTCATCACAGCGACGACATCAGCAGCCTTCACCACAATGGTTAATTCTTGTAATTTTTCTTGCACGGAAACCTGCTTGTTAGCCAAAACTTCAGCCAAGCGGTCGCGCAATAGGGTCAAGTCAGCAGCCATATTTCACCTTAGCGCGCAATGGTATTGGTACGTTTGATTTTGTTTTGCAACTGAATAATGCCGTATAACAAGGCTTCCGCTGTGGGCGGACAACCAGGCACATAAATATCGACTGGCACGATGCGATCGCAACCGCGCACCACCGAATAAGAATAGTGATAGTAGCCGCCACCATTCGCGCACGAACCCATCGAAATCACCCAACGCGGCTCAGCCATCTGGTCGTAAACCTTGCGCAGCGCGGGAGCCATTTTGTTGCATAGCGTACCCGCCACGATCATCACATCAGATTGACGCGGACTAGGACGAAACACCACACCAAAACGATCCAAGTCGTAACGCGACGCGCCCGCTTGCATCATCTCCACCGCGCAACACGCCAAACCAAACGTCATCGGCCACAGCGAACCCGTGCGGGTGTAATTGATAATGGTGTCCAGGGTTGTCGTAACAACCCCCTTCTCCAAAATACCTTCTATTCCCATTCCAATGCCCCTTTCATCCATTCGTAGATGAAGCCGACGACCAAAATCGCCAAAAATATCATCATGGAAATAAAGCCGAACATGCCAATTTCCTTGAGCACAATCGCCCAAGGGAATAAGAATGCAATTTCGAGATCAAACAGAATAAACAGAATAGCGACCAAGTAATAACGCACGTCGAACTTCATCCGCGCATCTTCAAAGGCCTCAAAGCCGCACTCATAAGGAGAGAGCTTTTTACTATCAGGACGGTTAGGCGCAACCAGCTTACCCAAAATCACAGGTACAACTCCGACTGCTAAACCGACGCAGATAAACAACAGCACCGGAAAATAATTTTCCAACATTGAGCTTCCTCCTCTGCACTAACTCCGTAGATAGAGCTAGCCGTAAAATTACTGATACGCAATGCGCATCAGCTTATAAATTTGGTGCGGATGGGGAGACTCGAACTCCCACGCCCTTGCGGGCACAAGCACCTCAAGCTTGCGTGTTTACCAATTCCACCACAACCGCAAAAACAACTACAACTACAACTACAACTAGGATTCAGGATACGGGATTAAAAACCTATGCACCGCATTTAACTGAATCCCGCATCCTGAATCCCGCATCCCGCATCCTGAATCCTGCTTTTCTTACTTAGGAATCGCCGCCGACTTTGACGCATCAACAGGCACCACTGGCGCAATCTGAACCGCAGCAGGCGCAGTCAGCTTCTCCATAACGCCTTGCTGACTAGCAGGATGTGAGTACAAGTAAGTAAGCGACAAACTAGTCATAAAAAACACCGCAGCAGCAATCGCCGTACTACGACTCAAAAAATTTGCCGAACCGCTAGAACCAAACAAACCACCCGCAGAACCCGTACCAAATGCCGCGCCCATATCAGCACCTTTACCGTGCTGCACCAACACCAAGCCAATCAACACAATCGCCGTTATGACATGCACCACCCAAACCAATGTTTCCACACTTCACCTCAACTATTTAAGCGACTACTGCGCAGCGCGACAAATCGCCACAAAATCTTCCGCAACCAAAGAAGCCCCGCCAATTAAACCACCGTCAATATCCACACAAGCAAATAACTCAGTCGCATTGGCCGCCTTAACACTACCACCATACAAAATACATAATTTCGCCGCCACCACCGCATCCTGCGCTGCAACGCGCTGACGAATAAAGGCATGCACCGCTTGCGCTTGCTCAGGACTCGCCGTTTTACCAGTACCTATCGCCCAAACAGGCTCATAAGCAACCACAGACTTAGCCAAAGCTGCCACACCGAAGCGCACCAAAATCGCATCGAGCTGCGTCGCAATCACTTGCTCCATCACACCTGATTCGCGCTCCGCCAGCGTTTCGCCTACACAAAAAATCGGTGTTAAACCCGCCGCTTGTGCTGCCGCAAATTTAGCCGCCGCAATTTCATTGCTTTCATGGAATAAACCACGACGCTCGGAATGCCCAATAATGACGTAGCGACAGGCAAAATCGACCAACATCCCAGGTGCTACCGCACCCGTAAAAGCACCTTCTTCGTTAGGGCTAAGATTTTGCGCACCCCAAGCGACATTCGTGCCTTGCAACATCGCTTGCGCTTGCGCCAAATAAGGATACGGAACGCAGACGGCGTAATCAGCCGAAGTTAAATTCTTAACACCTGTTAACACGCCTTGCAACAGCGTTTCGTTACGCGCCAAACGGCCAAACATTTTCCAATTCCCAACTACTAGTTTGCGCCGTGTCGTCATAACCAATCCGCCATTTACCAAAGCGCGCAATCCTACCCGCGAAGCACACCTTGGTCAATGTATCTCTCTAAAATTTAGTAATACTTTTTCGGGAATCTTTATAAATCGAAATCTCGTCGCAATGCGGCGTTACTCATAAAAAATTACTCCTTACATAGCCGACTATGTGCGTCGCAATTTTTTATTCGTGCCTTGCCTTGCTTAGATATTTCAATTTCTGAAGACTCCCGTTTATTCAACTTGCACAGGAATCGAGCCGCGCTGCGCGACAATGCGATTATGTTCATCCACATAGACCAACTTAGGATGAAAGCGCGCCAACTCTTTTTCATCCAACATCACATAACTGGCAACAATCAAAATATCGCCAGGATTCGCTTTGTGCGCCGCTGCCCCATTCACTGAAATCAAGCCAGAGCCGCGTTGCGCGCGTATCGCATAAGTCGAAAATCGCTCGCCGTTTGTCACGTTATAAATATCAATTTTCTGATATTCAAGAATGTCAGCGGCATCCAGCAAATCATCGTCTATCGCGCACGAACCTTCGTAATGCAACTCGGAATGGGTCACATGCACGCGGTGCAACTTCGCATTCAACATGATTCTTTGCATACAACCTCCAATTCAAACGGGCGCGGATTATATAGGGCATCTTGAAAAATCCAAATCTCATTGCGATGCGTTGTTGCTCACAAAAAATTACTCCTAGCATATCAACCATATGCGTCGTCGTAATTTTTTGTTCGCGCCTAGCCTCGCTTCGATATTTGAATTTTTCAAGACACCCTGAGTTATTATTTCACCAAAAAAACTTCAATGTTATCCAACAACCGCGTATTGCCTAATTTAGCCGCTGCCACGATTACCCCCGCATCCGTCAAGTCATTCATCACACTCAAGTCCGCTTGTTTGCGCAGCGATACATAATCGACTTGCCAACCTTGCGCGCTTAATTGCTGGGTGGCGTGCGCGCTCAATTGTGCAAAGTTTTTTTCGCCTTGCAACAGCCCATCGCTCAAGCTCAACAGTACGCGGCGTAATTGCGGGGCAATGCGGCGTTGCGCTTCATCCAGATATTGATTGCGCGAACTCAACGCCAAACCATCCTCTGCGCGCACCGTTTCGCCACCGACAATTTGCACAGCTAAATTTAATTGCGTCACCATCTGACGAATAATGTGCAACTGCTGATAATCTTTTTTGCCAAACAAAGCGACGTGCGGCTGCACGATGTTCAATAACTTCAATACCACCGTTGCCATGCCGCGAAAATGCCCAGGACGCGCAGCACCGCAGAGCTCGTTGGCGATCAAGGGCGGTTCAATAAACACCGCTTGTGGCTGCGGATACATCTGCTCTACGCTAGGCGCGAACACCACGTCCACCAAGCTCTGCAACTTTTCACAATCGGCATCCAAGGTACGCGGATAACGGTCAAAATCTTCATTCGGACCAAATTGCAACGGATTCACAAACACACTCGCCACCACACAAGTCCCGTACTGCCTTGCTTCACGCATCAAAGCCAAATGTCCTTCATGCAAATTGCCCATAGTCGGCACAAATGCGATGCGCGCTTGCGTGGCTAAAAACTCGCGCAATTCAATAACACTATGAATGATTTTCACATCAGCCTCCTAAAAATTAAAAAACTCGAAACCGTCAAGTTTCGAGTTTTTATTAGCTAACAATTCAGCACAGCTTAGTGTAAATGACTGCCTTCTTCATGCACATGACCGTGCTGCAATTCTTCTGCTGTCGCAGTACGAATGCCAGTAACCGTACAAGCGAAGGTCAATGTTTTACCAGCTAAAGGATGGTTGCCATCGACCGTCACTTCGTCATCGTTCACTTCAATAACGGTGTACAAAATAAAATCTTCTTCGTCTGATTCTTCAGGCGCGCCTTCAAACTGCATGCCGATGGCAACATCTTTAGGGAATGAGCTACGCGCTTCGACTTCAACCATTTCGTGTTCGTATTCGCCAAACGCATCATCAGGTTGCAAAGTCACGGTGACTTTGTCGCCGATCGCTTTGCCGTGCAAAGCCTCTTCCACCAAAGGGAAAATACCATCGTAGCCGCCATGCAAATAGCTAATCGGCTCGCCCACTTTTTCGTGCACTTCGCCTGATGAATCGGTCAATTGGTAGGTCAACGAGACCACGCTATCTTTCGTAATTTTCATTTCATTTCCTTAATTAAATTTAATACTTCTTGCGCATGTCCAGAAGCTTTTACGCCGTACATGACATGCTGCAACTTGCCCACTTTATCAATCACAAACGTCGAGCGTTTAATAGATAATTTTTTACCACTTTCGGTTTCTTTCTCGTACATCACGGCATATTTTTTACATACCCTCGCATCCGGGTCAGACAACAACTGCACCGCCAGACCATATTTATCGCGAAAACTCGCGTGACTTAAACAATCATCGCGACTCACCCCCACCACCACGGTATCGAGCGCACCGAAGTCATCAATCAAATCGGTAAATTCATTAGCTTCTAAGGTGCAACCTGAGGTGTCATCGCGCGGATAAAAATACAGCACCACGTTTTTACCCCGCTGCGCCGTCAAGGAAAACGTCTGCATATCCGCATCGGGCAATTCAAAATGAGGAGCTTCGGCTCCTACGCTTAATGGTTCTGTGTGCATGACGGTCTCCTCAGTGGGCGCGCATTGTAATCGTAATCGCGCAAAATCCAAATCACGCCCGATTGCGTGCCGCTTGCACGGCTATAATTCGCACCATGAAAAATCTGACTACACTTTTAGGCGGCATGTCCGCCGAACAATTTTTACGCGACTACTGGCAAAAAAAACCGTTGCTAATACGGCAAGCCATCCCCGATTTTAACGGTTTATTAAGCCGCGACGAACTCATAGCATTCGCTTGCGAAGAAGACGCACAAGCGCGGCTGATCAAGCAACAGCGCAATCGTTTTACTTTACAAAACGCACCGTTCTTCACTGACGATTTCGAGCACTTAGAAAAATCTAAATGGACGGTTTTGCTGCAAGGGCTTAATCATCACTTAGCCAGCGGCGCGGCGTTGCTCAAGCAATTTAACTTTATTCCGCACGCGCGCTTAGACGATTTAATGGTGAGCTTTGCACCCAAAGGCGGCGGGGTAGGTCCACATTTTGATTCTTATGATGTGTTTTTATTGCAAGGCGCGGGACATCGCCGCTGGCAGATTTCGTCACAAGCCGATCGCACGCTGATTGCAGGCGCGCCACTGCGGATTTTGAGTGATTTCAAGGTCGAACAAGAATGGGTATTAGCTCCTGGTGACATGCTCTACCTGCCACCCCACTACGCACACAACGGTATTGCCGAAGATGATTGCATGACTTACTCCATCGGCTTTCGCACCCCTGCCTATCAAGAATTAGCCGAACAATTTTTAGTCTATTTGCAAGACACGGTGTGTGTTTCCGGCATGTATGCCGATCCAGAATTAACCGTGCAAACGCACCCCGCTGAAATTGGTGCGACGATGCTGTCCAAAGTCACACAACAACTCAATGCGATACGCTGGGATGAAGAGGATGTGGCGCAATTTTTAGGCTGTTACTTAAGCGAACCCAAAGCGCATATTTTCTTTGATGCACCCGCGCGTGCGATGAAGCAAGAAAAATTTACGCAGGCTTTAACCACACAAGGCATTACACTCAATCTCAAAACACAAATGCTGTGCCACGACAGCAGCATTTTTATCAATGGCGAAGCGATACCCTGTACGCCAGACGATTACAAAATCTTGCGTGAATTAGCCGACCATCGCCAACTCAGCGCGAAAAATAATTACTCGGCGGTGCTACTAGATTTAATTTTTGAATGGTATTCAGACGGATTTTTACAGCTCAATGCGAAGGAGAAAAATCATGGTAAACCAGCCAACTAGCCAAGCATTACATGGTAATCAGCAATTCATCACCGCCTTAGATACGCTGTGCGGCATGGCTCAACAAAATTTATATTTCTTCGATAAAGATTTCGCACAACAAGGCTTTAATAGCGTGGCACGCTTTGAAATTGTGCATCGCTTGTTACTCGCCAGCACCACGCATCGAGTTTATTTTCTCGCCCACGATGTGCGCTATTTAACGACGCAATGTGCACGTATCGAAATTCTTATCAAGCAATTCGGTACGGCAATCGCCATTCATCAATTACCTAAAAATTTGCAACATTTGAACGAAGCATTTGCGCTAGCGGATACTAATCATTGTTTACGCCGTTTTCATTTCGATGCGCCTGAAGGCGTTTTAGAGTTACATCAAGCCAGCCAAGCGCGCGCCTACCAAGCACGCTTTTTAGAGATGTGGGCGAACTCCACCGCCGCACCTGTAGTCAACAAATTGGGCTTGTAAGCCAAGTGCACTATGGTTAGCTAAATTTTGTTGCAATAAGCCTAGATTTTCTAAAATTCACTGGTAGAATGCCGCCACTTTGATTTTGGCTAAGTCAGTTTTTAGTGCGATGCCACTTCAAATAGAGATTGATTTTAATAACTTAACTTTAAGGAAATACATAATGAAACGTTCTGCTCTCGTTGTTGCTTTGTTGGCTTTGGCTTTGACTGCTTGTGGCGAAAAAGCTGCTGAAACTGTTGCTGCTGCATCAAACGCAGCTTCTGCTGTTGCTGCTGCTGCTCCTGCTGTAATTGATGCTGCATCTGCTGTTGCCGGCGCATCTGCTGTTGCTGCTGTTTCAGAAGTTGCTGCAACTGCATCTACTGTTGCTGGCGCTGCTGCAACTGCTGCTGACGCAATGAAGAAATAAGTCTTAAAAGCTTATTTGTTGCACAAAAAAGCCGACGCAAGTCGGCTTTTTTACGTTCTAAAATCAAAAAATTTGGAGTTGTAGAAGCGCGACAAATCGCGCACCTACAGTTATCACACCCTAAACAATCTCTCGCCAAGCGAACCCTTCGGCTTGCGTCGCCACCCCGACCCAGTCGCTCGCGCAATTCAACACGCCACTCAACGCCGCCACAGCCAACTCCGAGGTATTGTTTTTATGGCTTAAATGCGCGGCAATTAAATGCTGTAAACGGTGGTTATCTAACTTTGCCAAAATCGCTGCCGCTTGCTGATTATTCAAATGTCCCAATCGCCCGCCCACGCGCTGTTTCAAGCTATAAGGGTACTCACCATTCGCGAGCATCTCACTATCGTGATTGCACTCCAATACCAGCGCGTCACAGCCACTCAACATCGCCTCGATATGCGGCGTACTACACCCCACATCGGTCAACACGCCTAAGCGTCGCGCGCCATCGCCCAATACATATTGCACTGGCTCGGCAGCATCGTGCGGCACGGGATACGGTTGGACTTGCATGTCGTTAATCGCGAACACACTGTGCGCGTCGATTTCATGCAACTGCGCGACATTGACGAAGGCTTTCGGGCAGGCGCGCAACGTACCATGTGTCAGCCAAACTTTTAGATTGAATTTGCGGGCGAGTTTTGCCACGCCAGAAACGTGATCACCGTGTTCATGTGTGACCACGATGCCAGTCAGTTGCTCAGGAGAAATACCTAACTTGGCGAGCCGCGCGACGCTGTCTTGCAAGCCAAAACCACAGTCTAACAACACGCGCGTTTGATTGACTTCTACTAACAGCGCGTTGCCTTCGCTGCCACTGCCGAGTGAAGCAAAACGCATCTCAGCTATTCGCGCTCATACGCGCCAACTTAAGGAGCAACCGCACTCGCCGCCGCAGGGACTTGGTAAGTATCTAGCGTCTTTATGGGCGTTAAATCGGCAGGAATAGTGAGGGCAGGAACAGCATTGGCAGCACCGTGACCATCGAATGGTTTCAACTCTCCACACCCGGCCAAACCCAATAAAACCGCCAGCAACGCTATATTTTTTGCAGTATTCATATTTTTAATGAGTTCCTAGGCGATAACGCCCGCTTGCCGCATGGCGTGTTCGACTTGCGCGTGTGCAGTATTGGACAAAGGCGTAAGCGGCAAACGCAGCGTGTTTTGCATAAAGCCCATGCGTGCCACCGCCCACTTCACTGGAATCGGATTGGCTTCAATAAACAAATGACGATGCAAGGCGAGCAATTTGAAATTGATAGCGCGCGCCGTGAGCACATCATTCGCCAACGCTGCCGCACACATCTCGTGCATCAATTTAGGCGCGACATTCGCCGTTACCGAAATCGCGCCATGCGCGCCGAGCAACATCATCGCCAAGGTGCTGGCATCATCGCCGCTATAAATAGCAAAGTCTTTAGGCGCACGCGCCAACAAATCGCTGCCGCGCTCAATGTTACCCGTCGCATCTTTTACACCGACGATGTTGCGAATTTGTGCCAAACGTAGCACGGTGTCGTTGCTCATATCCGCCACGGTGCGACCTGGCACGTTATATAAAATGTGCGGCATATCCACCGCCTCCGCAATGGCTTTGAAATGCTGATACAGCCCTTCCTGCGTGGGCTTGTTGTAGTAAGGCACCACCGAGAGCGACGCATCTGCGCCGGCTTTTTTCGAGAACGCCGCAAGTTCAATCGCCTCGCGGGTGCTGTTCGCACCTGTACCCGCAATGATAGGAATGCGCTTCGCTGCGTGTTGCACCGCAGTCGCAATCAGCAACTCGTGTTCAGCCAAATCCACGGTCGGTGATTCGCCTGTCGTACCCACTACTACAATCCCGTCCGTGCCTTGCTCGACATGGAAATCTATCAAGGCTTTGAATGCAGGCAAATCCAAACTTTGGTCTGCCAACAACGGGGTCACAATCGCAACAATACTGCCCTTAATCATCTCGTACTCGCCAAAAATCAAAGCGCGCATTCTACCTCAATGCACGCCAAAAGCCGCGCCGCTGTGGAATAATGCCGCCTCATTAAATATCTCGCACCTCATGTCGAATTCCCTTAACACTTTGCAGCCTGGCGAGATTGCCACCATCACGGCGATACACGCCGAAGAAGCCCTGCATCAACGCTTACTGGCATTAGGGTTTCGCGTCGGCAAGCCAATTGAAATGATCCGCAAAGCAGCGTTTGCAGGCCCACTACAAGTGCGCATCGTCACCACCGACATCGTGTTACGCCGCAGCGAAGCGGCAAAAATTAAGGTGCAAAAAACATGAAGCGCATCGCACTGTTAGGCATGCCCAACACCGGCAAGTCCACGCTGTTTAATCGCATGACTGGCGGTTCGGCGCGGGTGGGCAATTGGCCGGGCATCACAGTGGAATTATTGAGTGGAAAAATTCTGCTCGGCAGCGATATGGTGGAGATTATCGACCTGCCCGGCATCTATGATTTGCACGGCTATTCCGATGACGAACAAGTGGTGCGACATTTCTTGCACGACAACGTGCCTGACCTCGCTTTAGTCATCCTCAACGCCACGCAAATCGAACGCCAAATGAGTTTGTTGCTGCAACTCAAGCAGCTCAATATGAACATCGTAGTGCTGCTCAATATGGCAGACGAAGCCAAAAAATTTGGCATCACGATCGACAGCAAAAAAATGTCTGATTTGTTAGAGATGCCGATTTTTTTACTCAGCGGAAAATACGGCAACGGTTATCACGAAGCGCTGCAAGCCATCACGAAAGCCCTGCGCTATCCCACGCCCGGCATGGCGGAACAGCTACGCAGCCAGTTGGAGCAAGACGAACACATCGCCACGGAAATGGCGCGCGTGATGCAACACGCGGTGCAAATTCCCGCGCGCTTGCCAGAAAATCTCACCGAAAAACTCGACCGCGTGATGCTGCATCCGTGGGCAGGCTTGCCGATATTTTTCGCCATCATGTACGCGCTGTTCCAAGGCATTTTCCTGCTCGGCTTGCCCTTGCAAAATGGCATCGCAACAGGCTTCGGCTGGTTGCGTGAAGTTGCACTCACACCACTATTGAGCGCGTTACCAATGGCGTTGCAAGGCTTGCTGCTGGACGGCATTTACAACGGCGTGGCAACCGTCGCCGCGTTTGTGCCTATCATCGTGTTGTTTTTTTTGTTTATGGCGATTATCGAAGACAGCGGCTACCTATCGCGCGCCGCCTTTTTGATGGACGCGCTGATGGCAAGACTGGGCTTGGACGGGCGCGGCTTCGTGATGTTGCTGATGGGCTTCGGCTGCAATGTGCCCGCACTAATGGGCACACGCGTGATGCGTTCGCGATCCATGCGCTTGCTCACCATGCTGGTGATTCCGTTCTCGTTATGCTCGGCGCGCTTGCAGGTGTTCGTGTTTATCACCGCCGCATTATTCTCGCCCAAAGCCGCGCCGCTGGTGCTGTTCAGCTTGTATTTATTCAGCTTCGCCGCCGCGATTGTGACCGCGCTATTGTTCAAAAATAAATTCAAAAATTCCGAACCGTTCGTGTTAGAACTACCGCCCTACCGCTTCCCCACCGCGCGCCAAATGCTGCTGCGCGGCTGGCATGAAGTCACGCACTTTTTGCGTCGCGCCACGCAATTTATCATCGCGGGTGTGGTGTTAGTTTGGCTGCTCACGCACATTCCATTCACCGCCGTCCCCGCAAGCGCGGACACACTTTCCGGCATGATAGGAAACTGGCTACACCCTTTATTCGCGCCCTTGGGCATCACCCCCGAACTCACCATCGCCCTCATCTTCGGCTTCGTCGCCAAAGAGATCGTCATCGGCTCACTGGCGGTAATTTACGGACTTTCCGGCGAGGCACTAGGCGGCGCATTAGCCCACCAACTCGACTGGGTACAAGCCTATAGTTTTATGCTGTTCACCCTGATTTACACCCCGTGTTTATCCACCATCGCCACGTTAAAAAGCGAAGCCAAAGATAACGCATTCACCCTGTTCTCTATCCTCTGGTCGCTAGGTTTAGCATGGCTGGTGAGCTTGGTTTTTTATCAGGGCGCGAGGATGTTGGGGTACTGATTGCATACCGCCGTCATTCCCGCGTAGACAGGTAATCCCCCCAATTTTAGCAATCGCCAGAAGTAGAGCCGTGTAACGCTAACTTCTGTTTCGGGGTGATGCACACCGAGTGCCATATGCGGGCGGGCGTGATTGTAAGTCCACATCCAATCGGCCGCATAGTTTTGTACCTCATCAATCGACTCAAACAGGTAATGACTCAACCAGTCATACCGCACCGTGCGGTTATAGCGTTCGATGTACGCATTCTGTTGCTGGTTGCCAGGCTGAATGTAATCCAAGCGTATTGTAGTGGTCAAGTAATTTCGGACACGTCGATAGGGCATTTCACTGCTTGTTGCTCAAACACAATCGGCGCGACATTGCCTAACGCCGCGTGCCGTCTCACGCAGTTGTAAAACCCTACGATATAGTCCGTCACGTCTTTTTTCGCTTCCAACTGATTCGCATATTCCCGTTGCCATACCCGCTCCATCTTCAGATTCAAGAAGAACCGCTCCATCACCGCGTTGTGCGAGCTTTTGGCTACGCCAAAATGCCTGCGAAAGTCACTTCCCAGCAATTTCCTTTCCGACTCATGCTGCACACAATGCCGTGCTGCTTCAACAACGCTTGATATTCACCACTCGCGTATTGGCTGCCTCGGTCTGAGTGCAGAATCAAGCCAGTTTGCGGTTGCCGTTGCCCAATCGCCATGCGCAATGCTCGGCACACCAAGTCCGCTGGCATGGTCGCATCCATCGCCCAGCCGATTATTTCGCGGGAATGCAATTGTAATAACACACGGCACAGCAATTAAGCTCGCTTGCTTAGCCTTCGGCATCAGCCAGACCTGCTACCGTTATCAAGCCACGCAATCGGCTGAGAATGTCACCATCGCTGATTGGCTGGTACGTCTGACGCACAACCAACGCAACTGGGGCTTCGGGCTATGCTTTTTGTACCTGCGTAATGTCCAAGGCTACGGCTGGAATCACAAGCGGGTGTATCGCATTTACCGTGAGCTGGAACTGAACCTGCGCATCAAACCACACAAGCGCTTGATTCGGGACAAGCCGCAAGCCTTAGCTGTGCCAGAAGCGATGAACCAATGCTGGTCGATGGATTTTATGCACGACCAGTTGTCGGATGGGCGCAGCATCCGCTTGTTCAACGTGATTGATGACTTCAATCGCGAAGCGTTGGCAATTGATATTGATTTCTCGTTGCCCGCGACGCGGGTGGTGCGTTCATTGAATCAAGTGATTGAATGGCGCGGCAAGCCGGTGGCGATCCGCAGTGATAACGGACCTGAGTACATCAGCCAAGTAATGAAGGACTGGGCGGCAGAACACGAGATACGCTTGGATTACATTCAGCCTGGCAACCCGCAACAGAATGCCTACATCGAACGTTATAACCGCACGGTGCGCTATGACTGGTTGAATCATTACCTGTTTGAGTCGATTGAAGAGGTACAAAGCTATGCGACGGACTGGATGTGGACTTACAATCACGACCGCCCGCATATGGCACTCGGTGGCATCACCCCGAAACAGAAGTTAGCGTTACACGGCTCTACTTCTGGCGATTGCTAAAATTGGGGGGATTACCATGAGTCTCCCCCCATTTCTCGCACCTCGCACCCCGCACCCGTCTCGCTGCATCAGCATAATGGTTGCCAGTTCTTCGGCACTCAATTGCAAGTAATGTTGCTCTGATTTATCCATCCCAACACCTTATCCTCTTCAAGGTGTTGGGATGGATTATTGAGCGCGCCCACGCTCACCTAGCCGCATCGCAGCACGCCGCGCGCAAACGAAAAACGCGCCTTGCGGCGCGTTCTCTAAGTCAATTAGAAGTTAAACCGTATGGCTTAGCCTTTCAAACATGAACTCATAAAAGTCTTGCGGTCAGCACCTTTCAGAGCTTTAGTTTTTGCATCAGCATTGCAAGATTTCATTTTGTTTTGCTGAGTTGGCGCAGCAGCAGGTGCAGCAGCACTGGCGGTAGGTTTAGCGTCAGCAGGAGCTGCCCCAGCCGCTTTCAGTGTGTAATCTTTTTTCAAGCACTTGCTCATAAACGCTTTGCGATCCGCGCCCTTCATGCCTTTTGCTTCAACATTGCAACCCTTCATTTTTTCTTGTTGCGCACCCGCAAAAGCTGGGGCTGAAACCATTACTGCAACACTCAAACAAGCCAAGGCGATGATTTTTTTCATGTAGTACTCCAAAGTGTTAAGTCAAAAAAATGTTTGCTCGGTTGAGCAAACTTTAGGTCGCAAGGCGAAGTGAAAATAATTCCGCTTTACAACGCCGACGAGTTTAACGCATAGCTAAAAATTTGGTTTACAAAAATTGAGAGGGGCGGCACTGCGCGCCTAAGTGGTAAAACCAGTGCATCGCTTTTTCCACTTCCCATTCCTACTCAGCCCTTACTCTTATCCCGCTCAATTAAGGCATACGCCGAGTGATTGTGAATGGATTCAAAATTTTCTGATTCAACAATGTAAGCATCAATGCGCGCGTCGGCGTTCAATACAGCGGCGACATCGCGCACCATGTCTTCGACAAATTTAGGATTGTCGTAAGCACGTTCGGTAACGTATTTTTCATCCGGACGTTTAAGCAAACCAAACAACTCGCACGAGGCTTGCTCCTCCGCGATACGCACCACATCTTCAATCCATACAAAGCGATTAGTACGCAAAGTCAACGTGACATGAGAGCGTTGATTGTGCGCGCCGCGCTCGGAAATTTTCTTTGAACAAGGACACAAGCTGGTCACGGGAACCAGCACTTTCATAGTCGTGGTGGCTTTGCCATCCACGATTTCGCCGATGAGCGTGACATCGTAATCGAGCAAACTTTGCACGCCTGAAATTGGCGCGGTCTTGTTCACAAAATACGGGAAACTCATTTCGATATAACCCGATTGCGCTTCTAAACGCGTCACCATTTCAGACAAAATACTTTCAAACGACTCAACCGAAATTTCGCGTTCATGCTCGTTCAGAATCTCGACAAAGCGCGACATATGTGTGCCTTTGAAATTGTGCGGCAGATGCACATACATGTTAAAAGTGGCGATGGTGTGTTGCACGCCGACGCTTTTATCTTTCACTTTAACGGGGTGGCGTATGCCTTTAATACCGACGCGATTGATGGCGATATGGCGCGTGTCAGCCGAGCCTTGCACGTCGGGAATGTTAGTGGCGGTAGTCATGGCAGCA
This sequence comes from uncultured beta proteobacterium, assembly GCA_963750775.1. GTDB lineage: Bacteria > Pseudomonadota > Gammaproteobacteria > Burkholderiales > Gallionellaceae > Gallionella. Next base: position 361,795 of record CAVVRT010000004.1, read on the forward strand.
GTCCTAAAAATTTTACAGGGGCGAGATTATAGACAATCCCGACAATTTTACTCAAGTTAATTGGGCGCGAGTTGGCTGCGAATTGACTGGACGATACCGTCCGCATTTAAGCCACAATCCGCCAGCATTTTGACGGGGTCGCCTTGCTCGATAAAGCTATCGGGTAAGCCCAATTGCAACAGCGGCACAGTCACGCCGTGCGCACTCAAACATTCCGCAATCGCGCTACCCGCCCCGCCTTGGACGGCATTTTCTTCGACGCTCACCAGTAGTTCATAGTCGCGCGCTAATTGCAGCACCAGCGCGTTATCCAACGGTTTGACGAAGCGCATATTCACCACGGTTGCGTCTAGCTGTTCAGCCGCTTTTAAGCTCGGCGCGAGCATAGCCCCAAAAGCCAAAATCGCCACGCGTTTGCCACTGCGACGCAGTTCCGCTGTGCCGATAGGCAGTGCGCTCATGTCGTTTTGTATCGTCACGCCCGTGCCTGTGCCGCGCGGATAACGCACCGCACTGGGCGTATTCATTTGCATCGCGGTGTACAACATTTGCCGCGTTTCGTTTTCATCCGAGGGAGTCATCACCGTCATATTCGGTACGCAGCGCAGAAAACTTAAATCGAAACTGCCTGCGTGCGTCGCGCCATCCGCGCCCACCAAACCGCCGCGATCTATCGCCAAAATAACGGGCAAATTTTGTATCGCGATGTCGTGAATCAACTGGTCGTAAGCGCGTTGCAGAAAGGTCGAATAAATCGCCACGACGGGTTTATAACCGTCGCACGCCAATCCTGCCGCGAAGGTCAGCGCGTGTTGTTCGGCAATGCCAACATCAAAATAACGCGTGGGGAATTTTGCTGCGAAGGCTTGCATCCCAGAGCCCTCGCACATCGCGGGCGTGATACCGACGACGCGCGCGTCCGCTTCCGCCATATCGCACAGCCATTGCCCGAATACTTGCGTGTAGGTAGGCAGGCTGGCAGGTTTTGCCACAATGCCGTTACTACGGTCGAATTTACTCACACCGTGGTAGAGCAAACAATCTTGTTCCGCCTTGTCGTAGCCACGGCCTTTTTGCGTCACCACATGCAAAAACTGCGGGCCTTTGAGCTTCTTGATATTGCTTAAAGTATCGAGCAACACATTGATGTCGTGCCCATCAATCGGGCCGATGTAATTAAAGCCAAACTGCTCAAACATGGTGCCAGGCGTGACCATGCCTTTGACATGTTCTTCGGCGCGCTTGGCAAATTCGTGTATCGGCGGCATGCCGCGCAACGCCTTTTCACCCGTGCTGCGCATCGCCGAATAAAAACGTCCCGACATCAACTTCGCCAAATAATTATTCAGCGCGCCGACGGGTTTGGAAATCGACATATCGTTGTCGTTCAAAATCACCAATAGATTGGCATCCATCGCGCCCGCGTTATTCAACGCCTCGAACGCCATGCCGCCCGTCATCGCGCCGTCACCAATAATCGCCACACAACGTCGTTCCGAGCCATCCAGTTTTGCCGCCACCGCCATGCCCAACGCCGCCGAAATCGAGGTACTGGAATGTCCCGTACCAAAAGTATCAAACGGACTTTCTTCGCGTTTCGGAAAGCCCGCGATGCCGCCCGCCATACGCAGTGTGCTCATCGCGGCGCGCCGCCCCGTCAAAATTTTATGCACATAAGTTTGATGACCGACATCCCACACCAGTTTGTCGTCAGGCGTGTTGAACACGGTATGCAGCGCAAGTGTCAGCTCTACCGTGCCCAAATTCGACGACAAATGTCCGCCCGTTTTGCTCACCGATTCCACTAAAAATTCGCGCAACTCCATCGCTAATTGCGGCAACTGCGCACGCTCTAAACGGCGCAAGTCTTCAGGGCTGGTAACAGTGTCTAACAATTTATACATCAGAATTTTCTCAACACAATAAAGTCGGCAAGCTCGCGCAAGCGTTGCGCACCCGCACCAAACTCGTCCAAACTTTTTAACGCGTCTTGATGCAATTGCTGCGCCATTTCACGCGCAGCTTTCACGCCCAATAAGCTCACATAAGTTGGCTTGTCGTGGTCGGCATCTTTGCCTGCGGTTTTGCCCAACGTCGCGGTGTCGGCCTCCGCGTCCAACACGTCATCGACCACCTGAAACGCCAAGCCGACACACTTACCAAAATGATCTAGCTGTGCCAGTTGCGCGGGTGTGGCATTGCCGCATTGCGCGCCCAACACAATCGCCGCGCGAATTAGCGCGCCCGTTTTATGGATGTGCATCAGTTCCAATTCGGGCAAGCTCAACGCTTTACCCACGCTGGCTAAATCTATCGCTTGCCCACCCGCCATACCGCGCGAACCACTCGCCTGCGCCAATAATTTGAGCATGTCTAATTGCCGCACTGCGTCATCACACAAACGATGTTCCGCTAACAATTGAAACGCTAAAGTTTGCAAACTATCACCCACCAACAAGGCAGTCGCCTCATCATATTGCACATGGCAAGTCGGCTTGCCGCGCCGTAACACATCGTCATCCATGCACGGCATATCGTCATGCACCAGCGAGTACGCATGGATGAGCTCAACCGCTGCCGCCGCAATCTGCGCACGCGCCATGTCCGCGCCAAGCAACTCCGCTGCGGCAAACGCCAACAAGGGGCGCACACGTTTGCCGCCATCCAACACGGCGTAACGCATTGCCGCATGTAAACGTTGCGGAGCAATACTGGCGACGGGCAACAGCTCGCCCAACACCGCTTCAAAGCGGCTTAAGTGCGCCGCTGTCCAGTGCTGAAAATCCAAGGGTTGCGTAGCTAAGCTCATGCGTTTTGTCCCGTCTCGTTTGACACCGCAAACTCTTTCAACACGCCGTCTTCCAACACGCGCACTTGCTGCTGCGCATCGTCCAAACGGCTGCGACAGAACGCTAGCAATTCCGCGCCGCGCTTATAAGCGGTGAGCGAATCTTCCAGCGACAATTTGCCACCTTCCATATCCACCACCAGCGCGTCCAACTCCGCCATCGCCGCCTCAAATCCCTGCACCTTATGTGTTTTTGCCACCATGATGATTCCCGCGCCAAACAAAGCTAGGTATTCTACCGAAGGGCTAGGACTAGGGCGAATTTTTCTCAACTAGCGCGATTGCGACATTTCATCTGAGGCATGGGGCGACCAGCGTAAAGCGATGCGAGTGCGATGAATTGCCATAAAAAAGCCGCCGCACCTTGCAGTGCGGCGGCTCTTTTTACAGCAGCTTAAACAGCCATCACATCGTCGTCGTCCGATAAGTAATGCCTTGTGCATCCATAGACTGTGCGCTGATTGAGCCGCTCATTAAAGTCACGGGAGCAGCAAAGGCAGGCAAGGTGGTGGTGCTGTTAATCACCGCACTCCCACCGCCGCTGGCATTCACCCAGAGATTCAGATTCGTTCCATCTGAAAGCACCCCAAACCACTCAGCACTGTTCGCCGTTTGTGCGGCGGGCACCGTCCAATTGATGGTCACCACAGCGCCACTGGTATAAGCCGTAAATGGCGTGCTGGCTGCTGGATTGATGACAGGGAAGTTTGCCGCCGTGAAGGTGGCAGGCAATGTCGCCGTTACTTTATCGTTATAGGTGTAAGCAAACGTCACGCCAGCTGCTGTTACCGTAATCGCGTAGCTATAAGTGCCAGGGACAACAGCCGCCATGTTCACGCAATTGGTGGTAATCGCCCCACCGCACGGTGCTAGCTGTTGCGACCCCGCCACGCCGGCCGGAGGTGCAACACTGCTAAAAATCGTCGCAGCACCAGCGGTATTCGCTGTTGCACCAATTACGCCAGGACCCGTCACCGTGACAAGCGTCACGCCTTTCGCCAGCAACGCCGCATCTAGACCCGCGCCACCTACATTGTCGAGTTGCAATCTTAAATTCAAACCCGATGAAAACGTTACCGTGCCTGGAACAGTATTATTCTGCTCAGCAAATAAAGCTGAGCGCGTCCCCACTTGGCGTTGATTCCCTGCAATTAGCCACTGCCCTGCGGCATTTTTGATTGCCAGCATGGTGAAATACTGATTCCCTGAAGACCCCGTTAAGGCAGTAGCAAACCATTGGTGCGTGGCATCATTCGGCGCTGCGCCAACATCAAGCGACACCACCCCCACTGGCGCACTAAACACACCACCGATAGGGAAACCAGTATTAAAATTGATGAGCGCAGCGGCTTTGTTATTGCCGTTACCCATAAAGGTTGCATCGAACAGACCCGCGAACGTAGCATTCCCAGCCCCAGGCGCAGCGGTTGCAAATAGATTTTGCAAAGTAGTGAGTTGCGTGCTAATCGCAGTTAATGCCGCGACAGTTGTAGGTGTTCCCCCCGCCGCTGGCGGCGGCGTACCCATAGGTGGGGTTCCAGCAGGTGGCGTTCCAGCGGCCGGCGTTCCGCCCCCCCCGACGGAATTCGTCAACACCTAAAACTATCTAGTTATCCGCGCTGCGGCGCGGCATCGTCTTAAAGCAGCCGCGTGTTTTTGTCGCCCCAACACGCCATAAAAAAGGCTTAAGACAAGGTCTTAAGCCCAAATTAAAAATCGAAGCACCGTGCTTAACGCCAGACAGCGGCTGCGCTGCGCAGGTGACTTAACCGCCGCGTCGCGCCACGCCGATCAGCCCTAACGCCATACGAATCAAGCCATAGCTAAAGTGCGCTAACAGCTTGGTGTGCCAGGCGAGATGCGCCCTATCTTGACCAGTGATGCAACGCGCATCCTGATTGATTGCGGTGAATAGATGACTGCGCAGCTCTAGCGCGAAGTCAGTATCACGCACCAGCAAATTCGCTTCGCGCGCCAGCAACAAACTAAACGGGTCGATATTGGATGAGCCGACCGTCGCCCAATGACTATCAATCACGGCAACTTTGGCGTGCATAAAGCTGGCTTGATACTCAAAAATTTCCACCTTGGCGCGCAATAATTTTTCATACAAGGCGTGCGTGGCGTAATGCTGTAAACGATATTCAACGCGACCTTGCAATAGCAACACCACCCGCACGCCGCGCGCACTGGCGTGTTGCAAGGCACGAATAAATGTTTTGCTAGGCAAAAAATAAGCATTGGCGAGGATGATTTCGTCACGCGCATGAGCAATGGCATGTAAATAGGCGCGCTCTATTTCGCGGCGGTGATTGACGTTATCACGCCATAACCATTGCAGTTTTTTATGTAAATTGGGGCGCAAAGTTTCGACCAGTAAATGCTGCACCCCGCGCACGCGCCGACGTAACGAAGCCCAGCGCACCATGTCCCACAAATGCCGCATTTGCGCTTGCGCCACTTGTGCTTGTTCGCCTTGCACACGCACGGCATAGTCGAGACGCGGCGCAAGTTGGTTGTCATTCGTGCCGTCATCGCTGATGTTAATGCCGCCGACAAAAGCGATTTCGCCATCGAGTACCACCAGCTTGCGATGCAAACGGCGCAAGCGATGGCGATGCCAATTAAACATAAACCCGCGCCTAAACCACAACACTTGTACGCCCGCATTGTGTAGCTCATCCAGCCAACTTTGCGGCAAGGCAATCGAGCCAAACCCATCCAACAACACCCGCACCGACACACCACGCAAGCCTGCGGCAATCAAAGCATTTGCCACCTCGCGACCGATTGCATCGGGTGCAAAAATATAAGTTTCTACATAAATACTGTGTTGAGCCGCCGTGATGTCAGCAAGTAAGGCGGGAAAATATGCCGCGCTGTTTTGCAGCAGCGTGAGTTTATTGGCAGCGATGTAATGAACACGCGGCATACGCAACTTAGACCGACAAATGGGCGGACAGCGCGGCGTGGTCGGACAGCTTTAACCAGTCGTTGTGCACGCGCGATTTTTGCACCGTGAAACCGCGTGTATAAATTCGATCGAGACGGAACAGCGGCAAGCGTGCAGGAAAGCTTTTGGCAGGCTTGCCGTGCTGGGCATGAAACACATCTTGTACGCCCAACTCATGCGCCAAGGTCGCGCTCATTTGATTACGCCAATCGTTAAAATCGCCTGCAATTAACAGCGGCGCATGGTGCGGAATTTCGCGCTTAACGTAGTCGATTAAAGCGCGCGTTTGCGCGTTACGACCGCGTGCAAACAAACCAAAATGCGCGCACAAACTATGTACGCGCACGGCACCGATTTCGAGTTCGCAATGCAGCAGACCGCGACTTTCAAAACGATGCGCCGAAATATTTTCGTTGTGAATTTTGACGATGGGATAGCGACTCAAAATCGCGTTGCCATGATGCCCCGCTTGATACACCGCGTTCATGCCGTAAGCGTGATGCGCCCACACCTCGTCAGCTAAAAATTCATGCTGCGCAGCAGCGGGATAATTGGCGTGACGTAAGCCGTGTGTGTCATGTGCGCCCTGCACTTCTTGCAAAAAAATCACGTCCGCATTTAAGCCGCGTAACTGCTCGCGCAATGCAGGCAGCACCACGCGCCGATTCAATAGCGAAAAGCCTTTGTGGATGTTGTAGGTGGCGATATGCAGTTGCGTCATCGCAGCTCAAAGGGGTTAAGCGTTGCCGATGCCACGCGTCGGTAAATTGATTTTTTTGGCGAAATCCAACATGCGTTGTATCGGCTGCACGGCGCGTGGAATAAGCCCAGTCTGCACATGAATTTCATTATGGCCGCGCTCCAACACCGCCGCCAAGTTCGTTAAACCATTCATCGCCATCCACGGACAGTGGCTGCAACTTTTGCAATTTGCACCCTTACCAGAGGTGGGTGCTTCGATGAATTGTTTGTCGGGACACAAGGTACGCATCTTGTGCAAGATGCCATTGTCAGTGGCGACGATAAAAATTTTCGCGCTGGATTTTTGCGCGGCTTTAATGAGCTGCGTAGTCGAGCCGACTACGTCCGCCAACCGCACCACCGCACGCGGGGATTCGGGATGCACTAACACTTGCGCATCAGGATGCAGGACTTTTAATTCGAGTAATTCTTGCGCTTTGTATTCGTCATGCACGATGCACGAGCCCTGCCACAGCAGCATGTCCGCACCCGTTTGATCTTGAATATAACCACCCAAATGCTTGTCGGGAGCCCACAAGATTTTCTCGCCACGTTCATGCAAATACTTAACAATCGGCAAAGCAATTGAACTGGTCACCATCCAATCGGCACGCGCCTTAACTGCCGCGCTGGTATTGGCATAAACGACCACGGTGCGATCGGGATGCGCATCGCAAAAAGCTGAGAATTCATCCGCAGGACAACCCAAATCAAGCGAACATTCGGCTTCTAAATCAGGCATCAACACGCGCTTTTCGGGGTTCAAAATTTTGGCGGTTTCACCCATAAAACGCACGCCCGCGACGACGATAGTTTTGGCGGGATGTTGATTGCCAAAGTTCGCCATATCCAGCGAATCAGAAACAATCCCGCCCGTGGCTTCGGCTAAATCTTGTAAGTCGGGATGAACGTAGTAATGCGCCACCAGCACTGCATCTTGTGCTTTGAGCATGGCTTTGATGTGCGCGATGAGCGCGGGTTTATCAGCAGCAAGCGGTTCTTGCGGACGCTTCGCCCACGCACTGGCGGTATGACAACCTGGATGGTCGTAAGCAACAGCGATGTCGTGGCGGTGCTGCGTCATGTTTAATTTTCGCCTTCGTTGAGTAAGTTACTCATTTGCTCGGAAGCGGTGCGTAAACGCTTGGCCTGAATGCGCATAAATGATTCAGCGACCAGCACACGCATCATCAACTCTGCATCATCTAAATAGGCTGGGTTGAACATCAACAAGGTGCAATCGGTGCGCGCTTTAATCGTGGCAGTACGCTTCGGTTCATCGCCTGACAAAAAGGCTATCTCACCAAACGGTTCGCCAGTCGCAATCACACTTAAAGTTTTTTTGCCCTTAAGCAAAGCCACTTTGCCCGATACCAAAATATAAAAATTGATGTCGGCTTGACCTTCGCTAATCACTACCTCACCGGCTTTCGCTTCGCGCCATTCCGCCCAAGTCAACAATTGCGCGAGATCCGAATTGCGGAAATTTTTGAAGAACTCTAAATTGCGCACTTCCTTATAACGAGGGTGCTGCATGACTTTTTCTTCAGCGGCAACTTTCTCTTGTTTACGTTTTTCAATTTCAGCTTGCTGTTTTTGCAACACGCGCACTTGCACCGCTTCATCCATTTGCGCGTTTTTTTCTTCCAACGTGGTTTGCATCTGATTGAAGTCGCTACGCATCTCGACAAAGGCCTGTTGCAATTTGGTTTTTTGCGCTTGGCTCGCCTGACTTTGATTAAGCAGTTCGGCCAGTTGCGCATGTTGCGCCGCGAGCTTAGCTTCCATGCCTTGCTTATACAAAGTCACTTGTTCCTTGAGCGTGTTGTAGCTCGCGGTAACGGTGGATAGCTGCTGATTCGTTTGCCCCAGTTGCGTTTGCGCGATTTCTAATTCTTGCTCTAACTCCATGCGTCGCTCAATTTCGATTTCAGCTAATGCCAACATATCGACATTAAACTTTTGACTGGTGAGCATGGCTTCTTGGACTTTTTCTGGGGCAACACGAGTGGGGTGTTTGAGCGGCGCGATAATTTCAACCTTGCCGACTTCTTTAATGAATTGTGCTTTGCGCAATAACTCAAACACTTCGTCGATGTGTTTGCGCACACTAGGTGGAACTTTTTTGCCAATATCTTCAACACTCGATTTGCCATCAACCAACAACATGAGGCGTTTTTCATCCCCAGCAATTTTGCCGTTGCCCATGGTCAATTCGGCGTTGCCAGTCTCCGTGCGTGCGTAGATTTTTGATTCACTCATACCCTACTCTCCTAACATTAGCCTTCTATGCGGCTTCAGGGTGCGACATGCCTAACTGCAAAATCGCGGCGCGATTGCTAGGTGAAAAAACTTTCAGGGCGGCATCTTGCCACATGAGCCATTGGTAATTCACATGCTCACGAGGCGATAAGATAATCGGTCGCTCATTTCCGATGTTCGGCCAGTCATTATTAAGCTGTAAAGCAAATACATGTTCAGTGTTATGCGTGACATCTGGCGCGTAACGATGCCGCCAGTGTGCATAAATTTCATAGTGATTTTGTTGCTGGCAGTCGCGTAAAAAATGTTCCGCAGCGATGATGCCAGTTTCTTCAAACACTTCACGCGCGGCGGTTTCTAATAGTGTTTCATCCGCTTCAATACTGCCCGTCACCGACTGCCAAGCACCGACACAATCGGCACGTTCTAACAACAGCACTTCACCTTGTTGGGTATAAATCACCACTAAAACGGAGACAGGCGTTTTGTACGGTCGCACGATTTAGGCGTAAAAAATCCAGCAGGGGGTGTTGCGTTGCTGCCAATACAACACCGTATCGGCGAAAATATCCGTGGCGATTTCACGGTCATTCGCAGCCAGTCCTAAGCTATTTGTTGCGTTGCGCAACAACACCACAAAGCCCGTTGCTTTCAGCAAATCAGCGTCACATAGCGCATCCGCCAAAGCATCCCAGTTCATGCCAAACTCAGCAGGAAATTGCGCGTTTTTAGCAAACGTAGCAATAAAATTTTGTTTGCCCTTCACGCCTTTCAAATCTACTTCTATCAGACGCAATCCCGCCACCGCTGCGCTAATGCGCAATTGCTCAGGCGTGCAAGTCATACGATAACTGCCCGATTTTTTGCTGTCTTTTAGTTGTTTTGCCCATGCGTCCATCGCTACTCCCGTATGCGGTTGAAAGTTTGGTAATGATCGGCGGTGTAATAGTATTCGCCTACGCTGCCGCTGATGATGCGGCGCGCACCGCGACTCCGCACGCCAGGCGTTTTTACGGTGTATTCGTGGTAATAACCCCGCGCTTGTTTAGGCAAAGCTTTTTCAAAATTGCCGAACACCACACCATCGCGATCAAACTCAAACGGCCCGCCTTGCTTGATGTCACGCAACGTCGCGCGCGCTTCATTGGGTAAATCAGATACGCGAATCTCATCTGTTGGGGAGGGACTTTGTGCTGCGTTGGATTGATAACCATGAGGATGCGACTGCCATTGAAACGCTTGCGCGCCGCCCGCCAATACCAGTAACACGACAACCAGTAAACGCACACTACGCAGCATGATTACTCCTTAACTTCCACAACCGCTGGTTGGCGCAAACGAATATGCAGCTCGCGTAATTGTTTTTCGTCCACCGCACTTGGGGCTTGCGTGAGCAAACATTGCGCGCGCTGCGTTTTAGGGAAAGCAATCACGTCGCGGATAGATTCCGAGCCCGTCATCATGGTGACGATGCGATCCAAACCGAACGCTAAACCACCATGCGGCGGCGCGCCGTATTGCAAGGCATCCAGCAAGAAACCGAATTTCAATTGCGCTTCTTCGTCATTGATATTCAGCGCGCGGAACACTTGCGATTGCACTTCAGCTTTATGAATACGCACCGAACCGCCGCCCAATTCCCAACCGTTCAAGGCCAAGTCGTATGCCTTCGCCAAGCACTTGCCCGGATCCGATTCCAACAGCGCGAGATGTTCGTCTTTTGGTGCGGTAAACGGATGGTGACAGGCGTTCCAACGACGGCCTTCTTCGTCGTATTCAAACATCGGGAAATCGACTACCCACAACGGCTTCCACTTGTCGCCCGTCACATGTTTTTTCTCGTGACCAATTTTTACGCGCAACGCACCCAAAGCATCGTTGACGATTTTTTCTTTGTCCGCGCCGAAGAAAATCAAGTCGCCGTTTTGCGCGCCGGTGCGTTCGATAATAGCCTTCAAAGCGGCTTCGTGCAGGTTTTTCACAATCGGCGATTGCAAGCCAGTTTCATTGAGTTGCGTAATATCGTTAACCTTGATGTAAGCCAAGCCTTTCGCGCCATAAATGCCGACGAATTTGGTGTAGTCGTCAATTTCGCCGCGCGTCAACGCCGCACCGCCTGGCACACGCAATGCCGCGACGCGACCATCCGCAGCATTCGCCACACCGGCAAAAACCTTGAACGCCACATCTTTCAAAACATCGCTCACCGTGACCAATTCCAAGGTCACGCGCAGGTCGGGTTTGTCCGAACCAAAACGGGTCATCGCTTCCGCATAAGTCATGCGCGGGAACGGATTGGGCAGGTCGGTATTCAACGCTTCTTTGAACACGGTGCGGATCAATTCTTCAGTCAGCGCGGTGATTTGCGTCTCATTCAAAAATGACGTTTCAATATCGACTTGGGTAAATTCGGGCTGACGGTCAGCACGCAAATCTTCGTCGCGGAAACATTTGGTGATTTGATAATAACGATCGAAACCCGCCACCATCAACATTTGTTTGAACAGCTGCGGCGATTGCGGCAACGCGAAAAATTCGCCCGCATGAACGCGTGAAGGTACAAGGTAATCGCGCGCGCCTTCGGGTGTGGATTTAGTCAGCATCGGCGTTTCGATGTCGATAAAACCACGGCTATCCAAAAAGCGACGGAACGCCATCGCGACTTTGTAGCGCAGCATCATATTTTTTTGCATTTGCGGACGGCGCAAATCAATCACGCGATGCGTCAAGCGCACGTTCTCGGACAAATTGTCGTCATCCAATTGGAACGGCGGCGTAACGGCGGTGTTCAGCACTTCAATTGCTTGGCAGACGATTTCGATTTCGCCGCTGACCATATTTGGATTCGCCGAACCTTCAGGACGACGACGCACCAAACCGGTGATGCGCAACACGAATTCGCTGCGCACTGATTCAGCGATTTTGAACATCTCCGCAACATCGGGATTGCACACCACTTGTGCCAGCCCTTCGCGGTCGCGCAAGTCAATAAAAATCACCCCGCCGTGGTCGCGACGGCGATGCGCCCAGCCGCAAATACTCACGGTTTGATCGAGTTGGTCGGTGTTAAGTAAGCCGCAATAATGTGTACGCATGTCTGATAAATTGAAGTGTGTGTTAAGTGTTGGAAATAAAAGCGGGATATTTCCCTGAGTTACTATCGGCAGCAACGCCCATCGAAACAATGGTACGCAACGCCATATCGACTGTCATATCCAGTTCGATGGTGTCGGATTTACGCAGAAAAAAATAAAACCCATTAACAGGACTAGGGGTGGTGGGAATAAACACGGCGACATATTCCTCGCTAAATTGCGCGACCACCTCAGCTGGCACACTGGTTTGAAAAGCCAGCGACCAAGTATCGTGATGGGGATAACGCACCAGTAAAACTTTACGGAATGAATTACCGCTGCCCGACAGCAAGGTGTCGCTAATTTGCTTTACGCCTTTGTAAATACTGTTCACAAAGGGGATGCGTAACAACACGCTTTCCCAGTAACGCAGCATTGCCTGCCCAAACATATTGCGGACTAGCAAGCCTGTCGTGCCTACCACCAGCAAGGTCAGAATCACGCCTAAGCCTGGGATATGAAATGGCAAAAAATTATCGGGCTGCCAGCTGTGAGGCAATAGCAACAAGGTTTTATCCATCGTGCCTATGGTTAAATTTAGCACCCACACGGTAATTCCGAGCGGCACCCAAACCAACAAACCTGTAATGAAGTATTTTTTCATGTGAATAAGCGACCTTTGAGTAAAGAGACACCCTACATAAGCTGTGGTGCGGAAATGAAGTGATTAGTTCAAGGCTTAATCAACGTCCAGAATCAATTTCAAAGGGCGCGCATTATACATAAAGCGAGATAGCAAAAAACAGCTTCGCGCTATTTTGCCGCTAACTCGCCACGCTAGAACTAGCCGAGCGAACTAAGCATTAAGACCTATTTACACAGTCCATCACCCAGCCTAATGTGTCATCGCGCTTTAGCTGTTAGTTACAGCTCAGCGCCATCTAGCAAGCCACAAGGAGACCATCATGCAACGCACCCTGACCCAAGCCGCCATGCGCACCGCTAAAATGTTCCGTTGGTTCATTATTAGCATGTTGTCTTTAATGTTTTTTGCCCCGCTGATTCTCGCCATCAACAGTGAAATCTAATGAGTAAAATAACCATCCGGCAAAGTGTCTCACGCACTCCGTGAGACACTTTGCTTTGCAAGCACCTGAACAATTCAAGCCAAGCTAGGTATAATGCGCGCGCCCAGCGTTCCCCAATCAGCGTAGCGGTCTCTCTAAAATCCCGATCGTTCCGATCACTTATCTCGTCAGCCCCGATTGGTGTCGCGCTCCGCGACAGGCCGTCGCAGGAGTCAAAAACTTTGTCAAATACCCCGATTACTTTTGCTAGCCTCAATTTGGCCGAACCTCTGTTGCGCGCCATTACCGAAGCGGGCTACACCAGCCCCACCCCCGTGCAAGCGCAAGCCATTCCGCTGGTTTTAGCGGGTGGTGATTTACTCGCTGGCGCGCAAACTGGCACGGGTAAAACGGCTGGTTTTACCTTGCCTTTACTACATCGCTTAAGCCAAAAACCTGCTGCCAATCCGCGCCCTGGCAAGCCGCGTTGTTTGATTCTCACCCCGACCCGCGAACTCGCCGCACAAGTTGAAGAATCGGTACAAACCTACGGTAAATACTTACCGCTCAAGTCGATGGTGATGTTCGGTGGAGTCAACATCAATCCGCAAATGAAAGCGTTGCGCGACACGGTCGATATTTTGGTCGCCACACCCGGTCGCTTACTGGATCACTTGAGCCAAAAAACGCTGGATTTATCAGGCGTAGAAATTTTTATTCTGGACGAAGCCGACCGCATGTTGGACATGGGTTTCATCCGCGACATCCGCAAAATTCTCGCGGTGTTGCCTAAGCAACGCCAAAACCTGCTGTTCTCGGCGACTTTCTCCGACGAAATTAAAACCCTCGCCGATGGGCTGCTGCACAACCCTGGCTACGTCGAAGTGGCGCGCCGAAATACCACCTCCGAATTGGTTTCACAAAGCGTGCACATGATTCCGCAAAAGCTGAAAAGCTATTTGCTGGCACATCTGATTAAAACCAACGAATGGAAGCAAGTGCTGGTGTTTACCCGCACCAAACACGGTGCAAATCGTCTTGCCGAAAAACTCAGTAATGACGGCATTCCGGCCGCTGCGATTCACGGCAATAAAAGCCAATCAGCGCGCACTAAAGCCTTGGCAGAATTCAAAGCGGGCACGCTGCCAGTATTGGTTGCCACCGACATCGCCGCACGTGGTTTGGACATCGACATGCTGCCGCATGTAGTCAATTTTGAACTGCCGAATGTGCCAGAAGATTATGTGCATCGCATCGGTCGTACTGGTCGCGCGGGCAGCAATGGTGCAGCGATTTCGCTGGTGGACAACGAAGAAGCGTTGCATCTGAAAAACATCGAACGCCTCATCAAAATGCAAATTCCGCGCGTCAGCATGGACAGCTTTGTTGCACCCACCCACATTCCCGCCGATGCGCCGCGCGAACCGCGTCCCCAGCATGGTCAACGCCGCCACAGCAATACCACAGGCGCGAAACCTGCTACAGCGCGCAGCAACGCGAGCCGCCCCGCCAATCCGCGTGCGCCTAACTCGCCCAATCCACGCGGCGCAACTAATCCGCGTAACAGCAACGACGCGCGCGGACGCAGCAATGCGCCAGCAGCCTCACCGCGTGAGGCACGTCCAGCCAAAAAAGAAGGGGGCGAAAAGTTTTTATCCGAAGCTGCGCGCCACCAAGCGCAGGTGCAACCCGCTTTATTTTCACCAAAACCGCCAGCACGACGCGGTCGCTAGTCACAAAAAAAGCCCCGCTGTTGCGGGGCTTTTTTTGTGACTACATTAACTGTTTAAGGGATAGCCGGCGCATCCACGCGGATGTAGTTGGTGGCATGTCCCGCGTCCGTAATAATTAAATTGCCATCAATAAAACGATACGGTAATAACTGCGTGGTTTTTTTCTTGCTGATTTGTATCGTACCTTGCGCAATCGCAAAAAAACTTTTTTGACCTTTATAAACTAAAGTGTTGTCGGCATTAAAAATCACCTCACCCTCTGGGCTTGTCCACTTCCCGATTAGTTTAGCCAAATGTTTATTCAGCAACACGGGCGCATCTGCTGCCACACTCGTGGTAGCCCAAGTCATTAGCAACATCACCATTAGCAACATCACGCGTAAAGTTTTCATTGCATCGTCCTTAAGATTTTTAACGGTCGCCAAAGTAAAAGAGCACTTCGCTTTTGTCAAACAGTTTGCGAACTCATCGTCAACGATGACGTTACGCCATTGGAAAGGCTTATTCACGCAAATTTATCATTGGCCAAGCATGCTGTTGGGCATAAGCACGCAGCGTGTCATCGGGGTTTGCTGCGACAGGATGCTGTACCAGTTTCATCAACGGCAAATCGTTGTGCGAATCACTATAAAAAGTCGTGTCGGTAAAACTATCCAGCGTCCAGCCGCGTTCACTGAGCCAGTCATTTAAGCGCGTGATTTTGCCTGCTTTGAAACTCGGCACACCTGCTACTGCACCAGTGAATTCGCCAGACTTTTGTTCGGGTTCGGTGGCGATTAAATAATCAATCCCAAAAACTGTTGCGATGGGCGCGGTGACGAAACTATTCGTTGCCGTAATGATGATGCACACATCACCTGCCGCTTGATGCCGAGCAACCAAGTTGCGCGAGGCTTGCGTGACTATAGGCATGATGGACTCGCTCATAAATTGTTGATGCCAAGTGTCCAGCGTGCTGCGCGGATGGCGTGATAAAGGCTTTAACTGAAAATCCAAAAATTCAAAAATATCCAGCGTGCCTGCTTTATATTGTTCGTAAAATTTCAGATTTTGTGCGGCGAATAATTCGCCATCTAACACACCGATGCGGATTAAAAATTGCGACCATTCAAAATCGCTGTCACCGTTCAACAAAGTGTTGTCTAAATCAAATAACGCTAGTTTCATAAAATTAAATTTTTCGGGATGAAGCGCAAGGAGCCGCGCGCAATGAATGGCGAGACATACCGTGAGATAGGCGAGGAATGAATAAGCACGCGACACCACGATTCGCCCGCAAAAATAATTTTCATTTCAACTCCAATTCGGTTTGCATAATTTGTTTGAGCAACGGCACCGACGGCGCGCGATGCAGGCTTAAAGAATACGCATCAAGTTCGTCCAACGATGCCATCAAACTTGGCAAATCGCGACGACCGTGGCGCAGTAAATACTGAATCACTTCCTCGCTTAATTTGTAGCCTTTGCTAATGCCGTGTTGGGCTAAGGCGACGGCTTTTTCTGCGTCGCTCAAACTGTGTAATTGATACACCAAGCCCCAGCCTAAGCGCGTCGTTAAGTCTTTACGCAGGGCTAAATTTTGTGGTGCGTCTTTGCCGCTGACGAGCAACATGCCGCCGCTTTCACGCACTTGGTTATACAAATTAAATAAATCAATTTGCGCGTACTCACCTAGCTTTTCTACGTCATCTACTGCCACGACGGTGGTGCAATCAGGCACGCTGCGCTTGGCATACACGGCGGGTAGCTCGGCATCTTGCGCCGCACCGATGATGGCTTGCAGCAAATGACTTTTGCCGCAGCCGTGTTCACCCCATACATAAAACAGGCGTTCGCCCGACTTATTGTTGAGTGCGTCACGCAGCCCCGCCAGCAACTCTTGATTATTACCCGAGACAAAATTGTCCAGTGTCGGCCACCAGTCGGGCGTGATGTCTAAAAGAAGTTGGCTCATTGATATAAATCGCTGGTGACATACCAGGCTTGAAAGTGACGCAAAGCGACTAATAAAATGGCGGATAAAGGCAACGCCAGCAACACGCCGACAAAGCCTAATAATTGGCCGAAAGCGAGCAAGGCGAAAATCACCGCGAGTGGATGCAAGCCCACACGTTCGCCAACTAAGCGCGGCGTAACCACCATGCCTTCAAGTAATTGCCCTGCGCCAAATACCGTCCACACCCACACCACATCGGCAAGTGCGGTGAACTGCATGGCGGCGGCTAACGTGGCCAAAAGCAAACCCAACGCCATGCCTAAATATGGCACAAATACCAACATCCCCGCGACGATGCCGATGGGTAGCGCGAACTCTAAGCCGACCGCCCACAAAGCCAAACTGTAGAAGGCACTCATCAACATCATCACGGCGATTTGCCCGCGTAAAAATTCGGCTAACACGGTGTCAATTTCGCTGGCAATTTGGCTAAATTTTGCATGACTGTGACGCGGAATCAGCGCGTCTAATTTCGTCATCAAGGCTGGCCAATCGCGCAACAAATAAAACATCGCAATCGGGGTCAATAATAAATTCATCAAGCCCGCTGCAATCGCCCCGCCGCTGCTCGACAGCATCGGCAAAATCTTTTCCGCGATGCCGCCCGCACTTTGCCAATGCTCCAGCGCAAAGGCTTTCAGCACATTGCTATCCCATTGCAAAGCACTACCAAAAATCTGCTGTAAATGCGGCAAGATTTTCGTGCGTAAGGTGTCGATAACGATAGGTAAACGACTACTCATATTGGCTAATTCTTTTTGCAGCAGCGGCAACAAAATCAGCAGCAATAACACCAGCGCGATGAGCAAACTCAGCATCACCAACAGCACCGCTAAGCTGCGCGGCAGCTTGGCGCGAACTAGGCGACTCACCAGTGGATTGCAGATGTAAGCGAGGATTGCGGCGGCAATAAATGGCAGCAAGATCGGGCTGAGCAAATAAAAAACGCCGCCTAGCAAGGTAATAAACAACAGCCATTGCAAGGCAGCAAAGCGAGGAGTGGTCATTTCGGGTAAAATTCGCGGCTGAAAAAAATGTGCCGCACTTTACCTTTTAGAAAGCGAGAACTCAACTTGAATACCACCAACACTAGCCTTTCCTACCGCGATGCGGGCGTTGATATGGATGCCGGCGACCAATTAGTCGAAAACATTAAGCCGTATGCCAAACGCACCATGCGTCCTGAAGTCCTCAGCGGCATTGGCGGTTTCGGTGGCTTAGTCGAAATTTCTAAAAAATATAAAGAACCCGTTTTGGTGTCAGGCACGGACGGCGTGGGCACAAAATTAAAACTCGCTTTTGAACTCAATATCCACGACACCGTCGGCATCGACTTAGTCGGCATGAGCGTCAACGACATTTTGGTGCAAGGGGCTGAACCGTTATTTTTCCTCGATTATTTTGCTTGCGGCAAACTCGATGTCGCCGCTGCAACCGAAGTGATTAAAGGCATTGCAGGCGGCTGCGAACAAGCAGGTTGCGCGCTGATCGGCGGCGAAACTGCCGAGATGCCGGGCATGTATCCCATTGGTGAATACGATTTGGCAGGCTTCGCAGTCGGTGTGGTCGAAAAAGCCAACATCATCACCGGCGAACATATTGTGGCGGGCGATGTGGTGCTGGGTCTGGCATCCAACGGCGCGCATTCCAACGGTTACTCATTGGTACGCAAAATCATCGCGCGCAGCAATCCCAATTTGAACGCGAAGTTTGATGGCGAACGCACCCTGCGTGAGGTCATCATGGCCCCCACCCGCATCTATGTGAAACCCTTGCTGGCATTGATGCAGGCTCTCACCATCAAAGGTATGGCGCATATCACCGGCGGCGGGATTACTGAAAACGTGCCGCGCGTGTTGCCCGCCAATGTGGTGGCACAAATCGACGCAAAATCTTGGTCTATGCCTAAGCTGTTTCATTGGTTGCAAGAGCAAGGCAACGTCGCTCAACAAGAGATGTATCGCACCTTTAACTGCGGTATCGGCATGGTGGTAGTCGTGGCAAAAGCCGATGCCGATAAAGCGATTGCGCAGCTCAATGCGGCAGGTGAACACACCAAGGTCATCGGCGTAATTCGCGCGCGCGTCGGCGACGAACATCAAACGCAGGTCGGCTAAAAAACAGGAAGTGGAGCGGCGCGTTGCGCTTAAGTGGTAAGTGGGAGAAACGATGCACTGGTTTTTCCTTTTCATTCAGAAACAGGAGCTTCAGCTCCGTTGTTTCGAGCGAAGACTCTTGCGGTTCTCACCACTAAGGCACGCAGTGCCGCTCCACTTTCAACTTAGGCGCAGCCGTCCCACTCCCCAGCTTCAATAATCTATGAAAAAAATCGTCATTCTCATTTCTGGTCGCGGCAGCAATATGCAGGCTTTGCTCGCTGCCAATTTACCTTGCACGATTGCGGCGGTGATTAGTAATCGCGCCGATGCGCAAGGCTTGCAAGTCGCGCAAGCGCAAGGCATCGCCACCGCTGTGGTAGAGCATAAAGCGTTTGCTAATCGCGAATTATTTGATGCGGCATTAGCGCAAACCATAGACGCGTATCAGCCCGACTTTATTATTTTGGCGGGCTTTATGCGCATTTTGAGCGCGGGCTTTGTGGCGCATTTTTACGGCAAGCTCATCAACATTCATCCCTCGCTGTTGCCAGCCTATGCTGGGATGCACACGCATCAGCGCGCTTTGGAGGATGGTGTGAAAATTCATGGTTGCACGGTGCATTTTGTCAGTGCCGATTTGGATCACGGTCCAATTATTATTCAAGCGGCGATAGCGGTTTTGCAAGATGACACTGCCGTAACGCTCAGTCAGCGTTTACTTGCCGAAGAGCATCGCGTCTATGCGCAAGCGGTACGCTGGTTATGCCTAGAGCAAGTCACGCTCAACGCACAACATAAAGTCGATTTTGGCTTCACCAAACAAATCGGCCATGCCTTGTTTTCACCCGGATTGGAGTAGTGATGCGCGCATGTTTACTACTGCTGCTGTGCTGCACTAACCTCGCTATTGCAGCCGAGACAACAACGCTACCGAGCCGCGTGCAGGCTACTTATTTGGTTTACAAAGGCAGTATGTCGATTGCACAAATCGACGAAGTGTTTAGTCGCGATGAGCAGCATTACCAACTCACTAGCACCGTCAAGCCGCTCGGCTTATTAGCCTTCTTTCGCCCAGGCCGTGTGCATATCAACAGCCACGGGCTGATTACCGAACAAGGCTTACAACCGCTGCTATTTGAAGATGTGCGCGATGCGGATACGGCGAAAAATTCGCGTGCCGAATTTGATTGGACTAAGCAACTATTAACGCTGATTAACGCCGCGCAAAAACGCGAGGAAGCCTTGCCACTTGGGACACAAGATCGTTTAAGCGCGATGTATCAATTTATGTTTTTGCACTTGACTGTAGATAGCAATTTGGATTTCGCCATGACCAATGGCAACAAGCTCGACGACTATCATTACCGCGTTGCAACAGGAGGCGTGCTAGTCAGCGCGGCGGGTAAATTCAACACCTTGTATTTGGATAGCCAAGCCAAAGCAGGTGAATCACGCACACAAATTTGGCTTGCCAAAGAACAGCATTTTTTACCGTGCAAAGTCATCGTGACCGACGGCGATGGCGACCAGCTCAAACAAGTTTTGCAAAGCATTAGCGTCACGCCGTGAGCCTGATTCCGACTTCATCCATAGCGCGCATCAGCCTCGCCATTGCCGTGTCTTTGCTGCTACACGGCTTGCTCGTTTTCGTGCCCATCACGCCGCCCGCCCCAGTAGAACCTCCCTTGCCGCCACTGCTGGCGAAACTCGAACCGTTGCCCGCACGCGTCGCAGCACCTAAGCCAGCCCGTCCCAAGCCGCGATCCAAGCCAGCTCGCCCCGCACCTGTTGCCGCACCGCTTACTGCGCCTAGCGAGCCGCCCGCAGCCGATACAGCGGCGATGCCGAGCCCAGATGAACTCGCCGATGCGGGCAACTCTGCGGCGGTGCCAGCGCTGCCAGCCGAAACTGTTGCAGCAGCACCTCCTGCGCCGCCCAGCCATCCTTTGCCTAAACATGCGCAACTCAAATTCACGGTTTACAAGGGCACGGGCTTCGCGATTGGCGAGGCGGTACACCGCTTGGAAGTCAGCGATGATCAGCATTACGTTTTAAGCGTTAGCGTGAACACCACCGGACTGGTGGGGATGCTCAAGAAATTTAACTTAACCCAGACCAGCAGCGGGCGTTATCACGCCATCGGCTTGCAACCTGAAAAATTCAGTGAAGCAAAAATAACCTCCAGTGGTACGGAAGTCATACAAGCAGATTTTTCTTGGGCAACTGAAACGCTTAACTTTTCATCGGGTATTAGCGTGCCTTTACCCTCTCAAAGCCAAGACTTTGTGAGCTTTTTATATCAACTTTCGCAGCTCGATGTCACACAAGACGCGCTCTCCCTGTCGATTAGCAACGGTAAAAAATTAGAACGCTATCGACTCGACATCGGCGACGCACAAGAAATAGACAGTCGCATGGGGAAAATCATGGCGATACCGTTTCGCAAAATTCGGGCTGCCCATGAAGAAGGTTTAGAAGTCTGGTTGGGCGTGACTTACCGCTTACTGCCCGTGAAAATTAGCCAACTTGATCGCGACGGAAAAGTCTTAGGTGAAATGGTGGTTAGCGAGATTCGCTTGAGTGACGAATAACAATTTCACAATCATCCGCCCTTGAGTTGTCATCGCATTTGGATAACTAGCCACCGCTCTTGCATCGCTAAGCTCGGAAGTCGAAGCTTTTTGCTAGCAACAAAACTGCAATGGAAGCAACGCTGATGCCTATGGTTTTGTTATTTTCTGCTCTAGCTTCGGCTATGTGCAGCATATTTACATCAGGTGCAGTATAATTATGCAATTGATTTAATTGATTTAATTTAAGGAGCAATACCCGTGACCAACGCACAACGCAAAGCACTCAGCCGCCTGGCTGCCATGAATTCATCAAGTAACATCCCTGCGCCAACGCAGAGCAGCGGATTCTGCCCGCATGAGGCCAGCGCGTATTACCTCATCAACGTGGGGACGGTCGCCAAGGTCATCAATTTATTTGCCAAGGAAATCGAGCCGCCTGTTTACACCTACGCCATCACCACGGTGCAATTTGAACAGGATACTGATACAGGTCGATGGATTTGGTTTGATGGTAAGGAAAAACTATCGCCGCGCAAAAACCAAAATGATTGGCGGCTTGGCAGCAAGACCTTATATGACACGCGCGCAGGCGCAGAGGCTGAGCTGCAACGCGTGATGGTCAAAAATGGTGATCGCGTGACCAAGGTGCATGATTTGCCTGACTGTATGACGCAACTGAAAAAAATCCGCAGTGCCCATCATCCCGACCGCAACAACCCCGATTCTGACCATGATTTATATCAGGCTGCTATCGAGAAAATTGACCGGATGCGGGCGGTGAATGGGTAATCCCCACAGCCTAGTCTGAATAAAAAGCCCACCGTTGCGCGGTGGGCTTTTTTCATTCTGAAACCGCACAGCGCATCCATTTTGGGGGAGTGCGGTTGGATAGGCACGCAACAAAATTCTGTCTTACCAGCCCGATTCACGTTCGGGTGTTGCGCTGATTTTATGAATAGATAAATCCGCGCCGTTAAATTCCTCTTCCGCATCTAAGCGTATGCCCACCCATTTTTTCAGCAGCGCGTACACCACATAGCCACCGACAAACGCAATGCTGATGCCCATTAGCGTACCGATAAGTTGCGCCATAAAACTAATACCGCCGATGCCACCCAAGGCTTTCATGCCAAAAATGCCCGCCGCGATACCACCCCACGCACCACACAAACCGTGCAACGGCCAAACGCCTAACACGTCGTCGATTTTCCAGCGGTTTTGCGTCAGCGTAAACATCACCACAAATAATCCGCCTGCTACACCGCCCACCACCAACGCGCCAATGGGGTGCATTAAATCTGAGCCCGCGCATACCGCAACCAAGCCTGCGAGAGGGCCGTTATGCAAAAAGCCTGGGTCATTTTTACCAAACCATAACGCCACTAAAGTGCCGCCCACCATCGCCATCAGCGAATTCACTGCGACCAAGCCGCTAATGTTGCCTATCGTTTGCGCCGACATCACGTTAAAACCAAACCAGCCCACCGTCAGTATCCACGCGCCCAAAGCCAAGAACGGAATGCTGGACGGTGGATGTGCTGACACGCGCCCTTCTTTGTTGTAACGACCACGGCGCGCGCCCAGCAGCAACACCGCTGCCAAAGCAATCCAACCACCTACCGCATGTACCACCACAGAACCCGCAAAGTCGTGAAACTCCGCACCAAACGTGGCGTGCAGCCAGTCCTGAATACCGAAGCGATGATTCCACGCGATGCCTTCAAAGAAGGGATAAACGAAACCGACCAACATGAAAGTTGCCGCCATTTGCGGATTGAATTTTGCGCGCTCGGCGATACCGCCCGAGACGATGGCGGGAATGGCGGCGGCGAAGGTCAGCAAGAAGAAAAACTTGACCAACTCATAACCATTTTTAGCCGCCAATTCTTCCGCGCCCACAAAAAAATTCACCCCGTAAGCGATGACATAACCGATGAAAAAATATGCCAAAGTCGAGACCGCGAAGTCAGTGAAAATTTTCACCAGCGCGTTCACCTGATTTTTCTTGCGCACCGTACCTAATTCCAAAAAGGCAAATCCCGCGTGCATCGCCAACACCATAATCGCGCCCAGCAAAATAAATAATGCGTCATGGCCGCTTGTTAAATTTTCCATCGTTCTCTCCCTTTAGTGCAAAAGTGGTTCTTTAAGCAAGATACATTCCAATTTTTTAAGTGATTGATGTAAAACAGTATAAATGTTTTACTTAGGCATCCACCAACGTGGCGAGAACCAATGTGGTGCGGTTTTGTGTATCGCGCACCACAATATGCACTTTATTGGTGCGGAAGGCCGCGCCATGTAGGAGCGCAATTTATTGCGCGATTTTTGAACAGAACCGCGCAATAAATTGCGCTCCTAGATTCAGAAAATTCGATAAGTTAAAGCAATTGACACTACAGCAGACCGCGTTCCGCGAATGACAGCGTCGCGTCACCTACTACGATGAAATGATCCAACACGCGCACCTCTACTAAAGCCAATGCTTGCTTGAGGATGCGGGTAATGAGTTCATCGGCGTGACTGGGTTCGGCGATACCGGAAGGATGGTTATGCGCAAAAATAACGGCGGCGGCATTGTGCGCCAGCGCACGCTTCACCACCTCGCGCGGATAAACGCTGGTTTGGCTCAACGTGCCTTGAAATAACTCTTCTACGGCTAACACGCGATGTTGCGTATCGAGAAATAAAGCGACGAAAACTTCCTGCTGGCGAGTGCCTAACAGTAAGCGTAAATAATCGCGTACCGCCTTAGGTGAGTTGAGCATATCTCCTTGCTGCATTTGTTCTTGCAAGGCGCGCCGCGACATCTCTAATACCGCTTGCAACTGCACAAATTTTGCCTGCCCCATGCCGTTTATCGCGCAAAAATCCGCCTCGCTGGTGGCAAATAACTGGGTGAGATTGCCAAAGCGATTGAGCAACTCGCGCGCCAAATCCACCGCGCTTTTACCCACCACGCCAGTGCGCAAAAAAATCGCCAACAACTCCGCATCGGACAACGCCGCCGCGCCGCGTTCTAACAGTTTTTCACGTGGGCGCTCACTACTTGGCCAATTCGTAATACTCACGCTGAACCTCTTTGCAAAAATTTTTGGCTTCGGCATAAGCTGAAGATTTCAGCTTTCGGATACAAGCGCCTACACCGCAACAAGCCGCTTCGCGACCTGTTGTCGCGCGGTCTATCGCCTTCAGGACTAGCTGTGATGGACATATAAGCTCCTAATTTCCTTAATCGAGACGCTAACTTGCCGTTTTATGCCACACCCCCAACGCTAAATTATCCAACGTCCACTCGCCTATCGCATAGCGGATTAAGCGCAAAGTCGGCAGCCCAACGGCGGCGGTCATACGCCGCACTTGGCGATTTTTGCCTTCGCGTATGGTCAGTTTTAGCCAACTCGTCGCAATCGTTTTGCGTTCGCGTATTGGCGGATTGCGCGGCCAAAGTTGCGCAGGTTCAACGATTATTTCGACCTCGGCGGGTAAGGTCATGCCGTCTTTTAGTAACACGCCCGCGCGTAATTTTTCTAACGCAACTTCACTCGCCAGCCCTTCGACTTGCACCCAATAGGTTTTCGCCAATTTGTGTTTCGGGTCGGTGATGCGATGTTGCAACATGCCGTCGTCGGTCAATACCAGCAAGCCTTCGCTGTCGGTGTCTAAGCGTCCTGCGGGATAAAAGTCGGGAAGCGCGATATAATCGGCGAGCGTCGGATGTAAGCCATCACGACTGAATTGGCAGATCACACCAAACGGTTTGTTAAACAGCAAAATATTTCCCATAGCACTCCCAAATAACGGTTAGCGACTCACACAGTCGCGCATTTTAGCGCGCTTGTGTAGCGCGCTGACACAGAGATTTTTTTGATAAAGGACACCGCAATGAGCTCGCATAAAATTATTTACACCATGGTTGACGAAGCGCCCGCGCTGGCAACTTATTCTTTGTTGCCCATCGTGCAAGCCTTTACTAAGGCGGCGGGAATCAGCGTTGAGACGCGCGATATTTCGCTGGCGGGACGCATTTTGGCAAACTTTCCTGAAAATTTAACCGACGCGCAAAAAGTCGCGGATGCCTTGAGCGAATTGGGCGCGCTGACTTTGCAAGCCGAGGCCAATATCATCAAATTGCCCAATGTCAGCGCTACACCGCCGCAACTCAAAGCGGCGATTAAAGAGCTGCAAGCGCAAGGTTTTGACGTGCCGAATTATCCCGACGACGCACAGAGCGATGCAGAAAAAGCCATCAAAGCGCGTTACAGCAAAGTGCTGGGCAGCGCGGTGAACCCAGTGTTGCGCGAAGGCAATTCCGATCGCCGTGCCGCCCTGTCGGTAAAAAAATATGCGCAAAACAATCCCCACAAAATGGGCGCATGGACGGCCGATTCTAAAACCCAAGTCGCGCACATGAACGCGCAAGATTTTTACGGCAGCGAACAATCAGTAACGATTAAAGACGCGGGGATAGTACGCATCGAACTGCTGGCGGCGGACGGAAATATCACCGTGTTGAAAGAAAAAACGGCGGTGTTAGCGGGCGAAGTCATCGACACCAATGTGATGAGCGTGGCGGCGTTGCGCGATTTTTATGAAGCGCAAATACAAACGGCAAAAAACCAAAATGTGTTGCTGTCTCTGCATCTCAAAGCCACCATGATGAAAGTCTCCGACCCGATTATGTTTGGTCACGCAGTCACTGTTTATTTCAAAGACGTGTTCGCTAAACACGCCGAGGTAATTAAACAATTAGGCGTAAACGTCAACAATGGCTTGGGCGATTTGTACGCAAAAATCACTACTTTGCCCGACGCGCAACGCAATGAGATCGAGGCGGATATTCAAGCGACTTATTTAACCCGTCCCGCATTGGCAATGGTCAACTCCGATAAAGGTATTACTAATTTACATGTGCCGTCCGACATCATCGTCGATGCGTCGATGCCCGCGATGATTCGCGATTCAGGAAAAATGTGGGGCGTGGACGGCAAGCTGCACGACACGCTGGCGATGATTCCCGATCGTTGCTACGCGCGCATTTATCAAATCGTCATCGACGATTGCAAAACGCATGGTGCGTTCGACCCAAAAACCATGGGCTCAGTCCCGAACGTGGGGTTGATGGCGCAACAAGCCGAAGAGTACGGCTCGCATGACAAGACTTTCCAAATCGCAGCAAACGGCGTGGTACGAATCTTGGATGCAGCAGGCAAGGTGCTGATGCAACAAGCCGTCGCAGCGGGCGATATTTTCCGCATGTGCCAAGCCAAAGACGCGCCGATTCAAGATTGGGTCAAGCTCGCCGTGACGCGTGCGCGCTTGAGTAACACACCCGCAATTTTCTGGTTAGACGCAGCGCGCGCGCACGATGCCGAGCTGATGCAAAAAGTGCAGCACTACTTAAAAGACCACGACACGCAGGGTTTGGACATCCAAATTTTGTCACCCGAAGCTGCCATCAAACTCTCTATCCAACGCATCCGCGCAGGTTTGGACACCATCTCGGTGACAGGCAATGTGATGCGCGATTACCTCACTGATTTATTCCCAATTTTGGAACTCGGCACCAGCGCGAAAATGTTGTCCATCGTGCCGCTGATGAATGGCGGCGGCATGTTTGAAACAGGCGCAGGCGGCTCTGCACCTAAGCATGTGCAACAGTTCCAACAAGAAGGCTATTTGCGCTGGGATTCTTTGGGCGAATTTTTGGCGTTAGGCGTATCGCTGGAACATCTCGCGCACACCTTCCACAACCCCGCCGCGCAAGTGTTAGCCGACAGCCTCGATATTGCCGTGGGTAAAATTTTGGATCACAACAAATCACCCGCCCGCAAAGTCGGCGAACTCGACAATCGCGGCAGCCATTTCTACTTAGCCTTGTATTGGGCACAAGCCTTGGCAGCGCAAACGACTGATCTAACCATCCAAGCGCGCTTTACCACACTGGCTAAAACGCTTACCGACAACGAAACCAAAATCAACGCCGAACTCATCGCCGCGCAAGGTAAAGCGGTCGATATGGGCGGCTATTACCATCCTGATTTTGCTAAAACCTCAGCCGCGATGCGTCCGAGTGCCACCTTAAATGCAGCGTTAGCGGCGATGGCTTAAACATTGCACTCAAGCTAAATCATCACAACCAAAAGTTATATCAATATGCGGAGCTTCGCATTGATACGGAATATGAATCAGGGGATAATCCGCGCCTATTTTCTTGGGCGCAATGATGTCTGAATATCTCATAATCCTGATAGGCGCGGTGTTTGTGAACAACATCGTGCTGGTTAAAATTCTCGGTCTTTGCCCGTTTATGGGCGTGTCGAAAAAACTCGAAGCGGCAATTGGCATGGGCGCGGCAACCGCGTTCGTGCTGACGCTGGCATCGGGCGCGAGCTATCTGATTTACCACTTTTTACTCGTGCCATTTGAGTTGACGTATTTGTCCACGCTGTCGTTTATCGTGGTCATCGCAGGCATCGTGCAATTCACCGAGATGTACATCAAAAAAGCCAGCCCGATGTTGTATCAAGTGCTGGGCATTTACTTGCCGCTAATTACCACCAACTGCGCGGTGTTGGGCGTGCCGCTGCTCATCGCGCAAAACGAATTGCAATACACCCTGCTCAAGGCCTTGTGGTTCGGCTTCGGCAGCGCGCTCGGTTTCACGCTAGTGATGGTGT
This sequence comes from uncultured beta proteobacterium, assembly GCA_963750775.1. Taxonomy (GTDB): domain Bacteria; phylum Pseudomonadota; class Gammaproteobacteria; order Burkholderiales; family Gallionellaceae; genus Gallionella. The sequence continues at coordinate 389,821 of CAVVRT010000004.1, forward strand.
TATTCGCGGGCATCCGCGAACGCTTAGACGGCGCGGATGTTCCTGGCATCTTCAAAGGCTCGGCGATTGCGATGGTCACAGCAGGACTAATGAGCTTGGCTTTTATGGGCTTTTCGGGATTGGTTAAATAATGTTAAGCGCGTTATTAGTCATGTCTGGCATCGCCATTTTGCTCGGTGCGGTGTTAGGTTTTGCGGCGATTAAATTCCGCGTTGAAGGCAATCCTCTAGTCGATAAAATTGATGCGATTTTGCCGCAAACGCAATGCGGACAATGCGGCTTCCCCGGCTGTATGCCTTATGCCACAGCACTTGCGGCGGATGAAGCAGACATCAATCGCTGCCCGCCGGGGGGCGAAGAAGGCATCCGCAAACTCGCCGAGTTACTCAATAAAGAGTTCATCCCGTTCGGCGGCGATACCAACGCGCCTAAGCCAAAATCGCTCGCGTTCATCGACGAAAATACCTGCATCGGCTGCACCTTGTGCATTCAAGCTTGCCCTGTTGACGCAATTGTCGGCGCGGCAAAACAGATGCACACCATCGTGCAAGCCGAATGTACGGGCTGCGAATTATGTCTCGCGCCCTGCCCCGTCGATTGCATCAGCATGGTGGTGGTCGAAGAAAAAATTACCAACTGGAAATGGAAATATCCCATTTACGCACTGACGCCCGCCTAATGAAAACTCTGCACAAATTTCACGGCGGCGTTCATCCGCCCACCCATAAAGCCGAATCTACCCGCACGCCGATTGCGCGCTTGCCCATGCCCGCCAAGCTGGTGATTCCCTTTCACCAGCACGTCGGCAACATTGCCAAGCCCTTAGTACAAGTGGGCGACCATGTATTGAAAGGTCAGCTCATCGGCTTGCCCGAAGACGGCATTTCCAGCGCAATCCACGCCAGTACCTCAGGCACAATTTCGGAAATTGGTATGCAAGTGGTGGCTCATGCATCAGGTTTGCCTGACTTATGCGCGACGCTGATTCCCGATGGCAAAGATGAATGGATCGCGCGTGAAACGACGGACTACCGCAGCGCGAATCCAGAACAAGTACGCAAAGTGTTGCGCATGGCGGGCGTAGTCGGCTTAGGCGGCGCGGTGTTTCCTAGCGATTTGAAATTACGCATCGGCAAACATGCGATTAAAACGCTGGTGATTAACGGCGCGGAATGCGAGCCCTATATCACTTGCGACGACATGCTGATGCGCGAACGCGCCGAAGAAATTATCAAAGGCGCGGAAATCATGCGCTGGGCATTGGCGGCAGAAGAGATTTTAATCGGCATCGAAGACAACAAACCTGAAGCGATACTCGCCATGCAAATCGCGGCACGCGCAAGTGTTGACAACATTCAAGTTGTCAGTGTGCCAACGCTTTATCCGGGCGGCGGAGCGAAGCAACTGATCCGCGTGTTGACGGGCATCGAAGTCGCCGCTGGCGTGCGCTCCACCGACAAAGGCGTGCAATGTTTTAACGTGGCAACCGCGCAAAGTATTTATCGCGCCCTGCACCACGGCGAGCCGCTGGTGGCGCGCATTGTTACCGTCACGGGCAATGTCAAAAACGCACAAAATTTAGAAGTGCTGATAGGCACACCCGTGCGCGATTTGCTGAACTTTGCGCACGCCTTGCCCGACACCGATAGCAGCATCATGGGCGGGCCGATGATGGGGTTGCCGCTGCCGAATAGCGACGTGTCTATCGTTAAAGCCGCCAACTGCATCATCGCTTCTTCGCCTAAATTATTTCCCCCCGCGCCGCCCGCCATGCCGTGCATCCGTTGCACGCGCTGCGCCGACGTGTGTCCCGCCGAATTGCAGCCGCAAGATTTGTACTGGTTTGCTAAAGCTAAAGATTTCGGCAAGGCGCAAGAATTTAATTTATTCGACTGCATCGAGTGCGGCGCGTGCAGCTACGTTTGCCCTAGCAGCATTCCCTTGGTTCAGTATTACCGTTTTGCCAAGAGCGAAATTTGGGCGCGGGAAACCGACAAGAATGCGGCGGATGCGGCGCGTGAACGATTTGAATTCCGTGAATATCGCACCGAGCGCGAAAAAACCGAGAAAGCCGAAAAGCTCGCGGCAAAAGAAAAAGCCGCCGCCGCTGCCAAAATTGAAGCCGCTAAAGTTGCTGCTGCGCAGCCTGTCAGCGCCACCGCAGTGAGTGCGCCACAAGACGACGCACAAGCGAAAATCCAAGCAGCAATCGCCAATGCGCAACAGCAAGCGGCGGCCGCCAAACCGAAAAATACCGAGCAACTCACGCCGCAACAACAAGCAGAAATCGCCGACATCGAAGCGCGCCGCGCGCGCATTCACGAGTTAGCGGCGACGGATATTGAAGCAGAAAAATAAAAACGTTCTTAAACCTCTCAAAATTCATTTTTTGGGATGAAGCGCAAGAAGCCGCGCAGCGAATGACGCAGGCATATCGGATAGATAGACAAGGAATGAGCGAGCACGCGACACCGCGATTCGCCCAAACAAAGGGATTTTGAGAGGTTTATATGAGCGCATTTTTTTCACCGTTTATCAGCAAGTCCGACAGCGTCTCCGCCATCATGCTCAAGGTCATTTTGGCGTTGATTCCGGGCATCGCAATTTATGTGTGGTATTTCGGGCCAGCAATTTTGGTGTCGATTACGCTGGCGAGTATCACTGCGCTAGCGGTTGAAGCGGCGATGTTGAAATTGCGCAATCGTCCCGTCATGCCGTTCTTAAAAGACAACAGCGCGCTGCTCACAGCATGGCTCATCGCCTTATCCATTCCGCCACTCGCTCCTTGGTGGCTGGTGGTGGTCGGCACCGCGTTCGCGATTGCGATTGCCAAACATCTGTACGGCGGCTTGGGCAACAACCCGTTTAATCCCGCCATGATTGCTTACGCGGTACTGATAGTGTCGTTCCCCGTACAGATGACGCACTGGATTGCGCCCTTGAATATGGGAGCTGCCGAGCTGAGTTTTATGCAGCAATTGCACTACCTGTTTGCGGGCGCGCTACCTGACGGCATCAAACTGGACGCGGTGAGCATGGCTACGCCGCTAGACACGCTGAAGACACAATTACATCTCGCGCATCCCGTCAGCGAGATTCTCACTCAACCGATTTTTAGCAGCCTGGCAGGACACGGCAGCGAGATGGTGGCAATCGGCTTTTTGCTCGGCGGTTTGTATTTATTGGCGACGCGGATTATTTCTTGGCACTTGCCTGTCGCCTATTTGGGCACGCTGTTTTTAATCGCCGCTGCGTTTCATCTAGCTGACCCGACCCACTATGTACAGCCTGTGTTCCATTGGTTTTCTGGCGCAGCGATGTTGGGCGCGTTCTTTATTTTGACCGACCCAATTTCCAGTCCGACCACACACAAAGGCAAACTGATTTTTGCCGCAGGCGCGGCGTTGCTGACCTATTTAATTCGCGTGTTCGGCGCATTCCCTGACGGCATGGCGTTCGCGGTGCTGCTGATGAACATTTGCGTGCCGCTGATTGATGCTTATACGCAGCCCAAAGTGTTTGGTAAAAAGGAGCAAAAATCGTGAGGCGCACGCTCGCCAAAGCGGCATTTCTAACCGCCAGCAACGTGCTGTTTTTTACCGTCATCGGCACCTCGATTTTGGCGATTACTTATTTGCAAACCAAAGATCGCATCGAGCAAAGTGAGCAACAAGAAAAGCTCAAACTCATCCAACAACTCATCCCCGCCGCCAGCTTTGATAACGATATTGTGGCGGACACGCAAAGCCTCGCCGCTGATGTTTTGCTAGGCACGAAAGCTGCCAGCACCGCCTATCGCGCGCGCCTGCAAAATCAGCCCGCCGCAGTAGTGTTAGAAGCCATTGCGCCCGATGGTTACAGCGGCCGCATCAGCCTCATTATCGCGATTAAAGCCGACGGCACATTAGGCGGCGTGCGCGTGGTGGAACATAAAGAAACGCCCGGCTTAGGCGACTATATCGACATCCTCAAAAGCGAATGGATTACAGGCTTTGCAGGCACATCACTTACGCCCAATAACGCTGCCGACTGGCAAGTAAAAAAAGACGGCGGGCAATTTGATTACATGGCGGGCGCGACCATCACGCCGCGCGCGGTGGTGAAAGCCACGCATCACGCCTTGCAGTATTTCGCGCTGCATCGCGATGAGTTATTTGCGGCAGCTACCGTGCAATCAGGAGATAAAAAATGACTTACCAAGACCTAAAAGATATTTTTTATAACGGCTTGTGGAAGCAAAACACTGGCGTGGTGCAACTGCTCGGTCTGTGTCCGATTTTGGCGGTGAGTAGCTCGGTGGTGAATGCGGTGAGCCTAGGCTTGGCGACCACGCTGGTGATGGCACTGTCGGGCGCAACCATCGCCCCAATACGCGCCACCATCCCCAACGAGGCACGCATCCCCGTCTTTATTCTCATCATCGCGGTGTTGGTCACAGCGATTCAATTCGCCATGAATGCATTTATGCATCCGCTGTATTTGGTGCTCGGCATTTTTATCCCACTGATTACCACCAACTGCATTGTGCTGGCGCGCATCGAAGCCTTCGCCTCGAAACAACCGCCATTCCAGTCCGCCATAGATGGCTTAGCGATGGGCTTAGGGCTCACCGCTGTGTTGGCAGTGCTGGGCGGCATACGCGAAATTTTTGGACACGGCACACTGCTGTCAGGCATCGACATGGTGTTCGGGGCGAACGCCAAAGCGATGGTAGTGACGGTAGTGTCGGACTATCACGGCTTCCTGTTAGCCATCCTGCCGCCCGGTGCTTTTATCGTATTGGGGCTACTGATTGCAGGTAAAAATTACATGACCCTGCGCGCAGCAGAAAATGACAAACAGCGCGTCGCTGCACTGCCTGTTGCGCATTAAACCCAAGTCAAACTGTCCGCAGATTAAGCAGATTCACGCCGATTAAATCTAAAGCCATAAAACTAAAAAATCTTCTTTCTGTTGTTTTTTAATCTGTGTAAATCTGCGTAATCTGCGGAAAAAAATGAATAAAGCAAAACGTCACGAAATTTTTACTCGCTTGCGCGCGCACAATCCGCACCCCAAAACCGAGCTGAAATACACCTCACCTTTTGAACTTTTAATTGCCGTGATGCTGTCCGCGCAAGCCACCGACATCAGCGTGAATCTCGCTACGCGGCAACTTTTTCCCGTTGCGAATACCCCACAAGCATTACTCGATTTAGGCGAAGAAAAACTGCGTGAATTTATCCAACGTATCGGCTTGTATAAAACCAAAGCTAAACATGTGATGCAAACCTGCGCGCTGCTATTGCAACATCATCAAGGCATCGTACCGCAGACGCGCGAGGCTTTGGAAGCCTTGCCCGGCGTGGGTCGCAAGACTGCTAATGTGATTTTGAATACGGCGTTTGGCCAGCCCACTATGGCGGTCGATACGCATATTTTTCGCCTCGCTAATCGCATCAATTTAGCCCCTGGCAAAGACGTGTTGGCGGTGGAATTAAAATTATTAAAAGTCATTCCGAAAGAATTTTTACTCGATGCGCATCACTGGCTGATTTTGCACGGACGCTACGTTTGCCAAGCGCGCAAACCGAAATGCGGCGAATGCATCATTGCGGATTTGTGCGAATACAAACAAAAGCAGGATTAAGGATTCGGGATATGGGATTCCGTTAAAATCGACGCAGCGGTTTTCCCGAATCCCGAATCCCGAATCCCGAATCCCGAATCCCGAATCCCGAATCCTGAATCCTGAATCCTGAATCCTGAATCCTGAATCCTGACAAAATGTTCAACCCCTCTCGCGACGACGCTCGCAACTTTTTATTTGAAACTTGGCGCAAGCGCGTAGCGGGAGAACTACTCACGCCGTTAGAAGATTTAACCGCGCAACTCATCGCCAAGCATCCTGAATATCACGCCTTGCTCTCTCAACCTGAAGCTCATCTAGACAAGGATTACACACCCGAGTCGGGTGCGACTAATCCGTTTTTGCATTTGATGATGCACCTCACGATCGAAGAGCAAATTTCTATCAATCAGCCAGCTGGCATACGCGCGCACTTCGTGCGACTGACGCATAAATTCGAGTCAGAACACGACGCGCAGCATCAGATGATGGAATGTTTAAGCGAGATGATTTGGCAGGCGCAACGGCATGGCACGCAACCCGATGCAACCGTTTATCTGGACTGCTTAACGGCACACTAGAAACATGTTCAAGCGAGTACAATCGCGCGTTATTTTTTGGCTCGCCCATTATAAAAAATGAAAAAATTTTTCGCCCTTAAAGCCCTTAAAGCCCTTAAAGCCCTTAAAGCCCTTAAAGCCCAAGCTAAACGTAAAAACTTTTGGTTGCTGGTCACGATTGCCGTCTTATCCATTTTCACTGTGTGGGGCTTGCTCGACATTAGCAAGCAAGTTGAAAAACTCGAACAGAGCGAGCAAGCACACAGCGCGCATCTACTCGCCCTGCTCGACCAAAGCAAAGACTTAGCCTCAATCGAAATTGAATTCAAAGTCCAAGTGCAAGAGTGGAAAGACATCTTGTTGCGCGGCAATGAGCCTGAGCTGTACAAAAAATACTGGGCGGGTTTTGAGCGCAGCGAAGCCATCGTGCAAAAAGAGCTACTCGAATTGCAAAGCGAATTACGCGAACAGCCAACGCTAGGACTCGGCAGCAGCCAACTCACTCACAGCTCTTACAGCGCGCAGCCCATCGAACAATTACGCGCCATTGAGCAAGGTGATTTAGCCCGCTTAAGTTTTGCTGAAAAAATTGCTTTAGCGATTGCCGCTCATCATCAACTCGGCATTATTTACCGTGAATTTTTAGCCCGCTTTCCCTTAGCTGAAAATCGCGACTATGCCTTTGAGGTGGATAAAAATGTGCGTGGTATCGACCGCTGGTTAAGTGCTGAATTAGATGCTTTGCGCATGGAAAGCGTCACCAATCAAACCTCAATGCAAGCCCTTGCCAGTGCTAAACAACAACAAGAAATTCACGATTTACGCTTAGACATTCAGCGCACCGTGATTGGGGTGTTGGTCGCTCTGCTGGCAAATTTATTATTGCTAATTGACCGCATTCGCACCGCCTCACAGGAGCTCGACACCGTTAAACGCGATGCCGATGCGGCGATTTATCAGCTGGCTTACTCGGATGGACTGACAGGCTTACCCAATCGCCGCATGTTTCAAGACCGCTTAAACCATGCGATTAGCCATTCCAAAAATACTGAGCATTACGGTGGGCTGATTTTCCTCGACTTAGATAATTTCAAATCATTGAACGACAGCAAAGGCCATGCGCAAGGCGACTTGCTGCTCATCGAAGTGGCACAACGCTTACGCGCTCATGTACGCGCCAGCGATGTGGTGGCGCGGCTAGGGGGCGATGAGTTCGTGGTGGTGTTAAATGATTTGCGTGGTGACCAAGAATCCGCAGCGGCGCAAGCGGGCATCATTGCCGAAAAAATCTGTATCGCGCTAGGCGAGCCGTATCACCTTAAAAGCCATACGCATCACGGCGGCGCGTCGATAGGCGTGGCACTGTTTAATCACGGCGAGATTGATGCTGAAGAAATTTTGAAGCGCGCCGATACCGCTATGTATCAAGCCAAACGCGCGGGACGCAACACCGTGCGCTTTTACGATGAGATGGTGCAAGACAGCTTAGAGGCGCGCAGCAATCTGCAAAGTGGCTTACATGCCGCACTCGCCGATAATCAATTAGAGCTGTACTACCAAGTGCAAGTTGATCGCAACAAACGTCCTATCGGCGCGGAAGCCTTGCTGCGCTGGCATCACCCCGAATTAGGCATGATGTATCCGACGCAATTTATTAACCTAGCCGAAGAAAGTGATTTGATTATTCACTTAGGACAATGGGTGCTCAATGCCGCGTGCGCGCAGCTCAAAATATGGGAATCCCAGCCGCATACACGCGACATCGTGTTGTCGATTAACGTCAGTGCGGCGCAATTGCGTAAGTCCAAACACTTGAGCAAAGTGGAAAACGCGCATATCAGCACGACTAAATTACACAAGCCCACTTTCGTCGAACAAGTGCAGCTTGCCTTGCAACAATCAGGCATCAATCCGACGCGCTTGAAGCTGGAAATTACTGAGAGCATGGCGCTGCATGACATCGAATACACCATCAGCTTGCTGCAACACCTGAAGGCGTTAGGCGTGAGTATTTCGATGGATGATTTTGGCACGGGGCATTCTTCGCTATCGCATCTCAAACGGATGCCGCTCGACCAAATCAAAATTGACCAATCCTTCGTTGCTGAAATTGCCACCGACAATTACGACCAAGCGATTGTGAAATCCATGATAGCCATGGCTGCCAGTATGAACATCACTATCCTCGCCGAAGGAGTCGAAACCACCGCTCAAGAAGATGCTTTAAGCGCACAGGGCTGCCATAACTTCCAAGGTTATTTATTCGGCAAGCCATTGGCATCAAAAGAGTTTGAGCAAGCGTTGCTGGGGATAGGGAAATAAGATTGAGGACTGGGGATTGAAAGGATTCAGAAGCAAGGAGTCGGGATTAAAAACCGCCAGACTCCTGAATCCTGAACTATTTCTTCAATAAAATCGCTAACTGCGCAGGCAGCATAGCCAACGGTTCGCGACTAAAACCACTTTTGCCGAACTGCTGCAAACGCCCGATAACAAAGCACAGCAACAGATTGGCGTGCGCGCCCACATCCACGGAGTCACCTAGCTCGCCTTGCGTGGCAGCCATGCGTAATGATTGCTTCAGGGTTGCTTCGATACGATCAAAAAACTGATTGATACGTTGTTGCAATTTTTCATCTTCATTCACCAGCGCGTCGCCAATCAGCACGCGTGTCATGCCGCGATTTTTTTGCGCAAAACCGAGCAGCAACGACAGCACCGCTTCGATCTGCTTCACGCCACTTTTTTCTTCTTGGGTAATTTTATTGACCAAGCCAAACACGGTCTGCTCGATAAATTCAATCAAGCCCTCAAACATCTGCGCCTTGCTGGCAAAGTGCCGATACAGCGCGGCTTCGGAGAGTTCGAGTTTTGCCGCCAAGGCTGCCGTGGTGATTTTTTCGCCCTTGGGTTGCTCCAACATATGCGCCACGGTTTGCAGGATTTGTAACTTACGTTCGCCAGGTTTTGCTGCCATTTTTTATCCTTAATTAAATTCGGTGCAGCGCATCTCGCAACTGCAAAATGCTTTTTATTTTGACATCCACGCACGCCTCGTTTTGCAAGCCTGCATAGACCCAAACGGTACGCATCCCCAATTTTCTGGCGGTGCGCAAATTCTCCAAACTATCTTCCACCATCACGCATTGCGCCGCTTTCACGCGATGCTTTTGCAGCAGCTTCAAAAAACCACAGCTGTGCGGCTTAGGACGAAACCCCGTGTGTTCCACCGCCATCACCTCAGCGAATAAATCCGCGATGCGCAGCAACTTCAACACCGCTGTTGCATAGTGTTTGGGCGCGTTGGTGAACAACACTTTGCGTCCTGGCAAACTCATTAAAACCTGCCGTAAACGCGGTTCGCGTAACACCATTTTTTCCAGCTCTGGGAACTGATGGGTGTGCTGCAAAAAATGATTCGGGTCGGTCTGATGATGCAACATCATGCCGCTCAAGGTCGCACCATAACGATGCCAATAGTCGATACGCAAGGCATTTGCGGCGACTTCATCGAGCTGCAAATGCTCTTGTAAATACGCCGTCATGCTGCGATTGATATGCGGAAAAATATGCGGACTTGCGTCATGCAAAGTGTTATCTAAATCAAAAATCCACAGCCGATTGCTCATATTATTTTTCCGCAGATTTCACAGATGGGCGCAGATTTAATCGCAACAAAAATCTGTTTAATCCGCGTAATCTGTGGATAAAAACTCACTTGCTTTTAATCAGCGTGCCGACCCCTTCGTCGGTGAGAATTTCTAGCAGCAGCGCGTGTTGGACGCGACCGTCGATGATGTGCACTGAACGTACCCCGCCGCGCGCCGCATCGAGTGCCGAACTGATTTTGGGCAACATGCCGCCCGACAACGTGCCGTCGGCAACTAGATCATCAATTTGTTTCGGCGTGAGTCCAGTGAGCAGATTGCCGTCTTTGTCCAACACACCCGGCGTGTTGGTGAGCAGCACTAATTTTTCGGCGTGCAACACTTCGGCGAGCTTGCCTGACACCACATCGGCATTGATGTTGAGCGTCTCGCCATCGGGCGACACACCAATCGGCGCGATGACAGGAATGAAGTCACCTGAATCCAAAAAGGTAATGATGGCGGGGTCGATTTTGCTGATGTCGCCGACCAAGCCGATGTCCAACATTTTGCCTGGCTCGGTATTGCTTTCCAGCAGGAGTTTTTCAGCGCGGATAAAACCGCCATCTTGCCCCGTCAGCCCAACCGCTTTGCCGCCATAGCGATTGATGAGATTGACGATGTCTTTGTTGACCTTGCCCAACACCATCTCAACCACGTCCATGGTTTCTTCGTCGGTGACGCGCATCCCTTGAATAAACTCGCCTTGCTTGCCAACGCGCTTGAGCATTTCATTGATTTGCGGCCCGCCGCCATGCACCACCACGGGGTTCATACCGACCAGTTTCAACAACACCACATCGCGCGCAAAACTCTCCTGCAATTTCGGATCGGTCATGGCATTGCCACCGTATTTAATCACGATGGTTTTATCGAAAAAGCGTTGGATGTAAGGCAGAGCCTCAGCGAGCACCAAGGCTTTATGTTCGGCAGTAGCAGCGGTCAACGGCATGATTTTCCCTCAAAAAATTAGGCGCGGATTTTACACGGAATGAGTCGCGAAAAGTGGTGATACGGCAAGGGCATTGCCTCGAAACAACGGAGCTAACGCTCCTGTTTCTGCATCAGGTGGGGCGGCACTGCGTGCTTTAGTGGAAAAGCGGAAGTAGAAAAAGCGATGCACTGATTTTTCCACTTACCAGTAAGGCACATTAGTGCCGTCCCACTTTCCGCTCTAGTGATGATGCATATGTTGATGCTCATTCATATTCGCATCAGGCTTGATTTCGACCAGCGGTTTAACTTCGGCAACGGTCGCGACGCTGATAATTTTTTTATCCGCTAATTGAATTTTCAAGGTCAGCGGCACAGGCGTGCCTTCTTTGATTGGGGCTTGCAAACCAATCAACATCAAGTGCAGCCCCGCTTCGCCCAAATCCACCACCTGTCCCGCAGGCAAAGCGAGCTCTTTCACCTCGCGCATTTTCATCACGCCGTTATCCATCGTCATGCGATGCAATTCGACACTCGCGGCGGCAGGCGTGCTAACACTGATTAAACGCGCCGCTTGCACACTGTTAATTTGCAAATTAACCATCGCGGTGGTCTGTCCCGGTGCGGTGGCACGCACGCGCGCTTTGTCAATTTGCACCTCGCCCGCCACGGCGTTAAAGGTCAGTACAGCTGCCGCAAGCGTTAAGCATAATTTTTTCAGCATGATTAGTTCCTAAGGAAGATTTTTGAAGGCGCGGATTATAGATTATTGAGGGGGCTGAATAGATGTTGAGGCATAAAAAACGCCTCACGTTATTTAGCGATTTTTTCAATGCTCTTGGGAGGAGACGGTGGAAAAATAATCTGGGGGGAGACCCGCTAAATAAACGTGAGGCGCAAGGCATTATTGATTAAATTTTTTAGCTTGGGAATGCGGCATTTTGTCGCACCCCTTGCGCATCCGAGCGCAAGGAAATTGCATCTGTGCCAGAGCTGCGACATTTTGTGGCTGCGGCATAACCTGAAAGTGACCCTACACCGCAAAATGACGCACATAGGGTGCGACATTTTGTGGCTGCGGCATAACCTGAAGGTGACCCTACACCGCAAAATGACGCACATAGGGTGCGACATTTTGTCGCACCTTGAGCAAGCGATAGGCTATTACAATGCGCGCCATGAAAAAATCGCTGCTGTTCGCGTCACACGGTCACACGCCGTTAAGTCGCCTCGTGTTGTTACGCCATATCGCCATCATCGCGCAATTACTCACTCTGTTAGGGGTGTGGCACTTCCTCGATATGCAGTTGGACTGGCAGCCCATGCTGACCACCATCGCCGCGCTAACGCTAATTAACTTGCTGTCCAGCTTGCGTTTACACAGCGCGTATCCTGTTGCTCATCTCGAATTATTTGCGCAGCTGTGCGTAGATGTGTTGGCTTTAAGCGTGTTGTTGTATTACGGCGGCGGCTCGACCAATCCTTTTATCTCATTATTTTTATTACCCTTGGTGATTGCGGCTGCGACCTTGCCACAACGCTACACCTGGGCTATGGCGGCACTGACGCTGGCGTGTTACAGCGTGCTGATGATTTATTTTGTGCCGCTGCCGCACAGCCATCACGATCACGATCACAACAGCGACAGCGCGTTTACCACACACGTCATGGGCATGTGGCTGGGGTTTTTTATTAGCGCGATGGTAGTGGCCTATTTCGTCACCCAAATGGCGGTGGCGGTGCGTAAACGTGATGAGCAATTAGCGCACGCCCGCGAAGATATTTTGCGCAACGAACGTATTGTCGCGTTGGCAACACAAGCCGCTGCGGCAGCGCATGAAATGGGTACGCCGCTCTCCACCATGGCAGTGGTGATTAACGAAATGCAGCATGAATTACGCGCCGCAAAAAATTCTCCGCAAGCGGCATGGCAAGACAACTTAACCATCCTGAATGAGCAAGTGCAGGGCTGTAAACGCATCCTCGATAAAATTTTAAGTAACGTGGCAAGCATTGATACGCCTAGCCTGCAAGCCACCGAGCCGCTGATCGCCGCCGTCTTGGACGAATGGCAATTACTCCGCCCCAGCGCGAAATATCACTATCTGGCGGGCAGTGGCAATGCCCACATCCAAGCCGATAGCACCTTGCGCGCCGCGCTGATGAATCTGCTCAACAACGCCGCCGATGCAAGCCCTGATGGCATCCAAATCCGCAGCGAATGCACCGCCACACACTTTATTTTTAGCATCATTGATAAGGGCACCGGATTGAGTGCGGAAGCCTTACAGAATGCGGGGGCAGCATTCTTTACCACCAAGCAAGACGGACGCGGCTTAGGCTTATTTTTAGCCAATGCCACGGTGGAACGCTTACGCGGAAAAGTACGCCTGTTCAACCACGCCGAGGGTGGCGCGATAACCGAATTGAGCCTGCCTTTAGTGGCGATGCCGCAATGAATCACGCGCTAACTATCAGCCGCGATGAGCTGCCTTCGCTACTGTTAGTCGATGACGATTTGACCTTTTGCAAGGTGCTCAAAAGCGCGTTAGAAAAGCGCGGTTATCAAGTCAGCGTGGCACATAGCGTCGAAGCTGCCGTGCCGCTGGCAGAAACCAATCCGCCTGAATTTGCCGTGGTCGATTTGAAAATGCAGGGCGCGAGTGGCTTGAGTTTGGTCGAGCGGTTGCACGGTCTCGATCCCAATACGCGCATCGTGATGCTGACCGGTTATGCGGCAATTCATACCGCGATTGAAGCGATTAAATTAGGCGCGACGCATTACTTAGCCAAGCCCGCTAACGCCGACGAAATCGTTGCCGCGTTTGGTCATGTCGCCGATAGCAATACCGATATAGCAACGACCCTGCCGCTGATTGAAAATCTGGAGTGGGCGCATATTCAGCGTGTGCTGCACGAACACGGCGACAATATTTCCGCCACCGCCCGCGCGCTCAATATGCACCGCCGTACTTTACAAAGAAAATTAAACAAGCCGCCACTTAGATAAGAAAAATATCAAGTGGAACGGCACGTTGTGCCTAAGTGGAGTGTGGCTTGGTGCAGAGCCGCCAGCCCCCACTTTCGACGTCTAATGCTGCTGCATCAAACGATTGATTTTGGTCAGCGATTGAATGATGTGCTGCATCGCCAAGCTGTATTCATTTTTGTAAATTTCAATTGCGCCAGGTCGATCACCATCGCCTAATTTTTCTACAATCGCCGCCGCAAAATCATGGAATAAAGAGTGCGCAAATTGCAGCTCACGATACGCACTGGTATCGCGAAAATCTTGCAGCGCATGACCGTGTATCCACGCCCCCAACTGGCATACACCGTCTTGTCCAATCGCGCTAAATTCCAATGAATCATTAGTGCGTCCGTGTACATGATGACCCAGCTGTAACTTCCACAACACATGTTGCTCGGCAGCAGCAATCAAATTAAGTGGCTCACGCGGAGCTTCTTTGGTAGGACTATAAAAACGAAAATAACTTTTCTTCACAGCGTGTCCAGTCGAGATAAGTTGCATGAAATACTCCCTTAAAAAATTCTGCGCGGATTCTCTAGGACGAGCGAGGGCATAACAATATGTCTGACGACCTAGGCCGTTCGACCTACAGGGTGAGTGGTGATACCGCAAGGGCATCACCACTCACCCGTCTGCTGACTTCCTCTATAATCGCGCCTCATTTTTTGCCGCACCCGACCCGCTATGAAGCTCATCACGCTATTTACTCTGCTGTTCACCAGTGTCAGCTTGGCCGCGCCGCTTCCCGCTGCTCCTAGCCTGACCGCCAAGGCTTATCTGCTCTACGACTACAGCACAGGGCAAGTGTTGCTGGAACAAAATTCTGACACGCGCATGGAGCCCGCCTCGCTCACCAAATTGATGACGGCGTATCTCGCTTTTGATGCAATTGAACATGACACCATTAAATTAGACGAGCAACTGGTCGTGCCACAAAACGCGGTGCGTAATGCCAATGGCGAATCGCGCATGTTGCTTAAAGTTGGGCAGTCGGTGAGCGTGGCAGATTTATTGCGCGGGCTGATTGTGCAATCGGGTAACGATGCGGCGATTACTTTGGCAACGCACATCGCGGGCAGCGAGGCGGGCTTTGTCGAGCAGATGAATAAACAAGCGACGCGCTTAAAACTGCTCAACACACATTTCACTAATCCAGTCGGTTTGCCTGATGCGCAGCACTACAGTAGCGCGCACGATTTGGCGTTAATTGCCGCGTCTATCGTGCGCGACTATCCGCAGTTTTATGAGCTATTTTCCCTGCGTGAATTTGCTTTCAACAACGTCACGCAAGCCAATCGCAATCGCCTGTTGTGGCTAGATCCCAATGCGGACGGCATGAAAACGGGGCACACCGAAACAGCGGGCTTTTGCTTGGTGGGTTCGGCGAAGCGCGACACGCATCGCTTGATTTCAGTGCTATTGGGCGCGCCTAGCGACGCTTTGCGCAGCAGCGAAAGTCAGCAACTGATTAACTACGGCTTTCAAAATTTTGATGCGGTATCGCTATACAAACGCGAACAAGTCGTCACCGAATTACGCATTTGGAAAGGCACACAAAGCCATGTCGAAATCGGCTTTAAGCAAGATATTTTGTTAAGTGTGCCTAAAGGGCAATTAGGCAAACTGAAAGCCACGCTAGAGACCCGCCAACCTCTGTTATCACCTATCGACAGCAGCATTGCTATCGGCGTGATGAAACTCAGCCTAGCTGGAAAACCGTATGCCGAGTTCCCCATTTACCCGCTGGAAAATGTCTCCGCTGCCAATGTGTTTGCGCGCGGCTGGGACAGCATTCGTTTGCTGATTATCAAATACTGGCCGAAAGATTAAGCATGACGGTGTATCTCAATGGACAATTTTTAGCAGTTGAACACGCGCAGGTGTCGGTGCTAGATCGCGGCTTTATTTTTGGCGACGGCGTGTACGAAGTCATCCCCGTTTACTCACGTCGCGCGTTTCGCCTAACGGAACATTTGCAACGCTTACAACACAGTTGCGACAGCATTTTGCTCACTAATCCGCACACGACCAATGAATGGACTGAGATTCTCAATGAGCTGATTGCGCGCCATGCCGAGGATGACCAATATCTGTATTTACATGTCACGCGCGGCGCAGCACCACGCGATCACGCCTTCCCTGTGCCGCCTGTCGCGCCTACGGTATTAGTGATGAGCAAGCCGCTCATGCCACCCACGCAAGCCTTATTGAATCAGGGCGTAGCCTGCATTACGGCAGTAGATAATCGTTGGTTGCGCTGTGACATTAAAGCGATTTCGCTGTTGCCAAATGTGCTGCTGCGCCAGCAAGCGATTGCGGCGGGCTGCGCTGAAAGCATCTTGATACGCGACGATGAATTTATGACTGAAGGCGCGGCGAGCAACATTTTTGTGGTTAAAAATAATATCCTTATCGCCCCGCCCAAAGATAATCTCATGCTGCCCGGCATCACCTACGATGTCCTGTTAGAAATCGCTGTCGCACACGGCATTGCCCATGAGATACGCCGCATTGCCAAGGCGGAATTGTTAACCGCCGATGAGCTGTTACTCACCTCCAGCACGCGCGAAGTGTTAGCTATTACCCAGCTCGACGGCTTGCCTGTCGCCAACGGCAAACCGGGCGCGATGTTTGCCCAACTCCACACGCTTTATCAAACTTTTAAGCGCGACGTAATGCGCGCCTTTTAACGACTATGACAAAAAAACTATCCCCCAATTTAGCCAAGCTGGCACAACTCACCGAGCAACAATTAAGCGACGCGCTGCTCGACTATCCCTGTGAATTTCCGCTGAAAATTTTCGGTCAGCAACACGCAGGCTTTGCCCAAGCCGTGTTGGATGTCGTCACCAAACACGACCCCACTTTCACCCCTGCCACGATGGAAATGCGTGCCAGCAAAACCGCAAAATACATCAGCCTAACCTGCACCATCACCGCCACTTCACGCGTGCAACTCGACGCGGTGTACCAAGAGCTGTGCGATCACCCGATGGTCAAGATGGTGTTATGAACATTGAGAAGGGAAAAAGGGGAAGGGAGAAGGGTAAAACCTTGGAGCAGCACGTTGACGATGAAGCAACGCGCGTGCTGTTGCCCCCTTCCCCCTTCTCCCTTCCCTCTTCCCCAGTTGTCCACTCCCTCGGTCTAGTCGATTACCAAACTACTTGGGACGCGATGAAGGTTTTTACGGCGGCACGCACTGCTGATACACGCGACGAGATTTGGCTGCTGCAACATCCGCCCACTTACACGCAAGGCTTGGCGGGCTTGCCCGAACACCTGCTCAATCCGACTGCAATACCCGTGGTGAAAATTGATAGGGGTGGACAAATTACCTATCACGGTCCAGGCCAAATTGTTGCCTACTGTTTACTCGATATGCGCCGCTGCAAAATCGGCGTGCGTGAGTTGGTCAACGTGATGGAAAACGCCGTCATCGCCTTGCTCGCCGACTACGGCATTCAAGCGGTCAATCGCGTTGATGCGCCCGGCGTATATGTGAACGGCGCAAAAATTGCCGCGCTAGGACTGAAAATTAAAACAGGCTACTGCTACCACGGTCTGTCGTTCAACGTCGATATGGACTTAACGCCATTCAACAACATCAACCCCTGCGGCTATCAAGGCTTACAAGTCACCCAAGCCCGCGCCCTCGGCATCACCGCCAGCATCAACGAACTGCAAGCGCAGCTCGCGCAAAACTTGATACACGGTTTACAACAGCATTACGCGACGCAGACAAGCCGCGCGTGAGACGGTAAACTATTGACATCAAAGGTTGCCGCAAATATGCGGCAACCTCGTTTTTAACCCTCTGATTTAAGGAGCAATCATGCCCAACTCATCACGCCTACCCACGCTCACCGACACCACTGTAGCGGGAGCTTCAGCATGGTTCGCCGCCCTACGCGAGCGTGGTTTTTTGTTTCATCCAGAAGACGATCCTGCTGACATTATTTGTCTCACCACAGGCGCGGCTTTATTTTCAAAACGCGAAGTCGCTGAGTTAAGCATGAGCCTCGCCAAGTTGGATACAGCCATCGGGCAAGCAAACATTATTGATGCGGCTTGCCCTGTTTTTATGGGTGCTTTGGGATTGCCCTGCGATGCTTGAAGACGCGCGCCAGCCTGCCACACTCACCAAGATGAAACGCGCAACACCTCCGTCTAAGCAGCCCGTAGAGGCTTTTGTGTACAGCGATGAACCTGCGAATGAGGATGCCTCGTTAGCATTCAAAGTTGCGCAAGAAGCCTTGCAGTACAAGCTCTTCAACCAAACACCTTGCCCGTTTCCAGAGCCGCGCCAGGCTAAATTTTCTTTCATAGATTTATTCGCAGGCATCGGCGGTTTTCGCATGGCACTGCAATCGTTAGGCGGCAAGTGTGTGTTTAGCAGCGAGTGGGATGCGCAAGCGCGCGTCACTTACAAAGCCAATTTTGGCGATGCGCCGTTCGGCGACATCAGCCAAGAAGCAACCAAAAAACATATTCCCGATGGTTTCGATGTGCTGTGCGCAGGCTTTCCCTGTCAGGCTTTTTCGATTGCGGGTAAGCGCGGTGGCTTTGAAGATACGCGTGGCACGATGTTCTTTGAGGTCGCCGAAATTTTGCGTCGTAAACAGCCCAAAGCGTTCTTTTTAGAGAATGTAAAAGGCTTAATCAGTCACGGCAAAGGCACGACCTTAGCGACCATTTTGAATGTGCTACGTAACGAGTTGAATTATTTTGTACCTGAGCCGCAAGTGCTGAATGCGCGTAATTACGGCGTGGCACAAAACCGCGAACGCATCTTGATTGTCGGATTTAGAAAAGATTTAGGCGTAACGAATTTTGATTACCCCAAGCCTATTGCACAAAAATTTGCCTTCCGTGATGTCAAAGAAAATCGTGTGGTATCGGCGAAATACTATTTGTCCACGCGTTATTTGCAAACGCTTATCAATCACAAGCAACGCCACGAAAGCAAAGGCAATGGTTTCGGTTACGAGATTATTTCCGATGATGCAGTGACCAATTCAATTGTGTGCGGCGGCATGGGGCGTGAACGCAATTTGGTCATTGACCATCGCCTCACCGACTTCACGCCCGTCACGCATATCAAAGGCGAAGTGAATCGTGAAGGCATACGCAAAATGACTCCGCGCGAATGGGCTCGATTGCAAGGCTATCCTGATAACTTTTTAATCCCTGTTGCCGATGCCTCTGCTTATAAACAATTTGGTAATTCCGTTGCTGTACCAATGATGCAAGCCACCGCACAAAAAATTATTGAGAAATTATTGGAGAGCCAAAATGCTCAAGGGAAATAAAGGCGAGTGGAGCGAAATTTATACGCTGCTCAAAATCATTGCGGACGGCAAGCTGTATGGCGGCGACGAAAATCTTCAGCGCATAGATGCTTTGATTTCACCCATCCTCAAAGTCATCCGCACCGAAAGCGACGGCACGTTTGAATATGAAACCCAGCAAGATTTGGTGATTGTGTCGGGCAATGGCGAGCAGGTGCGCATTCCACTCAGCGAGTTTCAACACAACGCTGCGTTGCTGTTACAACACATTAAAGCGGCTAAAGAAGCCAGCTTTGAACTGCCCGACATAGCCGCATTTGCGCGCTCATTTAATTGCACGTCGCTCAAAGCAAAATCAAGCAGTAAAAGCGATATTCGCATCATCATTCACGATGAACGCACCTGCATGTCGCCTGAATTAGGCTTTAGCATTAAGTCACAACTAGGCAGCGCATCCACCTTACTCAACGCGGGCAGAACCACTAATTTTATTTTTAAGATTACGGGTAAAAAACTGAGCGATGAACAAGTCGCTGCGATTAACGCCATTGATACGCGCAGCAAAATCAAAGACCGTTTGGCGCAGATTCAAGCGCACGATGCTCAACTGCAATTTTACAAAACTGAAAATGTGATGTTTGCTAATAATTTGACGCTGATAGATAGCCGCTTGCCTGCGCTACTCGCGGACATTTTGCAGGTGTTTTATAGCTCGTCGCATTCCACCCTGATTGATTTGCTCGATGACATTACCCAGCGTAATCCGCTCAATTTTGACCAGTCTGAACAGCATCCTTTTTACAGTTACAAAATCAAACGCTTCTTAACCGACATCGCGCTAGGCATGATGCCCGCGACGATGTGGACGGGCGAGCTGGAGGCAACAGGCGGTTATTTAGTGGTGAAAGAAGACGGCGATATTTTGGCGTATCACATTTACAACCGTAATTTTTTCGAGAACTATTTGCTCAATAACACCAAGCTCGATACCGCGAGTAGCACTAAACATGGCTTTGGCAAAATCTACAGCGAGGCGGGCGAGCAATTTTTCAAACTTAATCTGCAAATTCGCTTTAAGCACTAAATCGACAAGGAAAAATGTCATGCCTAAGCTCTACGAGTATTTTGGTTTGATTGTGATGTTCTATGCCAATGAGCATGAGCCCGTGCATGTTCACGGCAAATATCAGGGGCGTGAGTTGCGTGCTGAAATCATTGTGATGAATGGCGCGATAACTGAAATTCGTTATTCAACCGTTGCTGGACGTGCGCCGCTCGAACACACCGAACGCAGAAATTTTGAAGAGTTAGTGGTGGCTAGAGCCGCTGACATCATTGCAAAATGGATAGATTTTTTCGTCCTACATAAACCTGTAAAATCCGAACTCATCACGAGGAGACTGAAATGAACCCCATCAACATCACCCGCGCGGAGCAACTTAGCGATTACGCACTGCGCCTGTCGTTTGACGATGGTGTAGTGCAAACGGTGGACTTCAAACCCTTTTTATCGCTGTCGCGTCATCCCGATATTCGCGCTTTTCTCGAACCCGCACGCTTCGCTGCCTACCACATCGAATATGGTGAGTTGGTATGGGGAGATTATGATTTATGTTTCCCAATTGCCGATTTGTATCACAACCATTTATTGCAAGCTAACGCGCTAGAGCAAGCCGCCTAAACGCAATTCTCATCACACTGTTGCACGATTGAAAGTCTGAATGAACACTCCTGAAAAACAAACTGGCGCGGCCAAAACGGCGCGCAATCCCATCAAAATTATTCCTTTGCAAGAACGCTTGCGTAAACCCGAATGGATACGCGTGAAAGCCGCCAGCGGCGCGGGTTATGAGAACGTCAAATCGCTGTTGCGCGAACACAAGCTGCATACCGTGTGCGAAGAAGCGTCGTGCCCGAACATCGGCGAATGTTTTAGCAAAGGCACGGCGACCTTTATGATTTTGGGCGATGTGTGTACGCGGCGTTGTCCGTTTTGCGATGTGGCGCACGGCAAGCCGCTGCCACCCGATGTGGATGAACCCGCCAATTTGGCGCGCTCCATCGGCTTGCTGAATTTGAAATATGTGGTCATCACTAGCGTCGATCGCGACGATTTACGCGATGGCGGTGCGCAGCATTTCAGCGACTGTTTAAGTGCGATACGCGTCAGCTCGCCTGCCACGCGCTTAGAGGTGTTAGTCCCAGATTTTCGCGGTCGCCTCGATGAGGCGTTAGATGCGATGGCGGCGAGCTTGCCCGACGTGCTCAATCACAATCTAGAAACTGTGCCGCGTTTATACAAGCTGGCGCGCCCAGGGGCGGACTATGCGCATTCACTGAAATTACTCAAAGATTTCAAAGCGCGCTTTCCTGGCATTCCAACTAAATCGGGCGTGATGCTAGGCTTAGGCGAAACCGACGAGGAAGTATTGCAAGTGATGCGCGACCTACGCGCGCATGATGTGAACATGCTCACCATCGGTCAGTATTTGCAACCATCCGATGGACATTTGCCCGTGCTGCGTTATGTGCCGCTAGAAACTTTTACCATGTTTGAACGTGAAGCCAAGGCGATGGGCTTTGATCATGCCGCCTGTGGGCCGATGGTGCGTTCCAGTTATTTTGCCGATGAACAAGCGCATTTGGCGGGCGTGAAAATGTAACTGGAGTCGCACTGTGCGCCTAAGTGGTAAGTCGCAGCGCGACGCTATTTCCACTCACCACTTAGGCAGCTTAGTGCCATTCCACTCTCCACTTGCGATTGTTTTTCCAAATAAATGCAAAATGCTTTTGACGCACTGAATTATTTATGTATAATCCGCGCCTTCGCAAAAACCGCACTCAGAGGTTGTTAATATGTACGCAGTCATTAAAACTGGTGGTAAGCAATACCGCGTTATCACTGGTGAAACACTTAAAGTAGAAATTCTCGCTGGCGACGTTGGCTCAGCCATCGTTCTGGACAAAGTCCTGATGGTATCTAACGGCGACAAGCTGTCGGTAGGCAAGCCTTTGTTGGCTGGTGCTACTGTTAAAGCAACCATCGTGTCGCACGGTCGTGGCGATAAAGTGACCATTTTCAAAATGCGTCGCCGTAAGCATTACCAAAAAAATCAAGGTCATCGTCAAAACTATACTGAAATCCGCATTGACGGCATTTCTGCTTAATTAGCTAAGGAGCAAAAAAATGGCATCGAAAAAAGGCGGAGGTAGTACCAGTAACGGTCGTGACTCGCACTCGAAACGATTGGGTGTTAAGCGTTACGGCGGCGAATTGATTAGCGCAGGTAGCATCATTATTCGTCAACGTGGCACGGAGTTTCACCGTGGCGAAAACGTTGGCATGGGTAAAGATCACACGCTGTTTGCTAAAGTTACAGGCAAAGTTGTGTTCGCTATCAAAGGCGCGCAACAACGTAGAACAGTTTCCATCGTCGCTGCCTAAGCTGCTTCGTTTGGTGCAAGACAGCTCTATCATTTCGATAGAGCTGTTTTTATTTGTGGTGCATAAAAATGAAGTTTATTGACGAATCAAAAATCGAACTGTTCGCAGGGCATGGCGGTAACGGCATTGCCAGTTTTCGTCGTGAAAAATATATCGACAAGGGCGGTCCTGATGGCGGCGATGGCGGTCGCGGCGGCAGTATTTGGGCGATGGCAGATTGCAACATCAACACCTTGGTGGATTTTCGTTTTCAAAAAACCTATCGCGCGCGCAATGGCGAATCAGGTCGCGGCTCGGATTGCTATGGCAAGGGCGCGGACGATGTGGTGTTGCACATGCCCGTCGGCACGGTCATTACCGATTTGAATAGCGGCGAACTGGTGGCAGATTTGATGACGGATGGCGAGCGCACTTTGCTCGCGCAAGGCGGCATCGGCGGCTTGGGCAACATCCATTTCAAGTCAAGTACCAACCGCGCTCCACGTCAATGCACCGCTGGCACAGATGGCGAAACACGCGAGTTGCAACTAGAGCTTAAAGTACTCGCCGACGTAGGGCTGTTGGGTATGCCGAACGCGGGCAAATCAACGTTCATTCGCTCGGTCTCGGCAGCTAAACCTAAGGTGGCGGATTATCCTTTCACCACCTTGCACCCCAATCTGGGCGTGGTGCGCGTATCGCATGAAAAAAGTTTTGTCATCGCCGATATTCCAGGGTTGATTGAAGGTGCGGCAGAAGGCGCGGGCTTAGGTCATCAATTTTTACGCCACTTGGCGCGCACCCGTGTGTTGCTACATTTGGTCGATTTGGCTCCGCTGTATGAAGGTACGGATCCCGTCAAAGAAGCGCGCGCGATTTTGAACGAGCTGAAAAAATATGACGAAAGCCTCTACAACAAGCCGCGTTGGTTGCTGCTGAACAAGTTGGACTTATTGGAAAATCCTGACGAAAAAGTCGCGGCATTTCTCAAAGAATTCGACGACTACGATCGCTACTTCACCATCTCCGCGATTAACGGCGACGGCTGTAAAGAACTGACTTACGCCATCATGGAACACCTGTTGGTGATGCGTGAACAAGAAGCCGAAGCCGCAGCTGTTGCCGCGCAACAGGACGATGTGAGTACGCTGTAAGGTTTTACAAACAACTAAACGTCCACAGATTACGCAGATTCACACCGATTTTTCAGTGCCAAACAACCGTATTTCGCTTGTTTTAATCTGCGCGAATCTGCTTAATCTGCGGATAAAAAATTTTAGGGTAGTCACTTTCACATGCAAATCTCTCTTACTTCTTGCCAACGCATCGTCGTTAAAGTCGGTAGCAGCTTAGTTACCAACCAAGGCGCGGGGCTAGACTTGAACGCGTTGAGTAACTGGGCACGGCAGATTGCTAGCTTGAGTGCGAGCGGACACGAAGTGGTTTTAGTCTCGTCAGGCGCGATAGCGGAAGGTATGCAACGCTTAGGCTGGACGACGCGTCCCACGCTGATACACGAGCTGCAAGCTGCTGCTGCGGTGGGGCAAATGGGCTTGGTGCAAGCCTATGAAAGCTGCTTCCGCGTCCATCAACGTCACGCCGCGCAAGTGCTGCTCACTCATGCGGATTTAGTTGATCGCGAGCGTTACCTGAACGCCCGCGCCACGCTGACTACCTTGCTGAGTTTGGGCGTGATTCCCATCATCAACGAAAACGACACCGTGGTGACCGACGAAATTAAATTCGGTGACAACGACACCTTAGGTGCGCTGGTGACTAACTTAATTGATGCTGACGCACTGGTTATTTTGACCGACCAACCCGGCCTCTATACCGCCGACCCGCGCAAAGACACAAACGCGACGTTAGTGTCACAAGCGCAAGCGGGCGACACTAACTTAGAAGCCATGGCAGGCGGTGCAGGCAGTGCCATCGGACGCGGCGGGATGCTGACCAAAATCCTCGCGGCAAAACGTGCCGCGCGCAGCGGCGCACATACCGTGATTGCGTCAGGACACGAGCGCGATGTGCTGCTGCGTTTATTGCAAGGTGAAGCTATCGGCACGTTGTTAGTTGCCCCTACGCTTACCTTAGCGGCGCGCAAACAATGGCTGGCGGATCACTTGCAAGTTACCGGCAGCGTGGTGTTAGACGCGGGCGCACTGGCCGCGTTACGCGCAGGAAAAAGTTTATTGCCGATTGGTATCACGACGGTGAGCGGCGAATTTCAGCGCGGCGCAGTGATTGCCTGTTTGGATGAACAAGGTCACGACATCGCGCGCGGTTTAAGTAATTACAGCGACAGCGAAGCACGCCACATCGCCCGTCACGCCAGTAGCGACATCAGTAATTTATTAGGCTACGGCGGCGATGCTGAATTGATCCATCGAGACAACTTAGTGTTGTTATGAAATAACAACACTAAGTTGCGGTGTAGGCTCTTGTACCCGAAGGGTGCACTTGCGTAGTAAGTTATGCCGTAGCCACAATTTAGTGCTGCTGTAAGCAATATCAAGTTTTGGCGTAGGCTCACTGCCTACGCACACAAACGTAAAGGAAAAAAACATGAAACGTATTGATGATGAATTTGCTTTCCAAGCGCGTGAATTAGACGAACAAATTACGGGCATTTTGGGCGACCCGCCGAATCGCAAAAACTATCAGGCTATGGTCACCGCCTTGCTTGCCGAATACTCGAAAAAAACCATCGTCGAAGATGTCAATCTGCTTAGTTTTGCCTTGGTTGATCAGCTCAATTTTCTGCAACCAGACAAGCTAGTTGCAGCGGCAAAAAAATATGACGCACCTCATCCTGACACGGTCGCTGCCTTCGTCACTTGTACTGATGCGGCGTATCAAACGCTGCTAAATAATTTATTTGCCACGCATCCCGCACTGACGCGCAAAGCCGTGTTAGTCGCGTTTTTACACAAAAATCAGAATGCTTGGTTGGCGCAAGAACGCGAGCCCGATGCGGAAGATGATGGCGAAGACGACGACGCGGAAGATAGCGATGGTCCGTCCGCCGACATGATAGATATGTTTGACGAGATGCCAGATCCGCATGAGCACTAATTTTCCCGCGCTGCGCAAAGCCTTTAGCGAGCTGGTGGTCGCGGGCTCAACCGAGCGCGCTGAGGAGGCATTTTCTGAAGCCATCGAAATTCATGGCGACCTCGCCATCGTCGAAGTATTAGCGGACTTAGAGCCGCAAATTACCTCGCTGCATTTAGGTGCATTCGATGGCGGCAAACTCTCGCTGGCGACCTTGCTCGTACCGCCTAAAGCCTGGGCGGATAGCTTGGCTTTTTTCGCCGCGAAATGGCGTGAAGACGACATCGACCACGAGCCCGAAGTGTTGGCGGAAGCCTTGTTTGCGCACATTCACGGCGTAGTGTTTGCCACCGACGATGTGGCGCGCCGCCGTGCGCTACTCAAAGCCTGTAGCAAAACCGATCACGGCATTATTGCCTTGATGATTTTGTTTTCGATGGCACCGCACGACATTTTGGAAACCGCCGATCACATCGACACCATGCAAAGCTATGTCATGGCGGGCAGCGAAAATGAACACGATGTTGTGCCACTAGCAGTCGAGTTGTATCACGCCACGCCAGATGGTTGGGAGCAAGTGTTGTACGGGCTATTCCCCAACTATTTGCACGATCCAGATGGCGTTCGTGAACAAGCTGCGCTTGAGGAAGAAGACGCGCCCGATGCGCATCGCAGCACGCAAGAATTGCTCTATCAGTTGCGCAAAATGGTGCCAAGTTTCAGCACCACCAAACGCGTCAAAGCAAAAAAACATGCCAATCTCGGCGCGGATATTTTTTCTTAAGAGCGATAAAAATGACCACTCAACTCGCCAGCCAAACGCAACAACTACCCTACTTAGTGCGCGCCATCCATGCCATGAGCGTGCAAGCGAATGTCGCGGAAGAAGCCACCGAACTCGCGCTTGATTTGGCCGTAATTACCGCGCGCGTGGCGGCGAAGTTCACCAACAATCGCACCGCTGAAGGCATCTTAGAAGCGATGCGTTTGACCATGGGCTGCCTGTCTTTGAGCTTGGCGTATGCGCATTTGCAAGACGATGACGGAGCTGCCGCAAAATTTTTAATTGCACACGGCGCGGAACGGGTGTTCCAGCAAGGCTTTCGTCTCATTAAAGAATTAGCCGAACTGCCCGAAGTGGCGATGCTCACCGCCTACGATAAAGATCCGCAAGAACAAGCGCGACAACTGCGTAGCACCTTCTTCAAATTTTGCGCCAGCGAAGCCAATAGCCATTGGTCGGGTGCAAAACTTTATCAGCGTGAATTCGAGCAGCGCAGCGACATCGCACGGCAAATAAATTGCGCGCAATGGCTGCGCAAACAGCACTACTTAGGCGCGGTAAAAAATCCTGATTTGGATGCCGATGGCGTGATTGCGATTGCCTTGATTTTCGCCGTAGCCGACAACGCCAAAGTCGTGGCAGAAGCCGGACAACATGACTTAGAAGCCTTGCTGGGACGAGTGCGCAAACAGCCGCTAGAGATTGAAACAGGCTGGGCAAACTTTTTAGCCACCGCCCCCGCCGACTACCAACATCTGCTATACACCCGCATCACGCAACTGCGCAGCAGCCACATCATCAAACTCATAGTCGCGCTAGCCGCGAAAGCCAAAGTGAGCAAAACCGATGTCGCCGAGCTGTTCCAAGAACTACAAAATCACGGCGGCAATGAAGTGTTGGTGGATTACGACTGAGAATGAGTTAAGACGATGTGTAGGAGGCCGATTTATCGGGCGATGTTTTTTGATGCAGCTATCGCCCGATAAATCGGCCTCCTACAAGACCACGTTCCCTAAACTTTCACACCATTAAACGCAAACACCGAACGCCATAATTCATAGGCTTCGGCTTCAGCATCCAACACGATACGGTCGTTGAATTTTTGATCGTAATCGGCACGCAGTTGGGCATCGGATAACACTTCATAGGCTTTTTGTATGGCGTTAAAACGCGTTTGTGCGCCCTCGTCGCTATTGCGGTCGGGATGAAAACGCATCGCCATGGCGCGATAGCGTTTTTTAATTTCATCGGGTGTGGCGTTCGGCGCGATGCCTAAAATGTTGTATAAATTTTCCATGCTCTTTCCTAATCTCCCACTGTAGAAAACGGCGCAATAAGGCTCAAGGTTCGATCGCCGGTGCGATTTTCACTTTGCTTTAACGCCTTCATTAACTTGCCCATGCTGATAGGCTTGTGTAACACGCCCCAAGGTGTTTGGGCGGCAGCCTGAATAAACTCAGCCTTAGTATCGCCTGTCATCATCACGGCACGAATTGGGCTATCAAACTGCGAGCTGAGTTGCTGTAAAAACGCCAGCCCCGTCAATTCCCCAGCCAGCATTTGATCGACGATGTAATACTGTTGTGGTAACACCTCTGCTAACGCTGCCTCGGCACTGTTAAAACAGCGCACCGAGCCGCCCAATCCCTGCAAACACTGCTGTAACGCTTGAGCAATCAAAGGGTCATCTTCGACGATGCAAAACTGCTTATCGCGCGCCCACGTTTCATTCGACCAGTGTCGTGCGGGATAGCTCACCGTATCGCGCACCCAAGCGCGACGCTCCGACACACTCGCGACGCTTAGACTCAACACTGTGCCGCGCCCCAATACCGAGCGCAAGGTGAGCTGCGTATCCAATAATCGTGCCGCACGTTTCGCAATCGCCAAGCCCAAACCCAAACCGCTATTGCGATCTCGATGGGCATTGTCCACCTGATAAAACTCGTCAAATACTTGCCCAACATCGGCATGTGCAATCCCAACCCCTGTATCCCACACCTGAAACAACACCGTATTACCGCGAGCTCTAGCACTCACCAAAATACCGCCGTGTTGAGTAAATTTCAGCGCGTTGCCGACTAAATTTTGCAGCACTTGTTTGAGCAAATTTAGGTCGGTCTGCAACAATAATTTCTGCCGCAGTGGAAAGTACAACTTAAAAGCCAGGTGTTGTTTATTGGCTTGCGCAGCAAAGGTTTGTTCTAACCACAAAAAAATCTCACTTAAATTCACACAGCCTAATTCTGGCTGAATGATGCCCGCCTCCAGTTTTGAGATGTTTAACAAGGCATCTAGCAGGTCGCTAAAATTTGCCATGGCACGATTTAACTGTTTAATAAGCTGGGCTTGCTGTCCATCTAATTGCGTCAATTTAAGTGCGTCAATAAATAAATTGGCAGCGGCTAAGGGTTGACGTAAATCATGTCCCGCCGCCGCCAAAAAACGTGATTTTTCAGCGTTAGTTTGGAGCAACTCTAGGCGCGCGCGATGCAGCTCGGAAATATCGCGCCCAACCCCCAATACCGATAGCACTTCGCCTTGCTCATTGATTTCAGGCGTTAAGCGCATATGTCCGCAGCAAGGCTGTCCTTGCTCATTGTTCCAATGCAGCTCAAAGGTCACTTCTTGTTTAGTGATAAAAATCTGTTTGATTTGCTGCTCATAGCGCAGCGATTGTTCACCACCAGGATATTCGCTGGGACGCGTACCCAGCATTTTGGCAGGGCTGCCATAGGCTAAATGCTGCGGGGCTGAATTGATATAAATGCGCCTACCTTCACTATCGTAACGTGCAATTGCGTCGGACGATTGCTCGACCAACATTAACAATTCGTGTTCGCGCCACGCCCGCAATACCGTAGCAGACTGATTATCTTTATCCAACATTCCCCTCCTCACTGGCTGACACAGCACGCAGCGGTATCACCGTCAAATGCGCCTGCTGTGCCGCCGCGTTAAGCCCACGCTCAATCAAATCATGCGCAGTTTTTGCAACGTTACCCGACGGAATATCATGCAACACCGCCGTCGCAAATGCGTACATGGTTTGATAATGGCTGTCGCCATCATGCAGTATGGCTTTGGGCATAATCGCCTGAAAGTACGCCACGCCTGCGCGCAAAGTCACCGCCAGCAAATACATTTTTTCGCCCGCTGCACAAATTTTTTCGTCGTACACCGCAAAAATTTCTGTATCACTGTCAGATAGTTTGAGTCGTGCTAATTCAACGGCAATTTGCTCAATAAAATTTTGTGCACGATTGAGTTGCGGGGCGAGCGTGATGTGATATTTCCCTACCCGATGAATAATAACGGGGGTCTCTAAAATCACTGGGCGACCAGAGCGTATGGTGAGGATCACCAAAGTCACAATCATGCCAATTAAGAATAATTCTGCCATTGCTTTCGTCTTACTACACCAACATTAAAAAAGGGGCTCGCGCCCCTGTGTTGCAATCGCAATTACGCTTTAATCGCCGCGACGTTATGCGCTTCCATCCACTTTTTAATCCGATTCGCATCGCCTATCCGCGTGCGTTTTCCCCACGAATTAAGCAACACAATAATCACGGGACGCTGGTTAATTTTTGCTTGCATCACCAAGCATCGTCCCGCTTCATTGATAAAGCCAGTCTTGCTTAAACCGATATTCCACGAGGCATTTTTCACCAGTGGATTGGTATTGGAAAAGCGCAATTCCCGACCATTCCAACCATCCACTGAAGCCGATGCCGTGGTGGTGTATTGATGAATCAGCGGATAGTGCTGCGCTGCCGCAACCATCTTGGCTAAATCTTGCGCGGTGGAGACGTTGTCGCTATTCAATCCAGTTGGGTCAAAAAATTTACTGTTGCTCATGCCGAGCTGACGTGCCTTGGCATTCATCGCCGCCACCGCAGCCACCATGCCGCCTGGGTAAGCGCGTGCCAAGGCTGACGCAGCGCGATTTTCGGATGCCATCAAGGCCATTTGCAACATCTCAGCGCGGGTAAATGTCATGCCAATACGCAGACGCGATGTGGTGCCTTTAAGCGTATCTAAATCTTCCACCGCAATGCTGAGTTCGGCATCCATATCAGGCTTAGCATCCAACACCACCATCGCGGTCATCAGCTTGGTAATCGAAGCAATCGGGGCTTGTAGTTCCGCATGTTTGTTGTAGATTACTTGCCCAGATTTTTCATCCACAATCAATGCGATATTCGATTGCAAATTCGGTTGCGCATGATGCGCATCGTTGTTGCTGAGTGCTTTGTGCGCCTTGTGATGGTGCGTCGCGGCGTGCGCCGCATGGTTCATAACAGCCTGTCCTAACAACACCAAAATCCAGAATATTTTTTTCATTTTTTGCTCCTGCGACTTAATGCTGCGCAGCATACCGTAAAGCTAATATAAATCAATCGTTAAGCTGCTTTTGCTGCTCTTGTTTCTGAAGGTTCCACAGTTGCGCATACGCGCCGTTTTGCGCCAATAATTGCTGATGCGTCCCCCGCTCAACAATGCGTCCGTGGTTCATTACCAAAATTTGATTGGCATCGACGACGGTCGATAAACGATGCGCAATGATCAGCGTGGTGCGGTTTTGCGCGATGCTGGCAAGCTCGGCTTGGATAGCTTTTTCGGAGTGCGAATCGAGTGCTGAGGTGGCTTCATCGAAAATTAAAATCGCAGGATTTTTCAAAATCGCACGCGCAATCGCCACGCGTTGTTTCTCGCCCCCCGACAATTTCAAGCCGCGTTCGCCCACCATAGATTCGTAGCCCTGCGGCAAGGACGCGACGAAATGATGAATGTGTGCTGCTTGCGCCGCCGCAATCACTTCCTCGCGTGTCGCATCAGGATTGCCATAAGCGATGTTGTAGTAAATCGTGTCGTTAAATAACACCGTGTCTTGCGGCACGATGCCAACCGCGCGGCGCAGACTGGCTTGCGTGACTTCGCGTATATCTTGCCCATTGATTTTGATGCAGCCAGCATTCACATCATAAAAACGGAACAGCAAGCGCGACAGCGTTGATTTACCCGCACCTGACGCGCCCACTACCGCTACGGTATGACCTTCAGGAATTTCAAAATCCACAGCAAATAAAATTTGTCGGTCGTCTTGATAGCCAAAATTTACCTGCTCAAATTTGACCGCCGCACGCCCCACTGCCAGCACTTTTGCATCGGCGTTGTCGTCCACTTCTTTATGCTCATCCATTAAGCGAAACATCTTTTCCATGTCGGCTAACGAGTTGCGGATTTCGCGATAGACAAAGCCTAAAAAATGCAGCGGCATATACAACTGCAACATGAAAACATTGACTAAAACTAAGTCGCCCAAGGTCATTTTCCCTTGCGCCACTTGGTCTGCCGCCAACAACATCAAGGCAGTAATCCCGAGCGCGATGATGACGCTCTGCCCCGCGTTGAGCAGCGACAGCGATTCTTGATTGCGCACCGCCGCGCGCTCCCAATGTTCCATGTTGTGGTCGTAGCGATTCGCTTCGTATTGCTCGTTACCGAAATATTTGACCGTTTCGTAATTGAGCAAACTATCAATCGCGCGCGTGTTGGCTTTGGAATCCAAGTCGTTCATAGTGCGGCGCACCACCATCCGCCACTCGGTAATAAACAACGTGAAAATAATGTAAATCACCAGCGTGATAAAAGTAATGATGGCGAACCACGCGTTGTATTTGTGCAGCAAAATTGCCGCGACCAAGCCAATTTCAAACAGCGTCGGTAGGATATTGAACAGAGTGAAGTTCAATAAAAATCCAATGCCGCGCGTACCGCGTTCGATGTCGCGCGACACCCCGCCCGTCTGTCGATCCAGATGAAAACGCAAACTTAAATTATGCAAATGTTGGAACACTTGCAGCGCAATACGACGTATCGCGCGCTGCGTCACCTTGGCAAACACCGCATCGCGTAACTCGCCAAACAGCGTACTGAATAAGCGCAGCAACCCATAGCTGACAATCAACATCAATGGCACCGCCAACACCGCGTGCGAGCTGTCCATCGCGTCGATGATTTGCTTCAACACCAAGGGCACACCGACGTTAGCCAGCTTCGCCACAACCAATAACAACATCGCCAACACCACGCGTGTTTTGAATTCCAGCAAATAAGGAATAAGCGAACGCAAGGTTTGCATGGCAGAGCGGTTAGGCAAGTTTTCAGGATTCATAAGTTAAGTGCGAAGTAGAACGGCGCGTGCGCCTAAGGGAAAGTCGGACGGCACTGCGTGCCTTAGTGGAGTGGCGCGTTGCGCCTTAGTGGTAAGTCGGAGCGCGGTGGGTTGCCCACTGACCCGCAAGGCACGCAGTGCCGCCCCACTTTCCACTCTCCGTTTAATAATCACTGCCACCGCCGCTACTGCCGCCCGCGAGGTTTTCAAAGCGGGTGTATTCGCCACGGAAGGCGAGTTCGACTTTGCCAATCGGGCCGTTACGCTGTTTGCCGATAATAATTTCGGCTTTGCCTTTGTCGGCGGAATCGGAGTTGTAAACCTCGTCGCGATAAATAAATAAAATCAAATCGGCATCTTGCTCAATCGCGCCCGACTCACGCAAGTCCGACATGATGGGGCGTTTATTGGGGCGTTGCTCCAAGCTACGATTCAACTGCGATAAGGCAATGACAGGAACTTGCAATTCTTTCGCCAGCGACTTTAAGGAACGTGAAATTTCTGAAATTTCGGTGGCGCGATTTTCACTCGCCTTGCCTGAGTTGGAACTCATCAATTGGATGTAGTCCAGCACAATCAAACTTAAACCACCATGCGTGCGATGCAGCCGTCGCGCCCGCGCACGCACCTCTAAGGCAGACAGGGCGGCACTTTCATCAATATGCAGCGGCGCGTCATTGAGCTTGCCCAGCGCGTTAGTCAAACGTCCCCAATCGTCATCTTGCAAACGTCCCGTGCGCAAATCGTGCTGATTTAATTTTCCCACCGAACCCAACATACGCATCGCCAACTGCGCGCCACCCATTTCCATACTGAAAATCGCCACGGGTTTACTGCCTGGTTGCAAGGCAATGTTCTCGGCGATATTGATCGAGAACGCGGTCTTACCCATACTCGGCCGTCCTGCCACGATAATTAAATCGCCCGCCTGCAAACCCGAAGTCATGCGATCTAAATCCAAAAATCCCGTCGCAATCCCCGTCACATCACTGGTGTTTTCGCGCGCGTATAAAGTCTCAATGCGCTCGACCACTTGGGTGAGCAGCGGCGGCATTCCGATAAAGCCCTGCTTGCCTTTAGCGCCTGCTTCGGCAATCTGAAACACCTTGCCCTCCGCCTCATCCAACAACTGCGCCGCATCGCGCCCCGTGGGGTTATACGCGCTGGCGGTAATCTCGGTGCCTACGGCAACTAACTGGCGCATGATGGAACGCTCGCGCACGATTTCGCCATAACGGCGCACGTTCGCCGCCGACGGCACGTTGTGCGCGAGGCTGCCCAAATATGGCAAGCCGCCGACCTTATCCAACTCACCCGCATTCTCTAATGCCTCAGCAACGGTAATCACATCGACGGGTTTTGCTTGCTCGCTCAAGCGCACAATCTGCTGAAAAATCAGCCGATGTTCATGCCGATAAAAATCAGCGGACGATACCAAGTCAACAATTTTATCTAGCGCAGAAGCCTCTAATAACAAACCACCCAGCACCGATTGCTCCGCCTCGACTGAATGCGGCGGCAATTTAATTTGGTCGATTTGCGGGTCGGAATTCGAGAAACTTTGCATGAGGAGGAATGATGAACGGCAATTTTTGCGGAGCGCATTTTACCTTGTTCAGCTATCACCGACGGGGGATTTATCGCGCTATAAAAACGGCAAAATTTATCCGCAGATTACACAAATTCACACAGATTTTTACCGCCACTAAAACGGACTTAGGTTTGGCTCTTAATCGGTGTAAATCGGCGTAATCTGTGGACAAAAAGTTTTTGCTGCGCCATAAAAAAAGGACTCTTACGAGTCCTTTTTTGGCTTACTTAATCAGCAATGTAGCAGCTGATTATTTTTCACCCGTGATGGTAACAGTGATGTCCACGCTCACATCAGTGTGCAACGCGATGCTCACTGGGTGTTCGCCGATTTGCTTGAGGTGACCGGTAGGCATACGCACTTGTGATTTTTCAATTGCGTAACCTTGAGCAACCAACGCAGCAGCCACGTCTGCATTCGTTACCGAACCAAACAATTTGCCATCTACGCCAGCCTTTTGCGACATGGCAACCACAATGCCCACCAGCTTTTCGCCGCGTGCTTGTGCATCTGCCAATTTAGCCAAATCTGCTTTCAACAACTCAGCGCGGCGAGCTTCAAACTCAGCCATGCTAGAAGTGGTAGCGCGTTTTGCTTTGCCTTGTGGGATTAAAAAGTTACGTGCGTAACCATTTTTAACTTTAACAACATCGCCAAACTGGCCGAGGTTGATGACTTTTTCCATCAGAATAATTTGCATGTTCTAGCTCCTAGTGCAAGTCAGTGTAAGGCAGCAAAGCCAAGAAGCGCGCGCGTTTAACCGCAGTGCTCAATTGACGTTGGAAGCGTGTTTTCGTGCCAGTGATGCGAGCAGGAATCAGCTTGCCGTTTTCTGAAACGAATTCTTTCAAGATGTTCACATCTTTGTAATCCACTTCGGCGATTTTATCGACAGTGAAGCGGCAGAACTTACGACGCTTAAACAGGTTGTTGCGACCTGGGCGTTTTTTGTCATCTTTCTTTTTGTCTGGACGAGCCATGATGTTTCCTATTCAAAAAATTATGTGATTAAGCAGCGGCAGCTTCTGTTGCAGCAACAGGTGCAGCATCTGAGTGCGATGAACGTGGCTTGTCTTCACGCATCATTGCTGATGGTTCAGTCACGGCAGTCTTCGTGCTCACGGTCAAATGACGCAACACGGCATCATTGAAACGGAACGCGTGTTCCAGTTCATCCAAAGCAACTTGGTTGCATTCGATGTTCATCAACACATAGTGAGCTTTGTGAATCTTTTGAATTGGGTAAGCCAATTGGCGACGACCCCAGTCTTCCAGACGGTGAATTTGGCCTGCTTGCGCAGTAACCAGTGTGCGATAACGCTCAATCATGGCAGGCACTTGCTCGCTTTGATCGGGATGCACAATAAATACGATTTCGTAATGGCGCATTACAACTCCTTGTGGTTAAAAGCCCCCCGCCAACATAGCGGTGGAGCAAGGCTGCAAGCCGATGGTCGGATTGCAGGGGCGCGCATTATACCGACGCGAGGCGATGCGTCAATGGCAAAGTGCTGATACCGCAAGTGCATACCCTCGAAACCTAGCGGATGGAATAATTGTAGGAGGCCGATTTATCGGGCGATATTTTGGGATGTGGCTATCGCCCGACAAACGACCTGCTACGAACTCGCAACGCTCTCATCTAGCAGCAGCTTGCAGCAGTGCGAATTGCGCCAAAACTTGATCTTTCAGACTAAGTAGCACGGCGCATTTTTCACGCGCTTGGGCTAAGTCGCCCGCATCGCGCAGACGCAAAATTTTGTGACCTTTTTCATGTACGCGCTGATGAATTTCGTACATTTCCGTAAAGGCCGTGAGATGCCCAAAATGCTCTTTACCGATGGTGTCGTACCACTGTCCAAAGCGACATTGATGACAGCTGCCGAGCTTGGTGATGGGCAGTAAAAAATTCGGTTCTTCGATGGCGCGTATTACGTTATTCACCCATTGGGTATGGTCACGCGCTGCCATCAGCAAAGGCAAATCCGCCAACTCCCACGGCACATCGCTCCACATTTGCCAATGCTGCTCGGTGACAAAACTACTACTCCATGCCAGCACTTTATCTGCGGGCATGGGGCGCGCGATGCCGTAGCCCTGCGCCACATCGCAACCGAGATGCATTAGCAACACACCGTGTTCAGACGTTTCCACTCCTTCCGCAACGACCTTGCGTCCGAACACTTTTGCCAGCCCGATAATCGCTTTAACTAGGGCTAAATCTTCTTGGTCATCCAGCATGTCGCGCACAAACGACTGATCGATTTTTAAGGTGTTAGCGGGCAAATGTTTGAGATAACTCAACGACGAATAACCCGTACCAAAATCATCCAGCGCAAACGTCACGCCCAAGGCTTGGCATTGCAAAATCACGCTGCGCACTTGCTCGATGTCGCGTTGCGCCACCGATTCTAAAATTTCTAATTCCAACAACTGCGCAGGCACGTCGGGATGACGCGCCAAGATGGTTTTCAGGCGCACCAAAAAATCAGGCATTTGAAAATGGCGCGCGGCGATATTGACGCTGACCGACCAGGCCGCGCCCGATTTTGCCCAGATTTCAATTTGCTGCAACGCTTGTTCCAACACCCACTCGCCGATGTCGATAATCAAATCAGTTTGCTCGACCGCTGGCAAAAATCCACCAGGGGCAAGCAGACCTAGCGACGGATGTTGCCAGCGCAGCAAGGCTTCCATGCCCACCACTGCGCCAGTACGCAAATTGACTTTAGGTTGGTAATAGACGCGGAATTCTTCTGCGGCTAACGCCTGCTTGGTGCGCGCTAAAGTTTGATGTTTGGTTTGGATTTCTTTGTCGTGATGCACATCGAAAAAGTGATAACGATTGCGCCCTAATTGTTTGGCTTGATACATCGCTTGATCGGCGTGGCGCAACAAGGTATCGGGGTCGGCATCATCATCGGGATAAAACACCACACCCACGCTCGCTGACACTTCGATGCGATGTTCGGCTATCACATACGGCGCGCACATGGCAGCCAAAATGCGCTGCAAACTCAAGCGCGTTTCTTCTTGGCTATGCAAGCCACCCA
This sequence comes from uncultured beta proteobacterium, assembly GCA_963750775.1. Taxonomy (GTDB): domain Bacteria; phylum Pseudomonadota; class Gammaproteobacteria; order Burkholderiales; family Gallionellaceae; genus Gallionella. Next base: position 426,978 of record CAVVRT010000004.1, read on the forward strand.
GCAGCAGCACAAATTCATCACCTCCCATGCGTGCCACGGTATCGTCGGCGCGCATGACAGCCGATAAGCGTTGCGCTGCCTGCACCAACAGCTGATCGCCGACCTCGTGCCCGTGCGTATCGTTGACGGGCTTGAACTCATCCAAATCCAACAAACACACCGCCAACCAAGTTTGCTGACGACGCGCATGCAGCAAGGCGCGCTCAAATCTATCTGCCAGCAAGGCGCGATTCGGCAAGCCTGTCAACACATCGTGTCCCGCTTGCCAACGCACATCACGCAACAAACGATGCTTCTCGGTGACATCGTGGAACACCAACACGCAGCCGACTAAGTCACCATTTTCTAACAATATCGGCGCGGCAGAATCTTCAATGTTGTACTCGGTGCCGTCCCGCGCAATCAGTACCGTGTGATTCGCCAGCAACACCGTTTTTCCTTCATTCAACACTTGATGCACGGGATTGGTAACCGCCTCGCGCGTCGCCTCATTGACAATATTAAAAATCTCCACCAGCGGTTTATTCAAGGCATCTGCCATAGACCACCCAGTGAGATCAATCGCCACTTGATTAAGGAAAGTCACGCACCCTTCGGCATCGGTGGTAATCACCGCATCGCCTATGCTAGCCAGCGTCACTTGCGCACGTTCACGCTCGCTATACAGCCGTTCCGCCAAATGGGTCTGCTGCGCTTGCGCATCTTGCAACTTGCTCTGCATGTCCGACAACCAGCCCAGCACATTGTTATTCGTCCGACTTAAATCTAAGGAAGTGGTTTTCTCAAAATCACCTTGCGCAATTTTGTCGATTTTATTTTTCACCGCATCGACGCTACTGCCTAAGGTGAGGCGCAAGGCTTGATAAGTGCGCCACAAGGAAAACATCAAAGCAACAATCAGCAGCAACATCACCACGCGAAACAGCAAAGCCACATTGCTAGCATTCATCACTGCCGCATCATTACGCTGCGCGGCGAGTCGATCAAATTCGGCGATAGGACGCATGATGGCGGCCTTGGCTTGATGGTATTGCGGGCTATACAACAGCAACCGCGCACGCTGCCAAAGCTCCTCGGCTGCCGCGTCGGTGTTTTCACGCAAACGCATCGCTTCAAATTCCATTGCAGTCAACGCGTCTGAATTAGCTTTGGCCTTTACCAACAAGGCAAATTCAGGCGGCGTAAAACTCGCCTCGTGCATCAGCTCTAACAAAGGTTTGCGCAGCGCACTGCGCGCAGTCGGACGCACATCGTCGTCTAACACCAAATCCCAATACACGCCTTGATAGCCTTCAGGACGCGCCAGCACGCCATTGCGGATGTCGAGAATTTCTTGGTAATGTGCTTTGTAAATCGGCTTGCCCGTCACCACATAGGTGCGCACCATGCGCGTCAAATCATCCGACGATTGACGCAACTCATTTGCCAACAGCACCGCTTGTAAACGCAGTTCATTGGCGCGGTCGATACGCTTTTCCGCCGCCACATACAAAGCGAAATTGCTCACCGAAATAAAAAACAACACGATGAGCCAAAATAGTTGGCGCGAAAACGCCGAGACTTTTAAGCGAGCGAAAAAATTTGCGAACACAGCGAGACTCCCTGATATTTTTATAATGCGATTACTGCTTACAATCAAAAAAAGCTCAACATCATAACGATATTATTGATTGCGCCTAGCCGTAAAACCGCTTAACCGACTGACGGCAAAAGTTAAGCGACTAACGGTTAAGGGGCAAGGATTCGGGATTCGGGATTCGGGATGCGGGATGCGGGATGCGGGATGCGGGATGCGGGATGCGGGATACGGGATACGGGATACGGGATACGGGATACGGGATACGGGATACGGGATACGGGATACGGGATACGGGATACGGGATACGGGATACGGGATACGGGATACGGGATACGGGATACGGGATACGGGATACGGGATACGGGATACGGGATACGGGATACGGGATACGGGATACGGGATACGGGATACGGGATACGGGATGCGGGATTCTGAATCCTGAATCCTGAATCCTGAATCCTGAATCCTGAATCCTCAATCCTCTCTCACCTTGAACCACGCCGCATACAGGGCAGGCAAGAACAAACAAGTGAGCAAGGTCGCCACCACTAAGCCACCCATAATGGTCACCGCCATCGGCCCCCAAAACACTTGGCGAGTCAGCGGAATCATCGCCAAAATCGCCGCCGAAGCAGTCAACACGATGGGTCTAAAACGTCGCACCGTCGCGCCAATAATCGCCTCCCAGGGCGTTTTGCCTGCTTCTTCATCTTGGCGAATTTGATCCACCAGAATCACCGAATTGCGCATAATCATCCCAGCCAAAGCAATAAAACCTAAGTTCGCCACAAAGCCAAACGGCACTTGAAAAATCAGCAACGCCCATGCCACGCCGATTAAGCCTAGCGGCGCGGTGAGCATCACCATCACGGTGCGGCTAATGCTTTGCAACTGCATCATCAGCAAGGTCAGCACCCCCACCAACATCAGCGGCATCACGGCCTTAATGGCATTTTCGCCCTTCGCCGATTCTTCCACGCTGCCGCCTGTTTCAATGCGATAGCCCGCTGGCAATTGCGTGTTTAGCTCGGTCAGCGCGAGATTGAGTTCGGTCGATGCGGTGGCAGGCTGCGCGCCATCCGCCATGTCGGCGCGCACCGTCAGTGTCGGCAAGCGATTACGTCGCCAGATGATGCCTTCTTCCAACACAGGCACTAACTTGGCGACTTGACTCAAGCTCACATGTCGCCCGTTGCTGAGCGGAATATCCAAATCAGGCAAACGATTCAGCGACTGCAAATCTGCCGCACCGCCGCGCCACACCACGTCGATGAGCTGGTCACCCTCGCGATATTGGGTGAGGGCCATGCCCGACATCCAGCCTTGCAGTGCCTGTGAAATTTCTTGGCTAGACGTGCCGAGTTGGCGCGCGCGATCTTGATTGACCTCCACACGCACGCTTTTAATTTTGTCGTTCCAATCAAAATTCACATCCTGCAAATGCGGGTTGGCGCGCATCAAGGCGGCAACCCGTTCCGAGATGGCGCGCAGCTCGCTTAAGTCTTCGCCCATCACGCGGAACTGCACGGGAAACCCAGTGGGCGGGCCATTTTCGAGACGCACCACGCGTAAGCGTAACGGAGAAAACTCCGCCGCAGCGAACTGCGCTTCTAGGCGCGCTTTCACCGCTTCGCGTGCGTTAAGGTCTTTGGTAACCAGCACAAACTGACCAAAGTTATCGGCAAATAATTGTTGGTCTAGCGACAAGAAAAATCGCGGTGCGCCATTGCCGACATAGCTTGAGAACGAGGCGATGCCGTCATCTTTTGCCACGATTTGCTCGATGCGTTTCACTTCTGCTTCGGTGGCTTTAAGCGACGCGCCTTGCGGCAACCACACGTCCACCATCAGCTCCAAGCGGCTGGCACTGGGGAAAAATTGCTTTTGCACAAATTTGCCGAACAGCAGCATCGACAGCACAAAAATAATCACCGTGCCAATAATCACTTTCCAACGATGCCGCAAACAGCCTTGCAACAGCGCGCGAAAACGCCGATAAAACGGCGTGTCGTAAATGTCCTCACCATGCCGCTGCGCACGCGCAATCAAGGCGTTCGCATCCAATAATTTATAGCCCAAATAGGGCGTAAAAATCACCGCCACCAACCAAGAAACCAACAGCGCAATGGTCACCACTTGAAAAATCGAGATGGTGTATTCACTTGCCGCCGACTTGGAAAATCCCACGGGCGTAAACGCCGCTGCGGTAATCAAAGTGCCAGTCAGCATGGGGAAGGCGGTCGAGCTGTAAGCAAACGTGGCGGCGCGAAATTTGTCCCAGCCCTGCTCCATTTTCACCACCATCATCTCCACCGCGATGATGGCATCATCAACCAACAGCCCTAGCGCGATGACCAACGCACCTAGCGAAATGCGCTGCAAGTCGATGCCAAAAATTTTCATCAAAAAGAAGGTAATCAGCAATACCAGCGGGATGGAAAACGCCACCACCAGCCCAGTGCGCCAGCCCAAACTCAAGAAGGCAACCGCCAACACAATCAGCACCGCCTCGGTCAGCGAGCTCTCGAATAAATGAATCGAGCCGTTCACCACTTCGGGCTGATTGGCAATGACATGCAGCTCAATGCCGACGGGCAATGCGCGGGCTGCGGCTGCCATGGCGACACGCAAATTTTCGCCCAAGTCGATGACGTTGCCGCCCTTCTCCATCACCACGCCTAAACCAATCGCAGGCTGACCTTGCACGCGCATACGCGGACTGGGCGGCGCGCTTACGCCACGCGAAACTTTAGCAATATCGCCTAAGCGCAAGTGCTGACCATTCACCAATAAATCGGTGTTGCGCACCACTGCCACGCTGTCGATTGCACCAGTCACGCGCATCCGAATGCGGTCGCTGCTGGTTTCAATTTGCCCCGCCGGATTGACGCTATTTTGCTTTTGCAAGGCATCGGCAATTTGCACGGGCGTGATACCTAAACTGGCTAATTTAGTCGGTGCAATGTCGATATAAATTTTTTCATCTTGCACGCCAATAAGTTCGACGCGCTTCACATCCGCCACTTGTTTTAAGTCCAGCGCGATGCGCTCGGCATAGCGACGTAAGGTCGGCAAATCAAAACCATCGCCCGTCAGCGCGAAGATATTGATGTCGATGTCGCCGAACTCATCATTGGGAAACGGCCCTTGCACTCCCGCTGGCAAAGTGTGCTGAATATCGTTTAATTTTTTGCGCACTTGATACCAAGCCTCAGGCACTTCTTTTTGCGGCGTGTAATCTTTAAGCATCACAAACACCAAGGATTCACCTGGCTTAGAAGCCGATCGGAGCACATCCACCCAAGGCGTTTCTTGGATTTTTTTCTCGATGCGTTCGGTCAATTCGCGCTCAACTTGTTGCGCGGTCGCGCCTGGCCACAAGGTACGCACCACCATCACTTTGAAGGTGAAATTGGGATCTTCCGCGCGGCCTAAATTGAAATATGAAAGGATGCCCGCGAGACTTAGCACCAACATTAAATACACCACCATTTGCTGATGGCTCAACGCCCACGCAGATAAATTCGGGAAGGAAAATCGCGGCTTAGATTCACTCATGGCGCACTACCGTTGTCTAGCGCGTGAATTTTTTCACCCGCGACAATTTTATGTACGCCAGCACTGACGATCCGCTCGCCCGCCTTGATGCCACTGGCAATCAGCGCGCCCTCGTCGGCATATTGGGCGATTTGCACGGGACGCAAGCTCACGCTGTGATCGGCAGCAACGATCCACACCGCCGCGTTATTGCCCTGCTGAAAAATCGCGGTAAGCGGTATCAGCAGTTCACTAGGCGCGACATTTTTGCTCACAAATTTCACTTGTGCGGTCATGCCTAACGGCAGCTTGTTATCAGGCAAAGACACCCGCGCGGCGTAACTGCGACTGGCGGCATCAGCAGCAGGCGACAGCTCGCGCAAGCGACCCGTTTGCTCGTCCACACTGCGACTGCTCCACAGCGACACCGTGGCCTTCGCGCCCACGCTCAAATTGGCGTAATCACTTTCAGGAATCGCAATCGCCACTTCGCGCGCGCCGTCTTCGGCGAGCTTGAGCACCGTTTGTCCCGCCGCCACCACTTGCCCCACTTCGGCAAAAGTCGCCATCACCACACCTGATTTTTCTGCAAGCAAATTGCTGTAACTCGATTGGTTGCGCGCCAGCCCCGCCTGTGCGGACAAGGCTTGCAGCGCGGCTTCTTTCGCATCCAATGCCGATTGACTGACGAAATTTTTGCTCAACAACACGCGATAGCGTTTCACCTCCGCCTCGGCTAATTGATATTGCGCCTCAGCTGCACTCGCTTGTAGCCCTGCGTCACTACTATCCAAGCGCGCCAATAGCTGCCCCGCTTTGACCACTGCGCCCGCCTCGACCAAACGCTGAGTAATTTTTCCGCCCACCCGAAAGCCCAAATTCACTTCATGGCGGGCGCGAATTTCCCCGCTATACACGCGCTCACTGTCGCCCGCAAACGCGCCCACCACTTGCGTCAAAGCAGTACGCTCAATCGCCACAGCAGGCGTGCTGGGCTTGCTACAAGCAGACAAAAATAGTGCGGCGAACAGAAGAGAGATTTTCATAGCGGACGGCGGTGCAAAAAAAGAGACGCACTGTAGGTAGGAGAGGGAGGTTTGTCAAAGGAGAAAGTGGCGAGTCGAACGGCGCGTTGCGCCTTAGTGGTCAGTGGAAAAACCAGTGCACAGGGGTTTCCACTCACCACTAGGCACGCAGTGCCGCTCCACTTTCCCCTTCCCATTACGCCAGCCATGCCCCAGACTCAGCCCATGGACATTAAAAACATCGCAGCACACCTCTCGTCCACTGGCTACATTGTTTTGGATACGCCGCTCCCCACCGCCTTACTCAACCCTTTACTCGTGCGCTGCCAGCACGATGATGAAGCGCGTTTCCATCCTGCGCAGATCGGGCGGGGTGCGCAACAGCAACGCGAGCCTGCGATACGCGGCGACAGTATTGCTTGGCTTGATGAAAAAAATGCCGACGACCAAGGCTATTTGGCGTGGATGGAACAGTTGCGTGCGGGTCTCAATGCAGAACTATTTTTAGGTCTGTTTGATTATGAAAGTCATTACGCGATTTATGCGGCGGGGGCGGGTTACGCCAAACATGTCGATGCTTTGCAGGGTGCAAAAAATCGCGTGCTATCCAGCGTGTTGTATTTGAATCCCGATTGGCACAGCGGCGATGGGGGTGAATTGCTGATGTTTGCGCCTGACGGTGACACCGTTCTAGCAACACTCACGCCCCAACTGGGCACGATGATTTTATTTTTGAGCGAAACTTTTCCGCATCAAGTGCTGCCATCTTTAACGACGAGAAGAAGTATTGCGGGCTGGTTTCGTGTACGCAATAACTGAAGGCTCTAAAAATCGAAATCTCGTCGCAATGCGGCGTTGCTCGCAAAAAATTACTCCTTACATAGCCATCTATGCGTCGTCGTAATTTTTTACTCGCGCCTTGCCTTGCTTAGATATTTCAATTTCTAGAACCTTCAGTAGGAAACTCAAAGTTTCCCGAAAAGAAAGCAGCCTGTACACGTTGCAAAGCCGCTGCAATTTTGGCGCGCGGGGCGGCGATATTAAGGCGCATAAAGCCACGCCCACATTCGCCAAAACTAATGCCTGCATTCATACCGAGCTGCGCCTGTTGCACAAAAAAATCACGCAATGCCGCGTCACTTAAATTTAAGTCACGACAATCCAACCACAATAAATAACTGCCTTCTGGCTCAATTAACTTTATTTTTGGCAAATGGCGTTGCAAAAATTCACGCACACAATCTCGGTTGCCCGCCAAGTACTCCAACAAGCACTCCAGCCATTCGCCACCCTCACGATAGGCCGCTGTAAACGCCACCGCACTAAACGGATTCACGCTGCCCAGATGCAGACTATCGAACACCTTTTGCAGCGCGGCGCGATGGTTTGAGTTAGTCACAATTAAGGCAGACAAGCCTAAGCTAGGCAGGTTAAAAGTTTTGCTCGGTGCGACGGCAGTGATGATTTGGTCGGAGTCGCTGGCGAGCTTCGCCAGCATGGTGTGGCGCGCGCCTGCGTAGATTAAATCAGCGTGAATTTCATCGCTCACCACCAACACATTATGGCGACGCGTGATACGCAAAATTTCGCGCAACTCCTTCTCAGTCCACACCCGTCCAACGGGATTATGCGGGCTGCACAACAGCAGCATTTTTGCGTGTGCCGCGCACTGTTCGAGATGGTCAAAATCTATTTCGTAACGACCCGCTGTAAGGCGCAAAGGATTTTCTAACACGACACGCTGCGCGGTTGTTACCGCGCTAAAAAATGGCGCGTACACGGGCGGCTGCACGATGACCGCGTCACCCTTGTTACTAAAGGCTTGCACGCTGGCGAACAAACTGGGCACTACACCCGCCACCAACATGATGTCATCGCGCGGCACTTCAAATTTATGGCGATTTTTTAGCCAATTTTGTAGCGCAACATAAAGCGACTCGGGATAAACGCTGTAGCCATAAATCGGATGCGCAGCGCGTGCCAACAAGGCTTCGGTGACGGCAGGTGGGGCGGCAAAATCCATATCCGCCACCCACATCGGCTGCACATTTTGCGTAGCAAAATACGCCGCGCGTCCGTCGTATTTAAGCGCGTCGGTGTGCTCACGCGAAATTTCCTGATCGAAATTAAAACTCATGCAATGCGTTGCCACAAGGTCGCTTGCGCCACACTGTGCTGGAACTTGCGCTTAGTCTCGCGTATCACGAAAGGCACGTCCTGCGGGGCTTGCATCAGTTTGAAGTGCGCGCCTAACAGTTCTTTTAAGCCATCCAAGGTAGAAAAGTTTTCAGCATTTTTCTTAAAGCCGCCTAGCCAATTTTCACGCTTGGTATGCTCTTCCAGCCAAGTGTAGGGCGAGGTCAACAGCAACACGCCGCCGAGATTGATGCGCTCATGCACCTCGCTTAAAAACTTTTGCGGGTCGTATAAACGGTCGATTAAATTTGCCGCCAAGAGCAAGTCGTAGCCCGTAAAACGCGCGGGTAAATTGCACGCATCGCCTTGCGCAAACTCTACTTTTTCGCGTGTTTCAGCCAAGCCTAAAGTGCGCAAATCGCGCTGATAAAAACTACGCAACTCGCCTTCATCTACCAAGCTATAGCGCACTTCGCCTTGCTCGATCATTTGCACGCCCGTGGCGATTAAGCGCGTCGAAAAATCTATGCCCGTAACATGCTCAAAATGACGTGCTAATTCAAACGTGCTACGGCCTGATGCGCAGCCTAAATCGAGTGCGCGCAAGTGTGGTTTGCCTGCCACCGCCGCGATGCCAAGCTGTGCCACTGCCGCCGCAAAATTGGCCACGCCAAAGTGACTGTCGCCGTAATGGAACTCGGCATATTCGGCGACTAATTTTTCACTTTCATAATTCGAGGTCGGAGTCTGTGTCGGCGTATCGCCGACCACATAACGAAATCCAGCATGCTGGAAAAAGTGACGACGAAACGCGTAACGCGCGCTGCGCAAGGTTTGATTGCCACACGACACCCACGATCCGCCCTTGATTAAATTGTGTCGCCCATCAAAAGTCGGCACGGTGAAATCGTCGTAATGCGGATAAACCTGAAAGCCGCTATACGGATAAATCGGCGTTTCCGTCCATTGCCAAACATTGCCCGCGACATCGTAAAAATCGCCCTGCGCAAACTCATTAACAGGACACGGCGAGGCGTAATAATCGAGATGCAAATTGGCGTGGCCACGCGTGTCATGCGGCAACTCATCCAAGCCCGCCAGGTCATACAAACGCAGCCATTCATCCTCGCTAGGCAAGCGCACCGACTGCCCTATTTGCTGCGTTTTCCAAGCGCAAAATGCTTTAGCTTCGTGATAATTTACCTCGACTGGCCAGTCCCACGGCATGGCAATTTCAGCGGTCATCACGCGCAACTTATAACCCTCCGCTACGCGCCGCCAAAACGTCGGCTGCGACGCTTGAGTATAGTTTTTCCAAGCCCGACCTTCCTCTGCCCAATGCGCATCGTTGCCATAGCCGCCGTCATTGACAAAGCCTAAAAACTCGCCATTGCTCACTAAAAATTGACTGGCGGCGAAGGCGGGAAGGTGCGCGTGATGCGAGCCAAATTCATTGTCCCAACCGTAATGCGCAGGCGCGCCAGCCTTATCAATTTGCACTGCGCCTGCGGCAACTTCGACTAATTTATTGGCAGGTGCAACACCTGAATGCGGACAAATTTCCCAACTCGGATGCGCGTCCACCAACGCTAAGTCGTGCTGACGTATCAACACCGACGAGGTTTCTAAATGAATGCGCTCGTGCTCGATGCACATCAAAATCGCCCACCACGGATGATTCCAATCAATCGGCAAGCTCAGCGGCGCACTCGTAATCAGCTCAACCATGTGCGCGCGCACCTGATTGCGATACTCGGCAACCGCCGCCACACTCGGCCAGTCATAGCTTGCGTCATGTAAATCATCCCAGCTCATTTCATCCACACCGACGGCAAACATCGCTTCAAATTTTTCATTCACGCGCGTATTGAGCAAGCCCGCCAACAACAATTTATTGACGAAAAAAGTCGCGGTATGGCCAAAATAAAAAATCAGCGGGTGACGAATCGGGATGGATTTTTTAACAAAACTTTCCGTCGAATTGAGCGTGGCAAAAAGCTGCTCGTACTGATTAAAAGTATCGAGAAAATACGCCAAAATTTCTTGGCGTGTCGCTGCAATATCCGCGCTATTTAAGCGCGGGGTACGAGTCACTAAAGTTTTGGGCATAAGGAAAAAAGACAAAAAGTCGGAGGTGAAAATTAAGCGAAGAAGTTCGCCATCAAGCGCGCTCAAACACCGCAATCGACTCAACGTGCGAAGTGTGCGGGAACATATTCATCACCCCGGCGGATTTCAGCACATAGCCGCGCTGCACCAATTCGGCGGCATCGCGCGCCAACGTGGCGGGGTTGCACGAGACATACACAATCAGCTTGGGCGCGTTATCACCGCCTAGCGATTTCACTAATTCAAACGCGCCATCACGCGGCGGATCAATCAGCAATTTGTCAAAGTGTCCGAGCTTGGCAAAACCCGCCTCGGTCATCTCAAATAAATTCATCGCCATAAACGAAGTGTTGCAGCCTAAGCCATTGCTCGCGGCATTTTGTTGCGCGCGTTTCACCAAGGCTTCGCTGCCTTCTATGCCCAACACTTGCGCACCACTGCGTGCAATCGGCAGCGTGAAGTTGCCTAAACCGCAAAATAAATCGGCGATGCGTTCACCCGCTTGCGGGTTCAACAAACGCATCGCACGACCTATCATCACGCGGTTGAGCGCGCTGTTGACTTGGGTAAATTCGCTAGGCGCGAACGGCATGGTGACGTTGAATTCGGGCAGGCTATAAGACAACGCGGGCGCATCCAACGGGTAAAACGGCGTGATGGTTTCCGGCCCTTTAGTCTGCAACCAAAATTGGATTTTGTGTTCATCAGCAAAGTTGCGCAGCAAGGCTTCATCCGCCGCCGAGGGCGTCGCCATCACGCGCAACACCAAGGCATCAACGTAATCGCCGACCGCCACTTCAATCTGCGGCAACTGATCGCGAATAGATAATTGCGCGACCAAATCTGCCAACAATGGCAACAAACGCGCAATTTTCGGCGCAAGGATTTCGCAGCTAGCCATATCCGCGACAAAGCTGCTGCGCTTTTCGTGAAAGCCCACCAACATTTTTTGTTTTTTGATGACGTATTTCACCGAGATGCGCGCGCGTTCGCGGTAGCCCCAAGCCTGTCCGTAAATCGCAGGCAGGATGTTTTCCGCTTTGACTTTGCCGATATGCCACAAGCCATCTTCGAGGATGCGCTGCTTCACCGCGACTTGCGCGCGCGCATCCAAATGCTGCATAGAACACCCGCCGCACACGCCGAAATGTTTGCACTTAGGCGTGACGCGCATCGGCGCAGTTTTGAAAATGGTCGCCACTTGCGCTTGTTCAAAAGCGGGCTTTTTACGATACGAGTTATAGCTAACCTCCTCGCCGACCAACGCGCCTTCGATGAAAATCACCTTACCCTCGAAGTGCGCTACGCCCCGTCCTTCATGGTCTAGCGACTTAATGGTGACTCTATTTTCTGTGCTCATTTATGCAATTCCATTCGTAGGGGCGCAAAGCGGTGCGCCCTGCCTTAAATATCAAAAAGGGCGCAAGCCTTGCGCCCCTACCATCAATTTTTTGTTGCTGGCCATGCGGCCAAAAATTCTTGCCAATGCGGCTGTTCCAACTTCGCCAATTCGCGACGCACCAGTTCGCACTCTTGCTTGAACGCTTCGCGACTTAACACGCCGCGCATCATTTGAAAACGCGCAAAAACCAGATAGGTATTCACCACATCGGTCTCGCAATAATTGCGGATTTCATTGAGCTTGCCAGCTTGATACGCGTCCCAAACTTTACTGCCGTCCATACCTAATTTTCCGGGGAAGCCAATGAGTTTGGCGAGGTCGTCCAAAGGCGCGTTCGCACGTCCGCCATACATCGCCAGCAAGTCCATCAAATCGAGATGGCGCATGTGATAGCGGCTGATGTAGTTGTTCCATTTGAACTCTTTATCGTCCTCGCCCATGTCCCAATAACGCGGGCACTGCACGCCGTTAATCAGGCCGCGATAATGCAGCACGGGTAAGTCAAAACCGCTGCCATTCCACGACACAATTTGCGGCGTGTATTTGTCGATGCCATCAAAAAATCGCTGGATGATGCCGCCCTCGTCTTCATCCAAACTGCCCAGCGACCACACCTTAAAATTGTGTCCTTCGCGCAACACGCAGGAAATCGCCACCACGCGTTGCAAATGATGCTGAATAAAATCGCTCCCGGTTTTTTGGCGACGCTGAAAAAATGCCAGCTCGGCAACTTCGGCATCACTGACGCTCGTATCCAACTCATGCAACACGCGCAGCCCCACAATATCGGGAATGGTTTCAATATCAAATACCAGCGTAGGTTTCATTGCGGCGACCCAAAAATAACAAGGCGCGGATTCTAACAAAGCACAGCGTTCCTACCGCGCTAAATTATGCGCATAAAAAATCCCAAGACTGAGCTTGGGATTTTTATGCGCTGCGAATCTTATGTGGGAGCGCAATTGGTGCGCTCCCGCAAAATCGTTAAGCGAAATTTTTCGCCACAAAATCCCAGTTCACCAAACTATTCAAATACGTTCCCACAAATTTAGGACGCATATTGCGATAGTCGATGTAGTAAGCGTGTTCCCACACGTCCACACACAACAATGCTTTATCGGCTGTGGTCAACGGTGTACCCGCCGCGCCCATGTTGACGATGTCCACCGAACCGTCAGCTTTTTTCACCAACCAAGTCCAAGCTGAACCGAAGTTGCCCACGGCAGAAGTTTGAAACGCTTTTTTGAATTCGTCGAACGAACCCCATTTCGCATTGATGGCATCCGCCAACGCGCCAGTGGGTGCACCACCGCCATTTGGCTTCATGCAATTCCAGAAAAACGTGTGATTCCAAACTTGCGCGGAGTTGTTGTAAATGCCACCAGCCGGTGCTTTTTTGATAATCGCTTCCAGATCCAAAGCCTCGTATTCCGTGCCTTTGATGAGATTGTTCAAGTTGGTCACATAAGCCTGATGATGCTTGGCGTAGTGATATTCAAACGTCTCTTTTGACATGTGAGGTTGCAACGCGTCAGTCGCGTAAGGCAGTGCGGGCAAAGTGTGTTCCATGTGCTTCTCCTAATGAGTTAAATAAAGGGCTACAAAATTTGGGGCGCGAATATACCACAGAGGATTACTCGGCTTTAGCGCATCGGTGCTTAACGCCGAGCCACGCTTTACAGCTTAATAAAATGCTCGCGGTAATGTTTGAGCTCTTCGATAGATTCATAAATATCCGCCAAGGCTTCATGCTTGCCGTGTTTTTTCACACCTTTTGCCATGTCGGGTTTCCAGCGTTTGGCTAATTCTTTGAGCGTGCTCACATCCAGATTGCGGTAATGAAAATAGTCTTCAAACTTAGGCATCCAACGCCCTAAAAAGCGGCGATCTTGGCAAATCGAATTGCCACACATCGGCGAAATTCGGGTCGGCACATACAGTTTCATAAACTCTATCATCTGCGCTTCCACATCCGCTTCCGTCAAAGTCGAAGCCTTGACGCGGTCGATTAAGCCTGACTTGCCGTGGGTACTTTTATTCCAATTGTCCATCGCATCGAGCACCGCATCTGACTGATGCACCGCCAACACAGGCGCTTCGGCGATGGTATTTAAGTCGCCGTCAGTGACCACAATCGCAGCTTCAATAATGCGGTCAGTATCTGGATTTAAGCCCGTCATTTCGAGGTCTATCCAAACTAAGTAATTTTGATTCTGTGCCATAATTCGAGCCTTAAGTTGTACTAATAAAGAGTTAAATCTAAATCCTGTTTTGTCCGCAGATTACGCAGATTTTCACCGATTTAATCCGTGTGAATCTGCGCAATCTGTGGACAAAAAATTCGGCGCGCATTGTAGCGCGCCTTTTTATGAAGCCCACTATTGATTATGACCGCCGCCACTTTCACGCTTATTTTTCTCGCCGCTCTCGCCTTATCGACCCTGCTAAAAGTTTGGCTGGCGCGTCGTCATCTGGCGTATATCGCGGCGCATCGCGCCGACGTACCTGCCGCATTCCAAACACAAATTAGTTTAGAAGCACATCACAAAGCCGCCGATTACACCTCGGCAAAAACACGCTTCTCACTACTTTCATTAGGCTTCGATGCCTTGCTGTTATTAGCTTTTACGCTGGGCGGCGGCATTCAATTTATCGCCGAACTGAGCAACGACTGGTTTAGTTCGCCGCTCGCGCAAGGTCTAACAACGATGCTCGGCGTGTTGTTACTCAGCTCATTATTAGAAGCCCCATTCGGCTGGTATCGCACCTTCGTTATTGAGGCGCGTTTTGGCTTTAACAAAATGACGCTACAACTTTATTTGCTGGATGCCGCAAAAGGTTTACTCATCGGCGCGTTGCTAGGCTTGCCTTTGCTGGCGGGCGTGTTGTGGCTGATGCAAAGCATGGGCGCGCTATGGTGGCTGTATGTGTGGGGCGTGTGGGTAAGTTTTAATCTGCTGATTTTATTTATTTACCCGACTTTTATCGCGCCGCTATTCAACAAGTTTTCACCGCTGCAAGACGACACGATGAAATCGCGCATCAATGCTTTGTTGGCGCGTTGCGGCTTCACTTCCAGCGGCTTATTCGTGATGGACGGTAGCAAGCGCAGCGCGCACGGCAATGCATATTTCACTGGCTTTGGCAAAACCAAACGCATCGTATTTTTCGACACCTTGTTGGCGCGTTTAAGCATCAACGAAATCGAAGCGGTATTAGCGCATGAGCTGGGGCATTTCAAACATCGCCATGTGCTCAAACGCATCATCGCCACCTTCGCCATGAGCTTAGGATTTTTATGGCTGCTCGCGCAGTTAATGCAAAATGCTTGGTTCTATCAAGGCTTGGGGGTTACCGCTGCCTCAACAGCAATCGCCTTGCTGCTATTTTTTATGGTGCTACCCGTATTCAGTTTCTTACTCAGTCCCGTGATGTCGGCTTATTCGCGCAAGCATGAATTTGAAGCCGATGCGTATGCCGCGCAACAGACCAACGGGCAAGATTTAGTCAACGCGCTGGTGAAGTTGTATCAGGACAATGCCGCGACGCTCACGCCCGATCCGCTCTACTCAAAATTTTACGACTCGCATCCGCCCGCAGCGGTGCGTATCGCTCAATTACAAACTCATTAGGAGACTCGCCATGCAGAAAATCATTACGGTATTACTGTTGTTAGGCTGCGCTAATTTCGCTACTGCCACGCCGTTTGCCACGGGCAATGCGGCGGCAGGCGAAAAATTATTTAAGGAGTTGAAATGCAATAGTTGCCATATCAATATGATGGGCGGCGATGGCAGCGCGATTTTTACCCGACCGAATTCCCGCGTGCATAACGCCGCGCAATTAAGCGAACAAATCACCCGTTGCGGCGGCAATGTCGAGCGCGAATTTAGCGCGCAAGAAACGCAAAATATCGCTGCGTATTTGAATCGTTATTACCAACTTAAATGAGGGGAAACAACATGACTACTTCAGAACTTAGCCTGCAAAAATGCCAGCCTTGCAACGATGCGATGAGCGCACTGTTGCAAACCGCGATTGACCCACTGATGCAGCAACTAACAGGCTGGCAGCAATACGATCATCTGATTTCGCGCACCTATCACTTCAAAAATTATTATCAAACCATCGCCTTCGTGAATGCCATTGCTTGGTTGTCGCACCGCGAAGATCACCACCCCGAATTAGGCGTGAGCTTTAACGCATGTCGCGTCGAATACACCACGCATGCCATTCACGGTTTATCTGAAAACGACTTTATTTGCGCGGCGAAGGTTGACGCGCTATACCACGCTTGAGTACCGCGATTCAGGGGCAAATCGTTGCCGCATTTGGTCGCCAATACTTAGCTAAACTCCCCGATGGCGAACTGCTCACCTGCCTGACGCGCGGCAAACGTAGCGACGTGGTGTGCGGCGATTATGTTGAACTACAACGCACTGGTGATGCCTCGGCAAGCCAACTCCACATTGGCCAAGCAGTGATAGACAAGGTCGAGGAACGCACGTCGTTGTTGTTTCGCAGCGATGCCTTCAAACAAAAACTCATTGCTGCCAACGTCACACAAATCGTCATCGTAGTGGCGACCGAACCGTCGGTCAGCGACGAACTCATATCCCGATGCTTAGTCGCCGCCTACGACCAAAATTTACAAGTGCTAATCGTGTTAAATAAATGCGACTTACCCGCCGAGGCAGCACGCGCGCAACTCGCGCCCTATCGCGCTATTGGCTACACCGTATTGGAATTGTCAGCATTAGAAGATGTCACGCTATTGCGCGAACGCTTGGACGGACATATCAGCGTCTTGGTCGGGCAATCGGGCATGGGAAAATCCACGCTCATCAACGGTTTGCTGCCCGATGCACAAGCCGCCACACGCGAAATTTCTACCGTATTGGATTCAGGAAAACACACCACCACGCACGCCAAACTGTATCGTTTGAATGAAAAAAGCAGCGTGATTGATTGCCCTGGCGTGCAGGCATTTGGCTTACATCATTTGAGCTTCGGCGCAATCGAACAAGGCTTCATCGAATTCGCCCCGTACTTAGGACAATGCCGATTCCGCGATTGCCGCCACCTAAAAGAACCCGATTGCGCGCTACAAAACGCAGTGAAAAAAGACGAGATTAACAGCCGACGTTTGGAGTTGTTTTTGCAGATTGCGGCGAATAAGGCATAATTGAACAATGGTGGGCAGATACAACTTGCCCACCCTACACGACACTATTTAATCCCCAGCTTTTCCCACCCTGCATGTCCCAATTTTTCTAGCGTGGCGATGTTGCGTTCGGGGATTAAATCCGCATCGGGAAAGGCTTCAACTGCCTTGTCCACACTGGTTTCGCGCAGCAAATGCAACATCGGATACGGTGAGCGGTTACTGTAATTTTCGATGTCGTCGAATTTTGTGCCCGCGAATTGGTAGTGCGGATGCAAGGTGGCAATTTGAAATTCGTCGTTAAATTCTGGCTCGGCACACACCACATCCACCGTGTCCAAAAAGTCGTTGTAATCTAAAAAATCTTGCAGCACATGCGGATGGATTAGCAGCGTGGTGTCGATTTTTTCGGCATCGGTGTCTTGCAATAAACGCAGCTCGCTCAATAGCTCTTCAACTAATTGTTCAGGCGTAGTCGCCTCGCTCACCACATAGCGAATTTGTTTTTTAACGTGTACGGCTTTGGCGAAAGGACATAGATTCAGCCCAATCACAGCGGCTTCTAGCCAGTGTTGGGTGGCAGAAATGATAGTTTCGTTAGTCATAGTTATTTAAGGTGAGTGGGAAAGTAGTGAGTAGGACGGCGCGTTGCGCCTTAGTGGTAAGTGGGGAAAACGATGCACTGGTTTTTCCACTTACCAGTCAAGCACGCCAGTGCCGCCCCACTTACCACTAACAATGCAAAGGTGCCTCATCCATCAAAGCAATCTGTTCGCGCAATTCTAAAATGCGCTCTTGCCAATAGCGTGGCGTATTAAACCAAGGGAAAGCAATAGGGAACGCGGCATCGTCCCAACGCTTTGCCAGCCAAGCCGCGTAGTGAATCAAACGCAGGGTACGCAAGGCTTCCAGCAGGTGCATCTCACGCGGATTAAAGTCGTAAAAATCTTCGTAACCTGTCAACAAGTCGGCAAATTGGCGCGTTTGTTCGGCTCGATCACCCGACAACAACATCCATAAATCTTGAATAGCAGGGCCCATGCGACTGTCGTCGAAATCCACAAAGTGCGGGCCGTCATCCGTCCACAACACGTTGCCCGCGTGGCAGTCGCCGTGCAGACGCAAATTTTTCACTTCACCTGCGCGGTCAAAATTACGCCGCACGCTGTCTAGCGCATGAGCCACTAAACCGCGATACACCTCGCGCAAATCAAGCGGAATAAAGTCGTGTGCGAGTAGAAATTCGCTCGGCTCAACCCCAAAATTTTGCACGTCTAGGGTGGGGCGTTGCGTGTAGTTTTGTGTCGCACCTATGGCATGAATGCGCCCTAAAAAACGTCCCAGCCATTGTAAAGTTTCAGGCCTATCCAGCTCTGGCGCGCGTCCGCCTTGCTTGGCAAACAGCGCGAAACGAAACTCGTTAAAGTGATGCAGCGTATGAGATTGAATCGTTTTGGCGGGAACAATCGGCAACTCGGCTGCGACTAATTGCGCGACCAATTCATGCTCTTCTAGAATCGCCGCATCCGACCAACGCGCGGCGCGATAAAACTTGGCAATCACTGGCGGCGCGTCGTCTTGTCCCACTTGATAAACGCGATTTTCATAGCTGTTTAAAGCCTGCAAACGTCCGTCGCAGGGCAAACCCAAACTCTCCAGCGCGCTCAATACCGCGTCTGGCGTGAGCTTGGCAAAATTATGATTTTCGTTCATCAATGCAGTACCTGAGCGATGCTCAACAGCAATAAAAATCCTAACCAAAACAGCATGGCGCGCCACAGCAAACCCGTGATGCTTTGCATTGCATCCGCATCCGCATCCGCCGCCTCGCCCACACCGACTTCTATCCGTTCATTATTTTGCTGCAAGCTCAAACGTGTGCCGACTGCACCCGCTGCACTCGCCAAAACAATGTTGTGTAGCGCGTCAGGCCAGCTCAAAGCCTGACTGCGCCAGCCTTCCAGCGCGTCTTCAAAATCGCCTACGATGGCAAAAATAATCGCCATCAAACGCTGCGGCAGCCAATTCAAACCTTGCCAAACTTGCTGTGCGAAGGCAGCGAATTCACCGTACTCCGCCGCGTCCGTCCAATGACTGCGCAAAAAATTACTCAAGCGATACAGCACCGCACCAGTCGCGCCGCCTAAGCCCAGCAGACTAAACACCACGAACCACAGCATCACGCCAAACACCTTGCGCTGCGCCATTTCTAGCGCGTATTGAATGGCGAGATTGGCCAGTTCAACAGCACTTAAAGGCGGCGCAGCTAAGTCGCCATGCTTCGCCAAGAGAGCGTACGCCAGGTCTAATTTCTCCTCACGCAACGCGTTTTGCATCGCAGCGAAATCCACACCAAACACGCGAAATCCCATGCAGGCATAAAGCACGGCGATATTCAGTAATACCAATAACGCGGCGGCGTGATGCGCCAAATAAACACTTAACACCGCCAACAAAATCAACACGGGCAGTATCGCCACCCACCACGCCAAGCGACCATGCTGATGCGCGCCCGCATTAAAGTGATGCTGAAAAAAATGACTATAACGCCCGCCGCGCACACGCAGTTTTTCTGACCACACCCAAGGCTGGAAATGCGCTAATAACAAGGCGGCAAGCAGAGCAAACAAGGTCATTGTGAGAAGAGCAGGAGAATAAAAATGTCGCGCAAGATAGCACAGGCAAGGCTGGTTCGCGACGCTCTTCAGTTGGCTATCAAGCGACTAGCTGACCTGCTAAGATGCGCGCCTTCTGCAACCTGCCTACCGCCCTTTTATGTCTGCTGTTTCTAATGTAATGAATCCCGCTGAAAAGCGCGCCAGCTTTGGCTTGGCGGGCATTTATGGTCTGCGCATGTTGGGCTTGTTTATCATCTTGCCGATTTTCGCGGTGTATGCGGAACAGCTGCCCGGCGGCGAAAACCATATTTTGATGGGCTTGGCGCTCGGCGCGTATGGGCTGACGCAAGCGATTTTGCAAATTCCGGCGGGCTGGTTGTCTGACCGCTATGGACGTAAGCCAATTATTTATACGGGCTTGGTGATTTTCGCCATTGGTAGTTTTATTGCCGCCTCCGCCGACAACATTTATTGGGTAATTTTTGGTCGCGCGATTCAAGGCGCGGGGGCAATTAACGCGGCGGTGATGGCGTTGACCGCCGATTTAACGCGCGAGGAAGTGCGCACCAAAGCGATGGCGATGATAGGCATGACCATCGGGCTGACCTTCTCGATTTCGCTGATTTTATCGCCGCTGCTAAACGGATTTTTGGGCGTGCCTGGCATCTTTGCACTGACGGGCGTATTGGCGTTTGCCGCCATTGCTTTGGTGCGTTTTGTGATTCCCAATCCGCTCATTACGCGTTTTCATAGCGACACCGAAGCCAATGCGAGCCGCTTCGCCGAGGTGTTGTCTAACCGTGATTTATTGCGTTTGGACTTTGGGATTTTTTCTTTGCACGCAATTTTGATGGCGGTGTTTATGCAAGTGCCATTCGTGTTGAAAGCCAACGGTTTGGACGTGGCGCAGCATTGGCAAATTTATTTGCCGGTGATGCTGATTGCCTTCGTGCTGATGGTGCCGCCCATCATCATCGCCGAGAAAAAAGCCAAGATGAAACAAGTGTTCATGCTGGCGGTATTTTTGGCGTTGTGCGCGCAGATTTTGCTGATGGTAGGACAACATAGCGTGTGGGCGATTGCCGCCGCGCTGCTGGTATTTTTTACCGCATTCAACGTGTTGGAAGCGACACTACCGTCTCTGATTAGCAAAATTGCGCCACTGTCTGCCAAAGGTACGGCGATGGGCGTGTATAGCAGCGTGCAATTTTTAGGCGCGTTTTTTGGCGCGGTGATGGGCGGTGTGTTGATGCAACATTTCGGCGGCAATGCGGTGTTTATGTTTAGCATCGTATTGCTCGCTGCATGGTTGCTGGTTGCCAGTACTATGCAAGCGCCTAAAGCTGTCAGCACCAAACTATTTCACCTCGCGCCCTTAAGCGCGGCACAAGCCGCCACGCTGCAACAACAGTTGCAAAAGGTGCAAGGCGTAGCAGAAGTTTTAGTGATTGCTGATGAAGCAATAGCCTGTCTAAAAGTCGCGATGCAAGGTTACGATCAAGCCGCAGTAGAACAACTCGTTAATTCCCCCACCCCAACCCTCCCCCAATAGGGAGAGGGTGCAACCGTGAACACCATCAAACCGCAAAGGAGCATGACATGTCGTTGAACAAAGTAATGTTGATAGGCCGCTTAGGCAAAGACCCTGAAACTCGCTACATGACCAATGGCGAAGCCGTCACCAATGTGGGCTTAGCGACCAGCGAAAGTTGGAAAGATAAATCGGGCGAAAAACAAGAAAAAACCGAATGGCACAACTTGGTTTTTTACCGTCGATTGGCTGAAATCGCAGGCGAGTATTTGAAAAAAGGTTCGATGATTTACGTCGAAGGAAAATTGCAAACGCGCAAATACACCGACAAAGCTGGCGTGGAGAAATACAGCACCGAAATCATCGTCAATGAAATGACCATGCTGGGCGGCAAAGCTGGCGGTGCAGGTAGTTTTGAAGTGGTGGAAAATCAATCCGAAGCCGCCGCCCCAGCTCCCGCGCGCGCCGCCCCTGCCGCGCGTCCCGCTGCTGCCCCCGCAGCCGCCCGTCCTGCACCAGCAAAAAGCAATTTCGATAATTTTGACGACGACATTCCGTTCTGATTGATATAAAAGTAATATCGTAAAAAAGACCGCCTAGGCGGTCTTTTTATTTTATGCAAAATGCGTTATTAGGCGTAGCAGCGCAAGCGTAAGGAAAATTGCTGCAAGGCTTCGATGCCACTGCTTTCGGCACGGCGACACCAGTCTTCCAAGTCATGTACCAGTTGCTCTTTGGTCGCATTCGAGCGTTGCCAAATGGCGGCGAGTTCTTGGCGCAGCGTGTAGGCGGTGTAAATTTTTGCGCTGCTGTTTATCACTAAATTTAGTTTGAGTTGTTCGGGTTCGCTCAAATCATGCGCGTCTAGATGTAGCCACTTTTTGACGCGCTGACTGTCCACTTTGCCCAAATCGGGCAGAGCATGTTTGAGCTGGGCGATTTCATGGTGATAAGTGTGTTGCAGTGATTTTGCATATTTGCGCAACACTTCGTAACGGTGGCTAATCACGGCTTGCAAAGTGTCGGCATCGCACACGGTTTTGCTTTTATCCAAGCGCAATTGCGGCGGTAATTTTTTGGCACGCGCTAAACGCAAGGCTTGCAACGTACGGATGTAAACCCAGCCAATATCGAATTCGTAAGGCTTGGTCGAGAGCTTGGCGGAGGTGGCGTAAGCGTGGTGATTGTTATGTAACTCTTCGCCGCCAATCAAAATCCCCCAAGGAATTAAATTGCGTGAAGCATCGCCGCTTTGATAATTGCGATAGCCCCAGAAGTGCGCCGCGCCGTTGATGATGCCCGCTGCGGTGACAGGAATCCACGCCATTTGCACCGCCCAAATCGTTAGTCCAAGCGCGCCAAAACACACTAAATCGACAACCAGCATCAGCATCACGCCCAAGCTCGGATGCTTGCTGTACACATGGCGTTCTAGCCAGTCGTCGGGCGTGCCGTGACCGTAGCGCGTGAGTGTTTCCAGATTGCGCGATTCGGCTTTGTAAAGCTCATAACCTTCCAGCAAAACTTTTTTAATGCCGAGTATTTGCGGGCTGTGCGGGTCATCCACGGTTTCACATTTGGCGTGATGTTTACGATGAATCGCCGCCCATTCTTTGGTGACTTGCCCCGTGGTGAGCCATAACCAAAAGCGGAAAAAATGACTAGGAATCGCGTGCAATTCCAATGCACGATGGGCTTGATGGCGATGCAAAAAAATCGTCACTGAAGCGATGGTGATGTGGGTTAACACCAAGGTGATGATGACGTAGCCCCACCAAGGTAAATCGAAAAATCCTAGCAACATAAAATCACTCCCCCTGAAATAATTTTTTTATACGCGCTCTAATACGGCGGCGAAAAAGCCATCGGTGTTATGTAAATGTGGACGTAATTCCAAATAATCGCCCATCGCCAAATCGACTTTTTGCTGTTGTAAAACTTCGCCCGCAGGACATAACACAAACTCTGGATGCGTGCTTAAAAAGGCTTTGACGATGGCCTGGTTTTCTTCGCGCAAAATACTGCAAGTCGCATACACCAAACGACCGCCTTTTTTCACCAAACGACTTGCCGAGGCGAGGATGGCGGTTTGTTTGTGCGTGAGCTCAGTGACGCTTTGTGGCGACTGGCGGAATTTCAAATCGGGATTGCGGCGCAACGTGCCCATGCCGCTGCACGGCGCATCGACCAACACGCGGTCGATTTTGCCGGCCAAGCGTTTTACTTTGAGGTCGTTTTCATGCGCGATGAGCATGGGTTGAATGTTCGACGCACCTGAGCGTTTCAAGCGCGGCTTCAAATTCGCCAAGCGTTTTTCGGAAATATCCATCGCATACAGCCGCCCTTGCGAATTCATCAAAGCTGACAGCATCAAGGTTTTGCCGCCCGCGCCCGCGCAAAAGTCCACCACCATGTCGCTGCGTTTCGGCGCGAGTAACAAGCCTAATAGTTGACTGCCTTCGTCCTGCACTTCGACTTTGCCCATCGTGAATAGCGCGTCTTTATTCAGCGGGATTTTGTCTTTGAGGCGAATGCCGACGGGTGATAAAGGCGTGAGTTCTGCTTCGATATTTTGTCCGTGCAACTGCGTCAACACTTCATCGCGTTTCGCCAACAAAGTGTTGACGCGGATGTCGAGCGGCGCGCCTTGCTGCATGGAGCGACCGATAGTCAGAATCTCCTCGTCGCTATATTGCGCGTGCATTTTCTCGACTAACCAGTCGGGCAACTCGGCTTGGATAGACAAGGATAACGTCGCCAAATCCACGCCTTTAACCGTGACTAACCAATCCTTTTCGTCGCGCTCTAACACGGGTTCGATTTCGCGCAAGTTGTAACCCGCGAAGCGAATTAAATACGCGAGCGCCATGCGGCGTGGCGTGGCTTTTGCACCGCAGCAATGCTCTAACAACAAGCGATGACGCAAAGTGCCGAACACCACTTCCGCAACAAAGGCGCGCTCGTTTGAGCCTATGCGTTCTTGTTGGAAAAAATAACGCAAGCTGGTATCAGCAGGATGCGCCAACGGCAAAATGCCACGCAAGGCAAGAATGGCAAGGTCTAAACGGTATTCGGTAATTAGCATGGGGTGGGGACAGGTATAGGTACAAAAATGAAGGCGCGCAGTTTACAGGATTAGCCAAATCGTAAGTAGGAAGTGGTGAACACTAGTCTCAAGCAAGATGGTCGCTCGCACGCAGCTTCGATTGCGCGCGAGCCGTTTATTTCTTCGCAACGGCGACGAGCGGTTTCTTGTAAGATGCGCGCCACTATGAAACAGGCTCAAACAAAACACATCGTGCTGGGTATTACTGGCGGTATCGCGGCTTACAAAGCGGCGGAGTTGCTGCGTCTGCTGATGAAGCAAGGTGTGACGGTACAAGTGGCGATGACCGAAGCCTCCACGCATTTTATTACGCCGACCACGCTGCAAGCCTTGTCGGGACAGCCCGTGCTGACCTCGCAATGGGATGAGCATGTGACTAACGGTATGGCGCATATCAATTTAAGTCGTGCCGCCGATGCCATTATCATCGCCCCCGCGAGTGCCGATTTCATTGCCAAATTAGCGCATGGACTGGCGGATGATTTGCTGTCCACACTGTGTTTAGCGCGCAACTGCCCACTCATTATTGCGCCCGCGATGAACCGCGAAATGTGGTTGAACGCAGCAACGCAACGCAACCTTGCGCAACTAATTAACGATGGCGTAAAAGTGTTGGGCCCTGATAGCGGCGTGCAAGCGTGTGGCGAAACTGGCATGGGACGAATGTTGGAAACGGAGGTTTTGGCAAACGATGTGTTGGCGTTTTTACGCGGCAACAACCACGCCGCCGCGCCAGAAAAAATCCTACTCGGTACAAAAATTCTCATCACCGCAGGCCCTACTTACGAGGCGATAGATGCGGTGCGCGGCATCACCAATCGCAGTTCAGGCAAGATGGGCTATGCCATCGCTCAAGCCGCGCTGGCATTAGGCGCGCAGGTAACGCTAGTGTCTGGCCCGACCGCACTCGCACGCCCTGCCGTTGCCAATTTTGTCGCGGTTGAAAGTGCCGCCGAGATGTTCACAGCGGTCAACAATCATGTTGCGCAGTGCGATATTTTTATCGCGGTGGCTGCGGTTGCCGACTATCGCGTCGCGCACCCTAGCGAGCAAAAAATCAAAAAATCTGATGCGGCTTTAACGCTAGAACTGATTCCGAATCCCGACATTTTGGCGTTCGTCGCCAGCTTACCCAACGCGCCGTTTTGCGTAGGCTTCGCGGCGGAGAGTGAAAATCTTTTTGAGTATGCCGAAGTCAAACGACGCGCCAAAAAATTACCGCTGTTAGTCGGCAACTTGGCGCAACACGCCATCGGCAGCGACGACAATGAATTAGTTTTATTCGACGACGACGGCGCACACCCCTTACCGCGCGGTGACAAAATCAGCTTGGCAAAATTACTCATGCAACATATCGCGCAACGTTTTGAAGGAGCTAAAAAATGAAACACTTGAAAGTCGATGTCAAAATTCTCGATGCACGCTTGCATGAAGCCATGCCCGATTACGCTACCGCAGGCTCGGCAGGCATTGACTTGCGCGCCTGTATCGAACGCGACATTGTCATTCAACCCAAGCAGTGCGAGCTGATACCGAGCGGCATTGCCATTCATCTCGCCAATCCTGGCTATGCCGCGATGATTTTGCCGCGCTCAGGATTAGGACATAAGCACGGCATCGTGCTGGGCAATTTGGTCGGCCTGATTGATTCGGATTATCAAGGGCAGATTTTTGTTTCACTATGGAATCGCAGCCAATTTCCTTTCACCCTGACACCTATGGATCGTATGGCGCAACTGGTCATCGTGCCCGTGATGCAAGCGCAATTTAATATCGTCGCAGAATTTCCTTTAAGCCAACGCGGCGCGGGCGGTTTTGGTAGCACGGGTAAACATTGATGTCCTCGGCTATCGTACTGTTTGCGCATGGCGCACGCGATCCTGAATGGGCGCAACCGTTTGAGAAAATGCGCGCGCAGATTCAAGCTCGCGTAAGCGATACTCCCGTGCAGCTGGCTTTTCTAGAGCTGATGCAGCCCTCTTTAAGTGATGCAATCGCCAACTTAGATGCTCAAGGCGTGCAACGCATCACCCTAATTCCGATGTTCCTCGCGCGTGGTGGACATCTGAAAAATGATTTGCCTAAACTCATCGCGCAAATTCAAACGCAACACCCCAACCTAGCCCTGCATGTATCACCCGCCATCGGCGAAGTGGACAGCATTTTGCAACAGCTATCCGACTGGGTCGTGCGAGAGCATCACACGCTACAGGCACAATAAAAAAGCCCGCAAGCAGCGGGCTTTTTTTATTGCGCCTGACGTTTACTTACTCAGTGTCATTTCTAGCTCGGTGGTGTCGGCATTACGCACGGAAACTTTTTCGCTTGCCGTTTTTCGCCCAGCCAATTTAGCGGTGAGAGTATGTATTCCCGCATCCAAGTCAACACGCAGCGGAGTCATACCGAAATACACTTCGTCCACATAAATTTTAGCGCGGCTAGGGCTACTCGTCAGCACTAAAGTACCCGTGCTATGCGTCATTTTTTCGGACACCATAGTCGGCGTAACCGCTACAGGGCTAGTCAACGGTGCACTCAACACCGTTACACCGTCTATGGTTTTCGTGCCTGGTGTTAAATTAAACAGAGCGGGGTAAGAGGCCATCAACAAACTGTTTACCGCACTCACCGTTTTACCATTCACCACCGCTAATTCGCGATATAAAAAATTCACAATATCATCGCGATTGTTGCCTGCCACACCGCCGAAACGGCTATTTTTTTGACTCACAACCGCCGTCCAAATAACTTTTCCGCTAGCGATTTCAGACAAACTCGTTTCTAAAACGATATTGATTTCGTCACGCGCTTTTGAATCTAAGGTTAAAGTTTTCACCACTCCCGTCAGTTCAAATTTTGCGGCAGCCGCCTCGTTCACAACCGCAAATCCCGCATTAGAAAACTGCTGTTTCATTTGCTCTGTGGCAATGACAGCCACGTCTCGATTTAAGCGCAACTGCTTGCCCGACAAGCCCCCGATGCGGGTATTAAATTCGCCCAATAAACGCGCGTCTTGCTCAATACGCTGATCAACATAAGGACGAATACGCAGCGTCGCGGCATTTTTAGCGGTGCTGGCATCCGTCACAAGCAAGGCTTTCGCGTGCAACAAACCGTCACTAGTAAAAAAGCTGTCAGCATGAGCGATGCCAACACTCAACAATGCGCTCAATGCCAATAAAAAAAACTTCATATCGTCCCACTCCTAAATTAAACCAGCTCACCGCTCGCGACTGACTGGCAAGACCTAACTTATTTCACCACATGTTTTTTAACTTCAGGCAAATAACGCACTAATTCATTTAAGGCTTGCACATACACGTCACGCTTAAATTCAATCACCGCATTGATGTCCAGCCAATAATCGTTCCACCGCCACGCATCAAACTCAGGATGTTCATTGGCGCGTAAACAGACATCACAATCACGACCCATCAATCGCAATAAAAACCAAATCTGCTTCTGTCCACGATAGCGATTTTTTGAATCAGGTTTATTCCAACTTTGCGGCACGTCGTAGCGCATCCATTCGCGCGTACGCCCCAAAATCTTCACATGTTCGGGCAATAAGCCGACTTCTTCTTGCAACTCGCGAAACATCGCTTGCTCAGGATTTTCGCCGTATTGAATGCCACCCTGTGGAAACTGCCACGCATGTTGCCTTACGCGCTTACCCCAAAACACCTGATTATTTTCATTGGTAATGATGATGCCGACATTCGGTCTATAGCCGTCTCGGTCTAACATTTGCTTCTCTATTCGTAAATTTCAATGGCGCGGATTCTTTCATACTTCGTGTTTTATGCAAAGCAAAAATGCCGCAAACCTACCGAATACAAGCCATACGCGCTAGAATCGCACCCTCATTTTTTGCCATCTCAGAATAAACCATGCGCGTCTCCCAATTTTTCATCAGCACCCAAAAAGAAGCCCCGACCGAAGCCGAATTGCCCAGCCACAAATTGATGGTGCGCGCCGGCTATATCAAAAAATTATCCAGCGGCCTGTACACTTGGATGCCATTGGGTTTGCGTGCTTTGCGCAAAGTCGAAACCATCGTGCGTGAAGAAATGAACCGCAGCGGCGCGATTGAATTATTGATGCCTGCCGTGCAGCCCGCCGAACTATGGCAAGAAACCGGACGCTGGGAAGTGTTCGGTCCGCAAATGTTAAAAATCACCGACCGCCATAACAATTTATTTTGTTTTGGCCCAACGCACGAGGAAGTCATCACTGACATCGCGCGCCGCGAAATTAAAAGTTATCGCCAGATGCCGGTTAATTTTTATCAAATCCAAACCAAATTCCGCGACGAAGTTCGCCCGCGTTTTGGCGTGATGCGCGCCCGCGAATTTTTGATGAAAGATGCCTATTCTTTCCATGCTGATTTCGCCAGTCTGGAAAAAACTTATGCCGTTATGTACCAAACCTACAGCCGTATTTTCACGCGCTTAGGGCTGCAATTCCGCGCCGTCGCTGCTGACACGGGCGCGATTGGAGGTAGTGGTTCGCATGAGTTTCATGTGCTGGCAGATTCGGGCGAAGACGGCTTGGCATTTTGTCCAACATCGGACTACGCCGCCAATGTGGAACTAGCGGAAGCCTTACCACCACTAGCTTTGCGCGCTGCCGCAAGCGAAACAATGCGCAATGTCGATACGCCTAAACAAACTACCTGCGAGCAAGTTGCCGAGCTACTGGGTATCAGTTTGCAACGCACCGTGAAATTATTGGCACTGGTGGCGAATGAAAAATTGCACATCATGTTGCTGCGCGGCGATCACTCACTTAACGAAGTGAAGGTCGGCAAAATTGCAGGGATGAATGACTTCCGTTTTGCGCGTGAAGATGAGTTGCGCGAATTTTTTAATTGCCCGGCTGGATTTTTAGGACCGCTCGGCATTGACCGCAGCAAAGTGCGCGTCATCGCCGACCATACCGTTGCCGCGATGAGCGATTTTGTGTGCGGTGCGAACCTACCTAAATTCCATACCGCTGGCGTGAATTGGGTTCGTGATTTGCCCGAAGCCGATGTGATTGCAGACATCCGCAACGTTATTGCGGGTGACGCATCGCCCGATGGCAAAGGCACGTTGGAATTGTGTCGCGGTATCGAAGTTGGGCACATTTTCCAGTTGCGCACTAAATATGCCGAGGCACTTAAAGCCACTTATTTGGACGCGCAAGGCAAAGCACAAATTATCGAAATGGGCTGTTATGGCATAGGCGTGTCGCGCATCGTCGCGGCGGCTATCGAGCAAAATTTTGATGAGCGCGGCATCTGCTTGCCTGCCACTATCGCACCGTTTCAAATCGCGATTGTGCCCATGAATATGGTGAAGAGCGACACCGTGCGCGCGGCCGTCGAACAACTGTATAGCCAGTTACAAACAGCGGGAATTGAAGTGTTATTAGATGACCGTGACGAGCGCGCCGGCGTGATGTTTGCCGATATGGAACTGATTGGCATCCCGCATCGCATCGTGGTGGGCGATCGCGGCTTAAAAGACGGCATGGTGGAATATCAAGGTCGTCGCGACAGCGCAGCTCAAAGTATTGCCTTGAATGAAATTGTTGATTTTGTAGCTGCAAAAATATGAACAAGCTAAGGGCAGGATGCGGGATGCGGGATACGGGATGCGGGACAAGCCGCGACCCGCTGCGCGCCCTTAGCTCGCGCGTTCTGCCTCTCGCATCTCGAATCCTGAATCCTGAATCCTGCCTCCTTCCCGCATCCTTAATCCTTGCCCTGCTCTCTTCCCCCGTCCACGCGGGTGCGCAAGTGCAATCGCCGCTCTCCGCCAGCGTGCGCGCGGTGTTGCAGCGTAGCGTGTCCGACCAAGCCGCACCGAAGTTAGCGTTTGCCACGCAGTACGAAGCCGATGTGTGGTTAAGCAAAATGTCGCCGCGTTTGCTCAAGCGTTTTCCTTACGAGCCTGACCGCTTAGATTTTCTCAAGACGGTGCATTACGAAGCCACGCGCGCGGGCTTAGATCCAGAACTGGTATTGGGTTTAATTGAAGTGGAAAGTGGCTTTAAGAAATACGCGGTATCTAGCGTGGGCGCGCGCGGCTATATGCAAGTGATGCCGTTTTGGACGAAAGAAATCGGCACGGACGAACAAAACCTCTTTCATATCCGCATCAATTTGCGCTACGGCTGCACCATTTTGCGACACTATTTGAACATCGAACACGGTGATTTATTTCGTGCGCTAGGGCGTTATAACGGCAGCTTGGGTCGCCCTGAATACCCTAATTTAGTAAGGGCTGCGTGGCATAGTCATTGGGCAACGCAGCCACGCAACAGCACTAAATATATTGCCAATGCTAATTAGTTTTTTTGCTGTGTAAAAAACTCTCCACGCTGCTTTGTGTCACGTCACCTGCGGTGAAATCGAGCAACTCGCCTTGCCTGCCAAATAAAAAATTGCTCGGCAACACTTCAATTTCATCAGCTTGCTGCGCAGCTTTACGCACCTGTTCGGCGATGTCGCGATTGCCCATCACCAGCGCGTAGTTCATTTGATGCGCCGCCGCAAACTCGGCAACTTTAGCGCGCGAGCCTGATTGCATCGCCACGCCGATGACGACTAAATCCTTATGCGCTTTTTGCAAAGCATTCAATTCGGGAATTTCGCTCAAGCAGGGCGAACACCAAGTCGCCCAAAAATTCACCAACACATATTTGCCGCGATAGTCCGCTAAATGGTGCGTCTTACCGTGTAAGTCGGTGAATGAAAAGTCAGCGGCACAAACAGTTAGCGAGGCTAACAGCCCCGCTAATGTCGCGTAATACTTAGCGATACTGAACATTTTAGTGGCCGTGCTTTTCAGGTGCATCTGGCGTAGCGACATCATTGCTGTGCGAGCCCGCTTCCGCCGCATGGCTGAGGTACAAAGCCAAGGCAATCAGCGCGATGCTCGCGCCCATGTAAACCAAATCAATCGGGGCGGAGATGTGCATATTCAGAGCCTCTTCAAACAGCGTGACAATCATAATCATCAAAATCACTTTAGCTAAGCGCGATTTCAAATCATCCAAACTGTTAATCACCAAAATTTTGCTGGAGGCTTTGTTGCCATGCGCTTGGTCGATGTCGCTGATAAATAATTCGTACAAACCCAGCGAAAAAATCAACATCACCGTTGCCAATAAATAGCCATCCACCACTTCCACAATGTGCGATACCGTGCCGTCGTGCAAGGTTTTGCGCGCTTCTTCCGTCAAGCTACTGTCGGCGTAATGCATGGCGTGTCCTAACAAAATAAACACATCCACGGTCGCCATATAAAAAATCGCGAAGCCCGCCAACAAGCTGCCGATAACCGCCGCGATAATCACAAAACGACTATTCCACAACGAGCCTTCAAATAAATTTTCTAAAAATTGCATGGAGTATTTCCCTTCAGTAAAAAAACGTCGCGCATTAGAACGCAGATTATTTTATCGAGCAAGCAGTGCTTTGTTTGAAAAGTTGCTGCAAAGAAATGCTGCTGCTTTTTTCTAATTGTTTAGCGCATCCTGCCAACCAAATTTGTAGCGGGTCGTGGGCTTGCTCGGCAAATAAACGACTCGCATCGAGGACAAATAATTGCAGTACTTCTGAGGCCTTAATGTGTTGTGTATCCCGTACCAACAACCACACATTACCCTCCGCCTTGCGCACCATCCCCGCCGTCGCGAGCTTGTCCAAAATAAATTCCAGCTCGTCGTAGCCTAAATGCAGTGCTTTAGAAATCTCAGGGAAAGTTGATACGCGCCCTTGCGTAAAGCCTGTTTCCATCAATTGCAGCGCGCGCAAAGCATCCAGCAAACGTGCGCTTGAAGTCAGGTGTTTTTGATGCGAACTACGCCAATGTGATAAAGATGACGCGACCACCGCACCCAGCAAAATCGTCAACCAAGACAAGTAAATCCACAGCAAAAAAATCGGCACGCTAGCAAACGCGCCATAAACTAATTTGTAAGTAGGAAAGTGGCTGATGTAATTGGCAAACACGCGGTTCATGGTTTCAAATAACACCGCTGAAAAGACTGCGCCGATGAACGCGTGGCTGCGCGGCACATAACGATTCGGCACCAGCAAAAATAGCAAGGTGAATGCCACCGTAGTGAACAGCACAGGCAGGATGCGCAAGGCTTCCACGCCGAACACGGGGATGTGTTTGGCGTAGCCTAAGGTCAGCCCGACCAGCCAAGAAGTGAGCGACAAACTGGTGCCGATGAGCAACGGCGCGACGGTCAAAATCGTCCAATACACTACCAAGCGTTTAATCAAAGGGCGCGGCTGCGAGACCCGCCAAATCACATTGAACGCCTTGTCGATTGTGAGCATCATCGACATCGCCGTCACCGCCAAAAACACAATTCCGACGGCGGTTAGGCGCGTGGCACTTTCGGCGAATTGCTGCATGTATTGCGTTACCACCAAGGCAGATTTATCGGGCATCAAATTACTCAACACATCGTTTTTAATCTGCGTCGAAAAATCTTCAAACACATGGAACGCGGCGAGCATGGTGAGGGTAATCGTGATCAGCGGCACGAGCGACAGTAGCGTGGTAAAGGTCAAGCTGGCTGCCGCTTGCGAGCAACGGTCTTGCTGAAAGCGTGCAATCACAAAACGCAGTAAAGCAAATATATCGAGTAAGTTTTTTTTCATAACTGCGCGCCTTCTTTATAATTCCTTAGCTGAAATTCAATAACACCTATAGAGATTCGCAAATGATAACTGACAAAGAAATTCTCGTGCTGTATTACAGCCAACACGGCGCGACTAAACAAATGGCGCAACTGATTGCACGGGGCATTGCGCAAGTGGATGGTGTACAAGCCCGCTTGCGCACCGTGCCAAAAATCTCCACCACCTGCGAAGCCACCGAAGCTGGCATCCCCGACAGCGGCGCGCCGTATGTGGAATTGCGCGATCTCACCGAATGTATCGGCTTGGCATTGGGCAGCCCAACGCGCTTCGGCAATATGGCAGCGGCGATGAAATATTTTTGGGATGGCACGAGCGGTTTGTGGATGCAACACGCGCTGGTCGGCAAGCCCGCGTGCGTATTTACCTCCAGCAGCTCGATGCACGGCGGACAAGAAAGCACGCTGCTGACCATGATGATGCCGCTGTTGCATCACGGCATGATGATCATCGGCATTCCCTATTCCGAACCCGAACTCGCCAGCACCACCAGCGGCGGCACGCCTTATGGCGCAAGCCATGTAGCGGGATTGACGAGCGACGCGCCGATAAGTGAAGCCGAGAAAAAATTATGTGTCGCGTTAGGGAAACGCTTGGCAATGACCGCGCTGAAACTCGCCGCATGAAATTGCTTTTGTAGGAGCGAGCCCTGCTCGCGATTTTTACCAAAACAAATGATGCAGCATCGCGAGCAGGGCTCGCTCCTACAGAATTTACAAAAGAGGGTTAAATGAACAACGCCACCGAAGCTAGAAAAATGTTGCGCGCCCATCGCTACGGCGCGCTGTCCACACTGTCGAAAAAATTCGATGGTTTTCCCTTTGGTTCGATTACGCCGTACTTAGTCGATCACGATGGCAGCTTGATTATTTTAATTAGCGGTCTGGCTGAACACACCAAAAATATTCTGCACGACCCGCGCGTCAGCCTGATTACGCATGACCAGCGCGACGCGCATATCCAAACGCAAGGACGCATTACCTTGCTCGGCAACGCCGCACTGATCGCCGATAAAGAAACAATCGGCGCGCGTTATTTGCGCTACTTTCCCGAAGCCGAAACATACTTCGCCATGCACGATTTCGCCTTTTATCGCATCCAGCCCATCGCCATTCGCTACATCGGCGGTTTCGGTAAAATCCATTGGGTGAATATCGAGCAATACAGCCTCGCGCCTTACGCGCTTATCAAGCAAGAAACCGATGTGGTCAGCCACATGAACGCCGACCACAGCAACACCATGCGCGGCTATTGCAAACACTTTCACCAGCGTGACGTGCTGGATGTGGCGATGTTAGGCATAGATAGTGACGGCTTCGATATGCGCGCCGATGGTGAAATTTTGCGAGTTGATTTTGACGAGGCGGTGCTGGATGCGCAACAAGCTAGAAGCGCGCTGGTGGGGTTGGCGAAAGCAGCACAACACTACGGGTAAAGTTTAGATTGATGCAGAACAGTCACAATGCGAATTACTTGCGCGGCGGCCTTCGGATTGTCGTCAACAATACCATCATAAATATCCGCTAAATCGTCGCTCGCTTGAATCGACCACTCAAGCTGTTTTTTTGCTGACATTTTCCGCCGTCGCCTCTATTCTGCTCTTCATGCGCTTAACGAGTTCTTCATGCGAAATGACGCGACCTGCTTCAATATCGGCAAGCCCTGCGTCAATCTTTTTTGACTTCCAGTCTTCGTAATCCAGCCGCTCTTGTAAAACTTCTTTTACAAAAGCCGATGCGGAACGCTTAGAGGCTTCGGAGTATTTATCTAGCCGTTTAAGTAGTGTTTTCGGTAATGCAATGGTGTTCATGTTTTGCCCTCCAGGGCTGGGTTATGCGGCAGATGATACCGCAAAGTGGGCGGTGAATAAATCATCTATCCAGTGGGCTCACCACGCCACGCCCGCCTTTATTCAACACATGTGTGTAAATCATCGTGGTGGAAACATCCGAATGTCCGAGCAGCTCCTGCACAGTGCGGATGTCGTAGCCGTTTTCCAGCAAGTGGGTGGCAAAAGAATGGCGCAAACTATGCGTCGAAGCAGGCTTGACTATGCCCGCCGCAGCCACCGCTTTTTTGATCGCACGTTGCAAGGCCTGCTCGTGCGCATGATGACGGCGTTCAATTTGACTGATAGGGTCAATCGACAAAGTACGCGAGGGAAATAGCCAAAACCAAGCCCATTCTTTACCAGCATGGGGATATTTTTTACTCAGCGCGTCAGGTAAATAAACGCCCGCAAAATTTTGCGAGCGATCCGCGTCAAATAAACTGCGCACCCGTTGCAAGTGCGCCTGTATCGGGGCAAGCAACGATTCAGGCAACATCGTCACCCTATCTTTACCGCCTTTACCATCGCGCACCAAAATCTCACGGCGCGACAAATCAACATCCTTCACACGCAAACGGCAACATTCCATTAGACGCATCCCCGTGCCATACAACAATCGCGCCATCAAGCCATGCGTTCCCTCCAACTGCGCCAGCAGCGCGGCGACTTCTTGACGATTCAGCACGACAGGCAAACGCCGTGGTTTTTTAGCGCGCCGAATGTCATCCAACCAAGGCAGCGCAATGCCCAAAACTTCTTTATAAAGAAACAGCAACGCCGCCAACGCCTGATTTTGTGTGGCGGCGGCCACATTGCGCTCCACCGCCAAGCTGCTCAAAAAAATCTCAACTTCAGTCGCCCCCATCTCTTTGGGATGACGCTTGCCATGAAACAAAATATAACGTTTAATCCAGCCCACATAAGAATGCTCCGTGCGCAAACTGTAGTGCAAAAAACGTAATTTGGTGCGCACTTCATCAAGCAGTTTGGGTGGATGAAGTGACAACGCCGTATTTGAAATATCTTGCGCCATAATTTTTAACCTAATTTCGTTAAACAATAATGAGTTATCATTCAAAAATAAGTGTTATGCGGCAAACCTGCCCAGATTATACGGCGATATTGCCGTCGAATATACGTTGGGCATATGCCGCCTGAGTCCACTCAACGTTTCTACTATCTTCAGGCAAGGAGATGAATCATGGGAGTATTTAGTGATATTGATGAGTTTTTGTTTGGTTACGGGCCTACATTAAGCGGTGGTTTCATAGGTGATGTCTTGGGTGGTGTCAAAGATGCCGTCGTTGAAAACCCAGGTAAAACGCTTCTAGTAGTTGGGGCAACTGTTGCTACAGGCGGCTTAGCGTTAGTTGCTGCACCTACGGTTGCTGCTGCGGCAGGGGGTGCTGGTCTACTTGGCGCAGCCAGTACGGGAACAGCAATCAGCACGTTATCGGGAGCCGCTCTATCAAGCGCATCGTTAGCTTCAATAGGCGGTGGAGCACTAGCGGTTGGTGGTGGAGGTATGGCTGCTGGAGCAACAACGATTGCTACTGCTGGCGCAGTTACTGGGGGTCTTGCTTCGGGTGCCGCAGCAGGTATGGTTGACTGAAACGCCCAACCCGTCAGTCGAGAGGGACTGCGCAAAAGCGCGCAGCCCCTCACTTTTACGTTAGGTATTCACATGTCAGATTTATTGTTACAAGGTACCTACTGGGAAAATACAACCAGGTCTATTTTGTTTTATACAATAATCCTGCTTAGTCTTGTCGCGGTTGCCTACCCATGGCGAATAAGAAACCTGTTCTCGCGGATTTTTCTCCATGCCCCAATTTTCATTGTTTTGTTTTTTCTTTACTATCAAACCAATTTGGTTCCAAGGGGCGAGAATATTCGGGTTGACTTGATTGTTCTGTATCCATGTGTTGGCATCGTTCTGCTAACTTATTTCATCAAGCTTGTGAGAGTGAAGTGAAACCTAACTTTACGCTCAAGCGGGACGCGCTAAAGCGCGCCCTTAGCTCCACGTTAGGCATTCATGCATAAACATCCAGCACTCTATTCTTTTGGTGCGGCAATCATTCTTTCCATGCTCTTGTTTGCTGGAATAGAAATCGTTTACCCACGAAAACCATACGACATGTTTTCTGGTAGCACAATAATTGCCGTGTTAGCTTTTCCAGTCATATGGTTTTTCGGATGGCTGGTGATTAATGCTATCGCATGGTTGCAAGGCATATCAGATGGAGAAAAAAGTGATCAACTTTGAGGCTTCACAGCAGCCTAACCTTACGATCAAGCGGGACGGGCGAGAAGCCGCCCGCCCCTTACCTCAACGTTGGGCATAAAAATGAATGAAGTTAAAGTCCAATATTTCAAGCCACTTGCGGTGCTACTTATTCTGGCGGGTCTTCCATTATTTATTGCACTAACCGCTTTTTCAGCGTGGGTGACTTGGCTTATATTGATGAACCCCTTGCCCACGGGTATGAATACTTTCCATTTTATAGGGGCCTGTATTATGTTTCCCCTCTTGGTGGTATTTGGAGCCAAAAGCGTATGGTTTATTTTACGTTATGGTACTGAAACCCTCTTTACGGTATTTCTGCTCTCTGAGCGTGGTATCAACATTGAAAATAGACGTTATGGAAAACTTGAGATCGAATGGGGTGATATTGATTCAGCTATTTACGATAGGCCGCTAAAAGTGATTGTCCTAAAATCCAGCAAGCTCGCCTCACCTATTGCTATTGTCAACAATGCGCAATATCAGTCTAATGAATTTAAAGAGGCTGTTAGTCTCATAAAGAATAAATGCGCAAATCGATGGAAAGAAAAATGGCTATGAAGCCCAACCCGGCGCTCAAGAGGGACTCGCCCAGAAGCGGGCGAGCCCCTTAGCTCAACGTTGGGCATTCTGATATGGAAAGTAATATGACAACCGAAAAATGCGAAACTCAATCTGACGCTGCTATTGCGTTAGAAATGCGTAAGTTTGAAATTACACAACTTGCACAACGTAATAATTTCTTCATGATTTTTCAAGGCGTTATGTTGGCTGGGGTTATTCAATCTTCTCATGCAATACCTGTCGTTAGTTTTTTAGTCTGTGTCGCAGGGGTTTTAATCTCGTTATTCCAAATTGGCATGGCCTCTGGAGCCAAGTACTGGCAGGAGTATTGGGAAGCTCAGCTATCCCAATCTCATCCTGTTTTATTTCATGAGGATGATTGTAAATATCACAGCACCGTGAAAGGTCGCCTAAATAAACGTGGTATTAGTGGCTTTATAGAGGGGTTAATAATGCGTCGCTATTCCGTTAGCCGCATTCCCATTTATGTGGGCATAACCTTTATGGTTGTTTGGTTATTTTTGGTTTTATGCACTTTACGGGCATACCCACCTTTTGGCATACCATCTTGCATTGTTGGGTTTAAGTAATCATGCCCAACCCATCCATCAAGCGGGACGCGCTAAAGCGCGCCCCTTATGTCAAACGTTAGCCCACATGAATACTTTTAATTGGCGCTGGGAAGTTCAGATTCGAGGGGCTTTGTCAGACCTCGAACATCTGGCACGGCATTTCACTTCGACTCACGCGAGTGTCTTTCGAGACGATCGAGACGACTCATATCTGTATTACTCAAAGGCCTTTGACGCCTGCGACACTTCTGAGAAAGTGCTTGTGACGGCAGACGATGAACTCGCTGTACTGTCGGGTATATTGAGATTCGTACGCGAGTCTCATGAGCCGGTACTTACAGGCGCGGTTCACAAACGCCAAAAGGAATTTGGGGTCAAGTCTTGCATTAACACATTCGAAATCCCTAATATTCTTAACCGCCAATCACCCTAAAAAAACTAATTGACGGTTCCGGCAACCATTTGTAGTTCATGTCGCAAGCAATAAAAAACGCGCCTGAGCGCGTTTTTTCTATCTTCTCAATCCGTGTGCATCACACAAAAAATCTCGGTCGAAAACTTAGTTTCTAATCTTTAATTACCACGCCTTTGGCTAGCGACACAGGCACATTCGGACTCAGGGGATTAACTCTGACTCGCAATCTGGAGGGCTCAATAATTAAATCCATATCTTCCATTGGAATCGCGCCTAACAGGACTTGATTGCCCAATACCAACGCGCCTGTAACGCATTCACGATTGAGCATGGAGATTCGCACGGGGGTAACGTAGTCAACTAAGTGCGATTTACCATCGGCAGTTTGCACTTCTCTTTTTGTCCTAGATTTAAGCTGCAATTGCATCGCCACATGTTCTGGAATGCACAAGTGCATTGCCCCCGTATCCACGACGGCACAAGCATCTATCTCTTCTAAATCGTCCCGCGCATCGTTAGCCAATCTTATATCTGCGTAGGTAATACCCATGATATTTTCCTTTCAAGTAATACTGTCCAGACCTGCAATCATTTCAGCCAGCTTACAAATTGAGCTTTGCATTCTACTCTCCTTGTCCACAATAAAAAACGCGCCTCAGGCGCGTTTTTTATTGAACTACTTTTGCGACCAACTTACAACTGTGGATGCGCCCGTTCGTCTTTGTTGTAGAGCTTGTTCAAGGCATTCAAATATGCAAATTTGGGTCTTGCATTAACACATTTCCAATTCCTAATATGCTTAACCGCCAACGCGTCCGTCGCAAATCAACTTGATGCCATAAGGCACACAAGTGTAATATACCCGCATGAAGCCTATCAACTGGAACACCGAGAAAAATATCCGCCTCAAAACTGAACGTGGCGTATCTTTTGAAGAGGTCGTGTCAGCCATGTCGAATGGCGGGTTGTTGGTCGTGTTAGATCATCCAAACAACGCGCAATATCCCAACCAACGTATGTTTGTGGTACGTATTCGTGGCTACGCTTATTTAGTTCCTTTTGTGGAAACGACGCACGAGGTCTTTTTGAAAACGATTATTCCGAGTCGCAAAGCCACTCGAATTTATCTAAGTGAGGAGCAATGAAAATGGATAAAGAAAATAAACTTGAGCAAGAAATATTAGCCTCATTTGAGCGAGGCGAATGGCTGCCTGCGCAAAAAGGAAAAAGCGAAATCACGCGCTTTGCAGCGATGGCTGCAACGGCTCTGAACAAAGACAAACGGGTCAATATTCGCATCTCTTCGCGAGACCTCGACGACCTTCAGGCGAAAGCCGCAGAGGAAGCGATTCCTTATCAAACGCTGATGGCAAGCGTGCTGCACAAGTATGTCACTGGGCGACTGGTAGAGCCGCAACCGAACGCAACGCTGAGTGCCAAACGGCGCATCTAAATGACGCGCATATATTCAGTTGACCTTCACAATCTAGTCAATAAAAAACGCGCCTCAGGCGCGTTTTTTATTGACAGTTTTACATTCGAAATTGTTGATGAATAGGTCTTTTCTTAAGCAGCGGCATAACGCCTAACATCCACTTCAACACCTCGTTTTGCCGCTTGGTCGGCTTGCTCCAATAATGATTTTGTCGTTTCTGCGCTGTGAAATGCTTCGCCGCAATTATTGCAAATTTCAGCGGGTACGCTTTTGAACATCACGGTTGAGCCATCACGCTCTAACGTGATGCTGGCAACACCCGCAATCATTTCGCCATGTTTACAAATTGGGCATTTCATTTTGCTCTCCTTGTTTTCATATCATCCAGCCAAAGTTCTGGAGCGGGTTCATATGCTGTAATTACCATTCTAACTGCATCTTCTTCGCTTACTGAATACACGATGTGTATGGCTCTGCCATGTTTCGCGCCAGCACTGTAGGGCGCAATCGTTATTGCGCCGTATGAAGTCTCTGGTGCAATGCGCTACTCTTATTGCACCCTACGAAAAAACCATCTGTATTTCCACCATTTGCGTAACTCATATTGCTAGCAATAAAAAACGCGCCTAAGCGCGTTTTTTATTTAACTGCCACTACAACCCCATTTACAACTGCGGATGCGCGCGTTCGTCTTTGTTGTAGAGCTTGTTCAGTGCATTCAAATACGCTTTAGCGGAGGCAGTGACGATGTCGGTATCCGCGCCTTGCCCGTTGACGATGCGACCGCCTTTGGACAAGCGCACGGTGACTTCGCCTTGCGCGTCGGTGCCACTGGTGATGTTGTTCACCGAATACAATTGCAACTCCGCACCGCTGGCAACAATTTGCTCGATGGCTTTGAAGGTAGCATCGACGGGACCGCCGCCTTGGGCTTCGGCCTCATGCTCTTCGCTGCCTAAATTCATCACCACTTTGGCTTGCGGCAACATGCCCGTTTCGCAATGCGCGCGCAGCGACACCAAGCGGTAATGTTCGCTGACTTTGGTAACGGCTTCGTCGCTCACTAAGGCTTGCAAATCCTCATCAAAAATTTCCGTTTTGCGATCCGCCAATTCTTTGAAGCGATTGAACGCGGCGATAAATTCTTCTTCGGAAGCAAAAGTGATGTGCAACGCGTCGAAGCGTTGGCGCAACGCATTGCGACCCGACAATTTTCCGAGCGTTAATTTATTGGCGTTCCAACCCACCGATTCGGCACTCATAATTTCATAAGTTTCGCGATGCTTTAATACGCCGTCCTGATGAATGCCAGACTCATGCGCGAACGCGTTCGCCCCGACTATCGCCTTGTTGGGTTGCACCGGATAACCGGTGATGCTCGATACCAATTTTGAGGTCGGCACGATTTGCGTGGTGTCAATCCTAGTATCCAAATTGAAAATGTCGCGGCGCGTGCGCACCGCCATCACCACTTCTTCCAACGACGCATTACCCGCGCGTTCGCCCAAGCCATTGATGGTGCACTCCACTTGACGCGCGCCGTTCAACACAGCGGACAATGAATTCGCCACCGCCAAACCCAAATCGTTATGGCAATGCGTGGACCAAATTACCTTGTTGGAATTGGGTACGCGCGCGATGAGTTGCTGCATACGTTCGCCCCACGCAAAAGGAATCGAATAGCCGACGGTGTCGGGCACGTTCAAAGTTTTCGCGCCTGCTTTGATGACTTCATCAAACACTTGCACTAAAAAATCCATGTCGGAACGCACCGCATCTTCAGCAGAAAACTCCACATCGTCGGTATATTCCAACGCCCATTTCACCGCTTGCACGGCGCGTTCCAACACCTGCTCTTTGCTCATGCGCAACTTGTGTTCCATGTGAATGGGACTGGTCGCGATAAAGGTGTGGATGCGTCCCGATTTTGCAGGCTTGATGGCTTCACCCGCGCGGCGCACATCGTTCTCGCTGGCGCGCGCCAAGGAACAAATGGTCGAGTTGCGAATCGCTTCGGCTACCGCTTGCACGGCTAAAAAATCACCCGGACTGGCGGCGGCAAAGCCCGCTTCAATCACATTCACGCCGAGCTTTTCGAGTTGCCGCGCGATGCGCAATTTCATGTCGCGCGTCATCGCCGCACCTGGGCTTTGCTCGCCATCGCGCAACGTGGTATCAAAAATAATTAACTGATTGCTACTCATTTTTTAATGCTTTCTTAATTTAAGGAGGCTTAATTTAATGGGTGGCTACGCCTACGCACCAACCACATCACAAAACCCGACAAGGCATAGATTAGGAACAAGCCAAACAACACACCCGGTGGATAACTAAACACTAACAAGAAGCCGAGTGCGACTAAAAAAATCGCCAAGAACGGCACGCTTTTGCGCATGTTGAAATCTTTGAAGCTGTAGAACGGCAAATTGCTCACCATGCTTAGGCCCGCAAAAATCGCAATCGCCGCCGCAAAAAAGCGCACTTGTTCGCCTGTGTAACCGTAGTCCGACATCACCCACACAAAGCCCGCCACCAAAGCAGCGGCAGCGGGGCTGGGTAAGCCTTGGAAGTAACGCTTATCAACCACGTCGATGTTGGTATTGAAGCGGGCTAAACGCAACGCGGTGGCACAGCAATAAATAAAGGCGGCAAACCAGCCCCATTTCCCCATGTCTTTCAACGCCCACTCATACACCACCAACGCGGGGGCGACACCGAACGAAACCATATCGGACAAGCTGTCGTACTCCGCGCCAAATTCACTTTGGGTATGCGTCATGCGTGCCACGCGACCGTCCAAACCATCCAATATCATGGCAATAAAAATTGCCACGGCGGCGATTTCAAATTTGCCATTCATGGCTTGAACGATTGCAAAAAAGCCCGCAAATAAGGCACCCGTGGTAAATAAATTAGGCAATAAATAAATGCCGCGCTTGCGCAGCGTCATAGGTTTGCGTGTATTAAATTCATCCATTGTGTTCACCCGTGGCTTACAAAATTTTCCAGCATCCTGAAACAAAAATCGCCAGTGCTAGCAGGCAAAGCCTTAACTAACAACTAGCGATTTTTAAGGGACGATTATCGACTTGTTGCTTAGTTTTTCGATTGATCAACCAGTTTGTTTTTGCTGATCCAAGGCATCATGCCACGCAATTGCGCGCCAACTTTTTCGATTGGATGTTCAGCATTCAAACGACGACGCGCGGTCATTTCTGGATAGTTGGTGCGACCTTCCAAAATAAATTGTTTTGCGTAGTTACCATTTTGGATGTTGGTCAAACATTCTTTCATCGCTGCGCGCGCTTGGTCAGCAATCACGCGATGACCAGTTACATATTCACCGTATTCCGCATTGTTGGAAATCGAGTAATTCATGTTGGCGATACCGCCTTCGTACATCAAATCGACAATCAATTTCAATTCATGCAGACACTCAAAGTACGCCATTTCGGGTGCGTAACCAGCTTCGGTCAAGGTCTCGAATCCTGCCTTAACCAACTCAACCGCACCACCACACAACACCGCTTGTTCACCGAACAAATCGGTTTCAGTTTCTTCGCGGAAGTTGGTTTCGATTACGCCACCTTTAGTGCCGCCGTTAGATGCGGCATACGACAACGCGATGTCGCGCGCCTTACCTGACACGTCTTGATAAACCGCAATCAAACTCGGCACGCCGCCGCCTTTGAGGTATTCAGAACGCACGGTGTGACCAGGGCCTTTAGGCGCAATCATAATCACGTCGATGTCGGCGCGAGGAATCACTTGGTTGTAATGCACGTTGAAACCATGCGCAAATGCCAATGCCGCGCCCGCCTTCATATTCGGTGCGATGTCGTGGTTGTACACGTCAGGAATATTTTCATCAGGCAACAAAATCATTACTACGTCAGCCGCTTTAACCGCCGCCGCAACTTCCATTACTTTCAAGCCAGCCGCTTCAGCTTTTTTCCAAGACGCGCCGCTCTTACGCAAGCCCACGGTGACGTTTACGCCTGAGTCACGCAAATTTTGCGCGTGCGCATGACCTTGTGAACCGTAACCGACGATGGTTACTTGTTTGCCCTTGATTAAGGAGAGGTCTGCGTCTTTGTCGTAATAAACTTTCATGTCATTCTCTTTCGTTAAAAATTAAAAAATTGGGTTGTTAATTTTAAGTTGTTAGTCAGTGTCTTCCTAAACTGCGTAAACGGAAAAACTCGCAACTAACGTCTGATTTACAGCTGCAAAATGCGATCGCCGCGCCCTATACCTGACGCGCCAGTACGCACGGTTTCCAAAATCAAATCGTGATCTATACTTTGTAAAAAGCTATCTAATTTGGCACGCGTACCAGTCAACTCAATGGTGTAGGTGTGATCCGAGACATCCAAAATACGCCCGCGAAAAATATCGGCCATACGTTTTAGCTCTTCACGCGCGTCCCCCATGGCACGCACTTTCACCAACATCAATTCGCGCTCTAAATGTTCGCCTTCGCTCAAATCCATCACGGCAGCGACATCTATGAGCTTGTTCAGTTGCTTGGTAATTTGCTCAATCACCGCATCCGAACCATGTGTCACGATGGTCATGCGCGACAGCGTTGCGTCTTCAGTGGGTGCGACGGTAAGCGACTCAATGTTGTAGCCGCGTGCCGAAAATAAGCCCGCCACACGCGACAACGCACCCGCTTCATTTTCCATTAACAAAGAAATAATGTGGCGCATTACAAGTCCTCCGACAACACGATTTCAGACAAGCCTTTGCCGCCTGGCACCATAGGAAATACGTTTTCTTTAGGGTCGGTTTGAAAGTCCATAAACACCAAATCTTTTTTGCGCGCAAACGCTTCTATCAAGGCTGGCTCTACATCAGCAGGCTTTTCAATGCGCATTCCAATGTGACCATAGGCTTCCGCCAATTTCACAAAATCAGGC
Organism: uncultured beta proteobacterium; assembly: GCA_963750775.1. Classification (GTDB taxonomy): domain Bacteria; phylum Pseudomonadota; class Gammaproteobacteria; order Burkholderiales; family Gallionellaceae; genus Gallionella. The sequence goes on from CAVVRT010000004.1 coordinate 471,915, forward strand.
AGGGCATCCATATACGATTCCGAATAACGGTCGCCGTGGAAGAACTGCTGCCACTGGCGCACCATGCCCAAATAGCGATTGTTCAGCGACAACACTTTAATTGGCAAATGGAACTGCTTACAGGTGGATAGCTCCTGAATGTTCATCTGAATACTGCCCTCGCCTGTCACACAGGCAACCGTTGCGTCAGGATTTTTAAGCTGCACGCCCATCGCGGCAGGCAAACCAAAGCCCATCGTGCCCAAGCCGCCAGAGTTAATCCAACGACGCGGCTGGTCGAATTTGTAGTATTGCGCTGCCCACATTTGATGCTGCCCCACGTCCGAAGTTACAAACGCCTCGCCGTGGGTAATCTTGTACATCGTTTCAATCACATATTGTGGCTTAATAATTTCAGTGGAATTTTTGTAGCGCAATCCGCCACCTTGAACATGCCACGCTTTAATTTGCTGCCACCAAGCTGCTAAACTTTCTGCATCGGGACGCGCTTTGGTATTGCGCAACATGGCGATGAGTTCGGTCAGCACAGGCTTCAAATCACCCACAATCGGCACGTCCACTTTGACGCGTTTGGCGATAGAGGATGGGTCGATGTCAATATGAATAATTTTGCGCGGCACTTGCGCGAAGTGTTCGACATTACCAATCACGCGATCATCAAAACGCGCGCCGATGGCAATTAACACGTCGCAATTTTGCATCGCCATATTGGCTTCGTAAGTGCCGTGCATCCCTAACATGCCCACGAACTGCTCATCTGTGGCGGGGTAACCGCCCAAACCCATCAAGGTATTGGTGCAAGGGAAGCCCATCATCTTGACGAACTCAGTCAACTGCGTTGCCGCATCCGACAAAATTACGCCGCCCCCCGCGTACACCATGGGACGCTTGGCGGTCAGCAATAACTGCATCGCCTGCTTAATCTGCGTCACGTCCAATTTTGCGACAGGATTGTAAGAACGAATGCTCACACTTTCGGGATAAACGAACTCGGTTTTGTGATTAGAAATATCTTTAGGAATATCAACCAACACTGGACCTGGACGACCTGACTTCGCCAGATAAAAAGCCTTTTTCATGGTCGCCGCGATGTCTTTGACATCCTTCACCAAGAAATTATGCTTCACGCATGGGCGCGTAATCCCCACCGCGTCAACTTCTTGAAACGCGTCCTCACCGATGAAATGACTCGGTACTTGCCCGCTAATCACCACCATCGGAATCGAATCCATATAAGCGGTGGCAATTCCTGTTATCGCATTAGTAATGCCGGGGCCAGAGGTAACTAGAGCGACACCAACTTGATCCGACGAGCGCGCGTAACCATCGGCGGCATGAATCGCAGCTTGTTCATGGCGAACCAAAATATGCTTGACTTTATCTTGCTGGAAAAGCGCGTCATAGATGTGTAGCACCGCGCCGCCCGGATAGCCAAATAAGTATTCGACTCCTTCTTCTTGCAGACAGCGAATCGCGATTTCTGCGCCTGTTAATTCCATCACTAATACCCTAAATTTTGCTAATAAATGAACCGCGTAAGATAAAGGTTAGCGGCGTTTTGGTCAACCAAATGTCGCGATAAAAATAACTTTTCGCGTATTTGCACCACTCATCACCATGCAATTTGCTACCATGCGCGCCTTCTCAAGGGGGCGAAACTGAGCAATCTAGCCGAACTAAATGAATTCTTAACGGGTGTAGAACGGCGCGCTTACAAGCAAGCCTGCTATGCCGTGCAAGACACACACAGCGCGCTCGACATTGTCCAAGATGCCATGTCCAAGCTCGCCGAAAAATATGGCGACAAACCTGCCGAAGAATTCCCTATGCTGTTTCAGCGCATTTTGCAAAACACCATACGCGACTATTACAGACGGCAAAAAGTGCGCAACGCATGGACGACACTATTTTCGGGCTTGCAATCCAAACAACTGGATGAGGAGTTTGACCCTTTAGATGCGCTAACAGATGAAGATAATCAAAGTGCGCCAGCTAAACCTGATGCCGCGCTGAGTCAACAACAAACGCTTAAAGCAATAGAACGCGCATTAGAAACCCTACCCTTGCGTCAACGAGAAGCCTTCCTGCTGCGTTACTGGGAGGGGTTTGACACCACCGAGACTGCTGCTGCTATGGGCTGCTCGGAAGGCAGCGTCAAAACCCATTGTTCCAGAGCCTCGCACACTTTAGCGAGCATCTTGAAAAAGCAAGGAGTCGAGCTACCATGAAAAATAAATCAGAAAAAATCAATACTCAACAATTTACACAGCTGCTCAATCGCAGCACCCAGCAACTCGATGGCGACACGCTAGCCGCATTGCGCGCAGCGCGTCAAACCGCATTAAGTAAACAGCGTGTTCGTGTTGCAGCAGCAACTTTAAGCAGCGGGCACCTGCTGCCTATTCATTTATCGCTACGCGCTCAAAAATGGATCATCACCGCCTTAGTTGCAACCACTTTAATCAGTGCGTGGAGCGTGTTACAGCATCAACACGAACAACAAATCAACGAACTCGACATCGCCATTTTGAGCGATGAAATGCCTATCGAAATCTTTGTTGACTAACCCTTCATCGACTACAGTGACATGAAAAAAATCTATTTAACAATGCTGCTGTGCTTACTCACCACCGCTCTAGCACGAGCCGCAACAAATGACTGGCAACAGCTCACACCTCAGCAAAAAAACGCACTTTCCCCCTTAGCGCAACAGTGGAATAGTTTCGATAGCACTCAGCAAAAACGCTTGCTCGGTGTTGCCAAACGCTATGAACAACTAAAGCCTGAGGAGCAACAACGCGTACAACAACGTCTTAGCACATGGAGCAAATTAACACCTTCACAGCGCGAAGCTGCACGCGCCAAATATCGAGCGTTTAATAAAATCCCAGAAGAGAAAAAGCAGGCGGTGAAAGAGATGGTTAAACAGGAACAAGCCAACAAACATTAAACCATCCTCTATCTATCGTCTTTCTCGCCACCACAGCACAACGCCTTGTAAACCACGCCGTTATTAGGTTTTAGGTTTTTGTTTCTGGAAAAGACCAACAAAAGAACCAACAAAAATTTTGTGTCTCTCTTTTTGGGTGTGTTTTGCCTTCGCGTCATATTGCACTCAGCCGAAAATTCCGCTCAGTAAAACATCGGCTGAATTTTCAGCCGTCACAACTTCACCCCGCAATCAATCGCCCTTTGCTTTACCTCTTCAATGGTCGCGCACGGCTTGCCAGTTTGGGCTTTTGCTAATTGCTTAATCATCCATCGCGTAAATGCAACCATACGCACGGTAGGAGGGCGGCACGAATTGCGGCTTACCTTTGCCTTACCTTCAGCGGTGCGCGCCCCTGTAGAGTGTTGCCACGGCTTACGCGCCATCATCAAAGCGGACATTTTCGCCCGTCGTTCGTCCGTCCATCCTTTCGCCATGTTTTACCCTTTCGATTAGTTTGCTGATTATTTTTTACCCAATGGTGCGCAATTTCCGCACTTAGCTGCGTACTTTGCGCGGGCGTTGCGCTCACCTTGCCGATTAAAGCCTTACAGCTATTGGGTTTAGCCGTTCACCTTGCGCGCAGTTCGTGCGTACTTTCAACACACCCAAAATAAGGAGCGGATATTAAAATCAGCTCCTTTCTTGTCAGCCGATATTTCAGCCGTATTGAGCGCGATGCAAGTAATAGGCGCGGTCGTCAATATCTACATTGCAACAAGCTAACGCCGCATCAATCGCCGCTTTGTCAGTTTCGTTTATGCTGATACACCATGCGCGAATACTGGCAATTTCAGCGGCGGTTAAATCGGGATAGTTCAACAAGTCCAGCAACTCACTTTTTTGAGCGCGGATTATGTCAGCGTGTTTTTTAACGGCTTCGGTGTTGCCCGATATTTTCAACACACCCGCCGCATCTAAAAATAAATTCACACCGTCAAGTTGCGCCGCCCGTAACACTGCGCGGGCGGTCATATCGCGAACTCCACAAAGTCGATTTTTTTGTCCGCAGGTGAAGGGTGCGAGATAAATTCATCGTTTTCAAGTCCTGCAAGTCCTAAGTCCTGCTCTTTTGGGATTTTCTGCTCGTTTTTTAGGCAATCATCAGGACTTAGGACATTCAGGACTTCATTTGGATAAATAAATCTCGCACTATTTTCATAGGAGGATATTTTCCAGCGATATGAACCGCCAACTTTTCCTAGGCTTTTGCATTCCATGCCTAGGGTTCTAAGTGCGGGGGCGGCTCTTCGCATCGCATCGCCTAAACCTTTAGCACTCTTAATCCAGCCGTCCGCGCCTTGCGGCTTGTATTTGTCCAGCTCGTTGAATAGGTCTTTAACGCTGATTACACACTCGCGCTTATTCCTTGCCTCAAACCAGTCTAGTAACGCGGTCGCAGCGGGGCTTGCATCTATGGTGCGTGCGATGGATTCTTTTCGGCACTCATTGAAGTGCATTAGAAAATCTGCTTGATTGCCGCCTGTACATTCTGCAATCGCCATGCCAAAGCGTACAAATTCAGCTAGGCGCGGACGGTCTTCGGGGGCAAGTGTGATGCTAGGCAGCAACTGCAAAGCCTCCGCCATTGCGTCCAAAATTCCGCCGAATATCTTGGGTTGGTCGTTGTTAAAATCGCGCCATAAATCGCCGCATTCGGTTCGTGCTGTGATGCTCGGTGTCTCGATTGTTAGCGTGCGGTCGATTAAATCTTGCGCAGTAATCGCGGCACTAATGCCATTGATAACAATCGGCTGCTTAACCTTGATGACGCTTTCGTCAGCGTCAGAATAGAGCTTGCGCTTGGCATAGCCGCCGCCCGTGGCGATGGTGCAAAAAGCATCTTGTATAGGTGCGGGTAGGTGCGAAATATTTTCAAAACTCACTAACCAATTCGCCCCCGCTCCGACATAAACATCTTCAACACCTTTTGGCGCGCCGCGCAAATTACAGGCGTTAGGGTCTATCAGATTGCGCAATGCCGATTGCGTCGTACTCTTCGCGCTGCCTTGTTCGCCCAACAACTCTAAAACAGGAAACGGCGTATCAGGTCGCATACACTCGCACAGCCACGCGATAACTAATTGCCTGTCCGCTAGTGGAATGTTTGCGATTTTCCACAGCAAATTTATATCGCCGCCTCGTTCTGGCACGGGTAGCGGCTGCATAGATTCGGTGCGAATAAATCGAATAGGCGAGTTCGTTATCAATTCCCATTTTCCCGCTTCGATTTTTATCACTCGATTACGTTGCGGTTCGGCTAGGTCAATAAAATAAACGCCGTTAGAACCAGCGATGCGAAGGTGTGCTTCGTGTTCTTCATCTTCGTTGCGTCCTAGCCCGCCTAGCGTTCCCAATGCCTCACTTACCGATTGTGCGCGGGCTGATTTCCCAGTGGATTTATAAAACCCTGCCAGCATCCAATCTTTGAACGCTCTCGAATCAATGCGCCGTGTCTCCTTCGTTTCGTTATCCGTGGCGAATACGTCTTTATTTGAGTTGTGAAAAATCTCGGCACGGGCTAAAACAAAATCCACTAGCGCGCTTGCTTGACTGATTTTTTCCTCTTCGAGTGAAGGCTCGTCGGGTGTAACCATCGCTGTAACCGCTTCGGGTGCGTTTATATCCTGCGCAGCGGGCGGGCTTCGGGTTGCGTCTATCAGCATCATCAATCCGTCAATATCACCGCCCGCCGCTAACCATTCAACCGCATCGCCTTTATGGGGCAAGCCTAGCCCTGATATATCCAGCACAGCGGCACTTGATGCGATGCCCGTTAAGGCTTGCACTACGTCCGCGCCGTACTTCGCGCCCGCTTCGTCATTGTCAGGAAACACAAAGCAAGCCCGCCCCTTGATAGGTTGCCAGTTTGCCGCCCTTGCGCTTGATGCGCCGCCGCTGGTGACTGCCAACACACCCGAAGCCTCGCATTGTTTGAAGTATTTATTGAGCGCGTCCGTAGCCTTTTCGCCTTCGCACACAATCACCACGGCGGCGGGTTTAATTGCTAGCCGTTGCAATCCATACAGCGGTTTACCTTCGGGCGCGGCGGGCGGCTCTTTTGCTTCAAAGGCTGTACCGCTCCAATAAAACGGACGGATAAACTTTTCGCCTGTAGCGCGACAATCTGCACGCAATCTATAATAAATTGGTGTGCCTGTTTCGTCTTCGTAGGGGTAAAGGGCTTTACTGTCTATGCTTGCCAGCTTTGCGCTCGTTGCCAGTTTTGCCGCAAAGTCTTTGACTTGGTTTATGGTTGGGTGCGTCATTTTGTCGCTCCTTTCCATGCGCCCAACTCGATAGCCGCCGACTTGAATGTCAGCCCGTGCCGTTGCATATGGAACGCTAAAACATCACCACCATGCGCACCGCATACCATGCAGGAAAATGCACCATTATCTATGCGCACTCTCAAGCTCGGTTTTGTGTCAGCGTGGAACGGACATACCGCATCACGCCATGCGCCGCCGCCTGATAAATTCAGTTCTTGCCCGTCGTAGTATTGAGCGGGGGTAGGTAAGCGGGCTTTATCGAAGAGGCTACTAAATGCGGGTCTTTCGGCTTGTCGTTGCGCCTGCGCTTGTCTCGCGTTGCGCACTTGTTGCACTTGCTTTGCCTTGTGGAATTTTGCAACGGACGGGCTGTAGGTACTCATCTTGCACCCCCTGCAATCACTTTGCGACTGTCAGCGATGCGCTGCGCAATCCATTCGTGTATTTCAGTTTCTAGCCACGCAACCGACATTGCACCTAGTCGGATAGGGGGTGGAAACTCGCCTGTTTTAATCAAAGCGTACAGGCGGGAACGTGATAGAGCGGTTAGGCGTTCAACTTCTTTACGGCGGATTAAGGCGGTGTGTATTTGTTGCGCGGTGGTGTTGCTGAATTGCTGTTGCTGCATGGTTGTTGCTCCTAAATTGCACTGCATTTATGGAGACAACAAAGCCTAACGAATCTCAAAAGCAATGTGTAACCTATAAAAACACGCCTTTTGTTCGCAAAAAAAGATTGTATTTTATAAGCACTTGCTTTACGATTCGTTTATCGCAGTATCGGTTATCTGATATTACGGTGACTTAAAAAACTCGGACAGAGTATTTTTTTCGCCTGTAGCTTTGTTATCGGGCTTTGAATTGGGAGAATCCGCCAAGATTCTCCTTTTTCATTTTACCCACTACATACAGTAGCAACCGTTAGGGCTTGCACTGGTATCTTGTGGATAAGTTGGGATTGTAACAACTCCGCCGCACGACCGCCAAATAAAAATACGCCTGTAGTCAAAAGGTGTAATTTTTTGCGCCCGATGTTTTTGTTTTTGGTCGGCTGTTTCTTGTTTTGTTGCCGTTATTCGTTGCGAAGAACCCACTACAACTTACAATCTATAACGCTTCGGGTGTGTTATCAGGGGTATCAAACAAGCGCGCAACCTCATCAAGGGCGGCGCGATATTCGGCTTCGGTTTGGAGGGGGTGCGGCTTCACTCTAGCAAGGTGCTAAGGCGGGCGATTACGTCCGCTGTGATGTAATCGGGTGCGGCTTCGATAAAGCGCGACTTTCTATCTATCCAGTCGATTGTGCGGCTTTGGTGCGTCATTACGATGCCTTGCGTGTCTGTACCTGTACCTTGCAACGAAACAGCAAAGCCCGCATCGCGCGCATAGTTTCCGCCTTGTGTAATCGGGCAAACTAAAATAATGCCGCGCTTGTTAAAGGCTTCATTCGTCAATACAAGTGCGGGGCGGTTGCCTTGCTGCTCGTTCCCGCGCGTAGGGTCTAGGTCGCATAGCCAAATATCGCCGCGTTTCGGAGTGCGCCTCATAACAGTTCGCAACCAACGGCGGGCATTCTGTCCCACTCTTTATCTATCGTGAATCTATCGCCTTCGCATTGGGCTAGCAATTCGTCAAGCGTGTATTTAGGGCGGGCGGGGCTAATCACTAAATGTTTGCCGTCCGCTTCGATATTGACTTGCGCCCCACTGTTTAGCCCAATGGAATTGAGCAAGGCGCGGGGGATTGTGAGGGCGATAGAGCCGCCTTGTGCGTAGAGTTTTGCGGTGTGCATGGTATGCCTCATTAGTTTTTAGCGGTGCTAACTATACCACTATTCAATAAATGTATAACACACCCTAAGCGCGCAGTGATATGACTTGCGCCCCCGCTGCTAGCCCGCCTAAGTAATCAGCCCAATGTTGCATGATGCGTATTCTTTCGGGCATGTATTGCGCCGCGTTGTACACGCCACGAACGCCGCTAGGTGCGTGTGCTAATTGCCGCTCGATTGCGTCCGCATGAAAGCCTTGCTCGTTTAGCGTGGTGCTAGCCATGTGTCTAAAGCCGTGCGCCGTCATCTCTTCAGGGCTATATCCCATGCCGCGCAGGGCGGCTAGCAGGGTGTGTTTTGCCATAGGTAGTGTGCCAGTGCGCGCACTGGGAAACACAAACTTTCCGCGCCCTGATAGCGGGTGAATGTCGCGCAGGATTGCCACGGCTTGCGTACACAGCGGCACAATATGAACCCGCTTCATTTTCATCTTGTCCGCTGGTATGCGCCACACCGCCGCATCTAAATCAATCTCGCACCATTCGGCGCGGCTTAACTCTATCGGGCGTAAAAATACCAGGGGGGCAAGTTGCAAGGCGGCGCGCACCTGATAAGAACCACGATAGGCTTGTATATCACGCATTAGTTGCCCCATCTTGGCGGGGTCAGTGATTGCGGCTAAGTGTTTGCCCTTGTGCGGCGGTATCGCCCCCGCTAAATCGTGCGACGGGTCGCGCTGCGCTTTGCCGATAGATACCGCATAGCGAAACACTAAGCCGCATATCGCCCGTGTGCGGTGCGCACTGCTTAACGCCCCGCGCGCTTCGATGCGGCGCAACATCGCCAACAATTCGGGCGGCGTTATGTCTGCAATCGGTCGCGCCCCTATCCACGGAAAGACATCATTTACTAGGCGGCTGGTATAGGTGCGGGTGTGTGTGTCTTTCCAGTCCGCACTAAATTTATGCAACCACTCACGCGCCACTGCTTCAAAGCTGCTCTCGGTCAAAGCAACCACGGCGGCTTTTTCTGCCTGTCTCACTGCGCTAGGGTCTATGCCGTCCGCAATCAATCGCCGCGCCTCTTCGCGCTTTGTCCGCGCATCGCTTAGGCTGGTATCAGGAAACACACCCAATGCCAGTGTTTTTTGTTTGCCGCCGTACCTGTAAGAGAGTTTCCAATACTTCGCGCCGTTAGGGTTAACCAGCAAGAACATGCCGCCGCCGTCCGTTAGTTTTTGCGGCTTATCGCTTGCCTTCGCGTTCTTTATCTCTATCGCCGTTAGTGCCATGTTGTACCCCTTCAAAAAAAGAACCAACACCATTTTAGAATAAACCAACAAAAGAACCAACAAAAACCGCAGGAAGCACCAACACCGCAAAAAACCAATAGGGAACAAAAAACCCGCCAAAGCTATTAGCAGTGCGGGTTAAATGGACTAACTAGGAACGCTCAAAACCTATCTATCGTTTTTCTCGCCACCACAGCATCGCCACCCCTAGCATTAAAAACAGCCCACTCATAGCACTTGCACTAAATAGTGGCGACCAGTTGTAGAGCGCACCTAAGCTGCCGAAGAGTCGTCCGAAGAAATGGAACGACAGACCTAAAACAATCCCCATAAATATCTTGGTGCTGATGCCACTGGAACGATGATGATGCGCGGCGAAAGGCAAGGCTAGCACCATCATTACCAATACTGCCAAGGGATAAATTAGCTTGCCCCACATAGCGATTTCGTAACGCGCGGTTTGCTGATGGTTGTCGCGCAAATGATTGACATATTGGTATAAGTTCCAGCCCGACATTTGCTCTGGTGCGACCAACAATACCGTGAATAACTCGGGATTGAGCGCGGTAAACCAAGGCTTGATAGCGTAGTTTGCCAAACTAATTTGCGCTGCTGAAAAACTCGTTTCCTGCACCTCTTCCAACTGCCATTTTTGCTCAATAAAATTGGCGCGCTTGGCATTCAAAATTGCTTGCAGATGATAGTTTTCATCAAATTGATATATGACTAAATTTAGCAGACTGCTGTCGGGCATGACGTTTTTGACATTGACAAAACTGTTGTCGTCTTTGACCCAAACGCCTGAACGAAACGCCTGTACCGAGACTTGTAGGTTTTTAGCTTTTAAGCGCAACTGCTGCGCCAAATGCTCGCTCGGTGGCGCCACAAACTCACCAAACACCAAGCAAGCAAGCACCAAAGGCAAGGCAATTTTGCCCAGTGCACCCAGCATTTGTAGCAACGAGGCACCTGACGCGCGATACACGGTCAGCTCGGAGTTCGCCGCCATTTGCACCAACGCCAAAATCGTGCCAATTAAAGCGGCGACGGGGAAAAGTTCATAAATGCGGCCGGGAATGGTTAAGCCCACATACATCAGCACATAGCTCAAGCGATATTGACCTTGCCCCAAGGCATTTAACTCGTTGACGAAGTCCAAAAAGGCGAACAGTAGAATCAAAGCGGTAAATACCAGCGCAATACTGGCGTAAATTTCGCGGGCGAGGTAGCGCGTTAATAATTTCATCGCTTAAACATCCGATTTAAGGCGAACAACTGCGTGCGCCAAATAAACATGCCGACCACTAAAGCGAACATCAAGCTATGGATACCGATACCGCCCACTAAGGGCGAGACTTTACTTTGCGCGACCCATGAGTTGCTCACGCTAATCATGTTGTAATAAATCATGTACAAAACCATTGCGGTGATAAAACTGAGCGAACGCCCCGCACGCGGATTAACGAAGCTCAAGGGAATTGCCAGCAATGCCAACAGCAGCGCGCTAATCGGCAAACCCATGCGCCACTGCAATTGCGACCAAGTATTGGGCTGCCGATCGCGCCACAACTGTAGCGTCGGCGTGGCATTTAAGCTCATTTGCGTTTGCAGGGTAGGTGCGGGTTCGATGCGCATCGCATAACGCTCAAAGGCGGCAACACGATAATCCAGTTGCCCTGGCACACCTTCGTAACGCGTGCCGTTTAGCAACACTAAAAATCGTTCTCCATCGGCTTGTGTTTCTTGTAAACCTTGCTTGGCAAACATGGTGCTGATTTTGCCGTTCTGTTCACTTTTGACAAAAATGTTACTGACTTGATTAGACCCCGCTTGCACGTTATCGACAAAATAAACGCGATCGGCTGATTTAGATTCACGGAAAATACCAGGCGTGGATGAACTGATTTCATCGCGAATTTCTAAGTTGTGCTGATATACCTCACCTGCCCGCAACGCCCAAGGCGACAAGCCAAAACTCAAAATTGCAATCATGGTTACCACGGGCATGGCGTACCACAACACGGGTTTAATCCAATGGCTTAGGGCAATCCCCGAACCAAACCAAACCACCATTTCGCTATCGCGATAGGCGCGCGACAGCGAAATTAAAATCGACAAAAATAAACTAATCGACAGTAATACCGCCAAATAATTTAGCGCGCTAAAGCCAAGCAACACGAGTACCGCATCGACGGCAATTTTGCCGTTTACCGCCTCGCCTAAAAAACGGATCAACTGACTGATGACGATAATGCTTAACAACACCACAAACAGTAGCGTGCCGTTGGTTAAGAACTCACGAATTAAAGCGCGCTGAAAAATTCCAGCGCGCACAGGCTTTGACTTTATAGGAGAAGATTGCGGATAATCGGGCATTAAGACTTTACTAAACAAATTTTTGAGGAGCAGCGCGTGGAATTTAGCATAAAACAAAGCAATTCGGAAAAGCAACGCAGTGCTTGCGTTGTCGTTGGCGTATTCGCAGGCGGAAAATTATCGCTTGCGGCGCAAAGTTTGGATAAAGCGGCGCACAACGCATTGAGCGACGTGATTACGCAAGATGATATGACGGGCAAGCTCGCCACCACCTTGTTATTGCCGCGCGTGGCAGGCATCGCAGCAGAACGCGTACTGCTGGTGGGCTTAGGTAAAACCAGTGAGTTTTCCACCAAACAATTTCTCGACGTGGTACGCGCCACGTTTGCCGCGCTGCACAAAACACCGTGCAAAGATGCGGCACTATTTTTGAGCGATTTAGTCGTTAAAGGGCGCGATGAAGCATGGAAAATCAAACAAATTGTGTTGCTCGGTACGGAATCGGCATTCCGTTGCGATCAATTAAAAAGTTCGCCTAGTGCTGCTGCTAGCTTGAAAAAGATCCTGTTGGGCTGCGCAGAAAAACCTAGCAACGCGGCGCAAACCACGCTGTTGCAGTCGGCTGCGATTGCTGACGGCATGACACTCACTAAAACCTTGGGTAATCTGCCTGGCAACATTTGCACGCCGACTTATTTGGCCGAACAAGCCAAAAAACTCGCTAAAATCTATCCGCTCAAAGCCACCGTGTTGGAAGAAAAAGACATGGAAAAACTGGGCATGTTTTCGCTGTTGTCAGTCTCGCGCGGTAGCCGCGAACCCGCCAAGCTCATCACTTTGGAATATAACGGTGGCGACAAAAAACAGCAGCCTATTGTATTAGTCGGCAAAGGCATAACCTTTGATTCAGGCGGCATTTCGCTCAAGCCAGGTGCTGAAATGGACGAGATGAAATACGACATGTGCGGCGCGGCGAGTGTGTTGGGAGCTATGCAAGCCATTGCGGCAATGGAGCTTAAATTAAACGTCGTGGCGATTATTCCGAGCAGTGAAAACTTACCTGACGGCGCGGCAAGTAAGCCCGGCGACATCGTCACTAGCATGGCGGGGCTGACCATCGAAATTCTCAACACCGATGCCGAAGGTCGCTTGGTATTGTGCGACGCATTGACCTATGCCGCTAAATTTAAGCCCGATAGCGTGATCGATATTGCCACGCTCACAGGCGCGTGCGTGATTGCTTTAGGTCATGTTGCCAGCGGCTTGTATAGCAACGACGACAGTCTCGCCGCCGAGCTGTTGAGCGCAAGTGACTATGCGCAAGACAAGGCTTGGCACATGCCGCTATGGGACGACTATCAACAACAGCTTGATAGCAACTTTGCCGATATGCAGAACATTGGCGGACGCGCGGGAGGCAGCATTACCGCAGCGTGTTTCTTATCGCGCTTTACCAAAGACTATCGCTGGGCGCATTTGGACATCGCCGGCACAGCCTGGAAATCAGGCAAAGACAAAGGTGCGACAGGTCGTCCCGTGCCTCTGCTCACCCAATATCTCATCAATCGCGCCAATCAAAAGTGACCAAGGTCGATTTTTATACAGGCTCGCCCGACAAGCTGCGCACCGCTTGCCAGTTGAGCCACAAGGCTATGCAAGCGCAGCTCAAGGTAGTGATTACGCTGCCTGATGCGCAAAGCTGTGACGGGCTAAATAGGCTGCTGTGGCAACAACCTGTCAGCTCATTTATTCCGCATTGCCGCCTAGATGATGAATTAGCCGAGCGCACGCCCGTGCTGTTAGCATTGGCTGAAACACAGTTTCCGCACCATCAACTATTGATTAGTTTGCAGGATGAAACGCCTAATTTTTTTAGTCGTTTTGAACGAGTAATCGAAATTGTTGGTGCGGATGAAGCGGACAGTTTGCGTGGACGCGCGCGCTTTAAGTTTTATCGCGATCGCGGTTACGAACTTCGCCATATAGATTTGAGTAAAAAGCCCCAATGACCCAGCCCAGCTACCCTGACGACTTGCCGATTCTCACCGAAGCACTAGATGGGGTGACGATGCCCGTGCTGCGCCAAGTTGCCGCACCGCGCGAATTTTCTGAGGCGCAAATGCAAGCATTATTGCAACACTTCCAAACGCATTTAGAAACGGTATTCAGCCAAAAACTCAATCGCCATTTAGAGCAACTGCATCACCAAGCCGTGAAATTAGCCATTGCCGAATTCAAAACCGAACTGCCCGATTTATTACGCAAGCTAATCAACTCGAATCAGCCATAGCGCGCTTAATTTCTAGCCGTCGTTTGTTATAATCCGCCTCACTCAACCTGCTGCTTGGCAGGTTTTTATTTTTTATATCGCTACTAAAAGACATCATGGAACAGCAAAAAAATAACGAACTCGCCAAAAGTTTTGAACCCAAAAGTGTAGAAGCGCATTGGTATCCCAAATGGGAACAAGCGGGCTATTTCAACGCAGGTATAGACGCGAATAAGTCCGAAAATTTCTGCATCCAACTGCCACCGCCGAACGTCACCGGCACCTTGCACATGGGTCACGGATTCAATCAGACTTTGATGGATACGCTAACTCGCTACCATCGCATGAAGGGCGACAACACGCTATGGCAACCGGGTACGGATCACGCGGGGATCGCCACGCAAATCGTGGTGGAACGCCAGCTCGATGCGCAAGGAATCTCGCGCCACGATTTAGGTCGCGAAAAATTTATCGAAAAAGTGTGGGAGTGGAAAGAATATTCCGGCGGCACAATTACGCAACAAATGCGTCGTCTCGGCACGTCACCGGATTGGTCGCGCGAACGCTTTACCATGGATCCCGCGCTGAATAAAACCGTCACTGAGACCTTTGTGCGCCTGTTCAACGAAGGCCTGATTTATCGCGGCAAACGCTTGGTGAATTGGGATGTAAAACTCGGCACAGCCGTGTCCGATTTGGAAGTGGTGCAGGAAGAAGAAGATGGTTTTATGTACCACATCCGCTATCCACTCGCCGATGGCAGCGGACATTTAATCGTGGCAACCACACGTCCCGAAACCATGTTGGGCGACGTGGCGGTGATGGTGCATCCCGAAGATGAACGCTACAAACATCTTATCGGTCAGTCGGTGAAATTGCCGCTGTGCGATAGAAATATTCCCATTATCGCCGACGATTATGTCGATAAAGAATTCGGCACTGGCGTGGTGAAAGTTACGCCCGCACATGACTTCAACGACTATGCGGTTGGGCAACGTCACAAGCTGGAAATGATTTCCGTGCTGACGCTGGATGGAAAAATTTACGACCAAGCTCCCGCCGCTTATCGCGGTCTCGACCGTTTTGATGCGCGCAAAATAATCGTCGCGGATTTGGAAGCAGCAGGCGTATTTGAGAAAGCCGAAAAACACAAAATCAAAGTGCCGCGCGGTGACCGTACCGGCGTGGTGATTGAGCCTATGCTCACCGACCAATGGTTTGTGGCGATGAGCAAGCCCGGCGCGGAAGGAAAATCTATCACCGCGCAAGCATTGGAATGTGTGTCGTCCGGCGAGATTAAATTCCATCCTGAAAACTGGGTGAACACTTACAACCAATGGCTGAACAACATTCAAGATTGGTGTATTTCGCGCCAGCTTTGGTGGGGTCATCAGATTCCCGCTTGGTATGGCGACGACGGAAAAGTTTATGTCGCGCACGATGAAGCCGATGCTAAAAAAATCGCCGCACAATCTGGCTACACAGGCAATTTGAAACGCGACAACGACGTGCTGGACACATGGTTTTCATCTGCGCTGTGGCCGTTCTCCACACTCGATTGGGACATGAGTAAACCGTTCGATGCGCAGAACGAATTCGTCAAACAATATCTGCCTTCATCAGTGTTGGTGACGGGCTTCGACATCATCTTTTTCTGGGTGGCGCGCATGGTGATGATGACCAAACACATCACCGGAAAAATCCCGTTCAAGGACGTGTATGTGCATGGTTTGATACGCGATGCAGAAGGACAAAAAATGTCCAAATCCAAAGGCAATGTGCTCGACCCGATTGATTTAATCGACGGCATTACGCTGGAAGATTTGCTGAAAAAACGCACCACCGGATTGATGAATCCCAAGCAAGCCGAGCAAATCGAAAAACGCACGCGCAAAGAATTTCCTAACGGTATTGCCGCGTTTGGTACGGATGCATTGCGCTTCACTTTCGCGTCACTCGCCTCGCCTGGACGTGACATTAAATTCGACATGCAGCGTTGCGAAGGCTATCGAAATTTCTGCAATAAATTATGGAACGCGACGCGCTTCGTATTGATGAATTGTGTAGGCAAAGATGTCGGGCAAGATGAATCGCTGCCGTTGGAATATTCAGCTGCGGATCGTTGGGTCATCAGTCAATTGCAACAAGCCGAAATCGAAATGGCACAGCATTTTGCCGACTACCGTTTCGACATGGCAGCGCGCACGGTTTATGAATTGGTGTGGAACACTTACTGCGACTGGTATGTAGAGTTGGCGAAAGTGCAACTTCAGGATTCAGGATTTGGGATTCAGGATGAAAAAACAGGGAGCGAGGAGCGAGGAGCGAGGATTGCAAATCGCCAGCGCGCCACCCGCCGCACTTCGGTACGCGTGTTGGAATCCATATTGCGTCTGGCGCATCCCATCATTCCGTTCATCACCGAAGAACTCTGGCAATCGGTTGCGCCACTGGCGAATAAAGCGGGTGAGAGCATCATGCTGCAAGCTTATCCGCAAGCGGATGCGAGCAAAATCGACACGGTGGCAACTGCCGACATCGCGTTATTGCAAGAACTGGTCACCGCTTGTCGCAGTCTGCGCAGCGAAATGAATCTGTCTCCCGCCGCGCGCGTGCCGCTGATTGCGGCGGGTGATGCGACCGTGCTGAACGCGCTCGCCCCTTACATCAGCAGCCTGGCAAAACTCAGCGAAGTGCAGGTCGTTGCGGAGCTGCCAGAAGGCGATGCTCCCGTGTCTATCGTGGGGCAATTTAAGCTGATGTTGAAGGTGGAAATTGATGTTGCGGTCGAGCGCGAACGCTTGGATAAAGAGATTGCACGCTTGTCTAACGAAGTCGCAAAAACACTCGCCAAGCTCGGCAACGAGAGCTTTGTGGCGCGCGCACCTGCCGCTGTGGTTGAACAGGAAAAGCAACGTATGGAAGGATTTAGTGCGACGGTCGCGCTGCTGCAAGTGCAACGTAACAAGCTGGGCTGAAAAGTTAACGGCGGCGAATATAGAAAATAAATTCGTCGCCGTTAAGCTCGGATGACAGTAGTTGATTACCCGTTTGACGACAAAACACTTCAAAGTCGGCGGGGGCTTCTTTATCGGTCGCGAGCACTTTCAAGATTGCATCGCTGTTCATACTGGACAGCGATTTTTTTGCGCGCAAAATCGGCAAAGGACAGGCCAGTTGGCGCACATCTAATTCAACATCAAAGTGACTCATGCAATCGGCAAACCAGCATGTGCCCAAGCGGTAATGCCGCCTTGTAAATTGTAAACATCGGCAAAACCATTCGCCGCTGCAAAAGCCGCTGCTTGCGCTGAACGCCCACCCATTTGACAATAAAAAACCGTGGTTGCGTTCTTGTCTAACTCGTTCAAACGTAAAGGAATCAAGTGTAGTGGCAAGCTATCTCCTTGTGGAATTTTGCCGCGCGCCACTTCCGCATCGGTACGGACATCAAGCAAACGCGGTGGCTTGCTTTGCAACAGTTTTTGCAATTCTGCAACGGTAATATCTTTATAGCTCGACATGCCAACTCCTTAAGTGAATGCTAATTTTTAGGGCGCGGATTGTGCCAAATTTATTTACTTTAGTCAGCCACTTTTATCTGCCTTTATTCGCCCGAGCCAAAGAAACCTGATCGCCAATAAAAAAAGCCTGCTTGCGCAGGCTGTAAGGGCTATGCCAGTTACAGAATTACAACGCCAGAATAAATTTCACTAATTCTTTAATATCGGCATCACTCACGCTAGGCGAATTAGCTGGCATAGGCATCGTACCCCATACACCAAAACCGCCTTTAGCAACTTTGGCGATGAGCTTTGCTTCCACATCCTGACCTCTATATTTTTGCGCTACATCCATCCAAGCTGGACCTACTTTTCGTTTGTCCATCGTGTGACATTCAACACAATAGTTTTTCTTGGCCAGTGCGGGCATTTCTGTCGCAGATGCAGAACCTGCAACCATCAAGCCCGCTGCAAGCATCATGCTCATAATCATTGATTTCATATTCACTCCGTTGGGTTTTATTGCTGTGCTACGAACTTGTTTGGGGCTGTCATTCTGTCCTGCTAGCGAATGGGTTTGTAACCGCTGGCAAGTAACGCTAGCCGCACAGTTTGGTTGACGACTTATTACAAAGCCAACACAAATTTAACTAATGCCTTAATGTCGGCATCGCTCACGCGCGGTGAATTAGCGGGCATAGGCGTGCTGCCCCAGGTACCTTTACCGCCTTTGCTCACTTTGGCGATTAACATCGCTTCAGCACTTGCATCATTGCGATATTTTGTCGCCACCTCGCGCCAAGCGGGACCGACCACTTTCTTCTCGACCGTATGACAGGCAAAGCAGCCACTCTTAGTCGCCAACTTACGTCCGTCCGCATCCGACAATGCCATATCCGTTTTGACTTCAGGCTTCTTTTCTACCGCAGCAACAACAGGTGCAGCAGCCGCAATCGCAGCAACAGGTGCAACAGATACGGCACTCACTGCTACTACAGCAGGTACAGCACTTGCCGCGTCTTTATGCAGATGACACGGCTTGCCATGTTTCTCTACGCATTTCTTATTCACATGCGATTTTTTATGTACCACCGCTTTATCAGTAACCAGCTCGGCGGCATTTGCAAAACTGACAACAACAACCATCATCAACACAGCAATATAGTTTGCGATTTTCATAGCGAGACTCCTAAAGGTTATAAAGATGAAGCGGTGTATTCGACTACTAAAGCATGTTTAGTTCCCGCCGCCACGGTCACGACGTTTTCAATCGCATTCACCGACTCAATGCAGACCATTTCGCGCCAACCATCGGGTTGTCCCATGTCGCCCATTTTGGTGGCTTTTTCTACCCACGGAGTCCACACCACGGTGGATTGACTACCTGATTTTTTAATATGAATACGACGTTTGAGCTTGTCGTCGTGTATCACGCATTCCTCTGCCGTATTGATATAAACGCGATCAACTTCGCTGGCAAACGTCACTGCGCCAGCTTGTTTTTTCAGCACCGAGCCGCCGACTTTGTCCCAGTATTCGCAGCCTTCCAAGCCTGTTACGCGCACCGCCGCGATGTCGCTAATTTGCAAATAAGTGTGCAAGGCTTCGCCAATCACAAAGTCATGCGTGCCTGTGTTTTCGGTGGTTAAAGACATGCGCAACGTCTCGCCGACCACCACGCACAACTCGACATTGCACGAGTGTTCCCACTGCGCGCGCGTTTTGTCGCTATCGACTAAGCGCAGCGTCAAACGCGTCGCACCATTCGGTTCAACGCCTGACTCCATCACCTGCCAAGGCACGGTACGCGCGTAGCCGTGCCCTGGGAAATTCGCCTCGCTCGCATGTGCACCAAACCACGGCCAACACACTGGCGCGCCGCCGCGTATAGATTTGCCCGCTGCCATTTTCGCGTCGCGCGACAACCACACCACAGGCTGCGCTTGGCTTTTCGGCTGCCAATTCATCAAATGCGCGCCTTGCAAACATAAGGCTGCCGTTGCTTGCGCATTCGTAAAATCAGCCACCACTAAGCCGCTCGCGTCGTCGCGAAACGTAAGCTGACCTTCGATACCAAATTGTTTATTAAGCTGTGCTGCGTTTTTCATCTGTTGTGTTCCTTATAGAAGTGAATTAACGGTGTTCGATTTGGCTCACGTCGCGCACCGCACCTTTGTCGGCACTGGTGGTCATCGCAGCATAAGCGCGCAAGGCGACTGATACATGACGCTCGCGAGTGGCGGGATGCCACGCTTTTTTGCCGCGCGCCATCATCACGCTGCGGCGCACCGCCATTTCGCTCTCACTAATGGCGAGACTAATGCTGCGATGAGGAATGTCGATATGAATGGTGTCGCCTTCTTCTATCAGCGCAATCGCGCCGCCTTGTGCCGCTTCGGGCGAGACGTGACCGATGCTCAAGCCCGACGTGCCACCAGAGAAACGTCCATCGGTGAGCAGCGCGCACAGTTTGCCCAAGCCTTTGGATTTTAGATAAGTGGTTGGATACAACATTTCTTGCATCCCCGGTCCGCCTTTCGGCCCTTCGTAACGGATCACCACCACGTCGCCCGCGACAACTTCATCCGCCAAAATCGACGCTACCGCATCGTCTTGACTTTCAAACACGCGCGCCCGTCCAGTGAATTTCAGAATACTTTCGTCCACGCCAGCGGTCTTGACGATGCAACCATCCAAGGCAATATTGCCGTGCAAAACAGCTAGTCCGCCATCTTTGGAATAAGCGTGTGCCGCGTCGCGGATGCAACCAGTGCTGCGATCGTCATCGACGCTTGGATACAGCATGGATTGCGAAAATGCGATGGTGGTGGCAATGCCGCCAGGTGCAGCGCGGAAAAACTTTTGCACTGCTTCGTCTTTATTTTGTGTGATGTCCCATTGCTGCAATACTTCCGCCATGGTCGCGCCATGCACGGTGTGCGCCTCGCCATGCAGCAATTTTGCGCGCAATAATTCGCCCAAAATTGCCGTCGTGCCGCCCGCTCTATGCACGTCTTCCATATGATATTCAGAGGACGGTGCGACCTTACATAAAGTCGGCACATGACGCGACAATCTATCCATATCCTTCATGGTGAAATCCACGCCCGCCTCGTGCGCAATCGCAAGCAAATGCAGCACGGTATTGGTCGAGCCGCCCATCGCGATGTCTAATGTCATGGCGTTTTCAAAGGCATTAAAACTCGCAATGCTGCGTGGCAAAACGGTTGCGTCATCTTGTTCGTAATAGCGTTTGCACAACTCAACAATGGTGCGTCCCGCGCGCAAAAATAATTGTTTGCGTTCGGCGTGTGTGGCAACCAGCGAACCGTTGCCCGGCAAGGACAAACCAAGAGCTTCAGTCAAACAATTCATCGAGTTCGCGGTGAACATACCGGAACACGAACCGCAGGTTGGACACGCGGAACGCTCAATCGCATCGCTCTCTGCATCGCTGACTTTATCGTCCGCACCCGCCACCATCGCATCGACTAAATCCAGTCCTTTGGTCTTGCCGCCCCACGTTACTTTGCCCGCTTCCATTGGCCCGCCCGATACAAATACTACCGGCACATTCAAGCGCATCGCCGCCATCAACATACCCGGCGTGATTTTGTCGCAATTGGAAATACACACCAGCGCGTCGGCGCAATGCGCGTTCACCATGTACTCCACCGCATCGGCAATCAGCTCGCGGCTGGGGAGCGAATACAACATCCCCGCATGTCCCATCGCGATACCGTCATCCACTGCGATGGTGTTAAATTCTTTAGCAATGCCGCCCGCTTTTTCAATTTCGCGCGCCACCAATTGCCCCATATCTTTCAAATGTACGTGGCCAGGAACGAACTGCGTAAACGAATTAGCGACGGCGATAATCGGCTTGCCAAAGTCCCCTTCTTTCATGCCAGTGGCACGCCATAAAGCACGCGCCCCAGCCATATTGCGACCATGAGTAGAAGTTTTCGAACGGTAAACAGGCATGATATGACTCTCCAAAATAAGGCGCGGATTCTAAACCACAACGTGCCATTCCGCTGCCAACATCGAATAATTTAGGCTCAAATAATCAGCAAAAAGCCCGTTACTAGAACGGGCTTTTTGCTGGCTTAAATATAATTAGCGGCTGACGATTAGTCTTTAATTTGCTCTTCAGAGTTGAATCCGCCCCTTGCAAAATGATTGCACTTATCACTAAAAACACGACGTAAAAACGTCAAATCTGCTTCGCCTGATGACTCAGGGCAAGCACGCTAAAGTTTGCTGCTGGGGGTTAAAACGGCGCGGTGAGATGCGGAACTAGCGGAGGCTTGATTTATTTTTTGTCACTCATAGTAGGGGATACTATAGAGCGTCGCTTCATATAGATCAACTGGATAAGCTGCGCAGCTCAATTTTATTGAGTTGGCGCAATGGATTACCACCCTTTAGAGTTATTCGGACAACACCTCATCGCGTTACGCAAAGTGCATGGCTGGTCACAAGAGCGACTGGCTTTAGAAAGCGGATTGGCGCGTTCGTATATCGGCGGTATTGAGCGTGGTCAACGTAACTTAGCCCTTATCAATATCTGCATCTTGGCGCATACGCTGCAAGTCTCACCGAGTGAGATGCTGAACTTTTTCCCCGAAGCAATTAATCGCAAAAATAAATCCGCCTGATGCTTCTCGCGTGCTGCGCTTAGAACAAAGCCCTGCCGAACTATTTTTTTGTGGTAAATTTTGCGCCTGAAAAAACCACTTCCCCGCCGCGATTCCTATGTTCATCCATCCCAATTTCGACCCTGTTGCGATTCATTTAGGCTCATTCGGTATTCATTGGTATGGGCTGATGTATCTGGCGGGTTTTATGACGTTCATCTGGCTGGGACGTAAACGCATCGTGATGTTGGCTCATCCGCAGCTCACACCTAAATTGCTCGATGATTTGTTGTTTTATGGTGTGCTCGGTGTGATTATTGGCGGACGGTTGGGCGAAGTGTTGTTCTACAACCCCGGCTATTATTTTTCCCATCCGCTGAAAATCCCTGCGGTGTGGGAAGGCGGAATGTCCTTTCACGGTGGCTTCCTCGGTGTGCTGGTGGCGATGGCGATTTTTGCGCGCCAACAAAAAATGCGCTGGTTGGCGTTGATGGATTTTATCGCGCCGCTCGTGCCACCCGGTTTAGCATTCGGTCGGCTGGGCAATTTTATCAATGGCGAGCTGTGGGGCAGACCGACGGACGCGGCATGGGGCATGATTTTTCCGCAAATTGATGCACTGCCACGCCATCCTTCGCAACTTTACGAATTCGCTTTAGAAGGCTTGCTGCTATTCGCTATCTTGTGGATTTATGCGCGTAAACCTCGCCCCGTTGGCAGTGTGTCAGGCTTATTTTTAATCGGCTACGGCAGTTTCCGTTTCATCGGCGAATTCGCGCGCAATCCCGATGATGGAATTTTCGGACTGATGACGTTTGGTATCAGCATGGGGCAATGGCTGAGTGTGCCTATGGTCATCATCGGAATCATCATGTATCGCTACAGCACGCGGCGCGCGGCTTGACACACGCCACGCGCTCGCACACCATGCTGCCCCTCACTTCTGACTAAAAAATTCATTGGACGATTTCTCCTTAAACGCGCTGCTGCTGGTTTTATTAGTATTACTGGTGTGTGGCGCATGGTTCTCCGCCGCCGAAACCAGCATGATGGCCATCAACCGCCATCGCCTCAGCCACTTGGCTCGCAAGGGTAAACGTAGCGCAAAACTAACCTCACGTTTACTCGCCAAAGTTGATCAGTTACTCGGCTCAATTTTATTCGGCAACACCTTGCTCAATGTCGCCGCCGCTGCGGTCACCAACATTATTATTTTGCGGCTGTTCGGCGCGAGCGAATTAGCTTTGCTGTCAGGCACCTTGCTGATTACCTTTGTGCTGCTGGTGTTTAGTGAAATCATGCCAAAAATTATTGCAGCGAGTTATCCCGAACGCGTCGCGCTCCCTTCTAGTTTTTTACTCGCCCCGCTCATCACCTTATTTCACCCCATTGTGTCGATTGCGACTGCCATGGTGAAAGGCTGTTTGTGGCTGCTGCGCATCCAGGTGATTACCGATCAAAGCAAATCTAAAATGACGCTGGAAGAGCTACGCGGACTCGTGTTGGATGCCGAACATTTTTTGCCGCGTAAACATCAAAAAATGCTGCTTAATTTAGTTGACTTGGAGCGCATCACCGTAAATGACGTAATGGTTCCGCGTAAGCAAATTGAATCGTTAAACATCGCCAGCGATGGCGACGAACTGCGTCAACAATTAGTCACCTGCCACCACACGTTGCTGCCGGTTTATCAAGATCACAGCAGCAATATCATCGGCATTTTGCATATCAAAAAAGTTCTGTCATTACTGCATGAAGAAACCTTAGATATTGCCGCGCTGCAAGCCGTGTTGAGCGCACCCTACTTCATCCCATCTGACACACCCTTGCTCAAACAACTGCAACAATTTCAAGAACGCCACGCGCGCTTAGGCTTAGTGGTCGATGAATACGGCGAACTATTAGGCTTGGTGACATTAGAAAATATTTTGGAAGAAATCGTCGGCGAATTCACTACCTCGTCGCCGAATCAAACAGGCAAGTTTTTACGCCAAGATGACGGCAGTTTTTTATTGGAAGGGAGTAGCAGCTTGCGCGAATTGAATCGTAAACTAGGCTTACATTTCCCGCTTCAAGAAGCGAAAACCTTGAATGGCTTAATACTCGAACACTTACAAGATATACCCGAAGCGGGTACCAGCTTAAAAATTGCGGGCTATCCAATTGAGGTGATACAAACGCAAGACCGCGTGATTAAAGTCGTGCGAATTTTCCCTAGAAGTACACCATTCATCGGCACGAGTTCGCCCGCTCATCCCTAAGTAAAGTCTCATGCTTTACAACACGCGTAAAGCTCGGCATGATGCGGCGCACAAATTAAATAAAATCGAACGGAGCAAGCAATCATGGCTGTCGCATCTAACTCGCAAAAAATAAAAGAAACCTCTTATCTGTGGGAAGGTAAAGATAAGACTGGAAAAATTGTCAAAGGGCAAATGCGCGCACCTAGTGAAACGGTGGTGTCAGCAGCCTTGCGTCGCCAAGGTGTGCTCAACGTTAAAGTCAAAAAATTCCGCGCTAGCACTCAAGCCATAACCCCTAAAGACATTTCACTTTTCACTCGCCAACTCGCCACCATGATGAAAGCAGGTGTCCCGCTGCTGCAATCTTTCGACATCGTCGGCAAAGGGCATAGCAATCCATCCGTGGCAAAGCTGTTGTTTGATATTAAATCGGATGTGGAAACAGGCAGTAGTTTGCAACAAGCTTTCAAAAAATATCCGCTGTATTTTGATGATCTCTATTGCAACTTAATTGGTGCGGGAGAAGCGGCGGGTATTTTAGATAGTTTGTTAGATCGCTTGGCAACTTATAAAGAAAAAATTGAATCCATTAAAAGCAAAATTAAAGGCGCGTTGTTTTATCCTGTTTCGATTATCGCTGTAGCTTTCATCATTACCGCCGTTATTATGATTTTCGTGATTCCCGCCTTTAAGGAATTGTTCGCTAGTTTCGGTGCCGATTTACCCACCCCAACTCTGGTGATTATGAATATTTCTGATTTTGTGGTGACTTGGTGGTGGGCGATTTTTAGTATTTTAGGTGGCGGGTTATACAGCTTTTTTTATGTATGGAAACGCAGCAAAATCATGCAAGCTCGCATGGACAGATTGATGTTGAAGCTGCCCATTTTTGGTGAGCTCATTCGCAAAGCCAGTATTGCACGTTGGAGTCGCACGCTCTCCACCATGTTTGCTGCGGGCGTACCACTCGTTGAAGCATTTGATTCGGTGGCGGGTGCAGCAGGTAATGCGGTGTACTTTGATGCAACCAAAGCAATTCAACGCCAAGTCACCACAGGTGCCAGCTTAACCGTGGCAATGCAAGACACCAATGCGTTCCCTAGCATGGTGTTACAGATGGTCGCGATTGGCGAAGAGTCTGGCGCACTGGATTCGATGTTATCCAAAGTCGCTGACTTTTATGAAGCCGAAGTGGATGACGCAGTCGCGGCCTTATCAAGCTTGATGGAACCCGTGATTATGGTCGTACTGGGTGTACTTATCGGCGGTATGGTTATCGCGATGTACTTGCCTATTTTCAAAATGGGTTCGGTGGTTTAAGCCGCATCTCACATAACGCGCATCCCCTAAAGGCGATGCGCGTTTTTTATTTCTCTTGTCGATAATTTAATATGAGCATATTTGAACTGCTACAAACTAGCCCCGCTTTATTTATCTGCGTGTGCGCGATTTTCGGCCTATTAGTCGGCAGCTTTCTCAACGTGGTTATTTATCGTTTACCCATCATGCTAGAACGCGATTGGCACGGGCAGTGCGCCGAGTTGCGCGGCGAAAAGACCAAAGCCCACGCTAAATTTAATCTGGTCGTACCGCACTCAGCATGTCCTCATTGCAAACATGCCATTCGCGCCTGGGAGAACATTCCTATAGCTAGCTACTTATGGTTACGCGGGAAATGCAGTGCTTGCAAGGCCGCTATTGCGCCACGCTACCCCCTCATCGAAGCCATCAGCGGCTTGCTATGTGGCTATGCCGCGCTGCATTTTGGTTTTGCTTGGTCAGCCTTAGGCGCGATGCTGTTAATCTGGACGCTATTAGCTCTCACCGCAATCGACTTCGATACACAACTGCTGCCCGACGACCTGACCTTGCCGTTACTCTGGGCGGGGCTGATATTCAACCTAGCCAACACTTACACCTCTTTAAGCGATGCCGTACTCGGCGCAATTTTTGGCTACTTAATTTTGTGGGTTGTGTATTGGGCATTCAAGCTCATCACGGGCAAAGAAGGCATGGGCTACGGCGACTTTAAGTTGCTCGCAGCACTCGGCGCGTGGCTAGGCTGGCAAATGTTACCGCTGATTATTTTGCTGTCATCTTTGGTTGGTGCTGTGGTTGGTATCAGCTTGATGATTGTGTTGAAACACGGGCGCAACATCCCCATTCCCTTTGGTCCTTACCTTGCGGGCGGAGGTTTAATTGCTTTATTTTGGGGGCAGGCAATTACTAACGGCTATTTACAATTGATGCACGTTTAAGCCATGTTGCGTATTGGTCTAACGGGCGGCATAGGCTGTGGAAAATCCACCGTTGCAAAACTGTTTGGCAGCCTAGGTGCGCTGATTATTGACACCGATGTGATTGCCCATGAACTCACTAAAGCGAATGGCACTGCCCTCCCCGCGCTAAGAAACGAGTTTGGCACGACTTATTTTCACTCCGACGGCACACTCAACCGCCACGCGCTGCGTGAATTAGTTTTTAGCCAAGCGCCGGCAAAATTAAAACTCGAAGCGATTTTGCATCCGCTCATCTTGAGCGAAACCTTAGCACTTTGCCAAAAAGCATCTCGCGCGCCTTACTTACTGATTGTCGTTCCCTTATTATTAAGCAGCCCAGATTTTTTGCGCTTAGTACAGCGCGTACTAGTGGTGGACTGTGATGAGGAGATGCAAATCGAGCGCGTCATGCAGCGCAACCAATTAAATGCACAACAAATAAAAAACATTATCGCCCAGCAAACTCCACGCGCAGCTCAGTTGGCCGCCGCCGACGATATTATTGCCAACCAGCTAGACTTAAATCACCTGACCTCGCAAGTGCGCCGCTTACATGACATTTATTTACAACAAAGTTCAATAAATGATTGACGAAATTAAGCACTTAACTATATCTTGCGCGTCTTGAAAAATAACTCGCTGAACTGCCTCCCAAAACGTGATCCGTTACGAATTTCCTCTCAACGAAAAAGTGCGCACCCTGCTGCGACTAGAGGACTTATTCGCACGCGTTGAGCATTTCATTACCGCGCATACCAGCAGCGATCATCACGTCGCCATCACGACACTGTTTGAAATTTTAGAAGTCATTAGTCGCGCCGATCTAAAATCAGAGTTGCTACAAGAACTAGAACGGCAACGCCGCACGCTGGCGCAACTACACAACAACCCGCAAATATCTGAACACGCCCTGAATTTCATTCTTGAAGAGCTAGATGCGTCCCTGCAAAATCTACAAAATATGCATGGCAAAACAGGGCAGTATTTGCGTGAGAATGAATGGCTGATGGGGATTAAGCAACGCGCTTGCGTGCCAGGCGGGACCTGTGAATTTGATTTGCCGTCCTATCATTATTGGCAACAACAACACATAGAAACGCGTCGCGAATTTTTAACGCAATGGCTCAACCCTATACGCCCTATCAATATCGCGATTAAGCTGTTGCTAAAACTATTGCGCGAAAGCGGAAAAGTTATGCATTACAGCGCGCAGCAAGGGATGTTTCAACAAATGCAAGGGGGACGCACCGCGCAGCTATTACGCGTCAATGTCGCGGCGAATCTCCCCTGCATTCCAGAAGTCAGCGCAAATAAATACGCTATTAACATTCGTTTCATCAACGCTGATTACGCATCAAAATCGAGCGTGTTTGCCGCTGATTTTGATTTTGATTTAACTTTTTGTAGCCTCGCGCTATGAGTCCCGCCGCCGCAATGGTCAGTTGCCCACACTGTAAAAAAAGCGCGCCTTGGGATACGCAAAATCCGTTCCGCCCGTTCTGTTGTGAACGCTGCAAAATGATTGATTTAGGTAAATGGGCGAACGAAGAATTTCGTATCGAACAGGTCCCTGACCTCAATGATTTTCTTGATAGCGCATCACACCCAAGCCTGACGCAATAGCGCAATACCGTGTGCGCCATGCTGTTGTGCCACCGCCAAATCCGCTACGCTTAAACCACCCAGCGCATAAACAGGCAAGCTGGCATCCGCCGTCATCGCGGCAAATTTTTCCCAGCCTATATGTGCCGCACCCGGATGACTTAAAGTTGGCAACACGGGACTGAGCAACGCGAAATCAAAGCCTAATGCCGCTGCGTGATGCAACTCTGCCGCCGTATGACACGACGCGGAACACCATGAAAAATCAGGGCGTGCGGCACATTCCAAGAGTTGCTTGCCCGTGTAATGCACACCATCCGCCGCCACTTTTTTTGCCAGATCTGCATCGCCATTCACCAATACTTTCGCCTCATAGCGATGCGCTAAATCCACCACAGCTTGCGTGAACATCCAATAATTTTCGGGCGATAAATGTTGCTCACGCACTTGCAACAAGCGCAGCCCATTTTGCAAAGCGCGCTCCAAACGCCGCAAAAATTCAGCCTCACCCAACTCAGCCGCGTTGCTAATTGCATACTGTGCGGGCAGCGACAAAGCCCGCAAAATTGGCGCGTTGGCGGGCAACACGGGACTGACACTCAAGTGCGGCAACTGCTGCCAACTGAGTTGTTGAGCTTCACGCCCATGCGGCTCACCATGCCAATCAAACACGCGAAAAAAATGCAAATTCACAGTCGCGTGCGGATAAGTGAATACACGCTTTAACCAAGGATAGGCACGCGTAACCGCAATGCCCAGCTCCTCATCCAACTCGCGACATAAAGCCTGTTGTGCGGTTTCGCCCGCTTCGATTTTGCCACCTGGGAACTCCCAATAGCCCGCATAGTCTTTGCCTTCGGGGCGTTGCGCGAGCAAAAATGAACCATCGGGGCGAATGAGTACCGCAGCGGCAACGTGAATGATTTTGGGTTGAGTCATGGCTTGTTCAGTAGCTCGGATAAAGCGGGTTATACCGTTATCCGACCAAGTTAGATGGTGTCTATCAATGTCGGAAACGCCGAACAACAGCTTTATCCGAGCTACGCGATTATTGAGATAAGTGTTGTCCGCACCAATCTCGCGCGAACTGTCCTGCCACACGACCACTGCGCGAGCCGCGCGACAGCGACCATTGCAGCGCGGCACGGCGCACTTCGTCGCTCAAGCCATGCGCCCAACCGTGATGTTTTAGCCAATGCTGGGCGACTTGCAAATACTCGTCTTGGCTAAACGGATAGAAGGAAATCCATAGTCCAAAGCGTTCCGACAGCGAGACTTTTTCTTCCACCGCCTCGCCAGGATGAATCTCCTCGCCGTCATATTTGGTTGCCAAATTATCACTCATATAATCGGGCATCAAATGGCGACGATTCGAGGTGGCATAAATCAGCAAATTATCCGAGAACGCCACCAAGTCACCGTCCAACGCGGCTTTCAGCGTTTGATAACCGTCTTCATCGGCGTTGAACGACAAATCATCGCAATACAAAATAAAGCGTTCCGCGCGACCTTGCACCATGCCAATAATCAGCGGCAGATCGTTCAGGCCTTGCTTGTCGATTTGAATCACGCGCAGTCCTAACTCGGCATATTCATTGAGCAGGGCTTTGACCAGCGATGACTTACCCGTACCGCGCGCGCCACTCAATAGCACATTATTCGCTGTGCCGCCCGCGACAAACTGGCGGGTGTTTTGTGCAACGCGTAGCTTTTGATTGTCGATGCCCGATAAATCGCTTAAAGCGATGCGCTGAAAATTCACCACAGGATGCAAAGCGCGCAGGGTGTGATTCCAGCGAAATGCAGATGCTTTCGCCCAATCCGGCGGCGCAGGTGTGGTGTTAGGCAGGATTTTTTCTAAGCGCGTGAGCAACTCATGCGCATGGTTGATAAGGCTGCTGAAGTCGGTGTTTTCCATAGGGCAAGATTCTACCAGCGAATAGCAACAAGCCCGCACTAGGCGGGCTTGTTGACGGGCTAACTAAGGTTTTCTAGACACCCATACAGACGGTGTAAACCGCCGCATCATCAATCGCTACGCCTACCGCACCAACCAAAGGAGCGGCAGTCATCGCTGTTCCTGCCACAGTTGCCGTACCTGCCATCATCGAGCCTCCAGCAGTATTGCCATCGTCCAATTGGATGTCGAGTTGTTTAGCAAATTTACCCAAAATATTAGGTGAGCAAATGATGTAAGTGCCACGGATAGGACTCGCACCAGCCGTTGCATTGATAGGTGACGCGGCGACTACGCTGGTACCGCTTTGAATACCAATTTCACCACCCGCAGCGTTAACAGGTCGGAAGCCATCACCCGCACCAATCGGAGCCGGAAGCACAGTTGGTCCAGAAGTTAATCCAGCCAAACGCACATGTTGCCAGAACAAATAGGCTTCTGAAGTCGCGCTATAGTCATTCCAAGTACCATTGATTAAACCATTGCCGGGCGTGCAAGTTGCAGTAGCCGTGCCGACAGCACCACATGCTGTTGCGCCAGTTAAATGCGATGTAGCAGCAACGCTAAGCGTTGCATCATCGCCTGGCAAGGCGCGGAACTTATCTTGATAGCCGTAAATAAACACGGGGATGTTGCGGAAGTCGGTTGCCAAGTTTTTAACTTTGGCACTGTTGATAAGCTCTTGCCCTTTCAGTACGCCGCCTAATAACAAACCGATAATCACCAAAACAATCGCGATTTCGATTAAGGTAAAGCCTGATTGATTGCGTTTCATCATATTCTCCAAGATTCCAAATTAAACTGCTGTAAATTAACAAGACTGCGCGGAATATACAGCAACTGTTGTGCCAATCTAGCAACGCGCTGCCATTATATTTGATAATCATGCTCACACCCTATACTGCACAAGACTTACCGCCCACCCACTGGATTAGTCGGTGGGATTTTTTATGTCTGACTGGCATCGTTTTAGCTGGCAAACCCGCGTGTGCTGACGACATCTCAACAAGGCGATGCTGAAATGCTGACACTCACCTTCGGCAATCACTTACGCACCACGCGCTGGTTGTTGTTCGCTCTACTCACCTCACTGCATGGCGTGTTGTGGTTAGGTGTAGAGAGTGATTGGGCGCGCCCCTTGATGCTGGCACACCTAGGGCTGTTTCTAATTTGGCAACCGATTTGGCGCGACGAGGGGCAAGTCAGTAATCGCGCCTTGGTATTTATTGCCTTATCCGCTGTGGCGGTGCTATTCACGCTTAATTGGTGGCTGATGGCCTTTTGGTTAAGCGGCTTGTTTGGTTTGGTCGGTGGACGGGTGCTGGCGTATCGCGCGCGCTGGGTACGCATTTTTAGCTTGAGCAAAATGGTGTACTTACTAGCTTTGCTACTACTGTGGGTGGTGCCTAATTTATTTAACGACCCTGCCAGTATTGACATCGGACACTTGCTGATGAGCTACTTCTTACCTGCTGTGCTGCCCTTGTTGCTGTTTATGCCCGCGCATGACAAAAACACCGACAGCGCGCAAAGCATTGATTTTTTCTACAGCTTGTTGCTGTTTATGCTGCTGGCATTGGTAATTTTAGGTAGCTTGGCATTTATGACCTTGGCGCATGTCAACTATCTCGAAGCCTTACTGCGCACGCTGTTTTTAATCGGCTTGATTTTATTGGCACTAGGCGGCTTATGGAATCCACGTTTCGGTTTCAACGGCTTACAAGTGGTGTTTTCGCGTTATTTGCTTAACATCGGCACACCGTTTGAAAGCTGGCTGATGCAGCTCGCTAATGCCGCGCAAATTGAACCCAGTGCCGCGAGTTATTTGCATAGCGCGACGCACTTATTAGCCGATTTGCCGTGGCTCTCTGGGCTGTCTTGGCAGACCTTAAATGATGCAGGGCAACTCGGTGAATTTAGTCCGCACGCGGTGGTGATGTATGAAGGCGAACTACGTTTAACCGTCTATACCAAAGTCAATTTAAGCCCCACCGTATTGCTGCACATCCGTTTGCTCAGCCAACTGATAGGCTATTTTTATCAAGCCAAACAACGCGAACAAAGTTTGCGCGACATCAGCCGTATGCAAGCCATTTACGAGACGGGTTCGCGCCTCACCCACGACCTCAAAAACATGCTGCAATCCTTGTTGACCTTGAGTGCCATCGCGCAAAGCGACGAACCCAGAGCCCAACAACTATTACGCACGCAACTACCTGCCTTATCCGAGCGCATCCAACAAACCTTAGCGAAATTACAACAACCTGAAATCGGTAACCATGACACCACGCTGCTACCGCTTAACGCTTGGTGGGACAGCGCACGCTTACGTTATCAACACTTGAAAATCGAATGGCGCGGCGAGTTAAATACCCAGCCCATTCCCATTGCGATGTTCGATAGCGTGCTGGACAATTTATTAGCCAATGCGCTACGCAAACGCGAGCTAGAGCCGCAGCTCAACATTGTCGTGGCAGTCAATTTAACGCGCGGCATCAACATCAGCGTGACCGATAGCGGCAGTGCCATTGCCAGCAAACATATCGCCAGCTTGTTTGGCGGGGTCGTCAATTCCGAACACGGCTTAGGCATAGGTTTATATCAAGCCGCGAAATGGGCGGAACAACTCGACTATCGCTTGCAACTTGCCCATAACGAAACTGGCGCGGTGAGCTTTGAATTGCGCGGCTAGCTCACCACACACCGCACACCGCGCAGAGAAATTTTCAGGATAATGCCGCACACTTTTTAGCGAGATAATTTGATGAAAACAATTACGTTGGCATTCACGGGCGCGTCGGGCTTGCCGTATGGCATGACACTGCTAGAAACCCTGCTGGCAAGCGGCGTGCGCGTGCATCTGGTCTATACCGTTGCAGCACAAATTTTAGCCAAGCAAGAAATGAATTTCGTCTTACCCAATCGTCCGCAAGATGCGGAAAGAATGCTGCACGAACGCTTCGGAAAATTCAGCGGCGAATTAAAAGTATTCGGTATTCAAGATTGGTTTGCGCCGATGGCATCCGGCTCAAATCCGGGTGATGCGATGGTGGTCTGTCCTTGCACCATGGGCACGCTAGGCAAAATCACCAGCGGCATTAGCGACGATTTAATCGCCCGCGCCGCCGATGTCATGCTCAAAGAAAAACGCACCCTAATCCTCGCGCCCCGCGAGATGCCGTTTTCCACCATTCATCTAGAAAATATGCTCAAGTTGGCGCACGCCGGTGCCGTCATCATGCCGCCCAATCCAGGCTTTTATCACCACCCGCAAAGCGTGCAAGACATAGTCGATTTTGTCGTGGCAAGGATATTGGATCATCTGGGAGTGGAGCAGAGTTTGCTGAAGAAGTGGGGCGATTAACCATGACAGTTAACTTGTAGGAGCAAAAATAGGGGCGTTGGTCGGGAGTCAGCCGCACACCCTCACAACGCTCTAATCGTGATGCTTCAGTTGCGCCAACATCATTCGCACTGGGGTTGGTATCGCCGCCTGCACGGCACCTTCCACATTGAGCCATACGCTGTCGGTTTGCTGCACACGCAGCGACCTGTGCGCCACATTAAAAACCACGGGAGTGATGTGTAGCTTGAAGTGGGTGAAGATGTGCGTGAACGCAGCGAGTTCAGTTCGTTCGCCTAAATCGTAACCATTGCGCAGCACATATTCTTCTGGCAATTCGCCGCCATCATCCAGTTGCGGCAAGCTCCACAGCCCGCCCCATATCCCTGTCGCGGCGCGCTTTTCCAAATAAATTTCGTTGCCGTGCCGCAGCAATAAAAATGTCGCGTGACGCTCTGGCACTGTTTTGCGCGGACGCGGCGTGGGCAGTTCGGCGACGCGCTTGCTTTGATACGCAACACAATCTTTTTGCACTGGACACTGCGCACATTTGGGCTTGCTGCGCGTGCACAGGGTCGCGCCCATATCCATCTGCGCTTGGATGTAAATCGCGACCTCTTGTTTGGGTAATAAGTCTTCCGCGTGTTGCCACAGCATCGCCTCAATTTTTTTATCACCCGTCCAACCTGCGATACCGCAATAACGCGCCAACACGCGTTTTACATTGCCATCCAAAATCGCACAGCGTTGATGAAATGCCAGCGCGCAAATCGCCGCAGCGGTGGAACGCCCGATGCCGGGCAGCTCGATTATTTTTGCAAAATCATTGGGAAATTCGCTGTGATATTTTTCGACGATGAGCCGCGCGGCTTTATGTAGATTACGGCCACGCGCGTAATAGCCCAGC
Source organism: uncultured beta proteobacterium (assembly GCA_963750775.1). GTDB lineage: Bacteria > Pseudomonadota > Gammaproteobacteria > Burkholderiales > Gallionellaceae > Gallionella. Next base: position 506,296 of record CAVVRT010000004.1, read on the forward strand.
CCGCTCCAGTGTTCCAGCACTTGCTCTTCAGTCGCGGCTGCCAGTGCCGCGATATTAGGGAAGCTGGCGACAAAACGTAAAAAATACGGAATCACGGTGATGACTTGGGTTTGCTGCAACATGATTTCGGATAGCCACACGCAATACGCATCGCCGCCTTGCCAAGGCAAATCATGCCGTCCAAATTCGCGCTGCCACACAATCAACCGCACCGCAAAACTAGGGAGATGCTGAATAATTGTCTGCGCGAGCAAATCGCTGCGTCGCGCGGTACTCGCAACCTCGCCTATCTGTGTGATATGTCTCAGCTGCTCCGTGCCGAGCTCCTTGCGCTTTATCTCGCTCGACGAATTCTTCAACGTCTCCCTGCCCACTATTTGAACAAACCTTTCAGTCCGCTCTTGAGCTGGTCTTGCACTTGCGTTTTGAGCTCTTCTTTTTTCAATTCGACTTGCTGCTTAGCCGCGTCTTTTGCCGCACCCAGTTTGGCTTGTCCAGCAGCTTTTACGTCAGCAACTTTTTGCTTAGCACCATCACTGACCATCGCACTCCATTCCAAGCCATATTTCAAGTCAGTAAACGGCCCGCTGACGCGCACGGGCAAGGTCAAGCCGCCCACGCTATCCGCACCGCCTTGCCCTTCCAAAGTCTTAGCCAGCGTGGCTTTGGCGAGATAATTGATACTGTCGTTGCCGACGTTAATATCGCCCGCACCCGACAATCTCAGCAGCGGCGATTTCATACTCAAGTCATCGTTATGCGCCACGCCATTGCTGATTTTGAAGCTGGCTTTAAGTTCGCTAAAGTCGGTTTTTTCGGCTTTATTAGCAGCTTGCGTATCCGACTTCACGCCGAACATGGCTTTGGCATCGCGCATTTTTTTCGCCAAATTGATGCCTTTAATCGCACCATCCAGCAAACTTAAATTCGCCGTGCCATTCAGTGCGCGCTTCATCTCGCTCACTTTATTGCCCTGCATGGTGAGGTTCAACGCGACATTGCCGTGACCTTCTAGCGTGTCGAAATTTGCCGCATCTTTGCCTAAGGGCGCGATGTCGATACCGCTCAAATTTTGCACGATAGTGAGGTGAGGAACGGCAACTGCATTGACGCTCATCGAGCCGCTGGTGCTGCCGCCATACAAGTTTGCCGAAAGCGGATTGATGCTCAACACACCTTTGTGCGCCGCCACATCGACGCGCAATTTTTCGACTTTGACATTGGCAACTTTGAGCGCGCCGACGCGCAAACTGCCGTCCAAATTCAGCGCGCGCAATGCCGATAAATCTAGGTTTGCTTCAGGCTGCGCGGCCGCTTTAGGCGCATCTTTATTGGCTTTAGGTAAATACAAATCGGCATCAAACTGATCGACATCTACATCAAAATTCAAGGCTGCTTGGGCAAAATTACGCAGCCCTAACTTGGCGCGTACTTGGCTTTGCAACACGCCTCCCGCCAAATTCACTTGCACATTTTGCTGCTTCAAATCGACATTTACATTGCCTGTTAATTCGCTGCTCACCGCCTTGTTCGGCAGCGCGTCGCCCGTGGCATTCAGCGCGATGGACAGATTACTCAAAGAGAATTGTTGCGCGCGCATATTGCCCGCCAGAGGCGAAGTTAATTTCACTTGCAAGGTTTGCGCGGGCTGCGTCAGCGTCGCATCCACGCTGACGTTATCGACCTTAAACGCTTGCGCATTGCCACTCACAGCGGGCATCACCAAGGAGGCGGCCAACTGCCCGAAAGCCGCGTCTAGCTTGGCATTCAGCGTTACGCCGCTGCCCGTGTAATGGTCGCTCGCAAGGTTCAACTCAGGCGCGGATAAATCAGCAGAAAAGCCTTCCGTGCCTTTTACGCCGCTCACTTTAAGCAGCAATTTATTGGCCGAAAATTCTTGTGTGGCTAAGTTGGCACTGGCAGCACCGCTAGCGTTTATTTGCAATTTCGTCATATCCAACGCCGCGCCAGTGACAGCTAACTTCAAATCGGCTAATTGATAACTTTGCTTTTCCAAATCGAAAGTCAGCGTAGTTTTTAAGTCGGTTTGAATTGCCAGTTTGGGCTGATTGGCGGTCACGCCCACGGCTAAAGCAATTTTGACGGGCAGATTAGGTTTGATGCGGCTGGTGTTCAACGCCAAGTCGTTAAGCGCGTAGTTCGCACCCGATAATTCATCGCGATAAGCAAGATTGGTTTGGGCAATCACCACTTTCGCGATGTCGAATTTAACTGGCGCACTAGCGGGCTGCGGTGTTTTTTCAACGGGCGGACTAAGCAAATCGTCGATGTTGCTGGTGCCATTTTTGTGCTTAATCAAGGTGGCGTGCAAGCCAGACAAACTCAGCTCATTCACCACCACTTGCTTACTGAATAAGGGCAACAAGGCGAGCGAAACGCGCACCGACTCTATCGCGGCAAACTCTTTTTCATTTTGAAATTCGGACAAAGCAACGCGATTAACCTTCGCGCCGATGTTGGGAAAGAACGACAAACTGATGTCGCCGTCCAGATGCAGGGTGCGCTGCTTGCTGTCTTTAACCGCCTGAATAATTTTTTCTTTGTAGTCGTTCGGATTAAACGTCAACGCCAAATACGCCGCGCCCGCCACCACAACACTCAACGTCCCCGCTGCCGTAAGCAAAGCAACTTTAAGAAATTTATTCATGCTAACCCCGCTAAAAATGAGGCGCGGATTATAGCGGGGAGTAGCTTGTAGGAGGCCGACTTGTCGGGCGATTGCTGCACCAAAAAACATCGCGAGACAGATTTGCATAAGCATCGACTAAGTGGCAAGCCACAAGTCGTTGCTAAACTCTCGCTCCCACAGGCTTAGTGTTAACTAAAAGCTCATCCGATAAACGCTGCTGTGGGAGAGTGACTTGTCGCGCGATAGTTGAATTGTTAATTGACTCGCGCCGAATCGGTAAACACAGGGTAAAGGCAGTCCCCGTGTTGCCTGAATCCCAGCTCACCGTTGCCCCGATTGCTTCGGCGCGGCGGCGTTGATTGCTCAAGCCTTTGCTGGTTTTTTGCGGTGCCTCGCTGAGCTTAAAACCCGCGCCGTTATCAGTCACGATGATGTACGCGTGCTGCGCATCGGCGTAGGTGGCGACGCTAATTTCGCTAGCGTGGGTGTGCTTGATGATGTTGGTGAAGGCTTCTTGCAGAATGCGCAAAATGTGTAGCGCGTTGCGCTGGTCTAGCCAGGTTAAGGCGGGCAGAGCTTGCACTTGCCAATGCAGTTTGATGCCTGAACTTTTCAGGCGTGGTTCGAGGCGATAGCGCAAGGTCGCGAGCAACAGCAACAGGTCGGCATCCACTACCTCCATCGAATCTATCGCGAGTTTCAAATCGTCGATGCAGCCTTTCAACACCTGTGCCACTTCGGCCTCATCCAGCTTGCCGTGTTCCACCACGCGCAAGGCACTCACCAGCGACGAGCCCAAACCATCGTGCATGTCTTGCACCATACGTTGACGTTCTTCGGCGAGAGTTTGTTGATGTTCAATGGCGCGTAATTGGCGGTGCAGTTTTTCCAGTTCAAAGCCCGTCTCGATGTGCTCACGCGCGGCGCGGGAATTGTTCGCGGCTTGTGCGATCAACCCTGTCGCATACAGCACAATCATCGCCGCCAGCGCGTGAAAAGTAGGGTCGTCCATCAGCCAAGTTTTAAGCGCAACTAAGCCCAGCGCAGGCACAACATAGGCAACGAGGGCGGGCATCACAGGCGACAAAGTGGATACTGCGCCACCCGTCATGCCCGCAATCACCGCAAAAATCAATACATCGCCAGCTAGGTTGGAGGTGCCTAAGGCAATCCACGCCAAGCTGCCGCACAACACGCCATCAAAAGCGCGCCCCGCGATGACCAGCCAAACCGTATAGCGCGTATGCGCAGCAGGGCTTGCCAGATACCGCCGCCCATACCAAAAGAACCCTAGTGTGGTCACTACTTCGCCGAGACTCCAGTACTCCATTGCCCAACCATTACGCGGGTTAAACAGTGTCCAAAATATCAAGGCGGTGACCAGCAACACTTGCGGCATCGTCGCGTTGTAATGCCCCATCACCAAGCGCAACTGTTGCACCAGCGTGTCGCGTTGTGGGCTAAAACGCAGCGGCTGAATCAGCTGCTTGAAGCAATATGACACGATACGTGACATCATTTAATTAAGCCTCGTTCGCGCGCCGCTTGAATGGCTTGCGGCTTGGAGCGGACATCTAATTTGCTATAAATACGGCGAATAAAAGTTTGCACAGTATGTCGCGAAACCGCCAACGCGACAGCAATCTCATCGGTGTTAAAACCTTGCGTGGTGAGCTCTAGCACTTGGTATTCGCGAGTTGATAATTGCGCGGGGGCTTGTTGTGGCGTAAATGCAAATAAGCGCGTTGTCGTACTCAAGCCATCTTTACGAAAGCGCAGCAAAATTTGCCGCGCGATGAGCGGACTAATCGGACTGCCACCGTCATGCAAACTGCGTATTTCCGCCAGCAAATCAGGCGCGCTACTGTCCTTCAATAAATATCCCGCTGCCCCTGCTTCGAGCGAACGCATCACATGTAACTCATCGCCAAAGGTGGTGCTAACCATCATGTTGCAAGCCGGCCAAAACGCGTGCGTCGCGCGTATCACCTCCAGCCCCGAACCATCTGGCAAACCCAAATCCACCAGCAACACATCCGCAGCCTCTTGCTGCAACATCGCCAAGCCCTGCGCCTGCGTACTCGCCACATATTGCAAGTTCATATCAGGCGCACTGGCAATCGCTGCGCGCAAATCATTCTGGAAGTTCACATCGTCTTCCACCAGTGCAACGCGGATGACCGTACCGTCGGTAACAGGCTGCATAAAAACTTTCGTAAAAAATAACGCGGATATTAGTAGGCGCTTGGTGTTCCGCAAAACTTAGTGGTTGAAACGCGTTTTTGTAGGAGCGCGACTTTAGCAACGACTTGTGGCTTGCCACTTAGTCGATGCTTATGCAGAAGCATATCGCGCGATAGCCACACCCAAAATCATCGCCCGACAAGTCGGCCTCCTACAGGTTTTTCGCCAAAAACTTTTCAAACCGCATCTTTGTGCTGGGGCGGCATTATCTACGGATACGCCGCCATTACTAGGGGTTTCGCCTTATTTTAATAAAGCCTAGATACTTGGATGTAGCGAGTTCTAGGGACATACAACTTGAAATCAACTCCCTATCATCGCCCCCGCAGTGAAGCTCACACCGATTTATTTTTACCGATCCAATTCGGATCATTTTCGCTTCACCCACTCAGGAGAATTTTTATGAAATTTGCATTTGGAACAACCTTACGCAGCAGCTTGCCTTTGGCAGCTTTGTTGCTCGCTGCTTGCGGCGGCGGAGGCGGTACAGCCGCGCCCACCCCTACCACCACAGCCCCCCCCCAGCAACGCCGATTAAATTAGCGGGCGCGATTCAAGGCCCTCAGCCCACGTTGAGTGGCAACGGCATGACTTCAGTCGGTAAGATCACAACCTTCGCAGGCGCAGGTATTGCGGGGAGTTTTCAAGGTCAGACCGCTTCGGTTAGCGATGGCACGTTCTTGTATGTGGCAAAAAGTTTCAACAACAGCAACACCATCGAAAAACTTGAGCTGGCGACGGGCATTACAACCACTCTCGCGGGCGGGAACAATTGTCCAAATAATGGGGCTTGCGTTTGGTTCGCAGATGGCACGGGGACAGCGGCACGCTTTAATAATCTAGGTGCAATCGCTATCGACCCAGCCAAAGCTAATTTGTATGTGTCCAATATGCAAAACACCAGCATCCGTCAAATCGCGATTGCCACAGGCGTGGTCACCACGATTGCAGGAAACGGAAGCGGGAATTGGGGTAGTGCGGACAATGCCACGGGTGCTTTGGCAAGCTTTACCTATCCACGCGGTATCGCAGTGGATGCAAGCAATCTGTATGTCGCTGATCAATACAACAGTAAGGTGCGCCAGATTTCTTTAACCGCACCGTATGCGGTGAGCACCTTGGCAGGTGACGGGAAATATGGTTTTGCGGATAGTGCCTTAGCGATTCCTGGCTCTGCGGCAGGTGTTGTGCCAGTTGTTGCAGCCGTGCCCGCCGTCATGGGTCGTTTCGCCTATCCACAAGGTCTCGCCCTGGTAGGTGGCAATTTGTATGTCGCCGATAGCAACAACCAGCGGATTCGTAAAGTGGCGATTGCGGCTAATGCCACAACGGGTATGCCTGCAGGTGCGATCTCAACGATTGCAGGGTCGGGGGCTTATGGCTTTGCAAATAATGCAGTAGGCACAATAGCGACCTTAGCCAATCCACAAAGCATCACGACGGATGGTCTGAAGAATCTGTTTATTGCCGAGACCAACACTCGCACGATTCGTCAAATTGACCTGACCACGACGGCGGTCACCACCATCGCGGGTAACCCTGCGGTATGTTGTAATCAGCTAGATGGCGTAGGCGTAGCCGCTACGTTCGGTTATCCGATGCAGCTGAGCTTCGATGCAGGAACTTTGTATGTAGGCGATAACGCTGACATTCGTACTGTGGCAACGGCGACTGCAACCGTCAGCACGCTGTATAAGAGTAGCTTTAAGGATGGCGCGGCAACCCTCGCACGCTTCAGCAACTTGGGCGATGTGGCTACCGATGGCGTGAGTTTGTTTACAGCGGATGCTGGCAACAATGTGATTCGTCAAACTAATATCGCGACAGGTGTCACCAGCACCTTGGCGGGCACAGTGGGCGTGGCGGGTTTTGTGGATGCAACGGGTACAGCGGCAACCTTTAACCATCCGATCGGCATTACCACCGATGGCACGAATGTATTTGTAGCTGATGCGTGGAGCAACACCATTCGTCAAATCGTGATTAGCACAGGCGTGGTAACGACGTTGGCGGGTACAGCTAATACGCTTGGGGCGGTTGATGCAAGGGGCGCGTTAGCAAGTTTTAACTACCCAACCGCTGTCACCACCGATGGTACGAATGTCTATGTGGCGGACTCTAGCAACAACACCATTCGTCAAATCGTGATTAGCACAGGCGTGGTCACCACCTTGGCTGGTAATGGCGTGTATGGCGGTACGGACGGTGCGGGCTTAACTGCTGCAACTTTCGGCTACCCAGGCGGCATCACTACCGATGGTAAAAATCTGTATGTGATGAATGACTGGGGTACTAGTCTGCGTCAAGTGGTGATTGCGACAGGTGTGACAACAACCTTGGCAGGCACTTATGGCTTTAGCGGTGTTTTGGATGGTGTCGGTGCAGCAGCGTCGTTTGGTTGCTATAACGACGTGGCAGGGATTACTACCGATGGCAGCAACTTGTATATTGCTGATGCGTGCAATGGCAAAGTCCGTAAAGTGGTGATTGCAACGGGTGTGGTCAGCAGCGTAACGGGCTTGGTCAATACCAGTGCATTGCCTGCTGGTGTGGTTAACCCACTCAGCACCTGGTTGTCAGGTATCACCACCGATGGTACGAGCTTGTTTGTGACCGATAGCACTAACATGCAAATCAAAAAAGTGCAGTAAGCACAGCAGTAGATGATTTAAGTTGGTTTAATTAAATCAGTAGCACAGCAAACCGCCCGACAAAATCGGGCGGTTTGCTTTTGCGCGTGTGGGTTTTGGGTATGGAATGCGGTTGTGGGAGCGAGACTTGTCTCGCGATAGCTGCACCCAAAAACATCGCCCGACAAGTCGGCCTCCTACAGGTGTGGTGTGTTCGCAAAATTTGGCGGATGAAATGGTTTTTTTTGTGGGAGCGAGACTTGTCTCGCGATTGCTGCACCCAAAACATCGCGAGACAAGTCTCGCTCCTACAAACAACCCCCTACAACCACACCGCATTCCAAAAAGGGTAATCACCGATTTTCTGGCATAACCCGGCGCGTAAGGGATTAGCGATGATGTAGCGGGCAACATCTCGTAGCGATTCTTCCGCGCGCAGTGCATGGTCGTGAAAGCCCGCTTGCCAGATACGCGCTTGGAGTTGCAAGGAAACTTCGGCTTTATAACGACGTACGGTGTCGGATAAGGAAGCCGCTTCGCCCAGTTGCAACAGCCAATGCAGATGATCTGGCATAACGACAAAAGCTAGGGTTTCAGCGCGATTGATGATGGCAGGGGAATATAAATTTCGAGCGGCAAGCGCGGCATTTTCGTAATCAGCAAAAATTTTAATCCGTGCTTGCGTCACCATCGTGACCAGATAACTTTGCTGAGGCAGCGACACCCTCCCCGTGCGCAGTTTTTGACTGTGTGGCTTGTCAGACAAGGTTTTCATCGGCGAATTTTACCAAAAAACTATCGCTAGATAGCTTTGCATCAGCAATCGACGAAGCGATAAATCGCTGGTCGCTGCTAAATCTCGCTCCCACAGGTTTGGGTGGCTACAAGCTACCTGATACTAGCGTGAGCCCCCACTTGCTAAATAACTTTTGAGTATTTCGCGTGTTCCGTGCGTGTGCGCAAATACTTGTCGAACACCATGCAGATGTTGCGAATCAACATGCGCCCTTGCGCGGTGACGGTGAGCCCTTGCGGCGATAAGACCAACAGTCCTTCGCGCTGATACGCCAACAGCTCAGGCATTTCGGTGGCGAAATACTTTTCAAAATCGACTAAGTAGGCGGTGTTAAATGGCTCGTAAGCCAACTCAAAATGACACATCAAGGCTTGGATAATGGCGCGGCGCAGCACGTCGTCGGCGTTTAATTCGAGGCCGCGCATGATAGGTAAAACATCACGATCGAGCGCGTCGTAATAATTTTCTAAATCACGAAAATTTTGGCTGTAGGTCGGCCCGACTTTGCCGATGGCACTCACGCCGAGCGCGACTAGATCGCAATCTGAATGCGTGGAATAGCCTTGAAAATTGCGATGCAAGCGACCTTGGCGTTGCGCCACCGCCAGCTCGTCTTCGGGCTTGGCGAAGTGATCCATACCGATATAAACATAGCCCGCGTCGGTGAGCTTTTTTACCGCCATGCCGAGAATATCGAGCTTGGTTTGCGCATCGGGCAAGTCGTCTTCGCTGATGCGGCGTTGCGGCTTGAACAAGGTCGGCATGTGCGCGTAGTTGTAAATTGACAGGCGATCGGGATTAACTGCGATGACTTTATCCAGCGTCGCGCCAAAGCCCGCCAGCGTTTGCTTGGGCAAGCCGTAAATCAAATCTATGCTCACCGATTTGAAGCCGTTGGCGCGCGCAGCCCTAATCACGCGCAGCGTTTCTTCCTCAGATTGAATGCGATTAACGGCGCGCTGCACCGCCTCATCAAAATCTTGCACACCCACGCTGATGCGATTAAAGCCCGCGCTGCCGAGTAAGGCGATGGTCTCATCGGTCACTTTGCGAGGGTCGATTTCAATCGAGTATTCGCCGTTGTCTATCAGCTTAAAGTTGTTACGGATGGCGTTCATCACTTCAGCAATTTCGCCATCGCTCAAAAAAGTCGGCGTGCCGCCGCCAAAATGCAGTTGCTCAATGACTTGCCCGCGCCCCAGCAACACCGCTTGCATCTCCATTTCTTTAATCAAGTAGCGCACATAGTCGGCGGCTTTACTTTTATCTTTGGTGATAACTTTGTTGCACGCGCAGTAAAAACACAGCGTGTTGCAAAACGGAATATGCACATACAACGACAGCGGCCGCGCCGCGCCGCCGATGCTGCGTTTCGCCACCCAAGAAGCGTAACTGTCGGCGTTAAACGCCTCGACAAAACGATCCGCAGTCGGATACGAGGTATAGCGCGGGCCATTTTTGTCGAGGCGGCGTAAGAGTTCTAAATCTAAATCGAGTGCTGATGACATGATGTTGTTCCGCTGGTCTGCAAAGTGGCGCGGACTATGCCAGTTAAGCCGATTCAGTCCTTTGATATATGTCAAAATGCGCGCCGTAAATCATTTTCAAATAAGGCTCACGCGTGTCTATCCCCATTACCTCCCAACTGCGCTCGCATTGCGCCACCTGCAATCTACGCGAGCTGTGTATGCCAGTTGATTTGTCGCGCGACGATATGCAGCGCATCAATGATTTGGTGCAAAAAAAACATCGTGTGGCACGCGGCGACTATTTGTATCGCAGCAATGATGCTTTTCATTCGCTCTATGCCATCCGCACCGGTTCGTTCAAAACGCAAGTGCTACACGAAGATGGTCGCGAGCAAGTCACAGGCTTTCAAATGACCGGCGAAATTATTGGCTTGGATGCGATTAGCACCGACCTGCACACCTGCGATGCGGTGGCAATGGAAGACAGCGAAGTGTGCGCGCTGCCGTTTAATCAACTCGAAACCATCAGCCGCGAGCTGCCCAGTTTGCAACGCCATTTGTACAAAATAATGAGCCGCGAAATCGTCCGCGACCAAGGCATTATGTTGTTACTAGGTTCAATGCGCGCCGAAGAACGCCTCGCAGCATTTTTGCTTAATCTCTCGCAACGCCTTGCCGCACGGGGCTTCTCGGCGACACAGTTTCAGTTGCGTATGTCACGCCAAGAAATCGGTAGCTACTTAGGGCTGAAATTAGAAACGGTCAGTCGCGCGTTTTCGCACTTCCAAGAATTAGGGCTGATTAACGTCAAAGTACGCGCCATTGAGATTGTCGATGTCAACAAACTACAAGCCGCTGTAAATTGCTCAAGTTAGTTTGACGAAACTAAGCATTGCGCGGATTATCCGCGCCTTCATTTTTATTACCCAGAAAGTACTCCATGGAATTCAAGGCAAGCGACGCGGAAATGAGCCGCGCAAGAAAGCTGCATTCAGTATTACTGTTTGATTTTATCGTCATCCATATTTTCGTGTTTGTACTCGCCATCAGCATGATTAAAAGCACCCGCTTGCCGCTGTTTATCATGGTCGCGCTGTCCTTAGCTTCATTGGCTTACGTCATGTTCAAAGCACGCCAAACGATGCGTACCGAGCCCTCGCATTTTGTGCGTTGCCATCAACTGCTCGCCGCCAAGCGCGCGCGTTTATTTCTGATTTTATTTTTGGTCACAGGCACGTTCACCGCTGTGATGTTTTTTGGCGGCGCGCAATTTGGCTTATCGCCCATCGCCTCTAAATCACTGGCATTCGGCATCGGACAACTGCCATTTATGGTCTCCTTGCTGGTGTTGGTGGTATTGGAATTTGATGCCGAACATCAATGCAAAAGCAGCCAAATTCCATCCGCCGCACTGGCATTACACCCCGCTACAGGAGCGAGCAACTAATGGATAAGAAAATCGTCGCCGCAGTATTCGCCTTATTTTTTGTTGCTTGGTTTGCGCTCAACCAACTCCCCGAAAACAAAATCGACACACCCGCTACCCTGCCTTGGAATATCACCCATCCCACGCCTGAAACGACGCAAGTGTTTGGCGTAACTTTAGGCAAAACGACGCTGGATGAAGCCGCGCATATTTTTCAACACGAGGCGGAAACCGAAATTAGTTTGTTCAAGCCAAACGAAGGCAATATGTCGGTGGAAGTGTTCATTGAAGAGGTTAATTTCAACGGCTTAAAAGCCAAGATGCTGATGACCGTGTCGCTCGCGCCACAAGTCCTGCAAACCATGTTTGAACGGGGTTTGCGCATGAATAGTACGCCGAGCGGCAAACGCATCACGCTGACCTTTGATGATTTAGCCGTGGTACGCGCCGCGCCTTTGAGCAGCCTGACTTATTTACCCACCGCCAGTTTGGACGAAGCGATTATCAGCAAGCATTTCGGCACGCCTAGCGAACGCATCAAAGAAACAGCCAATGGCGAAATTCACTGGCTGTATGCGCAACACGGCTTAGATGTGATGCTGGGCAGCAACCAAAAAGCCGTATTCCAATATGTGCCGCTGAAAGATTTTGAACTGCTACGCGCGCCGTTGCTGAAGAACGGCGCAGTGATTCAATAAGGTTAGCGTTTACTGTTTTACCGGGGCGCGTCAGGTTGGTTTTCCTGACGCGCTTTTTCTTTCGCTGCTGCTTTTTCTTCAGGCGTGCTGCGCAGCATCGCGTCTTCGTCATCGTCTAACAAAATACGGCTGGCATTGCCTTCCATGTCTTCGTACTGCCCGTTTTTCACCGCCCAAATCAAAATTGCGACGAACACCAAACCCATAAATGTCATGCCCGGAATCAAGCTGTAAATGACTTCCATATTTTTACTCCTTCAAATTATTTGCGCGTAGCGTTTCGTTTGCACCCTCTCCCACAGGTGGGAGAGGGTTGGGGTGAGGGCGGCGATTAACCCTTAAATAAATTACGAATCCGCGCGGCGTTGGCGACTACCAAAATCGAGCTAATCGGCATACTAATCGCGGCGACCAAAGGGGTGACATGCCCCAACATCGCCAGCGGCACCATGATGCTGTTATAGACGAACGACAGACCGATATTTTGTTTGATGGTGCGCAAGGTGCGGCGCGATAACAACGTCGCCTGACGGACTTTATTCAGCTCATTGTGCATCAACACAATGTCGGCACTTTCCACCGATACGTCCGTGCCCGAACCCAAGGCAATACCGACATTAGCGCGGATTAGCGCGGGCGCATCGTTGATGCCGTCACCCACCATCGCGACAATTTTTCCTTGTTGTTGCAAGGCTAGGATCACTTGATCTTTGTCTTGCGGCAACACTTCGGCGATGACTTCCATGCCACCCAGTTGCTGCGCGATAGCTTCCGCCACGGCGCGTCTGTCGCCACTCAATAAGGTCATGGCGATGCCCGCCTCGCGCAGTTCGTTAATCAGTTGCTGCGCATCGGGGCGCAACTGGTCGGCTAGAGAAAACACGCCAACGTGTACACCATTGATGGCGATATGCACGCAACTCATCGCCTGCATTTCCCAATGTTGGGCGGCATTTTGCAACGCGGTATCGCCCGCTACGCCTTGCTGATTAAGCCATGCGAGGTTACCTAAGCACACACTCTCACCCGCCACTTGCGCTTGTACGCCCAAGCCAGCCGTGGCTAAAAAGCCTGTCGCACTGAGTTCACGAAAGCCTAAATGTTGCGCTTCGGCGGCTTGCACGATGGCGCGCGCGATGCTGTGTTCGCTGTATTTTTCCACCGCAGCGGCAGTGCGTAACACCGCGAGTCCATCCACGCCGCCAGCGAATTGTTGGTGCGCCACGCTCATCTTGCCAAAGGTCAGCGTGCCAGTTTTGTCGAACACAAAATGATTCACTTTCGACAGCGTTTCCAACACCAGCCCGTTCTTCACCAAGATGCCGTGCGCAGCACCCAGACCTGATGCCACGGCAATCGACATCGGCGTTGCCATGCCCAGCGCGCATGGGCAGGTGATGATGAGTACCGAGGTTGCCGCCATTAACGCCAATTCAAAATTGCCCTGATGGATAACAAAAAAAGTGAACGAGGCGGCAATTAAAGTTGCCAGCACAAACCACGGCACGATGCCATCGGCGATGCGCTGCACAGGGGCTTTGGAGGATTGCGCTTGCTCGACCAGACGGATGATTTTTGCCAGCAAGGTATGTTGCAACGTGGCTTGCACTTCGACCAATAACGCGCCATCCACATTCAACGTACCCGTGGCGACACTCATGCCAACCGACTTTTTAACGGGGAGCGATTCACCGCTCAACATCGCTTCATCGACGCGACTCATCCCCTCAATGACCACGCCATCCACGGGTACTTTGTAGCCGGGTTTAATCAAAATATGCTCGCCAATTTTAATTGCGCGTATCGGCGTGATGACTTCGATGCCGTCTTTAATCAGCGTCGCCACACGCGGCTGTAAATCCATTAAGCGACTGGTCGCCGCGACGGCTTGATGGCGGAACATGCCTTCCAAATATCGCCCAATTAAAATCACGAAAGTGAGGTTGGTGACGGTGTCGAAATACACCTCGCCGATGCCCGTCAGCGTGACATATACCGAATAAAAATAAGTAACCGATAGCCCAATTGCGATGGGCAAATCCATAGTCAAGCGCGCGTTGCGTAAGCCGCTCCACGCGCCTTTATAAAACGGATACGCCGAGTACAGCAAGGTCGGCGTAGCCAGTGCCCAGCCCATGTAATGAAAGAAATTAACAAATTGACCGCGATCTGCGCCGCTATACAAGGCGACCGAAATCAAGGTCAGATTCATCATGGCGAAGCCTGCAAAAAACAAGCGGAACAGCATGGCGCGATTGATGCGTTTCACCGCACCCTCCGCCACTTCTGGATCGTATGGCACGGCGGCGTAACCAATTTTTGCCAGGCTCGCAATCAAGCTAGACAACTGTACTTGGCTATCCAGCCAGCGCAGGTGCAAACGCTTACCTGCCAGATTCACATTGGCGGTTTGCACGCCCGCCGTGCGCATCATGGCGCGCTCAATCAACCACACGCACGCCGCGCAATGAATGCCTTCGACCAGCAAATGCGTGTCGCGACTGTCGCCGTTGGCAATGACAAATTCTTGCTGCACCTCGGCCATGTCGTACATGGCGATGTCTTTAGGCGGCAAAGGTGGCGGCGCGAGTAACGCGCCTTCAGGGGTGCGCTGGTAATAGCCTTGTAAGCCCGCTGAAAAAATTGCCTCGCACACCGACTGGCAGCCAAAGCAGCAAAAGCTGCGCGGCTCTTTATCGAGTGAGATTTGATAGTGGCAATCAGGAGGAATAGCCAGACCGCAGTGAAAGCAGCCGTGAGGGTGTACTGCGGACATCGTTATTGCGGCTTAGCGATTGCGACAAACATTTTTTGCTCCATGTCGAAATCACGACCATCCACTGTAGCGTGAATAAGCACATCCCAATTCCCTGCGCGCGGGAAATTCAAAGTGCTGACATAACGTCCAGCCGATCTGGCAGTGAACTCGCCCTTAAAG
>CAVVRT010000005.1:0-58626 GCA_963750775.1 uncultured beta proteobacterium
CAACGCCAAATAGAAATGTCCGCTTTCCTGCAAAGTAGAAATGTCCGCTTTTCCTGTTTTCCTTTTACTACGGTGCTGCTCGCTGCCCGTCGTGGGCGGATTTGCCGACGGACATTTTTCTCCAAGGATGATTCGCGGCGGGTTTGTGCTCTGTATTACGTCGCTCCACCGCTTTATCCACTCGCAGATTGACCGATTTACCATCCGCCACATTCGCCTGACGGGGCGGTTTATCCATCACGCTATACGTCAGTTTACGTTTTCGCCAGAGCAGTTCATGACGCCCGTCAAAGTGTTCAAGCACCGTGACTTGCGCGCCTCGCAACCCCAATCCTGCGCCGGTCGTTTTTACCTGCATCAGCTGCTTTTCATACTGGCATAAGAGGTTCTTCGATAGCGTCCTTTTTGTCTGAATAGACAAAGTCTGCACCAAGTTGGCTGGCGTGCCGGGGTAAGCCAGATGCGCATCAGACGGATCTTTGGCGGTCACTGCAAATCGCCGGTTGTGATCCGCAATGTAGCTCGGTAACCAAGCGTTGGCTTGGTTCATGTCGTTGATGCCAGCCAGTCGCATTTCCTTGATCAAGCGATCCTGCAAGGTCTGATTGGCGCGCTCTACACGTCCCTTGGCTTGCGGGCTGTGGGCGTGAATAGAGTCGATCCCCAGTTCACGCGCGGCCCGCGAGAATTGCGTTTCAGCGTCCGGATCAACCACCGCCGCATTGATGCGAAAGATGCTGTGTTTGTCGCTGTACAGCGCCGCCGGCACCCCATACGCCAAGATGTGATCGTGCAGCACGCGCATGTAGTTCAGCGTGGTTTCGGTCGGCGCAAAATGCAACTGCGTCAGTCGTCCGGTGGCATCGTCGATAAACACCAGTAACGTGCAATAGTCGCCACGCCCTTCAAACCAGTCATGGGGGCTGCCGTCGATCTGAATCAGCTCGCCAAACCGGGCGCGGCGCTCACGCATCGGATGGGCGCACACCGTGCCACCCTTCTTGCTGCGCCAGTAGCCTGCTTTGATCATCATCTGGCGCGTACTCTCAACAGACAGATGCAGATCATGTCGTTCAGCAAGTTTCTCACACGCGAGCGTCGGTCCGAAATCACGGTAGTGTGTGCCGATGAGACCGATGGCGTTCGCGCAGGTAGCTTCATCCAGACGCCTGTTTGATGCACAGCCGCGCTGCCGACTAACCAACCCAGCCAGGCCGTCAACCTGATAACACTTGGCCAGTCGCCGTGTCTGACGGGTGCTGATACCCAGTCGTCGAGCGGCATCCTGCTGGCTGATTTTGCGTTCCTTCAGTAGATCCAATACTTGGGCGCGTTTCACTTCTTTGTGGCTCATGAGCTTGTCCATCTTTAAAATATCCGCCACTGTTTTAACAGCGGTGAGTTTAATCACCAGCGGACATTTCTAATTGGGAGAAACCGGACATTACTACTTGGGGCTAACAAGCGCGCGCGGAACAGTTGCCCCTAAACCGCTTTTAAGGGAAAATCCGCGCCCTTTTAACCTTGGTATTTCAAACTACTAAGTTATGTCCGACATCGCCAAACCGCAACACCTCACCGATACGCCTGTCGCGCCGCCGATAAGCTGGTATTTCGACCCGCACATTCAGGCGCTTGAGCAGCGCGCCTTGTTTGCGCAAGGCCCCAATTACCTTGGCCACGAATTAATGGTGCCTAATCTGGGCGACTATCACGTGCTCGGCGGTGGCGGGCAAATGTTGGTGAGGAATAACAACGGGGTGGAATTGCTGTCGAACATTTGCCGCCATCGCCAAGCCACCATGTTGGAAGGTCGCGGCAATACCAAACATATCGTCTGTCCCTTACACCGCTGGACTTACAAGACCACGGGCGAACTGATGGGCGCGCCGCATTTCCCGCAAAATCCTTGTTTACATTTAGGTAAATCGCCGCTGCAAAACTGGAATGGCTTGCTGTTTAACGGCGCGCGCGATGTCACCCAAGATTTGTCTAAAATCGGCGTGATGAAAGATTTAGATTTTTCGGGCTACATGCTCGACCGCGTCGAAGTCGATGAATACGCGTTCAACTGGAAGACGTTTATCGAAGTCTATTTGGAAGATTATCACGTCGCGCCGTTCCATCCGGGCTTGGGAAACTTCGTCGATTGTGACGATTTGAAATGGGAGTTTGGCGAGCAATACAGCGTGCAAACCGTCGGCGTCAACAATGCGCTGCGCAAAGTCGGCAGCCCCGTTTATGGCAAATGGCAAGAACAAGTGTTGCGCATGTACGGCGGCAAACTGCCTAAATACGGCGCGATTTGGCTGACTTACTATCCCAACATTATGGTCGAGTGGTATCCGCACACCTTGGTGATTAGCACCATCGTGCCGCGCGGACCTGAGTCATGTAGTAACATCGTCGAGTTTTATTATCCCGAAGAAATCGCGCTGTTCGAGCGCGACTATGTAGAAGCCGAGCAAAAGGCGTATCACGAGACGGCGGTGGAAGACGATATTATTTGCATGAAAATGCACCAAGGGCGCAAAGCCTTATATGAAAACGGCCTAGAGCAACACGGGCCATATCAATCGCCGACCGAAGACGGTATGCTGCATTTCCATGAATACCTGCGCCGCAATCTCGCGCCGCATGTGTAATTCGTTCACCCGCTAGTGAGATAAAAAATGATTACCATCGAACAAACGCCCAGCCTAATTAACCTCGCCGTGATGGGTGAATTTACCTTAGCCGACTTCCAACAATTTGAAGAACACGTGCGCTACCAACTCACCTCATCGGGCGCGGTTAATTTGATTTTTGATTTACGCGGCATGTTGGACTACACCCCCGATGTAGCATGGCACGAAATCAAATTTTTCAGCCAAGAACACCCATACGATTTCAGCAAAATCGCCGTCGTCACCGCCGACCAATGGCTGACTTGGCAAGCTTGGATTGCGCGCTTATTCGTCCATGCCGACATCCAAGTTTTTCAGGACTACGCCGCCGCACAAGCATGGGTTGCCGCATAAAAATTATGCCCAAACTTGATCTACATCAACGCCCATTGATGCAAATCATGCAGAATGCGATTCATATTTTTAACACAAGGATGAACGCTATGAAACACGCTTATTTTCTCGCACTGGCTTTAGTTTTCACCGTTTCAACTCCCGCCTGTGCCGATGACGGCGAGGCACTGTTCAAAAAAAGCGGCTGCAACGTTTGCCACGCCATCAATAAAAAATCCGTCGGTCCCGCCATGACCGAGGTCGCGGCGAAATACGCAAACGATGCGGGTGCAGCAAGTAAGTTAGCTAGCAAAGTCCGCAGCGGCGGCGCAGGCTCCTTCGGCAAAGTTCCGATGCCTGCCACGCCCGCCAAAGTCAGCGATGACAATATCAAAACGATTGTTAGCTGGGCGTTAACACAGAAATAAAATCTGCTTCATCAAGTAATAAAAAAACCGACTGTAAATAGTCGGCTTTTTTATTACTTGATTAACAACTCTTAATGTGCTGGCGCAAACTGCGCCAGCATCATCCGCACTGGGGTTGGTATCGCCGCCTGCAAAGCCTCATCCACATTGAGCCATACGCTGTCGGTTTGCTGCACACGCAGCGGCTTATCCGCTACTTGAAAAACCACAGGCGTGATGTGTAGTTTGAAGTGGGTGAAGATGTGCGTGAACGCAGCGAGTTCAGTTCGTTCGCCCAAATCGTAACCATTGTGCTGTACATATTCTTCCAGCAACTCACCGCCATCATCCAACTGCGGCAAGCTCCATAACCCGCCCCAAATGCCCGTCGCAGCGCGCTTTTCCAAATAAATTTCATTGCCGTGCATCAGCAATAAAAAAGTCGCGTGACGCTCTGGCACAACTTTGCGCGGACGCGGCGTGGGCAGTTCGGAGACGCGCTTGCTTTGATACGCAACACAATCATTTTGCAGCGGACATTGCGTGCATTTGGGCTTGCTGCGCGTGCACAGCGTCGCGCCCATATCCATCTGCGCTTGGATGTAAATCGCGACTTCTTTCTTGGGTAATAAATCTTCGGCGTGTTGCCACAGTTGCGCCTCGATTTTTTTATCGCCCGTCCAACCTTCAACGCCGCAATAACGCGCCAGCAGGCGTTTGACGTTGCCATCTAAAATCGCACGATGTTGATGAAACGCCAGCGCGCAAATCGCGGCGGCGGTAGAGCGCCCGATGCCGGGTAGCTCGATTATTTTTGCAAAGTCATTGGGAAATTCGCCGTGATATTGCTCGACTATCAGCCGCGCGGCTTTATGTAAATTACGCCCGCGCGCGTAGTAGCCCAGCCCGCTCCAATGCGCCAACACTTGCTCTTCAGTCGCGGCTGCCAGTGCCGCTATATTAGGAAAGCTGGCGACGAAACGTAAAAAATACGGGATGACGGTGACAACTTGGGTTTGTTGCAACATGATTTCGGACAGCCACACGCGATACGCATCGCCGCCTTGCCAAGGCAAATCATGTCGTCCAAATTCGCGCTGCCAAGCAATCAGCCGCGCCGCAAAACTCAGCCCCACTATTTGAACAAGCCTTTCAATCCGCTCTTGAGTTGATCTTGCACTTGGGTTTTGACTTCCTCTTTTTTCACTTCGACTTGCTGCTTAGCCGCGTCTTTTGCCGCACCCACTTTGGCTTGTGCAGCAGCTTTTACGTCAGCGACTTTTTGCTTGGTTTGATCGCTCACCATCGCACTCCATTCCAAGCCATATTTCAAATCAGTAAACGCGCCACTAACGCGCACCGGCAAGGTCAAGCCGCCCACACTATCCGCGCCGCCTTGTCCTTCCAAAGTCTTAGCCAGCGTGGCTCTGGCGAGATAATTGATACTGTCGTTGCCGACGTTAATATCGCCCGCACCCGACAATCTCAGCAGCGGCGACTTCATGCTCAAGTCGTCGTTATGCGCCACGCCATTGGTGATTTTGAAGCTGGCTTTGAGTTCACTAAAGTCAGTTTTTTCGGCTTTATTAGCGGCTTGACTATCCGACTTCGCACCAAACATCGCTTTCGCATCGCGCATCTTTTTCGCGACATTAATGCCTTTAATCGCGCCATCTACCAAGCTCAAATTCGCCGTGCCGTTCAAGGCGCGTTTCATTTCCGACACTTTATTGCCCTGCATGGTGAGATTCAGCGCGACATTGCCGTGACCTTCCAGCGTATCGAAATTCGCCGCATCTTTGCCCAACGGTGCGATGTCGATACCGCTCAAATTTTGCACGATGGCGATACTAGGAATCGCTTGCGCATTGACGCTAATCGAGCCGCTGGTGCTCCCACCATACAAGTTTGCTGAAAGCGGATTGATGCTAACAATGCCTTTATGTGCAGCCACATCGACGCGCAATTTTTCGACTTTGACATTGGCAACTTTGAGCGCGCCGATGCGCAAACTGCCATCCAAATTCAAGCTGCGCAATGCCGATAAATCTAGGTTTGCTTCAGGCTGCGCAGCGGCTTTCGGCGCGTCTTTAGTGGCTTTAGGTAAATACAAATCGGCATCAAACTGATCTACATCCACATCAAAATTTAACGCTGCTTGCGCAAAATTACGCAGCCCTAACTTAGCGCGCACTTGGCTTTGCAACACGCCGCCCGCCAAATTCACTTGCACATTTTGTTGCTTCAAATCGACGTTTACATTGCCTTTTAATTCGCTGCTTACCGCCTTGTTCGGCAGCGCGTCGCCCGTGGCATTCAGCGCGATCGACAAATTACTCAACGCAAATTGTTGCGCGTGCATATTGCCAGCCAGGGGTGAAGTCAGTTTCACTTTAAAAGTTTGCGCGGGCTGCGTCAGCATCGCATCCACACTCAAATTATCGACCTTAAACGCTTGCGCATTGCCACTCACAGCAGGTATCGCCAACGCCGCGACCAACTGCCCGAAAGCCGCGTCCAACTTGGCGTTCAGCGTTACGCCGCTGCCCGTGTAATGGTCGCTCGCGAGGTTCAACTCAGGCGCGGATAAATCGGCAGAAAAGCCTTCCGTGCCTTTTACGCCGCTCACTTTAAGCAGCAATTTATTAGCTGAAAATTCTTGCGTCGCTAAATTTGCACTCGCCGCGCCGCTGACATTGAGCTGCAATTTGGTCATGTCCAACGCCGCGCCAGTGACAGCTAACTTCAAATCGGCTAATTGATAACTTTGTTTGTCTAAATCGAAAGTCAGCGTGGTTTTTAAGTCGGTTTGAATTGCCAGTTTGGGCTGATTCGCCGTCACGCCCACGGCTAAAGCAATTTTGACGGGCACGTTGGGTGCAATGCGGCTGCTGCTCAGTTCCAAATCGTTAATCGCATAATTCGCGCCCGATAATTCATCGACATAAGCGAGAGTAGTTTTGGCAATCACAACTTTCGCGATGTCGAATTGCACGGGTGCACTGGCGGGCTGCGGCGTTTTTTCCACGGGCGGACTGAGCAAATCGTCGATGTTGCTGGTGCCGTCTTTATGCTTAATCAAGGTGGCGTGCAAGCCAGACAAACTCAGCTCATTCACCACCACTTGCTTGCTGAATAAGGGCAACAAGGCGAGCGAAACGCGCACCGACTCTATTGCAGCAAATTCTTTTTCATTTTGAAACTCGGACAAAGCAACGCGATTCACTTTCGCGCCGATGTTGGGAAAGAACGACAAACTAATGTCGCCGTCCAAATGCAGCGTGCGCTGCTGACTATCTTTCACCGCCTGAATAATTTTTTCTTTGTAGTCGTTGGGGTTAAACGTCAACGCCAAATACGCCGCACCAGCCACGGCAACGCTAAGCGTCCCAGCCGTCGCAATCAAACCAATTTTAAGAAATTTATTCATGCTAACCCCGCTAAAAATGAGGCGCGGATTATAGCGGGGAGAAGTCACTCGTTGGAGGTCGTTAGTCCTTAGTTGAAAAGCTACACCGAGCTTTAACTAACGACTAGCGACTAAGCACCGCTTTCAACTAGATAACTTTTGAGTATTTCGCGTGTTCGGTGCGCGTGCGCAAATACTTGTCGAACACCATGCAGATATTGCGGATCAACATACGGCCTTTAGGCGTAATCGTTAGTCCTTGCGGCGATAACACCAATAATCCTTCGCGCTGATATTCCAATAGCTCAGGCATTTCCGTCGCGAAATACTGTTCAAAATCGACTAAGTAAGCGGTGTTAAACGGCTCATAAGCCAATTCAAAATGACACATCAAGGCTTGGATAATGGCGCGGCGCAGCACGTCGTCGGCGTTTAATTCGAGCCCGCGCATGATAGGTAAAACATCTCGATCGAGCGCGTCGTAATAGTTTTCTAAATCACGAAAATTTTGACTGTAGGTCGGGCCGACTTTGCCGATGGCACTCACGCCGAGCGCGACTAAATCGCAATCAGAATGGGTCGAATAGCCTTGAAAATTGCGATGCAAGCGACCTTGCCGTTGCGCCACCGCCAGCTCGTCTTCGGGCTTGGCAAAATGATCCATGCCGATATAAACATAGCCCGCGTCGGTGAGTTTTTTCACTGCCATGCCGAGAATATCGAGCTTGGTTTGCGCATCGGGCAAGTCGTCTTCGCTGATGCGGCGTTGCGGTTTGAACAAGGTCGGCATGTGCGCGTAGTTGTAAATCGACAGGCGATCGGGATTAACTGCAATGACTTTATCCAGCGTCGCACCAAAGCCCGCCAGCGTTTGTTTGGGCAAGCCGTAAATCAAATCTATGCTCACCGATTTAAAGCCGTTGGCGCGCGCAGCACGAATCACGCGCAGCGTTTCTTCCTCGCTTTGAATGCGATTCACGGCGCGCTGCACCGCCTCATCAAAATCTTGCACGCCCACGCTGATGCGATTAAAGCCCGCGCTGCCGAGTAAGGCGATGGTCTCATCGGTCACTTTGCGTGGGTCGATTTCGATTGAGTATTCGCCGTTGTCTATCAGCTTGAAATTTTTGCGGATGGCATTCATCACTTGCGCGATTTCGACATCACTCAAAAAAGTCGGCGTGCCACCGCCAAAATGCAGTTGCTCAATGACTTGCCCGCGCCCCAGCAACGCCGCTTGCATCTCCATTTCTTTAATCAAGTAGCGCACATACTCGGCCGCTTTGCTTTTATCTTTGGTAATGACTTTGTTGCACGCGCAGTAAAAGCACAGCGTGTTGCAAAACGGAATATGCACATACAAAGACAGCGGACGCGCCGCGCCGCCGATGCTGCGTTTCGCCACCCAAGAAGCGTAGCTGTCGGCGTTAAACGCTTCGACAAAACGATCCGCAGTCGGATACGAGGTATAGCGCGGGCCGTTTTTGTCTAGTCTGCGCAACAGTTCTAAATCTAAATCGAGTGCTGCTGTCATGATGTTTTTCCGCTGGTCTGCAAAGTGGTTCGGACTATGCCAGTTAAGCCGATTCACTCCTTTGATATATGTCAAAATGCGCGCCCTTTTCAGGTGTCGCCCGCCAGCCCCATCGCTCGCGCCACCGCTTAACGTGACGAGGTCACCCGCGTGCAACCACTTATTCCTATTACTGCCCAACTGCGCTCGCATTGCGCCACTTGCAATCTGCGCGAGCTGTGTATGCCGCTTGATTTATCCGGCGACGATATGCAGCGCATCAATGATTTGGTGCAGAAAAAGCAGCGCGTGGCGCGTGGCGATTATTTGTATCGTAGCGGCGATACCTTCCATTCGCTGTATGCGATTCGCACCGGTTCGTTCAAAACGCAAGTGCTACACGAAGATGGTCGCGAGCAAGTTACGGGCTTTCAAATGACGGGCGAAATTATTGGCTTAGATGCGATTAGCACCGACCTGCACAGCTGCGATGCGGTGGCGATGGAAGACAGTGAAGTGTGCGCGCTGCCGTTTAATCAGCTCGAAAACATGAGCCGCGAACTGCCCAGTTTGCAACGTCATTTATACAAAATAATGAGCCGCGAAATCGTGCGCGACCAAGGCATTATGTTGCTGCTAGGTTCAATGCGCGCCGAAGAACGTCTCGCTGCATTTTTACTAAATCTATCGCAACGCCTTGCCGCACGTGGCTTTTCGGCGACACAGTTTCAGTTGCGCATGTCGCGCCAAGAAATCGGCAGCTATTTGGGCTTGAAATTAGAAACGGTCAGTCGCGCGTTTTCGCACTTCCAAGAACTCGGACTGATTAACGTCAAAGTTCGCGCCATCGAGATTATTGACGTACACAAACTGCAAGCCGCCGTCACCTGCTCAAGTTAGTTTGACAGTCGCCCACGTTGCGGGGATTATTCGCGCCTTCGTTTTTATCACACAGAAAGTACCTTATGGAATTTCAAGCAACCGATGCGGAAAAATCCCGCGCAAGAAAATTGCACTCAGTCTTATTGTTTGACTTCATCGTCATCCATATTTTTGTGTTTGTACTCGCTATCAGCATGATTAAAAGCACCCATTTACCGCTGTTGCTTATGGTCGGCTTATCACTAACCTCGCTGACTTACGTCATCTTCAAAGCGCGCCAAACACTACACAACGACCCCTCTCATTTCGTGCGCTGCCATCACTTACTCGCAGCGAAACGCGCCAAATTATTTTTACTATTATTCCTCGTCACAGGCTCGTTTAGCGCAATCATGTTTTTTGGTGGCACGCAATTCGGCTTGTCGCCAATCGCCTCTAAATCACTGGCATTCGGCATCGGACAACTGCCATTTATGGTGTCGCTGTTAGTGTTAGTGGTGCTGGAATTTGATGCCGAACATCAATGCAAAAGCAGTCAAATTCCCGCTGCCGCCTTAGCATTACACCCTGACACAGGAGCCGCCAACAATGGATAAAAAAATTGTGCTCGCGGTGTTTGCCTTGTTTTTCGTCGCCTGGTTCGCCCTCAACCAACTGCCTGAAAACAAGGTCGATACACCTGCTACGCTGCCGTGGAATATCACCCATCCCACCCCTGAAACGACGCAAGTGTTCGGCGTGATGTTAGGCAAAACTACGCTGGATGAAGCCGCGCATATTTTTCAACACGAGGCTGAAACAGAAATTAGTTTGTTCAAGCCAAACGAAGGAAACATGTCGGTGGAAGTATTCATCGAAGAGGTTAATTTCAACGGCTTAAAAGCCAAAATGACACTTACCGTGGCACTCGCCCCCGAAGTGATGCAAGCCATGTTTGAACGCGGTTTGCGCATGAATAGCACGCCGAGCGGCAAACGCATCACGCTGACCTTTGATGATTTAGCAGTGGTACGCGCAGCCCCTTTGAGCAGCCTGACTTATTTACCCACCGCCAGTTTGGACGAAGCGATTATCAGCAAGCATTTCGGCACGCCTAGCGAACGCATCAAAGAAACAGCCAATGGCGAAATCCACTGGCTGTATGCGCAACACGGCTTAGATGTGATGCTCGGCAGCAACCAAAAAGCCGTGTTTCAATATGTGCCGCTGAAAGATTTTGAACTGCTACGCGCGCCGTTGTTGAAGAACGGCACAGTGATTAAGTAAGACATGAAACCTTTTCTAAAATGGGCGGGAAGCAAATACAAGATCATCGATCGCATTGTTGCGTCCCTGCCGAAAGGACAACAACTTATTGAGCCTTTCGCTGGCTCAGGTGCGGTTTTCCTGAACACCAATTTTGATGAGTATTTAATTGCAGATACGAATGCGGATCTAATCAATCTGTTTCAGCAAATACAAACGCACGGCAAAGATTTCATTGCTTACGGTGAAACTTTTTTCACGCCAGCAAATAATACTGAAGCAGCTTTTTATACCTTGCGTGATGAATTCAATGCGTGCTAAGACCCTACAAAAAAGTCAGCGCGCCGTTTTTGAAATCGCTGACTTTAAATTAACGATGGATAAGCAAAATCTGACTCTGTGGTGTACTGCGACCAGCCTTATGCACCGCTGACAACAACTGAAAGTCTTACCACATAGAATGAATTTAAATCTCAATATTACGCTTGCGGAAGGATATAAAAGCAATTCACAAATTGCAAGAGTATTGACTGAAAGTTGGGTCAAAGAAAATTGTTATTGTCCAAACTGCGGTCAATCACAATTGAGTGACTTTGAAAATAATATGCCAGTTGCAGATTTTTATTGTCCAGAATGCAAAGAGGAATTTGAATTAAAAAGTAAAAATGGGAAATTAAGTAAAATCATTAATGATGGTGCTTATGACAGTATGATTAAGAGAATCACTTCAGATACAAACCCAAATTTTTTCTTTTTGACTTACGATAAAAATATCGTTGATAATTTTTTAGTAATTCCTAAACAATTTTTTACTCCTGAAATAATTATTAAACGAAAACCTTTATCCACAAATGCTAAACGAGCAGGTTGGGTAGGTTGCAATATTGATATTTCAAAAGTTCCAGAAAGTGGAAGGATTTTTATAGTTAAAAATTCAAAAATAATTGAAAAAGAAAAAGTGCATATTAAATTAAAAAGAACCAATTTTTTGAAGTCTAAAAGCTTAGAAGCTAGAGGTTGGATATTGGATGTTCTAAATTGTGTTGAAGAAATCAAAAAGCAATCTTTTACATTAGATGAATTGTATGCTTTTGAAAATAAATTAAAAACTAAATATCCAAACAACAAGCATATTAAAGATAAAATCCGTCAACAATTACAGTTATTAAGAGATAAAGGTTTGATAAAATTTAATGGTAGAGGGAATTATGAAAAAAATGAAATATGAAAATTTTTGAAATTGAAATAAAAGAAACACTTTCTAAAATTATTGAAATTGAAGCAAATTCAATTGAGGCTGCTATTGAAAAGGCGACTTCACTTTATAATAATGAAGAGATTATTATAAGTTCAGACGATTATTGTGATACTGAAATAGAGCATTTCAGTAACTCTAATTAATGTCTGTGAAACAATTGAATTCCAATAATTAAGATGTTGAGCACGCGCTGTTTAACTTAATTACGACTTATCCCAACGTGATTAAAGTCCTACCACTGCTACTCGCAATCCGCGAAAAATCCATCAAAATTTTGACCTATTCACAAAACTTTTTTTATCGAGATTTTGATTTTTCGACTAAGCAACTAGACCCCAATAAAATTAAAAAAACCGCTGATTGGTTTATGCAGTGTGGCTTAGGCGAGCTTGTTGCAAATCGAAAAATTACTTCATTTTTAACTTACGCAACAGGCGTAGAAGTTGGCTTGGATTCTAACGGGCGGAAAAATCGCACCGGCACGATGATGGAAAATATCGTTGAGCCTTTCATTCAACGAGCTGTCGCTAAACATGGCGGCGACTATATTGCTCAAGCAACACAAGCAAAAATTAGGCAGGCGTGGCAAATAGACATAAATGTCGATAAGACTGCGCGGCGCATTGATTTTGTTGTCAACATGCGCGGGCGTTTGTACTTTATCGAAACCAATTTTTATGGCGGGACGGGCTCAAAACTTAAATCTACATCAGGTGAATACAAAGATATTGCAAAATTTTGGGCAGCACAAAATTTTGAGTTTATTTGGATAACAGATGGCGAAGGATGGCAATCGACGCGTAAACCCCTGCGTGAATTTTTTGATCAATCCCCCGCCTTACTTAATTTACAGTGCTTACAAAATGGAGCTTTAGATCGAGTATTTGGTTAAACACAGCTAGGGTTTTAGATAGGCGCGTCAGGTTTGTTTCCCTGACGCGCTTTTTCTTTCGCCGCTGCTTTTTCTTCAGGCGTGCTGCGCAGCATCGCGTCTTCGTCATCGTCTAACAAAATACGGCTGGCATTGCCTTCCATGTCTTCGTACTGCCCGTTTTTCACCGCCCAAATCAAAATTGCGACGAACACCAAACCCATAAATGTCATGCCCGGAATCAAGCTGTAAATGACTTCCATATTTTTACCTCTGCTTAAATAAATTACGAATCCGCGCGGCGTTGGCGACTACCAAAATCGAGCTAATCGGCATACTAATCGCGGCGACCAAAGGGGTGACATGCCCCAACATCGCCAGCGGCACCATGATGCTGTTATAGACGAACGACAGACCGATATTTTGTTTGATGGTGCGCAAGGTGCGGCGCGATAACAACGTCGCCTGACGGACTTTATTCAGCTCATTGTGCATCAACACAATGTCGGCACTTTCCACCGATACGTCCGTGCCCGAACCCAAGGCAATACCGACATTAGCGCGGATTAGCGCGGGCGCATCGTTGATGCCGTCACCCACCATCGCGACAATTTTTCCTTGTTGTTGCAAGGCTAGGATCACTTGATCTTTGTCTTGCGGCAACACTTCGGCGATGACTTCCATGCCACCCAGTTGCTGCGCGATAGCTTCCGCCACGGCGCGTCTGTCGCCACTCAATAAGGTCATGGCGATGCCCGCCTCGCGCAGTTCGTTAATCAGTTGCTGCGCATCGGGGCGCAACTGGTCGGCTAGAGAAAACACGCCAACGTGTACACCATTGATGGCGATATGCACGCAACTCATCGCCTGCATTTCCCAATGTTGGGCGGCATTTTGCAACGCGGTATCGCCCGCTACGCCTTGCTGATTAAGCCATGCGAGGTTACCTAAGCACACACTCTCACCCGCCACTTGCGCTTGTACGCCCAAGCCAGCCGTGGCTAAAAAGCCTGTCGCACTGAGTTCACGAAAGCCTAAATGTTGCGCTTCGGCGGCTTGCACGATGGCGCGCGCGATGCTGTGTTCGCTGTATTTTTCCACCGCAGCGGCAGTGCGTAACACCGCGAGTCCATCCACGCCGCCAGCGAATTGTTGGTGCGCCACGCTCATCTTGCCAAAGGTCAGCGTGCCAGTTTTGTCGAACACAAAATGATTCACTTTCGACAGCGTTTCCAACACCAGCCCGTTCTTCACCAAGATGCCGTGCGCAGCACCCAGACCTGATGCCACGGCAATCGACATCGGCGTTGCCATGCCCAGCGCGCATGGGCAGGTGATGATGAGTACCGAGGTTGCCGCCATTAACGCCAATTCAAAATTGCCCTGATGGATAACAAAAAAAGTGAACGAGGCGGCAATTAAAGTTGCCAGCACAAACCACGGCACGATGCCATCGGCGATGCGCTGCACAGGGGCTTTGGAGGATTGCGCTTGCTCGACCAGACGGATGATTTTTGCCAGCAAGGTATGTTGCAACGTGGCTTGCACTTCGACCAATAACGCGCCATCCACATTCAACGTACCCGTGGCGACACTCATGCCAACCGACTTTTTAACGGGGAGCGATTCACCGCTCAACATCGCTTCATCGACGCGACTCATCCCCTCAATGACCACGCCATCCACGGGTACTTTGTAGCCGGGTTTAATCAAAATATGCTCGCCAATTTTAATTGCGCGTATCGGCGTGATGACTTCGATGCCGTCTTTAATCAGCGTCGCCACACGCGGCTGTAAATCCATTAAGCGACTGGTCGCCGCGACGGCTTGATGGCGGAACATGCCTTCCAAATATCGCCCAATTAAAATCACGAAAGTGAGGTTGGTGACGGTGTCGAAATACACCTCGCCGATGCCCGTCAGCGTGACATATACCGAATAAAAATAAGTAACCGATAGCCCAATTGCGATGGGCAAATCCATAGTCAAGCGCGCGTTGCGTAAGCCGCTCCACGCGCCTTTATAAAACGGATACGCCGAGTACAGCAAGGTCGGCGTAGCCAGTGCCCAGCCCATGTAATGAAAGAAATTAACAAATTGACCGCGATCTGCGCCGCTATACAAGGCGACCGAAATCAAGGTCAGATTCATCATGGCGAAGCCTGCAAAAAACAAGCGGAACAGCATGGCGCGATTGATGCGTTTCACCGCACCCTCCGCCACTTCTGGATCGTATGGCACGGCGGCGTAACCAATTTTTGCCAGGCTCGCAATCAAGCTAGACAACTGTACTTGGCTATCCAGCCAGCGCAGGTGCAAACGCTTACCTGCCAGATTCACATTGGCGGTTTGCACGCCCGCCGTGCGCATCATGGCGCGCTCAATCAACCACACGCACGCCGCGCAATGAATGCCTTCGACCAGCAAATGCGTGTCGCGACTGTCGCCGTTGGCAATGACAAATTCTTGCTGCACCTCGGCCATGTCGTACATGGCGATGTCTTTAGGCGGCAAAGGTGGCGGCGCGAGTAACGCGCCTTCAGGGGTGCGCTGGTAATAGCCTTGTAAGCCCGCTGAAAAAATTGCCTCGCACACCGACTGGCAGCCAAAGCAGCAAAAGCTGCGCGGCTCTTTATCGAGTGAGATTTGATAGTGGCAATCAGGAGGAATAGCCAGACCGCAGTGAAAGCAGCCGTGAGGGTGTACTGCGGACATCGTTATTGCGGCTTAGCGATTGCGACAAACATTTTTTGCTCCATGTCGAAATCACGACCATCCACTGTAGCGTGAATAAGCACATCCCAATTCCCTGCGCGCGGGAAATTCAAAGTGCTGACATAACGTCCAGCCGATCTGGCAGTGAACTCGCCCTTAAAGTCAAAACTCGGGTCGCCTGGCCATTGCACCTCCACTTTGATACTGGCATCTGCCACGGGTTTGCCATCTTTATCGTTTAGCTCCAAAACAAAGTCTGTGGGACTGGCAGTGACAATGAAGCGCAGCGTTTGCGGCAGTGCCTCGGCATCGTTACGCGCTTGGGTAGAGCTAGTCAGCTTAGCGTGCCATCCCAATGTCGAACGCTCGGCTTGCTGCTGCAACCACTTGGCATCGTAGCGATTGTGATCTTTGACGGTGTAATGCTCGTCCAATAAGCGCGTCGGGTGATGCACCATATTCCACAACATGCGCATGTTAATCAGCACCCCCGCCAACACGATGGCAATCAGACCGATTACCCAAGGATTGCGCCAAGCTTGTTTATTTTTTTGCGAAAACATGATGGTGACTTCCTATGACTAGTGATGATGCAATTAAAAAATTTAAGTTTCTAAGCGAGGCTAGGCGCGAACAAAAAATTACGACGCGGCATAGTTAAGCTATGTAAGGAGTAATTTTTTGTGAGCAACAACGCATCGCGACGAAAATTGAATTTTTTATCGTTTTGGTGCGTTGAAGACGCTGTTGTATTCAGCAAACATGGTCGGGTCTTCAGTGTTCTCAACACGGAATTGCAACTTGGTCACTTCTTTCAAGACATTCTTATCGTCGGCTTTGATAAACATGGTGAAAGTGGTCGACTTGCCATGTGCCACTAGCTTAGGAAGCTCGCAATCACAACGTAAAACTTGCCCTTTCACACCGCCTTCGGCACTGACATTGACGCTCACATCTTTGTCGGTTTTGTTCAATACTTTGAAGGTGTATTTATCTTGTATCGCACCATCGCTCATGCGCACAAACAGCGGCTGACGTTCCGGATCAACGCGCAATTTCAACGCGCCCAAATGGGTCAAGCCATAAATCACGCCGCCTAATGCCACGACTAAAATCGCGACATAAATCCAAGTACGCGGATGCTGGTAAAGTTTTTTCACCGGCTTGCCGTCCAACTCATCCAGCGAAGCGTAGCGAATCAGTCCGCGCGGGCGACCAATTTTATCCATGATGGAATCACACGCATCCAAACACAATCCGCACGTGATACAACCCAACTGCTGACCATCGCGAATATCCACGCCCGTCGGACAGACTTGCACACATTGGAAACAGTCGATGCAATCGCCTTGCGTACCAGCCTCTGCCACTACGCCACGACGAATTTTGCCGCGCGGCTCACCGCGTTTTACATCGTAAGCAGGCAAGATAGTTTGCGAGTCCGCCATCACGGCTTGAATACGCGCGTAAGGACACAACCACAAGCACACTTGCTCGCGCATAAAGCCCGCCAAGCCATACGTTCCCAAAGTGAAGGTCACCAAGGTCACGGTTTCTAACAGCGATAAGTTAAAGTGCGTCAAATCGTGCCAATACTGATAGGCATCTTCAAACCAAACCGTCGCGCTGATGCCCGTCAATAAAGCAACCAGCAACCAAATAACATGCTTGCTGACTTTCTTGACAATTTTGTCTGCATTCCAAGGTGCTGCATCCAGTTTGTGACGCTGATTAGGCTGACCTTCAATTTTTTCTTCAATCCAAGTGAACAAATCTACCCAAGCGGTCTGAAAACAGAAGTAGCCACAGAACACGCGTGAAGCGACTGAAGTCACGGCGAATAAGGTCATCGCCAAAATCAACAACAACAGCGACACCATCCAAATATCTTGCGGCAAAATGGTCAGATTAAAAAAGTGAAACTGACGATGATTAACGTCCAGCATTAAGGCTTGCTTGCCGTCCCAGCGGAAATATGCGCCTACAAAAAATAACAGCCAGAGCGATTCGGTAAAGTATTTTACGGTGCGAAAAAAACCTGGCATACGCTTGGCATGGATGGTTTTATCGCCCAGATTGGTCGCCCACTCCTGATGCTCGTTATACAGCGTGGTTGCGCCTACGCTTTCAGTATTATTCTTTGCTACGGGTTCGCTCATCTTTGACTCCTTGAGAAAATCCACCTGTGCACCGCAGGTGAATTATTAAAAATACGCTTGAGCTAAATTCTTAAACAACAAAAACTTAGTTGAAGTGGCTTTCCGAAAGAAAAAAGGAGGAGGCCTCGCCTCCCCCCCTTCATTACCGCTACAAACTTACTTCTCGCCGCGATTTTTGTTTTTAGCATTAAAAAACAAAAACACTAAACCACCGAGAAACGCTGCAAAAGCACCAGCGGTAGCAATCATCAAAGCCCAAAATACGAAATCATGTTTCATGTCTATATCTCCTTAATAAGAACCGCATCGCCGCAGCGACACGGTGATTGGACATTTACTGAGCAGCTACAACAGCGGGTGCTGCTTCTGCAACCGGTGCTGCATCAGGCTTACCGCCACCAAACTTGTACACATAAACAGCCAACTTTTTGATTTCAGTTGGAGACAATTTACCTGCTGCGGTGAAGTTAGGCATGACCGCAACGCGTGCGTTATCGCCTGCATTCACGCCATAAGTAATGGTTTGCTTAACACCCGCCAAAGAGCCGTCGAAACGCCATACTTTGTCAGTTAAGTTCGCCGAACCCATCGCTTGCATACCTTTAGCATCCGCGCCGTGACAAGCCGTACAGTCGCTTTCAGCAAACACTTTCTTGCCCGCTGCAACCGCAGCATCTTTGTCAGCAGCATCTTTACCTGCGGCAGACATCGCCAACACGTATTGCGCTACGTCGTCGATTTGCTGTGCTGACAACATGTCTTTATGCGGAGTCATCATGCCTTGGCGACCGCCAACGATAGTTTCATGGATGACGTTAATTTCACCGCCAAACAACCAGTCATCATCGTTCAGCATAGGAGCCATCAGACCTTTTTCACGCTCGGCAAATTTGCCTGCCTGAACCGTACCCACACCGTTTTGACCATGACAGCCCGCGCAGTTATCCGAGAACAGCACTTTGCCCGAACGAGCAACGTATTCAGATAAGTTAGCGTCCGCCAAAATCGCCGCTGGAGTCATGTCTTTCAACTTGTCTTCAAAAGGCTTACGCACGTCATCCAACTCTTTTTGGTCGATTGCCAACTCTTTAATCGCCGTCCATTTGTTGTCATCAGCCGCATCGGTACCTGGCAAATGCAAACTCAAGCCAGGCAAACCGAAACCCTTGAAAAATGTACCTGCCATCGCGACTGGCACAGCGGGATACATCAACCAATACACCACCACCCAAACACCACTTGCCGTCAGACCCAACATCCACCATTTTGGTGGTTGATTGACGAAGTCTGCCAAGTCGTCGTCCCATAGATGCCCCGTGGTGGGTACATCACCAGAGGCTTTATGATTTTCACTCATTTTTTATCTCCTGAATTATTTTCATCGCCTTCGTCGCGCAATGCCATATCGGCTTGCGCGGCAAAGCCATCCTTGTTACGCGGATTGAACACCATGATATAGACCGCAATCATTGCCACGAAAGCTAGTACGGTAAAGGTCACACCGATCCAGTCATTACGCGACATGGCTGCCCAGTCCGTATGCAGGTAATCCATCAGCTTAGTCACGGTAGTTCACGCCTTCTTCAAATTTCACGTGATTACCCAAGGATTGCAAGAATGCGATCACTGCGTCCATTTCTGTTTTGTCTTTCAAAGCTTCCGGTGCTGCGGCGATGTACTCAGCGGAGTAAATCGCTTTAGGTACTGGATTGAAAGGCATCTTAGTCAACACTTCCATGGTCTTAACGGTTTTAGCCGTATCAACCTGAGCATTTTCCAAGAAGAAGAAGTTAGGCATGACTGACTCAGGCACCACATCGCGTGGGTATTTCAAATGCTTACGATGCCATTCGTCTGAATACTTCCCGCCGACACGAGCGATGTCCGGACCTGTACGTTTAGAACCCCACTGATAGGTGTGGTCGTACATAGATTCTTCCGCGATAGAGTAATGACCATAACGATCTTTTTCATCACGGAAAGGACGAATCATTTGTGAATGGCACAAGAAGCAACCTTCGCGAATGAACACTTGACGACCCGCCAACTCCAAAGGCTTGTAAGGACGCACGCCATCGCCTGGCTGCCAATCATCCATAGACTTATGTTCGGATGTCGCTGGATTCCAAACAATTTTGTCCATAGAGATAACATTACCTTGCAAGTCTTTGTGCTGCGTACCGTTGTAAGTACCGTCGCCACCCGACATCGCTGTATTAGGCAAATAGAACAACGGCACGATTTCTACGATACCGCCGACCGCCACAGTGAGCGCGGTCATAATGAACATCAGCAAGGTGCTGCGTTCGACTTTGTCTTGAAACTTAGTTGAATGAATTTGATCGTGATCAGACATTTTTTTCTCCCTTACGCACGAGCAGCAACGGGATTGGTCGCACGAGTTGCACTCGCTTGACGTATCGTCATTACTACGTTGAACAACATGATCCATGTGCCCAGATTGAAGATTGCACCGCCCACCGCACGCATTACATAGTAAGGATGCATAGCTGATACAGACTCAACGAAGGTGTAAGTCAATGTGCCGTATTCATCATAATCACGCCACATCAGACCTTGCATAATTCCAGAAACCCACATCGCTACGACGTAAGTCGTCGCACCCACCAAGGCAATCCAGAAGTGGATGTTGACCAGACGGTCAGAATACATTTCGGTATTCCATAATTTCTTAACCATGTGATACAACGCGCCGAAGGAAATCATCGACATCCAGCCCAACGCACCTGCGTGAACGTGACCTACTGTCCAGTCAGTGTAGTGAGACAAAGCATTCACTGATTTAATCGCCATCACCGGACCGTCAAAGGTTGACATCGCGTAGAACGCCATCGCTGTAACCAAGAAACGCAGGATGTAGTCGGTACGCAGCTTGTCCCATGCACCGGACAAGGTCATCATGCCGTTCATCGCACCACCCCATGAAGGGATAATCATCGCCAAGGAAATAGCCGCACCGAGCGAACCCGTCCAATCAGGCAAAGCGGTGTATTGCAAATGGTGAGCACCCAACCAAACGTAACCGAAACTCAATGTCCAGAAATGCAACACTGACAAACGATACGAGAACACGGGACGACCCGATTGCTTAGGAATGAAGTAGTACATGATGCCGAGGAAGCCGCCAGTCAGGTAGAAACCCACCGCGTTATGACCCCACCACCATTGAATCATCGCATCTTGCACACCAGAGTAGATGGAGTACGAAGTAGCCCAATCCACAGGGATAGCCATACTGTTGACCACGTGCAAGTAAGTGATCATCACGATCATACCCATGGTGAACCAGTTGGACACATACATGTGTGAAGTGGTGCGAATCGCGTTGGTCATCACATAGTTCAGACCATATGACAGCCAGACCACCGCAATCATAATATCGACCCACCATGGCAACTCAGCGTATTCCTTACCTTGAGACAAACCCAAAGGCAAAGTAATCACTGCGCACACAATAATGGTTTGCCAGCCCCAGAAATGGAACCAGGCCAACTTATTGCTCCACAACTTAGTCGCACCCGTGCGCTGCACGATGTAATAGCCAGTTGCAAACAAAACGTTACCGCCAAAAGCAAAAATCACCGCATTGGTATGCAGTGGGCGTAAACGACCGAAAGTAATTTCGGCAATATCAAAGTTCAAAAATGGCCAAGCTAATTCCGATGCAACGTACACACCGATAAACGTACCGACCACACCAAAGATAATCGCTGCGATGGTGAACCACCGAACAACATCCATGTCGTACTTTACTGTTACTGATTTAGCATGAGCTTCCACAGTATCTCCTCCCAAGAGCAAGTTAAAAAACGATGGATTATTTATCTTATATAACAAGACAAACAATCCATCTCTGGCACTACCTTTTACAACCCCGTAATAATGACATAGGAAACAAGGTTGCGTAAAGAAAAAAACATATCTTTTTCGCTATACCCGCCTAAATTACTAGGAGATAAACCCTTGTCGCATAGGCGAAATCTAAAGGAATCAAGGCGTTCAGGTTTTGACCTAAATCAATAAAAACGCACATCCATTAAAGTAATACCGATTCAGTTTTTACCGAACTCTTTAACCAAAACATTCTGCCTGCGACTCAATGGCAAAGCCTCGTCAACACCACGCAATTTAACCAGCCAGTTACTCGCGCTTTCGTCCGAGTTTTTTTCAAATCCCAC
Organism: uncultured beta proteobacterium; assembly: GCA_963750775.1. Taxonomy (GTDB): domain Bacteria; phylum Pseudomonadota; class Gammaproteobacteria; order Burkholderiales; family Gallionellaceae; genus Gallionella. The sequence goes on from CAVVRT010000005.1 coordinate 21,658, forward strand.
AATGGCACTTTTAGCCACTAAACAGTTACGGTGTATGCGCACCATCTGCGCGGCAAATTCCTGCTCTAGCGCGGTCAACGACTCTTCAATGAGATATTCACGTTGCGCAGTACGAACGGTGATGTACTTCAGCTCAGCGCGTAAAAATAAAATTTGCTCGATAGGGACTAAGTGAATTTTGCCGCGCTCATGTATCGACAGCTGTTTACGTGCTTCAGGCAACAGCTCTTGCAACACCGCAGTCTGTATAGGAACTGCGCTACGCGCGCGATTGAGCGCATCAAACAAGCGTCCCAAACGTATCGGCTTGAGCAGATAGTCGATAGCATGTAACTCAAATGCATGCAAAGCATACTCATCGTAAGCGGTGGTAAAAATAATCACTGGCGGCTTATCCAGCTTTTGCAAATGGCGCGCTAATTCCAAGCCATTCATTTCTGGCATACGAATATCCATCAGCACCACATCTGCTGGGGTTTCCGCCAATTTATCCAAGGCCTCTTGCGGATTACCCGCTTCGCCAACGATGTCCAACGCTAATTGATTATTACAATCACCTAACAATTCGCGTAAGCGATTACGCGCGGGCTGTTCGTCGTCCACAATAAAAACTCGCAAGGCTAACTCGATGGTGGTCATACATCTCCCTTCTGCAAATACGGCAAAGTAATCGCGATTTTATACGCATCGCGCGCCGCTTCCACCACATAACGCGCTTCCACATCAAACAACAATTCCAGTCGTTCGCGAATGTTTTGTAAGGCCAACTTATTGCCCACATGTTTAATCGCATCATTGGGCTGACAAGGATTGCTAATCGACAACTCTAACTGCTTACCGATGCGGCGCACGCTAATGTTGATTTTACCGCCCACCGCCAAAGTTTCGATGCCGTGATATACCGCATTTTCTAGCAAAGGCTGTAGTAACAAAGGCGGAATCCAGGCATCCATTGCCGCTTCGTCTATTTGCCAAACGGGCTGCAAACGCTCCCCCATCCGCAACTCTTCCAAGGCTAAATACTGCTCACTTAATTTAATTTCTTGACGTAACGGTACTAAATCTTTTGCCTCGCTCATTGCCATACGAAACAAATCCGCCATGTCTTCTAACGCAGTTTCCGCCTGTTTGGGCTGACTACGCACAATCGACAGTACCGCGTTAAGCGTATTAAACAAAAAGTGCGGACGGATACGGGCGCGTAATACTTGCAAGCGCGCATCGTGCAGAGCTTGCGACAAAACTTGTGCGCGCCAGCGAAAATAAAACAGCAACATCTGACTCACCAAAATTGCCAATAAAGCATATTGCATGGCATCAAAACGCCTGTCGTCGTCATCAACAGGTTCAAATAAGTCGCCGCTAAAATTAAATATCGCCAAGGTCAACAGCATCACTGCAAGGCTAATGGCCACGCTGGCTTGTGCATAACTCAAGCGTTTTAATTGTGGCTGCATCAACCATAACAGCAGCATAGATGACAACAACACAGGCGTTAGCAGACTGGCAGATTCAATCAAATGCGCCAGCACTTCGCCCCAATTGCTACCATCTATCACCGCTTTGAACAAAGCAAAAGCATTACTTAATAGCAAAATACGTAATGCCACACCAAGATTTCGGAAGTCAGGCACAGCATCTGGATAGGCGTTTTGTTTTATACTGCGCGGTTTATTCATGGTGAAAAATCCTAGTGATTTTTTGCTGATTTAATTGCTTTGCGACATACGCAAAACGCGCGGGATTCTGGACAAACAATGACAAACACACAAGATAAAAATACCTGGTCGGGGCGTTTTAATGAACCAGTGGCAGAATTAGTTAAACGCTATACCGCCTCGGTTGGCTTCGACCAAAAACTCGCCCTGTTCGACATCAAAGGCTCGCTTGCCCACGCGCAGATGCTAAGCCATTGCGGCATTATTGCCAGCCAAGATTTAGCCGACATTCAACGTGGCTTGGCGCAAATTCAGACTGAAATTACCCAAGGTAAATTCGACTGGCAGCTCGACTTGGAAGACGTGCATCTCAACATCGAAAAACGTCTCACCAGCTTAGTGGGTGATGCTGGCAAACGCTTGCATACGGGGCGTTCGCGCAATGACCAAGTTGCCACCGACGTGCGCCTATATTTGCGCCATGCCATCGACGAATTGTTGCAACTCATCGCCGCCTTGCAAACCTCAATTTTGAATTTGGCCGAGCAACACACGTCCACTATCATGCCTGGCTTCACCCATTTACAAGTGGCACAACCGATTAGTTTCGCGCATCACCTCATGGCGTATTTCGAGATGCTCAAACGCGATGCCGAACGCTTGAGCGATACGCGTCGTCGCGTAAATCGCCTGCCTTTGGGCGCGGCGGCATTGGCGGGAACGAGCTATCCAATTAAACGCGAAATGGTGGCGGAATTATTGGGCTTTGAAGGGGTTTGCGAGAACTCATTAGATGCGGTTTCCGATCGCGATTTCGCCATCGAATTTACCGCTGCTGCCGCGTTGATCATGACGCATTTGTCGCGTTTTTCTGAAGAGCTGATTTTGTGGATGAGTCCTATGGTCGGTTTTATCGACATTGCCGATCGTTTCTGCACCGGCTCATCCATCATGCCGCAAAAGAAAAATCCCGACGTGCCAGAATTAGTGCGCGGTAAAACGGGTCGCGTGAACGGACATTTAATTGCCTTGCTCACCTTGATGAAGGGCCAACCGCTGGCGTACAACAAAGACAATCAAGAAGACAAAGAACCTCTGTTTGATACCGTCGATACGCTGACACAAACACTGCGTATTTACGCCGACATGATTACCGGCATTAAAGTTAAGCCTGCCAAAATGCGCGCGGCAGCATTACAAGGTTATGCCACCGCCACCGACTTGGCTGATTACTTGGTTAAGAAAGGGCTGCCGTTCCGCGATGCACACGAAGCAGTAGCTTTGGCAGTACGTTTTGCCGAACAAAAAGGTTGCGATTTAAGCGACATCAAACTCGCCGAATTGCAAAATTTTTCCCAGCTTATCAGCGACGATGTTTATCAAGTCCTGTCACTAGAAGGCTCACTCGCCAGTCGCAACCACATTGGTGGGACGGCACCCAATCAAGTTCAAGCCGCGATTACTCGAGCACGTGATTATTTGTCAAGATAAGCAAATCTAGCACTCAAATAAAAAAGCCCCACATTGCTGTGGGGCTTTTTTATATTGGTGGGTCGTGCGGGGATCGAACCTGCGACAAACGGATTAAAATACGCTGCAATAGCGCATCATTAAAGCACTATGCCTTGCTACGCAATGGATACAACGCCATTGCGCGCCTTAATCTGCACGTTGTAGCACTTCGCGGTTGACTCTGCGTTGGCTGCAAAAACCAAAATCAAAATCCCTTTTTACTCCACGGCGGATGAAGCTGGTAATCCCCCCTCAAATTAGTCATCGTCATAAGTAGAATTTTCTCATTTAGAATTAGAGGATTTTTTACATGAAGTTATCCCGTTTTACAGACAGTCAAATCATCCACATTCTCAAGCAAGCCGAGGGCGGCAGCCCTGTTCCAGAGCTGTGTCGCGAGCACGGCATGAGTTCTGCCACGTTTTACAAATGGCGCAGCAAATTCGGCGGCATGGACGCATCTTTGATGTCCCGTCTCAAAGAACTCGAAGACGACAACACGCCGCATCGCGGCTTGTTGCGGCGCACACTCAATTGCGCAGCAAGTTATGGGGTAGCCAAAATCGTCGCCTTAAAAAGATGTACGCCGACGAGCGCATCAAAGCCGAGATTGTTCAGGAGGCACTCGCAAAAAAGTGGTAACGCCATCTTGCCGACGCGAGATGGCGCAACAAGCAGTGGCAACACACGGCACAGCAATTAAGCTCGCTTGCCTAGCCTTCGGTATCAGCCAGACCTGCTACCGCTATCAAGCTGTGCAATCGACTGAGAATGTCACCATCGCGGATTGCCTGGTACGTCTGACCCAGCAGCAACGCAACTGGGGCTTTGGGCTATGCTTTTTGTACCTACGTAATGTGCAAGGCTACGGCTGGAATCACAAGCGGGTGTATCGCATTTACCGTGAGCTGGAACTGAACCTGCGCATCAAACCACACAAGCGCTTGATTCGGGACAAGCCGCAAGCCTTAGCTGTGCCAGAAGCGATGAACCAATGCTGGTCGATGGATTTTATGCACGACCAGTTGTCGGATGGGCGCAGCATCCGTTTGTTCAACGTGATTGATGACTTCAATCGGGAAGCCTTAGCAATCGATATTGATTTCTCACTGCCCGCAGCGCGGGTGGTGCGTTCATTGAATCAAGTGATTGAATGGCGCGGCAAGCCGCTGGCGATCCGCAGTGATAACGGGCCTGAGTACATCAGCCAGCTACTCAAAGACTGGGCGGCAGAACACGACATACGCTTGGATTACATTCAGCCGGGCAATCCGCAACAGAACGCCTACATCGAACGCTATAACCGCACGGTGCGCTATGACTGGTTGAATCATTACCTGTTTGAGTCGATTGAAGAGGTACAAAGCTATGCGACGGACTGGATGTGGACTTACAATCACGACCGCCCGCATATGGCACTCGGTGGCATCACCCCGAAACAGAAGTTAGCGTTACACGGCTCTACTTCTGGCGATTGCTAAAATTGGGGGGATTACCTTATGGGTTAAAAAGCCTTGCGGCAATTTAACTCAAACATGCAAAAACGCCCCGATATTTCTATCGGGGCGCAATGCTTGTAAGGAGTCTGACGATGACCTACTTTCACATGGAAGAACCACACTATCATTGGCGCGGAGTCGTTTCACTGTCCTGTTCGGGATGGGAAGGAGTGGGACCAACTCGCTATGGTCGTCAGACAAACTGTTAGGCTAGTTGCGATGCGCTGCAACTGACCGTGTTTGTTGTTCCTTGAACTTGCTTTTGCAAGCTTGCGCAAGAAACGGTATTTGGAAGAAGTAAATTTTGGGTAATGATTGTACTGCGTCACGTCTGAATCCTGAATCCAGTTTCCTGAATCCTGATTCTACTTAATGTTATAGGATCAAGCCTCACGAGCAATTAGTATCAGTTAGCTTAACGCATTACTGCGCTTCCACACCTGACCTATCAACGTCCTGGTCTCGAACGACTCTTTAGGGGGGTTGAACCCCCAGGGAAATCTTATCTCAAGGCGAGTTTCCCGCTTAGATGCTTTCAGCGGTTATCTCTTCCAGATTTAGCTACCCGGCAATACCACTGGCGTGATAACCGGTACACCAGAGATCTGTCCACTCCGGTCCTCTCGTACTAGGAGCAGGTCCCTTCAAATTTCCAACGCCCAAGGCAGATAGGGACCAAACTGTCTCACGACGTTTTAAACCCAGCTCACGTACCACTTTAAATGGCGAACAGCCATACCCTTGGGACCGGCTACAGCCCCAGGATGTGATGAGCCGACATCGAGGTGCCAAACTCCCCCGTCGATATGAACTCTTGGGAGGAATCAGCCTGTTATCCCCAGAGTACCTTTTATCCGTTGAGCGATGGCCCTTCCATACAGAACCACCGGATCACTATGACCTACTTTCGTATCTGCTCGACTTGTCAGTCTCGCAGTTAAGCATCCTTTTGCCATTGCACTATCAGTACGATGTCCGACCGTACCTAGGATACCTTCGTACTCCTCCGTTACAATTTGGGAGGAGACCGCCCCAGTCAAACTGCCTACCATGCACGGTCCCCAACCCCGATTAGGGGTCTAGGTTAGAATCTCAAACACACCAGGCTGGTATTTCAAGGTTGACTCCATAAGGACTGGCGTCCCTACTTCATAGTCTCCCAGCTATCCTACACAGGTCTATTCAAAATCCAATGCAAAGCTACAGTAAAGGTTCATGGGGTCTTTCCGTCTAGCCTCGGGTAGATTGCATCTTCACAAACATTTCAACTTCGCTGAGTCTCAGGAGGAGACAGTGTGGCCATCGTTACGCCATTCGTGCAGGTCGGAACTTACCCGACAAGGAATTTCGCTACCTTAGGACCGTTATAGTTACGGCCGCCGTTTACTGGGACTTCAATCAAGAGCTTGCACCCCATCATTTAATCTTCCAGCACCGGGCAGGCGTCACACTCTATACGTCCACTTTCGTGTTTGCAGAGTGCTGTGTTTTTATTAAACAGTCGCAGCCACCATTTCACTGCAACCCCATCGCGCTTCGGACGTAAAGTCCTACACGCTAGCGGGGCGCACCTTCTCCCGAAGTTACGGTGCTAATTTGCCGAGTTCCTTCTCCTGAGTTCTCTCAAGCGCCTTAGAATTCTCATCCTGCCCACCTGTGTCGGTTTGCGGTACGGTCTCAATATAACTGAAGCTTAGTGGCTTTTCTTGGAAGCTTGGTATCAGCAACTTCAGTACCGAAGTACCTCGTTATCACGCCTCAGAATTGACCTCCCGGATTTGCCTAAAGATCTCCCTACACGCTTGAACCACCTATTCCAACAGATGGCTTGCCTAACCTTCTCCGTCCCCACATCGCATTACATTGAGGTACAGGAATATTAACCTGTTTCCCATCGACTACGCATTTCTGCCTCGCCTTAGGGGCCGACTCACCCTGTTCCGATGAACGTTGAACAGGAAACCTTGGGCTTTCGGCGAGGGAGCCTTTCACTCCCTTTATCGCTACTCATGTCAGCATTCGCACTTCTGATACCTCCAGCACCCCTCACAGGACACCTTCGCAGGCCTACAGAACGCTCTCCTACCATATATACTAGGTATATATCCGCGATTTCGGTGCATAGTTTGAGCCCCGTTACATCTTCCGCGCAGGACGACTCGATCAGTGAGCTATTACGCTTTCTTTAAATGATGGCTGCTTCTAAGCCAACATCCTGACTGTTTTAGCCTTCCCACTTCGTTTTCCACTTAACTATGTCTTGGGGACCTTAATCGGCGGTCTGGGTTGTTTCCCTCTTGACACCGGACGTTAGCACCCGATGTCTGTCTCCCACGCTCGCACTTCTCGGTATTCGGAGTTTGCAATGGTTTGGTAATCAGCAATAGACCCCTAGCCATAACAGTGCTCTACCCCCGAGAGTGATACGTGAGGCACTACCTAAATAGTTTTCGGAGAGAACCAGCTATTTCCAAGTTTGTTTAGCCTTTCACCCCTATCCACAGCTCATCCCCTAACTTTTCAACGTTAGTGGGTTCGGACCTCCAGTACCTGTTACAGCACCTTCATCCTGGCCATGGATAGATCACTTGGTTTCGGGTCTACGCCCAGCAACTATCGCCCTTATCAGACTCGGTTTCCCTACGCCTCCCCTATTCGGTTAAGCTCGCTACTGAACGTAAGTCGCTGACCCATTATACAAAAGGTACGCAGTCACGGAACAAGTCCGCTCCCACTGTTTGTATGCATACGGTTTCAGGATCTATTTCACTCCCCTTCCGGGGTTCTTTTCGCCTTTCCCTCACGGTACTGGTTCACTATCGGTCGATTACGAGTATTTAGCCTTGGAGGATGGTCCCCCCATGTTCAGACAAGGTTTCTCGTGCCCCGCCCTACTTGTCGCAATCCTAGTTCCACACTATTGTTTTCACCTACGGGACTATCACCCACTATGGTCAGACTTTCCAGACTGCTTGGTTAACAATAATGCTAAAAATTGCAGGCTCTTCCGCGTTCGCTCGCCACTACTTACGGAATCTCGGTTGATTTCTTTTCCTCCAGGTACTTAGATGTTTCAGTTCCCTGGGTTCGCTTTACCCTCCCTATGTATTCAGGAGGGAATGACCTATAAAGGCCGGGTCTCCCCATTCAGATATCGACGGATCAAAGCTTTTTGCCAACTCCCCGTCGCTTTTCGCAGGCTAACACGTCTTTCATCGCCTGTAATCGCCAAGGCATCCACCATATGCACTTATTCGCTTGACCCTATAACATTAAGCCCTCAATCTTGCGATTGAAGCGTTATTGTGTTTCGCATTTTGTTGCCTTATTACTTATTAAGTCTTTCAACTCAACTCGCAAAAAGGTTTGTGTCTAGCCTTTATGACTAATAAAGACTAACTTGATACAATCATTCACCCAACACATCTTCACACATTCTTTTATATCTCAACGAATTGAGACACACTCTCCGTGTGTGAACACGTGTTTTTACTTCTTCCAAATTTTTAAAGAACTTCTATTAGCAAAGCTAATATGTAAACCTGACGGCTTAGATATGAGTTTTACAACAAAACTTACCGACTACTTTCGCCACCAACTTAACGAACAATTGGTGGAGGTTAACGGGATCGAACCGTTCACCCCCTGCTTGCAAAGCAGGTGCTCTACCAGATGAGCTAAACCCCCATTGATTACTACAAGCGCTTTACTACTTGTCTGGTGGGTCTAGATGGACTCGAACCATCGACCCCTGCGTTATCAACACAGTGCTCTAACCAGCTGAGCTACAGACCCTGAACATATTTCGACAAACAACCGATGAGTGTAGGCACTCAGCCTTTGGATTTCTCTAGAAAGGAGGTGATCCAGCCGCACCTTCCGATACGGCTACCTTGTTACGACTTCACCCCAGTCATGAAACCCACCGTGGTAAGCGCCCTCCTTACGGTTAGGCTACCTACTTCTGGCAGATTCCACTCCCATGGTGTGACGGGCGGTGTGTACAAGACCCGGGAACGTATTCACCGCGACATGCTGATCCGCGATTACTAGCGATTCCGACTTCATGGAGTCGAGTTGCAGACTCCAATCCGGACTACGATCGGCTTTCTGAGATTAGCTCCCCCTCGCGGGTTGGCAACCCTCTGTACCGACCATTGTATTACGTGTGAAGCCCTACCCATAAGGGCCATGAGGACTTGACGTCATCCCCACCTTCCTCCGGTTTATCACCGGCAGTCTCATTAAAGTGCCCAACTAAATGATGGCAATTAATGATAAGGGTTGCGCTCGTTGCGGGACTTAACCCAACATCTCACGACACGAGCTGACGACAGCCATGCAGCACCTGTGTTCAGATTCCCTTTCGGGCACAATCACATCTCTGCAATCTTTCTGACATGTCAAGGGTAGGTAAGGTTTTTCGCGTTGCATCGAATTAATCCACATAATCCACCGCTTGTGCGGGTCCCCGTCAATTCCTTTGAGTTTTAATCTTGCGACCGTACTCCCCAGGCGGTCAACTTCACGCGTTAGCTGCGGTACTAAAGAAGTCTCCTTCCCCAACACCTAGTTGACATCGTTTAGGGCGTGGACTACCAGGGTATCTAATCCTGTTTGCTCCCCACGCTTTCGTGCATGAGCGTCAGTATTAACCCAGGGGGCTGCCTTCGCCATTGGTATTCCTCCACATCTCTACGCATTTCACTGCTACACGTGGAATTCTACCCCCCTCTGCTATACTCTAGTCTGACAGTTCCAAATGCAGTTCCCAGGTTAAGCCCGGGGATTTCACATCTGGCTTATCAAACCGCCTGCGCACGCTTTACGCCCAGTAATTCCGATTAACGCTCGCACCCTACGTATTACCGCGGCTGCTGGCACGTAGTTAGCCGGTGCTTCTTCTTCCGGTACCGTCATCCACGCTGGATATTAACCAGCGCGATTTCTTTCCGGCTGAAAGAGCTTTACAACCCGAAGGCCTTCTTCACTCACGCGGTATGGCTGGATCAGGCTTTCGCCCATTGTCCAAAATTCCCCACTGCTGCCTCCCGTAGGAGTCTGGACCGTGTCTCAGTTCCAGTGTGGCTGGTCGTCCTCTCAGACCAGCTACGGATCGTCGCCTAGGTGAGCCTTTACCTCACCTACTAGCTAATCCGGTATCGGCCACTCCGAAAGCGAGAGGTCTTGCGATCCCCCCTTTCCCCCTCAGGGCATATGCGGTATTAGCGTAACTTTCGCTACGTTATCCCCCACTTCCGGACATGTTCCGATATATTACTCACCCGTTCGCCACTAACTTAGGAGCAAGCCCCCAAGCCCGTTCGACTTGCATGTGTAAAGCATACCGCCAGCGTTCAATCTGAGCCAGGATCAAACTCTTCAGTTTAATACCTGTTTTGGTTCTCTGCAGAACCGGTCTTACTCAAAGTGAATCATTTGACATGATTCTTTTCGACTTTGCGTAAGTACTACATATTTTTAAAGTAATTTAACAATCTCGAAAGACTGATAAACCTCCAAAAACCAAGCACCTACACTCGTCGGTTGTTTGTCTATTTTATTAAAGAGCAGCTAGTTACCTAGCGAAGAGGTCGGCATTATACAGAAGCAAAACATCTTGTCAACTGCAATTTGCAACTTCATTTTACTCAACCTAGAAAACTATCTTCTAAGCCTTAAAACTAAACTGGGTTGCGGGGACAGGATTTGAACCTATGACCTTCGGGTTATGAGCCCGACGAGCTACCGAGCTGCTCCACCCCGCGTCAGATGAGCCGCGCACTATATTGATAGAGCGCATGGCTGTCAAACTATTTCTAATTTATTTCACAAATAGAATTACTGCACTACTGTTGTTACGAATCACAATTGCGACGATTAGCTTGCGGTTACGCAGTACCTAGTGGGATCTATGGCATTCGCAGCGATAAAGCCAGCTCGGCGCAAACGACATGAATCGCATACGCCGCACGCGTAGCCACGCTCATCCGCTTGATAACAAGAAACCGTCTGCGCGTAGTCCACGCCTAATTGCGTTCCTGCCGCAATGATTTGCGCCTTGCTCATATATAACAGTGGTGAATGAATGGTCAGCGGACGACCTTCAACGGCCGCCTTAGTAGCGAGATTGGCCATACGTTCAAAAGCATTGATGTAATCAGGGCGGCAATCTGGGTAGCCAGAATAATCAACCGCGTTGATACCGACAAAAATATCCTGCGCTTGCAGCACTTCCGCCCACGCTAACGCCAGCGACAACATAATAGTGTTGCGCGCAGGAACGTAAGTAGAGGGAATGCCAGCACTAGGTAACTCTGGGACGGCGATTTTGTTATCCGTTAAAGATGAGCCGCCAAAGCCCGTTAGGTCAATATGCACCACACGCAACTCTTGCGCGCCCAGTGTTTTTGCCACGCGTTGCGCAGCGGCAAGTTCAGCATGATGACGCTGGCCGTAATCAACACTCAACGCGTAACACGTAAAGCCTTGCTGTTGCGCCATCGCTAACACCGTTGCGGAATCTAAACCACCCGACAATAAAACCACCGCGTTTTTCATGCTTAATGTCCCGCCGCGTTGTGCCATAAAATTTTATGTAGCTGCACTTGCAAGCGCACGGGCAAACGGTCACGCAAAATCCACTCGGCCAAGTGCGTTGGATTCATTGTGCCGTGCACGGGAGAAAATAAAATTGCACATTTATTCGCCAACTGATATTGCGCCATCAGCTCTTTTGCCCACACATAATCGGCCTCGTCGCACAACACGAATTTAATTTCATCATGTGACGTAATCAAAGCTAAATTTTCCCAACGATTTTTACTCAGCTCGCCCGATCCTGGGGTTTTAATATCAACCACTCGCATTACGCGCGCATCGACGGCAGCAATATCCATTGCACCACCGGTTTCGAGCGACACTTCGTAACCTGCATCGCACAAGGCACGCAGCAGCAGAATGCAGTTTTTCTGCGCCAAGGGTTCACCACCTGTCACGGTCACATAACGCGCCCCATAACTGGTAACCTGCTCAAGTATTTTGTTGATTGCAACAGTCTCGCCGCCCGTAAAGGCATAGGCGGTATCGCAATAAGTGCAGCGTAACGGACAGCCTGTAAGACGTACGAATACGGTGGGCAAGCCCACTCGATTGGTTTCGCCTTGCAGGGAATAAAAAATTTCGGTGATGCGCAGTTGCGCGTCGGCAATAACTAGGGGCATGAGGCGATTACTTTGAAACAGCGAGCATTTTTTGCGCCTTATCGGCTGCGGCTGTATTGGGATATTTAACGATAACTTGCTTAAGTGTTTTCTGCGCGGCAGCGATTTGCTGTAAATCTTGCTGGCAAAATGCCTTATTAAGCATCGCATCGGCCGATTTAACTGCTGAGGGATAAGTCGCCAGCAGCTTTTCATAAGTCGCCAATGCCGACTTGCTGTCCTTCAAACCTGCTTGACTCACCGCCAACCAATACAAGACATTGGGCAGGTGAACCGACTCTGGATATTTTTTGAAAAACTCTTGAAAAGACTTTAGCGAATTAGCATAACTGCCCGCTTTAACCGCTGCATACGCAGCCTCAAAGGCGCGATTCTCTACCGCAGGATCGGATGGGTCGGTCGCAGCGTTACTAATGGTGGCAAGTGCTCCGTTATCCGCTGACTCAAAATGGCGCAAGCGCGTATCTAAATCCACATAGAAATCTTTTTCGCGCTTTTCGGCATCTTGTAGACCGTGCGCGAGTTCCTCATTCTGACCGCGCAGTTTGCGCAGCTCAGTCTTAAATTCGTCCAGCTGACTTTGTAATTCCAAGGTCGCCGAGATATGTTGTGTATCCGATGTTTCGAGCTTCAGCACACGCGCCTGTAACAATTGAATTTGCTGATGCGCTTCGTCGTCGGTAAACAATCCCGCGTAAGCGGGGGCGACGAAAATAGCAGCCAATAAAATACAAGCGCGTAGCTGTAGCATGTTAATTACTTAGCGTAGTTCAGGTCGGTACGGCGATTTTGTGACCAAGCAGCTTCGTCGTGACCCGCAGCTTTTGGCTTTTCTTCACCAAAGCTTACCGAGCTCACTTGCGCCGCTTTTGCGCCACTCAACTCCAACATTTTTTTCACGCCATCCGCACGACGTTGACCCAAAGCCAAGTTGTATTCGTTGCTACCGCGTTCGTCTGCGTAACCCGCCAATTCAACTTTACGCGCTGGGTTTTCGCTCAAATATTTACCGTGCGCTGCAATCGCTGGCTTATCAGCAGCAGCAACCGCATCCACGTCTAAAGCGTAGTAAACACTGCGTTTAGCCAAAATGCTGGTTGCATCATTCAACGGATCAACCACAACCGCTTTTTCAACGACTGGGGCAGTAACCGCAGCAACAGGTCCGGGTGTTGGCGCAGGAGCAGCGGCTTCAGGGGCTTTTTGACTAGCGCAAGCCGCTAACAAATTAACTAATACAACACTAATAACGAGTTTTTTCATGTTATTCATCCTTATCTAAAGTTAAATTAAAAATGTGGATTCCACATTGGTTCTCGCGCATCGCCTGTTTGCGTAAACATATGCTGTTTGACGCGACCATCGCTAGAAACGCTCGCCAATATACCACGACCGCGCGCTTCGCTCGCAAACAGTATCATCTTGCCATTTGGCGCGAAGCTAGGCTTCTTATGCCATCCGCCGTCCGTTACCAGCTGCATTTGCCCACTTTGAAAATCTTGTGTCGCAATATAAAACTGCGCATTAGCGCGATGTACTAACACCATACTTTTTCCATCGGGGCTATAACGCGCTGAATAATTCGTGCCTTCGCCAAAACTAACACGTTGCTCTAACCCACCAGAAATGGTCATTTGATAAATTTGCGCGCTGCCACCCCGATCTGAAGTGAACAATAAATTTTGTCCGTCAGGCGAAAAACACGGCTCAGTATCAATCGCGCCACTAAATGTCACGCGCTTAGTCCCCGATCCATCCGCATTGATTAAATAAAGTTGCGAACTACCATCACGCGTCAGCACGATGGCCAACTGCTTACCATCAGGCGACCAAGTTGGCGCGCTATTACTACCGCGAAAATCTGCTAATAAATGACGTTGCTTAGTAAACACAGACTGCACAAAAACCGCCGCATGACCTGTTTCAAAACTCACATAGGCAAGCCTGCTGCCATCCGCCGACCAAGCTGGCGACATAATCGGCTCGTTTTGCGCCAACACGGTTTGCTCGTTATAGCCATCGCTATCCGCCACCACTAAACGATAAGCCTCACCATTACGATTCACATAGGCGATGCGCGTACTAAACACCCCCTTATCGCCCGTTAGTTTTTCGTAAATTAAATCGGCGATGCGATGCCCAATTTGGCGAGCTTGCGAGTCTTTTGCCGACACCACTTCGCCGAGCAGCGGTGATTTTTTGAGCACATCCAACAAACGAAATTTCACTCCAATGCGCCCACCTTCTAACACCTCAATCGCCCCAATCGCCAACGCCTCCGCGCCCATCGCTTGCCAGTCGGCATAGTTCACTTCGCTGGGTTCATGCGGGGTTTTGCCCGCGTTATCGACGATGCGAAATAAGCCACTACGCTGCAAATCGGCAGCGATAACTTCATTGATTGACGCTGCCAATTTTGCCTCGCCGCCCAAAGGCGCGAGTGCCACAGGAATTTGATGCTCGCCGGCACCAACAATTTCGATACTCATTTCAGCGTGGGCAATAGCGGCTGGCAACAGGCCGAACAGAAGCAGAATTTTTAATACTTTCAACATATACAAGCCTTCACTCAGCGGGTTTGAACTTCAATTTTAATTCACGGAAACGATTAAACAGACTGGCATCAGCGGGCAAGGGTAGCGGTTGCGATTTCAAAATCGCGCGCTCCACGGCATTGTCGTACGCGGCATTGCCGCTCGATTGCGCCAGTCGCGCGCTCAACACAGCCCCACCCGGCAGCAAGGTCACAGCAAAAATCGCTTGCGCTTCATTCGCCACATCGGGTGGCATGACGATATTGCGGCGAATTTTGCTGCTAATTTTGCTCATCGCTTCATCGACTACGCGCCCCACCGCAGCAAGTTGTTCGGCTTGTGCCGCCAACTCACGCGCAGCAGCTAAATCGGCAATGCTAGGAGCTTCAGGCTTGGCGGGCGCACGCGTTTTCGGCGGCTCGATGACGGGTGCGGCTTTGGATTCCGTGATTTTTTTGTCAGGCTTTTTTATCGCCAACACGATGTCAGGTTTCACTACGGCAACGGGTGACGGAACGGGCGGCGCGGGTTCAACTTTAGGCGCGGGTGGGGCTGCTGGCGGCAGAACGACAACGGCGGGCGGCGCCATATCAGGCAAGGATTGCCACAGCTCTACACTCATCGCAGCGGGAGCTTGCGTCTGCCAAGTAAAGCCAAAATACAGCAGCGCAAAAAAGCCGCCATGCACCATTAAGGCAAGCACGGCGGCGGGCTTTTGATAAGAAGGATAGGCCGCGCGACTCATTTATTTTTCGCTTGCGTGAGCAGTCCGATTTTCTTGATGTGCTGTTGTTGCAGCGCGTCCATCACATTGATGACTTCTTCGTAACGCACGTTTTTATCCGCCGCAATCACCACTGCTTGCTCGGCTAATTTGCCCGTGCGCGCTTTGACAAAAGTAATCATCTCGGCACGCGACACACGTAATTCGCGCTCATTATTAGCATGGTCGCGCAGCAGCAAAGTATTGTCTTTGCGTATGACCACCTCCAATGGTGCCGCGGCTGGCAACGCGCTATTACCGAGCGACGGCAAATCTACTTGCCCTGGATTCATCATCGGCGCGGTGACCATAAAAATCACCAGCAACACCAACATCACGTCAATGTACGGCACGACATTGATGTCATTCATCAAACGATTTTTGTTACGGCGATTAGTTCGCATTAGAACTATCCTTTAAGGCTGTCTTTGTAAGACATTGGAAAATTCTTCCGTGAAACTCTCGAAGCGCGTCGCTAAACGATCAATGTCATGCGCGTAGCGGTTGTACGCCACCACCGCAGGAATTGCGGCGAACAAGCCCATCGCGGTTGCCACCAGTGCCTCGGCAATACCTGGCGCGACGTGTGCCAGCGTGGCTTGCCCGACATTCGCCAGCCCGCGAAACGCATTCATAATTCCCCACACCGTGCCAAACAGCCCGACATAAGGGCTCACCGAACCGACGCTCGCCAAAAAAGCCAAGTGCGACTCCAAGCGATCCATCTCGCGCTGATAGGTGGCGCGCATGGCGCGGCGCGTACCGTCCATCACCGCACTCATGTCTGCCGCAGGTTGTTTTTTCAGCTTCACAAACTCGACAAAGCCCGCCGCGAAAATCCGCTCCAACGCCCCCACATCGTTACGCGATGGGCTGGCAGAAAATTTATACAACTCATTGAGATTAGGATTTTTCCAAAACTCTTCTTCAAATTCACGCGTCAATTTCGCCTCGCGGCGGATGGCAAACATCTTCATAAAAATGTACCACCAAGACAACATCGACACACCCAACAGCAGCAGCATCACCAGCTGTACCAGCACGCTGGCATTGGCGATTAAATGTATAAACGATAAATCTTGCACGACTTCCATATTGAATCCTTAACTTAGTTTTTCCATTTTTCGCGCAGCACTTCTGGCACGCTAATCGGCTTGAAGCTCGCCAACGACACGCACACCAAATGCACTTCAGCTTGTGTCAATAATTCCTCACCGCGTCGCACGGTTTGCACCAACTTGACACTGCTGCGCCCTATCGTTGCGACTTGCGCGGTGACCGCTAACATATCGTCCAGCAAGGCAGGTTTGAGGTATTCGACTTTCATCTCGCGCACCACAAACACCGCACCGAATTCTTTCATCAACGCGCCGTTGCTAAAGCCACACACCTCGCGCAACCACTCAGTCCGCGCACGCTCCAAAAAATTCACATAGCTGCCGTGATACACCACCCCGCCCGCATCCGTGTCCTGAAAATACACGCGCACGGGTAAAGAAAATTGTTTGTGCTTAGTCATTAAAAATCTTCTCCCTTATCAATCGCATTCACCTGCAAACCAAAATGTTGATAGGCGTGCGCGGTGGCGATACGGCCGCGCGGCGTGCGTTGCAAATAGCCTTGCTGAATCAGATACGGTTCGAGCACATCTTCTATCGTATCGCGCTCTTCGCCGATGGCGGCGGCGAGATTATCCACACCAACGGGGCCGCCCATAAATTTTTCAATGACGGTGAGCAATAGTTTTCTGTCCATCACATCGAGACCTTGGGAGTCCACATCCAGCATGGTCAGCGCGGCATCGGCGACTTCGCGACTCGCCACGCCCTGCGCTTTCACATCCGAATAATCGCGTACACGGCGCAACAGTCGATTGGCAATGCGCGGTGTGCCACGCGCACGTTTGGCGATTTCCAGCGCGCCGTCATGCGCCAAGTTCATCTCCAGCAAACCCGACGAGCGCATCACGATGCGTTGCAATTCTTCCGGCGTATAAAATTCCAGGCGTGCGACGATGCCGAAACGGTCGCGTAAAGGATTGGTCAACATGCCCGCGCGCGTGGTCGCACCGACCAAGGTGAACGGCGGCAAATCGAGTTTCACCGAACGCGCCGCCGGCCCTTCGCCGATCATAATGTCGATTTGATAATCCTCTAGCGCGGGATACAAAATTTCTTCGACGACAGGCGAGAGGCGATGAATTTCGTCGATAAATAACACGTCATGCGGTTCGAGATTGGTCAGCAACGCAGCCAAATCGCCCGCGCGCTCCAAAACAGGCCCGGAAGTGTGGCGCAGATTCACACCCATTTCGCGCGCAATAATTTGCGCCAGCGTGGTCTTGCCCAGCCCCGGCGGGCCAAACAATAAAACATGATCCAAAGGCTCGCCGCGCTGCTTCGCCGCCTGAATAAAAATCTCCAATTGCCCGCGAATTTTTTCTTGCCCGACATACTCGTCAAGCTGCTTAGGCCGCAACGCCCGCTCCAACGCCTCCTCCTGTTTGGAAGCAACGGCAGGCGTGGAAATACGCGGTTCAGTGGTGAGGTTGTCGCTGTGTATCATGGTTGGCTTGGTGTCATTTCAGTGGCTCTTATGCAACGCTCGCTGCGGCAAATTAAAAACGGGATGGTCATCCGCAAACAAATTACTTTGCTGCTCTGTTTCAGTAACTGCACCCGCTTGATATTGCAAAATACACGTTGCAACAAACTGCGCAAGATTCACTGGCACAGCATTTCCTATCATTTGTTCCAAGTTGGTTTTTGTGCCGCTAAAAACAAATTCCTTCGGGAAGGTTTGCAAGTAACTTCGTTCTATCGTACTCAGCGGTCTAATCTCAGACAGCTCAACCCCCTCAGGGTCACAAACACTTTTTTTATATCCGGGAGGAATCGGTCGATTCACTCCGCGCACGGTAGGACTAGGCTCATCTATGCTGAAGATTCCGCGACGACTATAGTTTCTTGGATGACGGTAGTAGTGACGCACGCCTAAAGAATCACCCAAATAATCACGCACCGTCATCGGTGAACCCGCAAGATTAGATTTAATCGTATTCAACAAAGCGCCATGCTTGCCATTCAGTTCACCAATCAAAAAGAAACGATTTCTAGCCTGTGGCACACTGCAATAAGAGGCATCCAATATCACCGCAGTTAAGCCATAGTTGGCATTCTGGAATTGTTCAATCACCGTATGCAAAATTTGGTTTTTGGTAATCGCTTCGACATTTTCCATGACGAACCAATTAGGCAATACACCACAAACGATATTGGCAAAACTATAGGTTAAATCGGCTCGCCCTAAAGTGACATCTCGCTTACCCGCGCTGGAAAAATCTTGGCAAGGCGGTCCGCCGACGATCATGTCCGGCGCATATTTTTTTACGATAGATACCGCACCATTTGCATCGCTTAAATCATGGCGCACAACATCATGCTTGAAGTTTTTTTCGTATACCTCTAAAGCCAAATCCCATGTGTCTATCGCGCACAAAACATCTATGCCCGCCTTCTCAAAACCTAGGCTCATGCCGCCACATCCGCAAAATAAATCGACGCACTTCATGGCTTTTCAAACAACTCTGGGGAGTTGAAAAGAATAGCGTCAAAGCGTCTTTCTGGGCTCAATAGATTCTGACCGTCGCCTAAAATAATTTCCTTGATAGCTTCTTTTTTGATACGGGGTTTAGTCAAGTTTGCGCACGCCATATAGACATTCGTTACATTGCCTGAAGAGGCGAATGCCTTATCGTTCTTGGTGTTATAGGAAAGCTCATCAATGATTTTCTCGTGGTCAAATCGACCGAAGGAAACATAATCCAAAATCATTTTATAAAACCAAATTGCTGATCGCGATTGCCGAGTAATCCGCGCAGCACTCTCATCAGCATTGGCAATTTGAGTAATGAACCAACAAAATCCAGCATCGCTCCAAACAAACACATCCAAGCAATTTTCCGCAAGGGTCGGAGATTTACCCATAGTTTTCCAAACAGGCTGCATCAAAAAAGGGCTTTGCTGACCTTCAATTGCTTTAAGTGTTTTTTCGATCTCACTCAATATCATCCCAACTTTAGGTAGCACTTCTACGGCATCGCTCCAATCAGAAATGATAATTTTACTGGCGAGTATTTTTTGTTTAAGCGACTCATCAAGTAACGCGGCGATACTACAAGCCAAGTAAACAATGCTGTCCGGTCTAACCACAATTTCACTGCCATATTTTTCATCATCAAAATCGCAGGTCACATGGTCAGGCAATGCCGTCAATTTAATTTCCAAACCACGAATGCACGCCCCCGTGGTTTCATTTTGAATAATCAAATCTGTTCTAGGTAAAGTGCCAATTACATATTTTTGAAATGGTGTGTAAACCGCTTCAAACGCAAAATAAATATCTGGATTAGTCGGAGCCAAGCCAAACAAGCTGTCTACGCCAATCGTTTTAACTTCAAGTTTCTGCGTACCCATAAGCAGATAATTAGCTGGTACGCCCTGCTGAAACATATAACAGCAAAGTGCGGCGGGAAATGACGAGTTGAATTGATTCTTACCCCAAGCATCTTTCTTGGTGAAATCACGGTTCGACTTAGTGAGACCGAATAAACTTGGTTTTATGGTTGACATTTTTAACTCACATTTATTGAATGCAGCGCACTGCTAATTAACTATTTTTCTTAAAGAAATAACCCACAATCATTCCAGCCAAAGCACCTGTAGTACCATCTGACACCAAATGAAACCAGCCCAACAAGCCGATACAAAGAAACGCAACGCTCATCATCGCTAGATCAGCTACGGTCGAAATTATTTTTTGCCACTTGGTTTGCCCAAACAAAATCGCGCCTTTCTCCAACATAGAATCCACAAACTCCTTCGCCTCTTTAGAACTTAAAAGAGCTTTCCAAGCATGAATATTTTCTGCTGTTGTTGAGCTGACGATCAATCCTTCTGCATCAGTGGCAGCAGTTACATTTGTTAGCTCATCAGTCATTTCAATTATTCCCAATTGATAAAATTAATTTTTATATAAAACAATGCACAACTAAAATAAAATTACTAATTTTTAGCTGATAGAAATCATTTGAACAGCCTCAAATCAAACGGGTAGCTGCCGTGCGCAATCACTTTTATTTTTTTTGCATCCGTGTGGGCGGGGTTGAGTAAATAATTCTGTGTATGCGGCACGATGGCACTGGGGACGGCGAGTAACACTGAATCCAATCCACGCAACCAGCGGTCGCCTAGTGCGCGAGTGTGCGCTAGGTTTTCTTGCCAATTTTCAGCTAGCTCATACTGATTTAACTCAAGTGCAGCAAGGCTTTCAGGCACCTCTACTTTTAATAATTGATACGCGTCGGGCAAGGCATTCAGCTCGTTCATTTCCAAATGCACCATCACTTCTAATAGCGCGGCGGCGGGCGAACTGGCGAGATAGACAATCGGCTTGCCCGCGTGATGCCAACGCGCCGCTGCGCGCAATCCACCCGAGCCAGTTAAATCTAAATGGTTGCTGATGCGCCAAACAATCACGCGTAAAAACCTTCGTCGATTTGCACCAAGGCTTCTTCAACCAAGCGGCTGCCGACATCGGTGGCGAGCATTTCGAGCGGCGTTTTTCCCTCGAAGCGTTTGAGCGGATGACGCAACCAAGTCATAGATTTTTCGGCCGCGCCAAACACCACTTCGGCTTGTGCCAACACGCGCACCAAGCGCACTGCGCGATCTGATTCGTCGATGGTGAGCGGCTCGGAATTAGCACGGCGATGCGCCAAGGTTCGGGCGGGCGCGACTAAATTTAATTCTTGTTTGGTCACGCCTTGCTCCGCCAAGCGATCCAACACATCGAGGGGAATGCGTTGATGAATCAAATTCACCATCGCCATATCACTCACGATGCCCGTTTGATTGAGCAAGCTCGCCACAATCGCAGGCTCTGTACGCGCACGCACTTGATACGCCACATTCGGCTCAGCCACCATACCCCGCGCACGAGCTGGCTCGGCAGCCGTTGCCGTCGCATATTTTTCACTGCTGGATAATTTATTGGCTCGCATGGCACACCTCGTTTTTAAGCAATATGCCGTAACTGTATCGGCATATTGCCAATGTGTCAATTATTAGGCTTTTGATAACAACTTCAACGCCTGCCTTATCCCGTCCGACACGGTCGCGTCTTTGGGCAATTGTTTCGCTGCCCAGTCGGCTTCTTTTTCGTTGTAGCCCAAGGCTTGCAAAGCGTTGACGATGTCGCTGCTGGCGGAGTTTTCTAGCTTGCCTGGCGTGAACAACGCCCCTGCTGTGGCGAATTTTCCTTGCAATTCCAAAATCAAACGCTCGGCAGTTTTTTTGCCCACGCCAGGGATTTTAGTCAAGCGTCCCGCTTCTTTGTTTTCTACGGCTGAGGCTAAGTCCGCGAGGCTCAAACCTGACAACACCGACAGCGCGAGCTTAGGGCCGACCCCACTGATTTTCAGCAATTGGCGAAAT
Organism: uncultured beta proteobacterium; assembly: GCA_963750775.1. Classification (GTDB taxonomy): domain Bacteria; phylum Pseudomonadota; class Gammaproteobacteria; order Burkholderiales; family Gallionellaceae; genus Gallionella. The sequence continues at coordinate 43,341 of CAVVRT010000005.1, forward strand.
GCGAGACGTTCTTCATGGGTCAAAAATCCGTACAACAATTGCGCGTCTTCACGCACTACGAATTGCGTGTGCAACACCACTTTTTCTTTAAGCGCGGGCAGGTTGTAAAACGTGCTCATCGGCACGTCCACTTCGTAGCCTACGCCTTGCACATCGAGCAAAATTTGCGGTGGATTTTTTTCCACCAAAATGCCTGTTAAGCGTCCTATCATTCCATCAATCTCCCGCCCTTAACTCGAAAATTTTTGCCTGCCAACGCACCCAAGCCTAGCCCACCATGCGCATGAGCGATTGCACACGCCAGCGCGTCCGCCGCGTCGGCATTGGGTGTACCCGATAGTTTCAGCAGCCGTACCACCATCGCTTGCACTTGTTCTTTGTCGGCGTGCCCGTTGCCGACCACCGCTTGTTTGACTTGCAGCGCGGTGTATTCACCGACGGGCAGATTCGCCAATACCGCCGCGCAAATCGCAGCACCGCGCGCTTGTCCCAGCAACAAAGTGGATTGCGGATTGACGTTGACGAAGACTTTTTCGACCGCCGCGTGCTGCGGTTGATATTGCGCGATGACCTCGCCCAACGACTCCAAAATAACTTTCAAGCGCGGCGGCAATTCGCCCAGCGGCGTTTTGATGCAGCCGCTGGCAACGTAATGCAGTTGCTGTCCGACTTTGTCGATGACTCCAAACCCCGTGATGCGTAAGCCAGGGTCGATGCCTAAAATGCGGATGCAGGATTCAGGATTCTGGATTCGGGAATGAGCAGAAGACATAGGGCGCGGCGGGCTTTACCCCTGAATCCAAAAACCTGAATACTGAATCCTAGCTTCTGAATTTCTAATCCCGAATCCCGAATCCCGAATCCTATTTTTCATTCTTCAAACACCGCTGTCGTATAGACCTCTTGCACGTCATCCAAGTCTTCCAGCGCGTCTAAAAGTTTTTGCATTTTTACTGCGTCGTCGCCGCTAAATAAAACTTCGCTGGCGGGTTTCATAATCACTTCGGCGAATTCGGCTTTGTAGCCTGCGGCTTCCAAAATTTGTTTGACGCTCAAGAAATCAGGCATGGAAGTAATCACTTCGATACTGCCGTCGTCATTGTTGATGATGTCTTCCGCACCTGCGTTGAGCGCGACTTCGAGCAAGCCGTTTTCATCTGTGCCAGGGGCAAAAATCATTTGCCCGCAATGCTGGAACATAAACGCCACCGAGCCGTCCGTGCCGAGATTGCCGCCGTGTTTGCTAAACGCATGACGCACATCGCCGACTGTGCGCGTCTTGTTGTCGGTCATGCAATCCACCATCACCGCCGCGCCGTTGATGCCGTAGCCTTCGTAGCGCAGCTCCATGTAATCCACGCCGTCCAGCTCGCCCGCGCCACGCTTAATGGCGCGCTCGACGTTGTCCTTAGGCATGTTGCTGGCATACGCCTTATCCATCGCCAAACGCAGACGCGGATTACACGCCGCGTCGCTGCCGCCCAATCGTGCCGCGACGGTAATTTCTTTAATCAAGCGCGTGAAAATTTTGCCGCGCTTCTCGTCTTGCTTGCCTTTGCGATGCTGGATATTCGCCCACTTGCTATGTCCTGCCATTTCAACTCTCCGAAATACTGTGCTGCGATTCAATAAAAAAAGCGCGTGATGGTATCATTTATGCTTTGACTTCCCAACACACCCGCCATGACTATTTTGATTGCCAAGAACGACGCGCAAGAACTTTTTCTGTTGCCCCACATGGCGAATCGCCACGGCTTGATTACCGGTGCGACGGGTACGGGCAAAACCGTCACGCTGCAAACCCTCGCCGAATCATTTAGTCGCATAGGCGTGCCAGTGTTTATGTCGGACATCAAAGGCGATTTATCGGGGCTGGCGAAGGCGGGCGGCAGCAATGCCAAAGTGAGCGCGCGCGTCGAACAACTCAAATTAAGTGATTACCAAAATCGCGCCTATCCCGTGACTTTTTGGGACGTGTTTGGCGAGATGGGCCATCCGCTACGCGCCACCATTTCTGACATGGGGCCGTTGATGTTGGGACGCATGTTGAATCTGAACGAAGTTCAGCAAGGCGTGCTGGCATTGGTGTTCAAGATTGCCGATGACAACGGACTGCTGTTACTCGACCTAAAAGATTTGCGCGCCATGGTGCAAAGCGTAGGCGAAAATGCCAGCGATTTCACCACCGAATACGGCAACATTTCCACCGCCAGCATCGGTGCAATTCAGCGTGGTTTATTGCAAATCGAAATGCAAGGTGGCGACAAATTATTCGGCGAGCCGATGTTGAATATCGAAGACCTGATGCAAACCGATAGCCTAGGTCACGGCATGATTAACATTCTCGCCGCCGACCAGCTAATGACCTCACCCAAAGTCTATTCGACCATGCTGTTGTGGCTGCTCGCCGAGCTGTATGAAACCTTGCCAGAAGCGGGTGATTTGGCGAAGCCAAAATTGGTGTTTTTCTTCGACGAAGCGCATTTATTATTTAGCGACGCGCCCGCGATTTTGTTAGAAAAAATCGAGCAAGTGGTGCGCCTGATACGCTCCAAAGGAGTGGGCGTTTATTTCATCACACAAAACCCCGCCGACGTGCCCGACAAAGTGTTAGGACAGCTCGGCAACCGCGTGCAACATGCCTTGCGCGCCTTTAGCCCACGCGATCAAAAAGCCGTCAAAGCCGCCGCCGAGACCATGCGCGACAATCCTAATTTGGACGAAGAAGCGGTGATTACCGAGCTGGGCGTGGGCGAAGCGTTGGTGTCGTGTTTGAATGAAAAAGGTCAGCCATCCATTGTCGAGCGCGCCCTCATCGTGCCACCGCAAGCGCAGATTGGCCCACTGACAGCAGACGAGCGCAAAGCCGTACTTGCTAGCTCGCTACTGGCGGGACATTACGAAAAATTAGTCGATCGAGAATCCGCTTACGAGCTGCTAAAAGGTCGTACCGAACCCGCCGCAGCGGTTGCCACGAATACACCCGCAGCCAGCACGCCAGAACAAACTGCAAGTGGCGGCATCGGCGGCATGTTGGGCGGGATTTTTGGTGGCGGCAATCCGCTGGGAAATTCATCGCGCAGCAATCGCGCTGGCTTAGGCGAAGCATTCGCCAAAAGCGCGATGCGTTCGATAGGCTCGGCGGTGGGTCGCGAAATCATCCGTGGCGTATTAGGCTCAATTTTCAAACGCTAATCTTTTGCAACACACAAACCACCTCATTCAAATCACAACTCAAAATTTTAGGAGCAAACCATGCGCACCGATAACGAACGAGAAAGTAGCAACATCGAAGACCGTCGCGGCAGTGGGGACGGCGGTGGATTTTCCTTAGGTGGCGGACGCAATTTAGGCTTAGGCACAATCGTCCTCGCCTTCGTCGCGTCTTGGGCGTTGGGCATGAATCCCATGACGGTATTGAGCTTGCTCAGTGGCGGCGCACCAACTAGCCAGTCTGCACCGAGCAGCAAGCCCGCCGCCAACGATGTCGATGCGCGTTTTGTGTCGATAGTCCTAGCTGATACCGAAGACGTGTGGCGCGATATTTTTAAGCAAGCAGGCGGTAGCTATCTCGAGCCAAAATTAGTTCTATTTAGCGGAGCAACGCCGACTGCGTGCGGCACGGGACAAGCCGCGATGGGACCGTTTTATTGCCCTGGCGATGAAAAAGTTTATATCGACTTACGCTTCTACCAAGAGCTGCGCGACCGCTACCAAGCCCCTGGTGATTTCGCGCAAGCGTATGTCATCGCGCATGAAGTCGGCCACCATGTACAAAATTTATTAGGCACATCAGGCAAAGTCGATGCGATGCGCGGACGCACCTCACAAGCGCAGCAAAATCAACTCTCGGTACGCCTCGAATTGCAAGCCGATTGTTATGCGGGCGTGTGGGCAAACCACGCCCAAAAAATGCGCAACATTATTGAAACGGGCGACATTGAAGAAGCCATGACGGCGGCGGCAGCGGTCGGCGATGACAGCATCCAAATGGCGGCGCGCGGCACGGTCGTGCCAGAAAGTTTTACCCACGGCAGCGCGGCACAACGCACCAAGTGGTTTCATAACGGCTTTGAAACGGGCGACTTAAATCAGTGCAACACCTTTGCGGCAAACGCGCCCTAAGACGCGTATCGCAGGGCTGGCGTGCGGTTTTAGCAAAGTCGCATAACGACATGATAAAATTATGCACAGCGACAACATTAGCCATAGCGGCGAGCTGGCTTGAGTCGCTAATCCCCTAGCAACAAGGCTTGCAGCGATGCGAGCCTTTCTATTTTGAGGCAATTTGAATCCTGCTCTGTCCCCAGCCGCATTGCGCCGCCAAACTAAATTAAGTTTGCTCACCCCCATCGAGTTTCCTGCCGATTTGCCCGTAGTGGGCAGGCGCGAGGAGCTGGCGCGCGCGATTAGCGAGCATCAAGTGGTCATCGTGTGCGGCGAAACGGGGTCGGGGAAAACCACCCAGTTGCCAAAAATTTGCCTCACTTTAGGGCGCGGCATTTTGGGTTGCATCGGTCACACCCAACCGCGTCGCGTCGCAGCGCGCACCGTGGCAACGCGTATCGCAGCGGAACTCCAAACCGAGCTGGGTGGCGCGGTCGGTTTTAAGGTGCGCTTCAACGACAAAGTGTCGGCGGACACCAGTATTAAGTTAATGACGGACGGGATTTTGCTCGCCGAAATACACCGCGATCCGCTACTCAAAAACTACGACACGCTGATCATCGACGAGGCGCACGAGCGTTCGCTGAACATTGATTTTCTGCTCGGCTATCTCAAGCAATTATTGACGCGTCGCCCTGATTTGAAACTCATCATCACCTCGGCAACGCTAGATGCGGATCGATTTGCCAAACATTTCAACGCCAAAGTGATTGAAGTGTCAGGGCGCAGTTATCCGGTTGAAACGCGTTATCGTCCCCTGCAAATTTCCGAAGAAGGTGAAGCGCAAGACGTGCCGCAAGCGATTAGCGCGGCACTCGATGAACTGTCGGCGGGCGGCTTAAGAGGCGACGTGTTGGTGTTCTTACCGGGTGAACGCGAAATCCGCGACACCGCCGAAGTGTTGCGCAAACATCACGCGCCGAGTGCGCGCCACAGCGGGCTAGAAGTGTTGCCACTGTACTCGCGCTTATCTGCCGCCGAGCAAGATCGCGTGTTCAAAACAGGCGGTAAACGCCGCGTAATTTTGGCAACCAACGTGGCAGAAACCTCGCTCACCGTGCCCAACATCGGCTACGTCATCGACTGCGGATTAGCGCGCGTGAATCGCTACAGCATCCGCCAAAAAGTTGAGCAATTACACATCGAAAAAATCTCGCGCGCCGCTGCTAATCAGCGCGCCGGACGGTGCGGTCGCGTGATGAGCGGCGTGTGCGTGCGCTTGTACGACGAAGCCGAATTTTTACAACGCGACGAATTCACCGATCCCGAAATTTTCCGTGTTTCACTCGCCACCGTCATCTTGCGCATGAGCGCGTTAGAACTCGGCGACATCGCTGCTTTCCCGTTTATCGAGCCGCCCACGCCGCGCATGATTGCAGACGGTTACCAGTTGCTATCCGAACTCGGCGCGATTGACGAAAGCCGCGAATTAACCAAGCTCGGCCACGAACTCGCCCGCCTGCCGCTCGACCCCAAAATCGCGCGCTTACTCATCGCGGGTCGCCAATATCATTGCCTCAGCGAAATCCTCATCATCGCCAGCGCGCTGTCCACACAAGACCCGCGCGACCGTCCGCAAGAACGCCAAGAAGCCGCCGATGCGGCGCACAAACGCTTTGCCGACGAGCGTTCCGACTTTCTGGCTTACCTAAAAATTTGGGCGTGGTTTGAACAAGCCTTGGCGCACAAACAATCCAATCGTCTGATGGCGGAGGAGTGCCGCAAAAACTTTTTATCGCCGCTGCGTTTACGCGAATGGCGCGAACTACATCAACAGTTGCACGGCCAAGTTGCCGAGATGGGCATGAAGGGCAACGACGCGCCCGCCAGTTACGAAGATATTCATAAGGCTCTGCTCTGCGGCTTGCTCGGCAACATCGGCATGAAGGGCGTGGAAGGCAATGAATATCTGGGCGCACGCGGTATCAAGTTTGTCATCGGCAACAACTCCGTGCTGGCAAAAAAAGGCACGAAATGGGTGATAGCAGGCGAGCTGGTCGAAACGCATAAATTGTTTGCGCGCACCTTGGCGCGCATCGAACCCAACTGGTTAGAAGAGGTCGGCGCGCATTTAATCAAGCGACATTATTTCGATGCGCATTGGGAAAAAAAGGCGGCGCAAGTCACGGCGTTTGAGCGCAGCACGCTGCATGGCTTGCTCATCAACGCCAAGAAGCGCGTGCATTACGGGCCGATGAATGTGGCGGAGTCACGCGAAATTTTTATCCGTCAGGCCTTAGTCCGCGGCGAATTCGAGACGCGCGCGGCATTTTTTGCGCACAACCAAAAGTTGATTGCCGACATCGAAGCCTTGGAGCATAAGGCGCGCCGCCCTGACGTGTTGGTGGATGATGAATTGATTTTTGCTTTTTACGAGGCACGCATTCCTGCCGACATTCACAACGGCGCAGCGTTTGAACATTGGCGCAAAGAGGCGGAACGCAACGACGCAAAACTATTGTTGTTGAAAAAAGACGATTTGATGCGCCACGAGGCGCATGGCATCACCACCGATAAATTCCCGCCGCAACTCAAAATTGACACCATCAGCTTTGCCTTGAGTTACAACTTTTCACCCGGCAAAAACGACGACGGCATCACGCTCACCGTGCCGCTCGCACTCATCAATCAAGTCTCGGCGGCGCGTTGCGAATGGCTAATTCCAGGCATCTTGGCGGAAAAAGTGGTGCAACTGATTAAAACCTTGCCACAGAAAATTCGCCGCAATCTGGTGCCTGTACCTGAATTTGCAGCAGCATTTGTTCGCGATGTGCCCGCCGCCAACACACCGCTGCTACAGGCTTTGGCGCGTTATCTGCGCGAACAAAAACAGCTCGATGCGCCGCTCGATGCGTTTCGTTTAGAGCAACTGCCACAACATCTGCTAATGAATTTTCGCGTGCTGGATGAGCATGGTCGGCAGCTCGGCATGTCGCGTAACTTTGCGCAACTGCATAGCGAGCTCGCACCACGCGCCGCGCCTGTGATCGCTGCGGTGACCAAACAAGTCGATGCGCCTATCAATGAAATCCGCAGTGCAACGTGGAGCTTTGGCGAGTTTAGCGAGACGCGCACCGTACAACGCGCAGGGCAAAGCGTGACGCTGTACAACGCGCTGGTGGATGACGTTGACGCGGTAGTGTTGCGCGCTTTTGAGACGCGCGAGGCGGCACACGCTGCGCATCAAAAAGGGCTGAATCGTTTGTTCATGTTGCTGCTCAAAGAGCAGGTTAAATACATGGAAAAAAATCTGCCTGATGCGCAAAAACTCGGCATGTTGTATATGCCGCTCGGCACGCCGCAAGAGTTGCAGCAACAGATTTTGGCGATGACGTTTACGCGTTGTTGTTTGAGCGAACCGCTGCCGTTTAACGAGACGACTTTCGCCGCGCGCGGCAAAGAAGCCAAGAATCGGCTGCTGCTGATTGCGCAAGAATTAGCGCGCTTAACCGCGACTGTCCTCAGCGAATTTCACGCGCTGCAAAAAAGTTTGCCTGCGCTGAAAGCGCATCCGCAAGTCGCCAGCGATGTACGCGCGCAACTAGAATTTTTGGTGCATAAACGCTTTGTGGAAACCACCTCGTTTGAACGCTTGCAACATCTGCCGCGCTACCTCAAAGCCATCAATTTGCGTATCGAAAAACTGCGCAGCAATCCCGCCCGCGATGCGCAATGTATGACGCAATTGCAGCCGCTGTTACAAGCCTTACAGAAATTACGCGTCAGCCATCACAGCGACCCGCGCTTAGACGAATTCGCGTATTTGCTACAAGAATTACGCGTGTCGTTATTCGCGCAAGAATTGAAAACACCGGTGATTGTGTCGGTGAAAAGATTAGAAAAAATGTTGGAAAGTTTGCGCAAATAATTTTAGGAACAGCTATGCCAAAAAATAATACTGTTGACGTGTTGCTAGTCGGGGCGGGCGTGATGAGTGCCACGCTGGGCACGCTGCTCACGCAACTTGATCCGAGCTTGAAAATTTTAATGGTGGAGCGATTAGCCAGCGTCGCACACGAAAGTTCGCACAGTTTGAATAACGCGGGCACGGGACATGCGGGCTATTGCGAACTCAATTACACGCCGCAACAAGCGGACGGCACGATCAGTATCGACAAGGCTTTGCAAATCAATGCGGCGTTTGAAGTGTCGCTGCAATTTTGGTCATATTTGGTCGAACAAAATGTGTTGCCCGCACCTGAAAAATTCATCAATGCAGTGTTTCACCAGAGCTTGGTGTGGGGCGAAACCGACGTGGCGTTTTTGCGCCTACGCTTTGAGAAACTCAGCGCGCATCATTTATTTGAAGAAATGGAATACAGCGAAGACGCGGCAGTGTTGCGCGAGTGGATGCCGCTGGTAATGAGCCAGCGCGAGGCTGGGCAAGCGGTTGCGGCAACCCAAGTCAAACACGGCACAGATGTCGATTTCGGCATGTTGACGCGCAAGCTAGTGCAAGCACTCAAACAGGCTGAAAACTTCGAGCTGAAATTAAGTCATCAAATCGACACACTCAAACAAAAAACCGATGGTCATTGGCAGGTGCGCATGACGGATGCACATAAAAACAGCTCACATACTGTCCACGCGCGCTGTGTGTTTTTGGGCGCGGGCGGCGGCGCGTTACCTTTGCTACAAAAATCCAAACTCCCTGAAAGCCAAGGCTACGGCGGCTTTCCTGTTAGCGGGCAATGGCTGATTTGTAAAAATCCCGAAGTGGTCAAACGCCATCACAGCAAGGTGTACGGCAAAGCACCAACAGGCGCGCCACCCATGTCGGTGCCGCATTTAGACGCGCGCATTATTGATGGCGAGGCCGCGCTGTTGTTCGGTCCATTCGCCAGCATCACCAGCAAATTTCTCAAACAAGGTTCGGTATTTGATTTGTTTGGCTCGCTCAAGGGCAACAACCTCAAAGCCATGCTGTCCGTGGGTTTGAACAACTTCGACCTGATGCGCTATTTAGTCGGCGAAGCATTAAGCACGCACACGCAACGCGTTGCGGCACTGCGTCTTTTTTACCCCGATGCGCGCGCAGCAGATTGGGAATTAGCCTCGGCGGGACAACGCGTGCAAATCATCAAACAGTGCGATGTCAAAGGCGGAAAACTCGAACTCGGCACTGAAATTGTGGCGGCAAGCGACGGCACACTCGCCGCGTTATTAGGCGCGTCACCTGGCGCATCCACCTCGGTGCAAGCCATGTTGGAAGTGCTACAACGCTGCTTTCCCGAACGCATGGCAAGCCTTGAGTGGCAAGCCAAACTCAAGCACATGATTCCTTCTTATGGTGAGTCCTTGGATGAAAATGAGGCGTTGTTGCATGAAGTACGCGAGCGCACTTTGCGGGTGTTGAAGTTGGCTGCGTAAGCTGCCGCCCGAAACCATCGCTTGATAAATCAAGCTGCCACAGGCGCAACGTTCACTCCAAATTTAGCGGATGAAACATTTTTTGTAGGAGACCGACTTGTCGGGCGATAGCTGTACCAAAATCATCGCGCAATGAATGACGTTCCCACAGTTTGGGGAGGGCGCGAACTTTAGCGGACAAATCGCTGCGCAATCAGCACTGCATTGCTGCCGCCGAAGGCGAAAGAATTCGACATCACCGCGTTGAGGTTTAAGCCTGTGCGACCTTGATTGGCAACGTAATCCAAGTCGCATTCAGGGTCAGAATGATGCAGATTGAGGGTGGGTGGCACGGCATTATTTTCCAGAGCCAACACCGCCGCGATAAATTCTACTGCGCCTGTCGCACCCATTAAATGGCCATGCATAGACTTGGTCGAGCTGACGGGAATCTGCTTTGCCGCCGTACCAAACACCTGTTTAATCGCCAGCGTTTCTTGCACGTCGCCCGCCAGTGTTGCGGTGCCGTGTGCGTTGATGTAGCCAATGTCGCTAGGCTGTAAACCCGCATCGCTCAAGGCTTTGAGGATGGTGCGGGTTTGACCTGAGCTGTCGGGTTTGGTGATGTGAGCCGCATCGGATGAGCTGTGATAGCCGACTAATTCGGCGTAGATTTTTGCGCCGCGTTTAAGCGCGCGTTCAGCGTCTTCTAACACCAACACCGCAGCACCCTCGCCCATCACCAAGCCAGTGCGGTCTTTGGAAAACGGTTTACACGATGCGCTGGCATCCTGTTCATCTTCGCTTGCCAAAGTGCGCAAGGCTTCCCAAGCTTTGATTGCGCCTAACGTCAGCATTGCCTCCGCACCGCCCGCCAACATCACATCCGCATAGCCGTCCTTAATTTGGCGATAGGCTTCGCCAATAGCAATCGCAGAGGACGAACACGCGGTCGCGTAAGTCAGGTTAGGACCTTGCAAGCCATATTTAATCGAAATGTGCGAGGCGGCGGCGTTGTTCATACTCAGCAATACCGACAGTGGTTTGACGCGCGGCACGTCGCGTTGCAGCACTTCCACATAGCCGTCTTCTAGCGTTGCCGCACCGCCCAAACAACACCCCATGTACACCCCTGCGCGTGGCTGTTCTGCCGCGCTCAATTCCAGCTTGGCATCGGCGACAGCTTGTGCCGCAGCAACCAGTGCAAACTGGCTAAAGCGATCCATGCTGGTGAGCTGCATTTTGGAAAAATGTTCGGACGGATTGAAATTTTTGACGGGTGCGGCGATGCGCGTATTGAGCTGGTCGATAAAAGGCACATCCAAGCGTTGTATGCCTGACTGTCCTGCCATCAGATTGGTAAAAAATTCGCTGGGAGTGTTGCCGACGGGCGAGATAACGCCGAGACCAGTGATAACGACGCGTCGTGTCATGCTGGGGAACTAAGCCTTGCCGTGTTGCGCAGCAACCAGTTGGTCAACGATATTGGCAACGTCTTGTACGGTCTTCAAATCGACGCGTTCGTCGCCAAATTTGATGCTTAATTCATCTTCCAAATTGAACATAAATTCCACGATAGACAAAGAATCTACGCCTAGGCTGGCGAGTTCCGCGCTCGGTGTGAGCTGTTCTAATTTTAGGTCGAATTGCTCAACCATCATGCGTTGGATTGTTGCGAGAGAACTCATTGTTTTTTACCCTGAAATTTTAGCGCGCGCATTGTAACAGAATGTCATTCGCGCTTTGAACTAGCCTGACGGCTAGACCTTTCGACCTACTCACGGTGCATGGCGAAAAAACGCAACGTGTCGCTAGCAACTTGTTCGCGGTCGTTATCGACGGTAATCATATGGTAACTATTGTGCAGCACCACCAGCTCTTTACGCTGCGAGCCGATGTGTGCCATGACATAGCGCGGGTTACGCATAGATGAAATTTCATCTTCTTCGGCATGAATGACGAGGGTGGGCGCAGTCACTTTAGGCAGCGATTTTTTAACCTGAGCAATCATGCGTTCGGCTTCTTGTATCGCTGGCAAATTCAGTTTGGACGCGCCGACGATAGTCGAATCTTTATGCGCCATTTCGCGCGCAATCCATTTACGCAGCTGTTCATTTTTCAAGCCAAATGGCTCGCGTTCGCGATAGGTATAAAGGTAACGCGCGGGCGTGTAATAGCCAACATAGCGCAGAAAACGATACCAAGGAATGCCCCAGCCGTCGTACCACAAGGTGGTCGCTAACAGCGTCAGCGCGGCAACCTCATCGCCTTGCTCGGCAGCCACACTCAAAGACAGCACCGCACCGATACACAAGCCGCCCATCGCGACACTTTTATGCTTACTTTTTAACGCTAAAAATTCAGCGGTAGCAGCAGCGTGCCAATCTTGCCAATGCGTGACTGAGCGCGGCGTATCACCTTTAATAAAACCATAGCCGCGCAGATGCGGCACATGTACGGTGTAGCCCGCTTGATTAAGACGTTTTGCCAGTGGCTGCAATTCCGCAGGACTGCTTTGCAAACCATGCAGCAGCAAGACCGCATGTTCGCCGCCGTCGAGATGAATTGTTTGCATAGTCGCTCCTCAAAAAAGTGCTGCATTTTACTTGAGCGCAGCGGTGTTCAGGATATTAAGGAGGCAGCGAATTAACTGGCGCGCTTATGTTGCTGCCAAGCCGCCAAAGCATTGCCGAATAAAGCACGCCAGCTATTGCGTGCAGCAGCTCCCCCAGCAATCTCGCCGCGATGCACGAAACTTAAAATTTCACGCTCGGTAATTTTGCAATGCTTGCGCAAAATGCCGTACAAGCCTTGTTCGATCAGGCTAATCTCGCCTTCGATGCGCGCTTGCGCGACTTCATCTTGCGCATCACACAACCAAGAAATTGCCAGCATGTTGTCGAACAAATCCCACAAGCCTTTTTGACTGCCTTTAATAACCTCGACGCTTTGTCCGCCTAGCGCGCTCACCGCTAAACGAATTTTTTCGCGCAGCGCGTCATTCAGCACCGCGTCATTGCCGCCCAAACGCACCAGCATCAACACCCCTTGCAACGCGCCCTCATGTAGCTGCGCGGCGCGCACCGTGTTGTCCTGCAAGGCGCGGCGGGTGGCAAAGTCGTACACGCGCGCCAGCGTGAAGTACGCCAAGCCCAGCGTGACGGGGCCAGTAAGATTGATGTAGGTATTGCTAAAGTTGATGCTGGCGTAACAAATGCCTAGCAAAATAAATTGCGATGCGCCAAATAATCCGTCGATTTTGGCGCGCCCCGCATCGCGATAGAAGCCCCAAGCAGTCGCCCAAATCAAACTCAAGGTGAGCAGTAAATAAATAATTTTGGCATCGGGAAAACGTAAAAAATCGCCGTGCTTAAAGTTGTCTATGGCGGTGGCTAAAATTTCTACGCCGGGATGATTGCGGCTTAACGGCGTAGCTTTGATGTCAAATAAACTCGGTGCAGTCGAGCCGATGATGACGATTTTGTTAGTGAACTCATCAGGCTTGCGCTGCTTTTTTTCGCGTGAAAAATCACCATACACTTCACTAAAGCTGACCGAGTGATAAGTGAATGGCGGACCCCGCCAGTTCAGCAAAACGTTCGCTGCGGCAGGTTCTGGGTAATGCAAAATTTGCGCGATACGCAGCGGCAAGGACGGGATTTTCCAACCGTAGTCATCCAGATAAACTGGGTACTGGCGGGCGATGCCATCGCTATCGGCATAAATGTTGTGCGTGCCTAAACGACCACTTTGCAACGCGGCGGGGAAAAATGGCAGCACCATCGCCAGCGTCGCGTCGGCTTGTGCGCCGTCAAGTTCGACCACGCCAGGAATCATGCGCGGCGTGAGTTGGCTCAAGCCGTCATCGTCTGAATTAAGCCGCAACATCGGGAAAAAAGTATTGTTGGTTTTAGCAATCACCGCGTTGAAATATGCGTCGCTGTCGGCGTTATACACATCCGCATCGCTAAACAAAATATCGAACACGATGGCTTGGGGATGCTGCGCTTCGATACCCTCGACGAACTCGCCCAACACCTGACGCGGCCACGGCCAACGCCCGTAATCTTTCGCCATCGCCGCCAAACTGGCTTCGTTAATATCAACAATCACGATGTCAGAATCGGCGGCGGGGACATGCACGCGATAACGCACCATCAAATCAAACGCGCCTTGCCGCATATTGGCAAACACATGCAAATAGGCGGTGTCAGCGATAATTAACACGCTAAAAATTGCCGCCAAATACAAGTAAAAAGCCCCGCGCCACTTGTGCGCCAAGCGATCAAACAGGCGGGCAACAGTACGGCGGAGCTGGTACGAAATCGCGGCGAAAAGGTTCATGGCGGCAAGGTAAAAAACGAGGCGCGCATTATGCGGTAAATTTTTTTATACCCACGATTTAAGTCAATCAATTGATGGTAGATAGATTGACATCAGGCACGGCATAAACAGTCCTTGACAGCCCCCCCCCCCGCTCGTGTTCAATGCGCGCCTCTACACCCGTCAGGAGGATGTGCAATGAATACTGTAGTGGTCTAATAAAAAAGGACACCTCGATAGGGTTACTATTGACCTAGAGAGGAAGTAAAAATGAACAAGCAACGCAAGCAATACGAAGCCGCATTTAAGTTGGAAGTAGCGCGCATGGTGGTCGATCAAGGGCTGAGCATCGCGCAAGTGGTTAAAGACATGGGCATTGGTCGTACCGCAGTTTGTCGCTGGATTGAACAATACCGCGCCGAGCAACAAGGCAAGCCTGGCATCGGCAAACCGCTCACCGCCGAGCTGCAACGAATACGCCAACTGGAGAACGAGAACCGCCAACTGAAGTCGGATAACGCCATCTTAAAAAAAGCATCAGCCTTCTTCGCCCGCGAACTGAAATGATCTACAGCATGGTCAGTCAGCAAACGCAGAAGGCTGACATTCGCCAAACCTGCCGTGTATTACACGTCAGTCGCTCAGGCTTTTACGCTTCAAAGTGTCGGGCTAACAAGCCTAGATTGTGCCGCGCCAGCGTTCAGGTCAAAGCCGCTTTCACCAGCAGTCACCAGGCTTACGGCAGCCGTCGTATCGTGCAGGAATTACAGGCACAAGGCGTGGCTATTGGACGTTTTAAAGTGCGTCGTTTAATGCGTGAAGCAGGGCTTAAGCCCGTGTGGAAGCGTAAGTTTGTTAATACCACCGACAGCAAACATGATTTACCCGTGGCAGAGAACCTCTTGGCGCGGCAATTTAACCCACCGCTGTCGAATCAAGCGTGGACCTCTGACATCACCTACATCCGCACCAAGACGGGCTGGTTGTATTTGGCGGCGGTGATGGAATTACATTCGCGCAAAATCATCGGCTGGGCGATGGACGCGACCATGCCAGCGGAGCTGGTGTGCCGAGCATTGCGCATGGCGATTGGGCAACGACAACCGCAAACTGGCTTGATTCTGCATTCAGACCGAGGCAGCCAATACGCGAGTGGTGAATATCAAGCGTTGCTCAAGCAGCACGGCATGATTTGCAGCATGAGCCGTAAGGGAAATTGCTGGGACAACGCGGTGATGGAGCGGTTCTTCTTGAATCTGAAGATGGAGCGGGTATGGCAACGGGAATATGCGAATCAGTTGGAAGCGAGGAAAGACGTGACGGACTATATCGTGGGGTTTTATAACTGCGTGAGACGACACGCGGCGTTAGGCAATGTCGCGCCGATTGTGTTTGAGCAGCAAGCAGCAAAATGTCCTATCGTCGTGTCCGAAATTACTTGACCACT
>CAVVRT010000006.1:0-180996 GCA_963750775.1 uncultured beta proteobacterium
TCGACAAACGCTCCAAGTTCGTTCACTACCATCCGCGCACTGCGATTTTGAATAATCTCGAATTCGACCACGCCGATATTTTTGCTGATTTGAATGCGATTGAAACGCAGTTCCATCATCTGGTGCGCACCGTGCCAAATCACGGTTTAGTGGTTTGCAACGGTCGTGAGGAGTCTCTGCAACGCGTAATTAAGCGCGGTTGCTGGACACCCGTAGAATTATTCGGCAACGATGCAGGCTGGAACATCAACGATGAAAACTTAGTCAGCTTAAACGGTGTCGCGCAAGGCACGTTGTACTGGGACTTGATGGGCGAACACAATCGTATGAACGCCCTCGCCGCCTTGTCCGCAGCGCGCCATGTCGGCGTACCCGTCGCGCAAGGTCTCGCCGCGCTTGCCGAATTCAAAAACGTCAAACGGCGCATGGAAATCAAAGGCACGGTGAACGGTATTACTGTTTATGACGACTTCGCGCATCACCCCACCGCCATCGACACCACCGTGGCGGGGCTGCGTAAAAAAGTCGGTGCGGCACGCATTTTGGCGGTGCTAGAACCACGCTCAAATACGATGAAATTAGGCGTGATGAAAGCCGCGTTACCCGCCAGCTTGAAGGATGCGGACATGGTGTTTTGCTACGCGGGAAATTTAGGCTGGGATGCACACGAAGCACTCGCGCCGCTGGGTGAAAAAGCCGTGGTCAAAGATGATTTGAACGAATTGATTAACGCCATCGCCGCCGCTGCAAAATCTGACGATCAAATCCTCGTGATGAGCAACGGCGGGTTTGGCGGCATACACGACAAGCTACTGAAAAAACTGCAAAGCTAATTATTCGTCTTTGCTATCCAGTCCCAATTCCTGAATCTTTCTGGTCAAGGTGTTGCGCCCTATGCCTAACAGCGTGGCGGCTTCGATGCGTCTGCCGTGGGTGTGTTGCAAGGCTTGCAAAATCAGCGTGCGCTCAAACTGCTGGGTGAGGTGATCCATGATGCCTTCATCGCCACGTTGCAACGCGGTTGCAACGTGTTGCGCCAACTGCTCGCTCCAATCGCCGCTCGCCACGATGACACTTTCGCTGCGCCATTCCTGCGGCAAATCCGATATTTCGATACTTTGTGACGGGGTCATCACGGTCAGCCAATGACATAAATTTTCTAGTTGGCGCACGTTGCCAGGAAAATCTTGCTGACTTAAATGCTGCAAGGTTGCCGCGCTAAATTGTTTTGCTTCCACCGCCAATTCGCGTGCACTTTTTTGCAAGAAAAAACTCGCCAACAAGGGAATGTCTTCGCGACGTTCGCGCAGCGGCGGCAAACGCAAGCGAATCACGTTTAAGCGGTGAAATAAATCTTCACGGAACAAGCCTTGTTTGACGCGTTCTTCTAAATCTTGGTGGGTCGCGGTGATGATGCGTACGTTGGCTTTGATGGGTTGTTGGCCGCCGACGCGGTAATAATTACCGTCCGATAACACGCGCAATAAACGCGTTTGCAACTCGGCGGGCATGTCGCCAATTTCATCTAAAAATAAGGTACCGCCTTCGGCTTGTTGGAAGCGTCCTTGCCGTGTGGCGGCAGCACCGGTGAACGCACCGCGCTCATGTCCAAACAGTTCAGATTCCAATAAATCTTTAGGGATTGCGGCGGTATTGATGGCGATAAACGGCTGCGCGGCGCGCGCACTATGGCGGTGCAAGGCTTGCGCCACTAGCTCTTTACCCGTGCCCGATTCGCCGTTAATCAGCACCGTGGCATTCGACTGCGCCAAGCGACCGATGGCGCGAAACACTTCTTGCATGGCGGGTGCTTGTCCTAAAATATCCTTAGACACCACCGCCGCCTCAGCTTCACTGGCTTTGCGCTGGCTTTGCGCCAAGGCGCGCACGATCAGTTCGACCGCGTGATTGATGTCAAAAGGCTTAGGCAAATACTCGAACGCGCCGCCCTGAAAGGCTGACACCGCGCTGTCTAGATCGGAATACGCGGTCATAATAATTACAGGAATCAGCGGATATTTTTCATGCACAATTTGCAGAAAATCCAAGCCCGAACTGCCCGGCATTTTGATGTCACTCACCACCACCTGCGGCACGCCGCGTTTCAGTTCGAGCAGCGCATCATCGGCACTAGCGAAACTCTTAAAGTCAATTTCCGCACGCGTTAAAGATTTTTCCAACACCCAACGTATCGAACGATCGTCGTCAATAATCCAAACTGAGTTCATTAAAAATCCCTAGATAAATTCAAAAGATAAATTCAAAAGATAAATTCAAAAATTTTGCTGCTTAAGGCAGCGGCAGCATGACGCTAAAACACGTCCGCCCGACCTCGCTGTCAAAAGCAATCGTGCCGTGGTGTTGGCTGACAAAATCTTGCGCCAGCGTCAGTCCCAAACCATGGCCATCGGCGCGTCCTGACACCAGAGGATAAAAAATCGTGTCACGCAACTCCAGCGCGATACCAGGACCGTTGTCGATAATTTCCACCAAAATCGCTAAGCGATGGCGACGACGTATCAGCGTAATTTGTCGCGCAATGCGCGTGCGTAAAATGATGTCCCCCTTTCCCTGCATGGCTTGCGTGGCATTGCGCACAATGTTGAGCATCACTTGGATAAGCTGTTCTTTGTCGCCTATCAGCGGCGGCAAGCTGATGTCGTAATCGCGTTGAATACTTAATCCTTCGGGCAATTCCGCCAACACTACACTGCGCACGCGTTCTAACACTTCGTGGATATTCACCGCGCTGTGCTGCGCACTGGTTTGGGGCGTGAGCAACTTTTCCATTAAGCCGCGCAAGCGATCGGCTTCTTGAATAATGACTTGGGTGTATTCGCGCAAAGCGGGCTTGTCGAACTCTTGTTCCAACAACTGCGCTGCGCCGCGTATGCCGCCGAGCGGGTTTTTAATCTCGTGCGCGAGGTTGCGCAGCAACAAACGATTGGCTTGGGTCTGATCCAACATCTGTTCTTCACGCGCGAGTTTGAGCGTGCGATCCATCAAATGAAACTCCAGCAACAGGCCTGATGTATCGAGTGGGGTCGCCGCGCAACGTAGATGCAGCTTGGTTTGCGCGGGTGTGCCTAGCAGCATGTCGTGCTCGATAAAACTGGCGCGACTGTGCAAGGCTTGCTGCATCGCGCTGCCGAGTTGCTCGGTATGAGTGAACACCTGCAACACCGCATGACCGAGTAGCTGAGTGCGACTCAGCTCGAATAAATTTTCCGCAGCGGGGTTCAGATAAGCGATGCGCGCCTCGTTGTCCACGAGGATGACCGCAGTGGCTAAGGCTTCAAAGGTAAGGGGAGAGGTATTTGGCATGATGCAGCTTACAGAGCACGTTCCATGCCATGAATAGTATTATTTTAATTTAGCCAGTTCGGCGTTCAGCGCGTCGATGTTTTTTTGATGTAGCGAGACTTGCTCGCTTTGCTTGCTGACATTCGCGGCATACTCTTGCGCGATCGCTTCGTTGTGTAGTGTTTTGCCATTCGCAACAAAATTGCCTTGTGGCTGGTCTTCCGCTTTAGCCTGATTTTGCTTGGCCTCCGCGAGTAATTTTTGTTCGGTGGCTAACTCATCTTGCAAAATTTTACGGCGCGTATCGTCGCGACCTTTTTGCACATCGTCATCTACTCTAGGAAAGTTACCTGGTGTTGCCGAGCGCGTTTTAGCCAAGGGCAGCATGGTCGGCAGCGGCTCTAAGTAAATTTTCTTGCCGCCCTTTAATGGTGCGCTGGAGTAGGTGACATGCCCATCGGCATCGACTTGTTTATACAGTTCCGCTTGAGCCAGCAGCGGCACAGCACACAGCACAGCAAGTAAGTATTGGGTTTTCATCATCGTTCCTTATATTTTTTAGCGCGCGGAGTATAGGGGATGCGCGCTGAATTTGCAGCATTCCGACTAGCCGTTGGCACCAAACATCATGCGTTTCGCCACGAATTTTTTGGCGAACGGCAAACAATCCAACGCCGTTAGCGCCGCGCCGCGCGCGCCATTCAGCAGCGGCATATCGTTAGAAAACAAGCGCACCAAACTATCGGTAAAACGAATGCCTGCTTCGCGATCGACGCGGCGCGTGGCGCGATAATTTGCCAGCATCGCCTCGTTGCCCAGCTCAGTCGGCGCGCTTGCCAAAATAATTTCTGCCAATTCCCAAGCATCACGCAGCCCTAAGTTAAACCCCTGCCCCGCCACGGGATGCAAGGTCTGCGCGGCATTGCCGAGCAACACCACATGAGGCTGCGGCGTTTGTTGCGGCGCGCGTTTCAGTCCGAGCGCGAAGCAACTGCGTTTGCCGACGTGGGTAAATTCACCGACGCGCTCGCCAAACTGTTGCTGCAATTCGCGCAAAAATTTTGCCTCATCCCAGCTCAGCATCGCTTGCGCGGTGTCGTGTGCTGCCGCCCAGACTAATTCGTAACCATCTTGAAACGGCAACAACGCCAACGGGCCTTGCGGCGTGAAGCGTTCAAACGCCGTGTGCGCCTGCAACGCCGAGCAACGCACATGCGTAATCAGCGCGCTTTGTCCGTAGTCGCGCACTTCAGGCGGATGACGTTGCGCCAATAACTTGCCGCCATCCGCGACCACCGCAAGGCGCGTACGCAACGATTTTTCTGCACCGTCTTGCTGATAGAAAATCTCCGCGCCGTCCGTTGCCGCACGCAACTCCGTTACCTGCGCGCCATAAATACTGTGCACCTGCGTCGCGCTCAAACCCTGTTGCAACGAGGCTTGCAGCGCGGGATAGGGGAGCACATAGCCTAACTCTGGCACATCTAATTCCGCCGCTTTTAATAACGCGCGACCAAAAGTTTTTTGCTGCGAAATATGAATGCTGCGGATTGCCGACACCTCGCGCAAGCTGTCCCACACGCCTAAACGTTGTAACAACAAACGGCTGCCATACGACAACGCCAGCGCGCGCGCGTCGGTGTTCGCCATCTTTTCCGCGCGCGCTTCCAACACACAAATTTTCAAGCCGCTAGCGCGCAACGCCAATGCCAATGCCGCCCCCACGGGCCCGCCGCCGATAATAATGATGTCGTAGTTCATCGCCGCCGCTAAACTTTCAGTCATGCTTTCACCCCGTTTTTTTGTTGGCGATTTTCTTCGTCGCGCTCTCCAGCTTGACTTCGCCCAACGCCAAATGATTCTTTTTGCTCACCACACGCTTACCGCTTTTCGCTTCCAAAGCTTTGCGCGCATTGCCAGCTATCGTGCCGCCTTGCTTCGCTGCCAAGGCGTTTTCGGCGAAGCCTTGCGCATCTTTTTCACGCGCAATTTCCGTGGTACTGGCTTCGCCCAACATGCTAAAAATCAGCTCCAGATCGGTCATATGGTCGCGCAGATTATTGCCCGTTTTTACTTTATCTAGTGCCTTGAGCTTGCCATGCTCGGCAGGCGTTACGCCAAACGTAGCGCGGGCGATTTCGGCGGTGAGAATCGCGTACTCTTTGCCCTCCTGCACGCCGCGTTGATGCCATTCCTCGGTGAGTTCACCGCGTATCGCAATCGAACGCAGCCGCTTCTCTATCCACGCCTGCGGATAACCTTTCGCCTGATACAAATCGCGCGCCCGCGCACTCGCCAACTCAGGGTTTTCAATCTCCTTCACCCGCTCATATCCCACCTGCGCCAACCAGCGTTTGAACGGCTCGGCTTTTGGGGACGGGATGGATTGAATCAGGCGAAAAAGCCCTTCGGTGTTGGCGCAATCGGTGACGCGCTGCTTGCCGTCTGGTGCGACCAGTTTCAACCCGTGACAAAATGTCACGGGTTGCTCACTCTCGGCATTCAGGCGTTGTTTTAACTTGCGCCAATACGCACCCGCATCATTTGAATCGGTCAATGTGGCGACCACATCCACCACCGAAAACCACCACTCCTCGTTATGCCAAATGCGGCGTATCGCAGTTTCTTGGAACACCGCAAGGTGGTTTGCCGACTCGGTTGTTTGGATTTTTTCGCTCACGATTTGCTCCTTACAAATATCGCTGCACAAACCTAGTGCGGATATAGCTTGTGTGATGCAGCCCATTGATACAGCGTATTCGGCTCAATATCGACCGCGCCATCCTTGAATTCCAAGCACCCCCATTCGCGGTCGATGCGCGCCGTGGCGAGCTCGGCTTGAGCAACGTGCTTGGCAATAAGAGGCGTGAGATCGGTTTCGATGGACACACCATTAGTAAAAGTCAGGCTAAAAATGTAATCGCGCTGCTGGGTAAATTGGACGAGTTTCATGGCATTACTCCAAGGGTTGAACAGGATGAAACTGCTGAGTATCCCAAATCTCAATCAGTTCGGCCTGATGTAATTCAGCCCATTCGTGGACAAGCTGAAAACATTTACCGGGCAACTTTCCGTTAATCAATTGCAAATCGGTCAAACTCATCACCGCCTCATACTCGCCGTATTTTATGTGAATGTGGCGCGGCGGATGTTCCCGATCAATCAAAAACATGCGAATGATAATGCCGTAAAAGCGGGCTAACTCTGGCATGACAACTCCTTAAAATAAATTACAAATAGCGTTGCATGATGGCTTGTTTTTTGGCGGGGGCGGCGGATATATCCATTGCAAAATTCATCGCGCCGCCGCTTTCATCGCTTCAGTAATCCGTTCCGTTTCCACGCTAACCGTGGTCACGCGCAGCAGTAAGTCGATTACTTTTTCTTTGTAATCGGCGAAGCGGTAAGTGTCGAATTTCTCCCGTATGGTCGGGTCTTTCGGTTTCTTTTCTTTGTATTGATCGAGTATCCATTCCAGCGCGCAGCGGTTGCCCAGCTTGTAATGCCACGCGGCGGGCGGGATGCCGCGCAAGGTGGTTTCACTATCTAGCGTGATGCTGCCCGCCTCTTTATCGGCGCGCAACAGTGCCTTGGGTGCAAGGATAGAAGATAGCTTTTCTCGTTCGCCTCCTCGCCCGCTTGCGGGAGAGGATTGAGGTGAGGGCTTCCCGGCGGCGCGCGCTTTTTCGTCGGGAATATCGCTGCGACTTAATGCGAACGGCGCGACCGATTCATAGCCGATATGCAACGCCATCAACGCCTCACCCCAAGCCGCCCATTGCCAAAAATCGGCATAAAACGGAATGCGCGGAAATTCGCGTTTCAGATTCAGCGCGTATTTCTCGCGATACAGCGGGTCGTGCAATACGGCGTAGCAGTAATGGAAAATATCTTGTTTGGTGATTGAACGTCCCTCACCCTCCGCTGCGCTCCTCCCTCTCCCGCTTGCGGGAGAGGGTTGGGGTGAGGGGGTTTTGTAGTGCTGCTGAAATTGTTTAAGTGCCCAGTCGGTGATGTTGTCGGCGCGATTGCCTGCTTCGTCAAATTGGTGAAGTCCTACAACTTGCCCAGCATCTGCGCTAAACATATTCAGGTTGGGTAAATGGTCGGTGGCAATTAGTGCGAAGGGTTGCCTGTCACCACACATAAAAGCAATTGACGGTGTTCTCTCGATTTTGCCTATCGGAAAAAAACAGTGTTGCTGATAAACACGATGAGTAATTATTCTATCGAAGTATGTGTGCGCCGAAACAAAAGGGCGATACAAACTACCTTGGATTTTACTGGCATCAAATTCAAGTTGTGTTCCTCGTTTAATTTGTGCTTCGAGTTCTGATGTCCACTTAATAGTTCGATTAACTTCGTCTGTTAAATTGATGTTGCTTTTGCCAGAAAGACGTTTTTGTTCGGCATTGTAAAAGTCAATAAAATAGCGAACTTTTTCTGAAAGAACTGTGGTGTTAAAGTCATACGTCCAATCATCGCGATTGGTAACAATCCCCAACGAATACAACTTAAAAATCGCTCGCTCCTTGCCCGCTGTTTTTGCGGCTTTGGTGTCCTTGCTTGCCAATGGCAACAGGGTGTCAAAATCATTCTCGGTGAGGTTCACCCAGTTGTGATTTTTGTCGGGCTGCACGTGTTCAAACGCCAAGTGACGCATCGGATGGTTAGCTAAAAAGCTCAGTTTTTCTTCGGCGGTTTCCAGTTCGGGGCGGCGGTTGTAATAGATACGCGCGGGTGGTTGGGCATCCCTCACCCCCCGCCCTCTCCCGCCTGCGGGAGAGGGGGCTTGCGCTCCTTCCCCCGCAAGCGGGGGAAGGTTGGGATGAGGGGCTTTGAGCTGCTCAGCTCGTTTATTTTTCTTGATAAAAAAGCTAATCGCCACGCCCGTTTGAATGCCAAATACATTGTTTTTTGTGCCGCTTAATTTGGGGTTGGCGCGCACGTCGCCACCCAAATCCACCACATAAATATCGCTAAACTCTTGCGCCACGGTGTTGCGAAATCCGTCAAAGGTGCGGCTCTCGATAAAGCTGCGATTGGTGACAAATGCCAACACGCCGTTGTCGCTCAAACGGTCACTTGCCCAACGAAAAAAGCGCGCGTACATATCGTACAACTTGGTTTTTTGCGCGGTGCTAGCAAAGATGTAAGTGTCTTTAATACGCTGGTCGATGTGTTGATATTCGCGATTTTTGTTGTTGTCGTTTTCGTTCGCTTGGTTGGCGTTGTAAGGCGGGTTGCCAATGATGACGCTAATTTTTTTACTGTTCTGACGCTTGATACGCACCACGTTTTCTTCACTCACGCCGCCAAAAATATCGCCCGTTGTGCCCGTCGCGGCAGTGTGTAAGCCGACGTTATCCAGCGTATCGACAAAACATAAATTAGGAAATTCTTCGTACTGCCCGCTAATCGCGGCGTAGGTGGCTTCGATGTTTAGATTGGCAACGTAATAGGGAAGAATGGCGACTTCGTTGGCGTGCAGCTCGTGCTGATATTTGTGTTTGAGCTTGGCGGGCTGACCGCGAAAGTGTTCCAGCAATTCGCAAATAAACGTGCCTGTGCCCGTGGCGGGGTCGAGAATTTCCACGTCTTTGTCGATGAGATTTTTGCCGAAGTGCTGCTCGGTCAGCCAGTCCGCGCCATCAATCATAAAGCGCACAATTTCATTCGGCGTATAGACCACGCCTAAGCGGTCGGCGGCCTTGGCGTTATAGACTTTGTAAAAATTTTCGTAGATAACTTTAAGGAAAGTTTGCTTCTCGCCGTGGCTGCTGATTTGCGCGGCGGCGGCGCGTATGGCAGCGTAATAAGTCTCTAAGCCTTTGAGCGTTTGCTTCTTCAAGCTGCCCGTAAAAAATTCGCCCTCCAAGGCATACAGCTCACGCGCCACATTGTTGTGCTGGTGAAAATCGCTGTCGTCAAATACCTTGGCAAAAATCTCTTCGGTGAGAATGTGCTGTATCAACATCTCGCGCACATCCGCATCGGTGAGGTTGGGATTGATGGCTTCTTGCGCATGAGCGAGGAATTTTTTCTCGGCACGGCGAAAACTTTTATTGCCATCGTGTTGCAGCGCAATCATCTCGCGCAAGGCTTGCAACACGGCGGGTAAATCGGTTTTGAATTGCTCAACGGCGGTGCGAAAACCGGCAATTTCTGGACGCTCAAAACTGAAAAATAGTTTCAATAGTTGCGCCAAAGCGTGCGTGTCGGTCATGTCGCAACGCAACACCTCGTTACGGTTTTGCCACAACACGGCGGTGACATCATCGGAAAAAATAATGTTGTCCTGCGGATAACCTTTTTTGAATTTTTTGACGACCTCTTCATCGAGCTTGTCGTCCGCGTCTTTGGCTTCCCAATAACCCAGCGGCATACGCAATTCATGCAGCAGCGCGCCATCGAGCATGATGTTGGTTTTGGTCGCAGTTTTGAGCGGATACTCAGCAATAAAAACCAATGCCTGCTGCTTGCCCCACGCTTTAAGCAAATCCTTAAACGCCTCGCGCACAATGGTTTCGCGGCGGCTACCACTGATTTTTTTAATCAGATCGAGTTGCTTCAAGTAGTCGTTGATTAGCAGTTGGCTCATGAGTTTTTAGCTTGAAATTATTGGTTTTTGTCGCCCAACAAACCGCCCGCATCTTGCTCATCCAGCTTGAGTTTAGGCACGGCGTTTTTGATGCGCTTTTCGACTTCTTTGATGTGTTCGGCGGGAGCGATGTGTTCGGGCGGCGTGCCGCCGATACGCTCGATAGCAGCGCGAACTTCTTTGCCGACTTGTTGGTGGGTGCGTATGGCTTGTTGCTGGTTGTTGGTGTTGTCACGCGCCAATTTGTCGCGGGTTTGAGTCATGCGAAATTGATTCGCGGCAAGCTCGGTGGCGTTCATGCGGTCGAGCAGTTGGTCTTTTTCAGGAATGTTCTTTTTGTTCTTAATTGCCTCGCCACCCAGTCCGCCATACAAGCCTTTGTAACCCGCATCGTGGAACACACCAAACATTTTGTCTTGCACGCCTGCTTGCCGTGCCGCATCTGAAAGTGCTTTGAATTCTTCCGAAGTTTGCTTGCGTAAGTCCAGCCGTTCTTGGTCTGCCGCGAATTGCTCACTTAGTTCTTGCTTACGCGCTTGCACCGCGAAATATTTTTGCGCTTGGGCGATTTCAGCTTTGCGTGGATCGCCATTTTGGGCAATGAGGTAGCAGGCAAAACGGGAGAGGTGGTAGTCCTCAACTTCGCGCTCACTACCCGAACCCAGCCCGACCATTTTGCCAACGCCGGCAAAATGGTTCTGCGGATTATTTCCTGATTGTTCACAAGAAGTTATCGCACGTTTAATCGCATCTTCAAAGCGTCGCCATTGCGCGTAACCCAGCAGCGGTTGCAAGTCGCGCGCGCTCCAAAATGCGGCTTGATGGGCGTTGATTTGTTGCAACGCTTCAAATGAAATACTGCCTATGGTTGGCTTAGTGGTCATGGCGCATTACCTCTTCAATTTCGCTCACTGTTTTCGGTGCGGCGAGCGTCAAAATTTCGTTGCCAGTCGCGGTAATGACTACATCGTCTTCGATGCGGATGCCGATATTCCATAAGGCTTTTGGCACGTTGTCGGCGGGGCGGATGTAGCAGCCGGGTTCGACGGTCAGCACCATGCCAGCAGTTAGCGCGCGCCAGTCGTCATTGATTTTGTAATCGCCCACATCATGCACGTCTAGCCCTAACCAATGCCCGGTGCGGTGCATGTAAAACTGTTTGTAGCTGCCGCTTTCCAGCACGCCATCGACCGTGCCGTGACACATTTTCAGGTCGATAAAACCTTGCGCCAAAACACGCAGCGCGGCTTCATGTGGGGCGTTCCAATGTTGTCCGATTTTTGCCGAATGAGTGGCGGCGGCTTGCGCGGCGAGGACTAATTCATACACGTCTTTTTGCGCTGCGGAAAATTTTCCGTTGACTGGATAAGTGCGCGTGATGTCGGAGGCGTAACCTTGAAATTCGCAGCCTGCATCAATCAGCAATAAATCGCCGTCATGGAGTGTTGCGTTGTTCTCGACGTAGTGCAGCGTGCAAGCGTTTGCGCCGCCCGCGACGATGCTGGTGTAAGCGGCATCGCGCGCGCCGTGACGGCAAAATTCGTGTAGTAATTCGGCTTCGATTTGATATTCAAATTGTCCTGCGCGAGTGAATTGCATGGCGCGTTGATGTGCGCCGCAGGAGATGCTGGCGGCGCGGCGCATCAGGCTTAACTCGTGTTGGTCTTTCAGCAAACGCAGCTCATTTATCAGTGTGCGGATGTCGAATAATTGGTCAGGCGCACGCACGCCGCTGCGGGATTTTTCTTGTACCGCCGCGCGTAATTTCAAGATGCGCGCATCCCAGGCGGCATCGGCACCTAATGGATAAAACAGCGTGGGCTGATTGCTCATTAGCTCAACTAATTTTTCGTCCAATTGCACGATAGGAAAAGCTGCGTCGAAGCCAAATTGTTCACGCGCGCCGTCAGGCCCCACACGATGTCCATCCCAAATTTCGCGCTCCAGATTTTTTTCGCGGCAGAACACAATGCTTTGCGGTTTATCGCCCGCAATCAGCACCAACACCGCTTCAGGTTCGGCAAATCCCGTTAAATAATAAAAGCTGCTATCGAAGCGATAGGCGTAATGCGCATCACCATTGCGTAGCATTTCGGGCGCGGTGGGAATGATGGCGATGCCGCGTTGCATCTGATTTAACAAGGCATGGCGGCGGTCTGCGTAAATTTTATTCATGGCGTAGTTGTGCGTCTAATTCGTTTAAACGTTGCGGCGTGCCGACATCGACCCAGCGTCCGCGATGATGTGTGCCGCTGACTTTTGCTAGCGCGATTTGTGCGCGTAACAAGGGGGCGAGCGGAGCTTTTGTGCCAGCGGCAAGGTTGGCAAATAGCGCGGGATGATAGAGACCGATGCCTGAAAAAGTCAAAAGGCAGGATTTGGGATTTGGAATTTGGGATTCGGGATTCAGGATTCGGGATTCGGGAACAATGCGGCTCTCATGCAGGGCAAAATCGCCATGCGGATGTTGCGGCGGATTGTTGACTAACACTAAATGCGCTAAGTCTTGCTGCGCTTGCATTTGCGCGGCATGAGCGTGAAGTTGGACAAAATCATAGTCGCAAAATACATCGCCATTTACTACCGCAAAAATCTCTTCGCCGAGTAACGGCAGTGCATTAGCAATCCCGCCCGCCGTTTCTAGCGCGGCGATTTCGCGTGAGTATTGGATGTGCGCGCCCCAAGTTTTTCCGTCGGCCAGTGCGGCTTCAATTTGCGCGCCTAGATGGGCGTGATTGATGACTAATTCAGTGATACCCGCCGCGACTAAGCGTTCGATATGCCACACGATGAGCGGCTTGCCGCCCACGGCTAACAAGGGTTTCGGCGTGTGGTCGGTCAGCGGTCTCATGCGTTCGCCGCGTCCCGCAGCCAAAATCATCGCCATCATATTTATGTCTTTCGCGTTTGCCTCCTCGCCCGCGTGCGGGAGAGGATTGAGGTGAGGGAAATGCGCAGCATCATCTTTAGCCCTTCCTTAGATGCTGAAATCCGCATGTTTAATCTGCGGTTCGAGTTCATCCAAAATGTTAAGTAGCGGTTTAAGGTCGATGTAGCGCACACAAGCGCGGCGTAAATAATCCATTACCAGCGGCATGTCTTTTACATAGCCTGTTTTGCCGTCGCGTATCGCGAGACGCGCAAAAATGCCCAGCACTTTAAGGTGTCGCTGCGCGCCCATCATCTCAAAGTCGCGATAAAACTCGCCAAAATCAGCATGAACAGGTAAGCCCGCTGCGCGCGCGCGCTCCCAATATGTAATCAGCCAGTCCATCACGTCGGCTTCTTCCCAGCGGATGTACGCGTCTTTGAATAAGGACGCGAGGTCGTAGGTAATCGGCCCGAACACCGCGTCTTGGAAGTCAATAATCCCAGGGGTTGAATGCGCATCACGCAGTGATTCGTTTGCACCCTCGCCCGCAGGCGGGAGAGGGTTGGGGTGAGGGAACGAGTTAGGTGCGGTCACCATCAAATTCCGCGAATGAAAATCGCGATGCACATACACCATCGGCTGGGCTAAATTGTTTTTGACGATGCGCGCGAACACCTCTTCTAGCTTGCTGTGCTGGTGCGCGCTCAAGGTCACGCCTAAATGCTGCGCGATGTACCAGTCGGGAAATAAATTCAGCTCGCGGCGCAATAACGCTTCGTCGTAAGGCGGTAAATTTTTCGCAGCCGAAGCGAGTTGAATTTTAATCAGTGCGTCGGTGGCGGCGGCGTACAGCGGCTTCGCCGTGTTGGCATTCAAAGCCTGTAAATAAGTGGTGTTGCCTAAGTCGGATAGCAGCAAAAAACCTTGTGCTAAATCTTGTGCATAAACGTGCGGCACATGCGCACCCGCCGCCTCGAACAATTTACCGACCTGCAAAAATGGACGGCAGTCTTCATGTTCAGGCGGTGCGTCCATGACAATGCGCGTCGTGCCATCGGCAAATGTGGCGCGAAAATAACGGCGAAAACTGGCATCGGCGGAGGCGGGTGTGAGGGTGAAAGTTTGCTCAGGGAACAGACCTTGTAGCCAAGTAGTAAGTTGTTGTTGACGTTGCATCGTGGCAGGCTCGTAGTTGGTGATAAAATCGCTCGATTTTAGCACCTCCGTTTATAAATCCCGCACCGAATGCGTTTATCCCCCTCCATATTATTCATTGCCTTATTCGCCAGTGCCTCCGCTTACGCGGTGATGCCAGGCACGACCAGTCGCGCCGCGCCGAAAAAAGCCGCTGACCCGCTCGCGCCGACTGAAATCGAAGCGGATAACTTAACGGGACAAAAAGGCAAATCTATCGAAGCGACAGGCAACGCGATTTTGAAACAAGGCGCGCAAACGATACGCGCCGACAAATTGAACTATCAGCAAGACAGCGGCGAGTTGCAGGCTGATGGCGGTGTGGTTGTGGAAGAAGATGGCAATCGCATGACTGGGCCGCGTTTGCAATACAACATGGAAAGTCAAAGTGGTGAGCTGACGCAGCCAGAGTTTTATTTCACTGAAAATAATGCACGCGGCAGCGCGGAAAAAATGCACATCGTCGATAAGCAGCACTACAACTTAGACGGCGCGACTTACACCACCTGTCCTGCGGGCAATGATGATTGGCTGCTGCGCATGGGTAATTTAGATTTGGATAAAGTCGAGCAACTCGGTACGGCAACCCATGCTTATGTGCAGTTCAAAGGCGTGCCGTTTGTCTATACGCCGTGGATGGATTTTCCGCTTACCGATGCGCGCAAATCGGGATTTTTATCGCCTGATTTTGGCAGCACGGTGAAAAATGGCGCGGAATTAACGCTGCCTTACTATGTGAATATCGCGCCCAATTACGACGCGACGCTAGCGCCGCGCTACATGCAAAAACGCGGCACGCAATTTAATAATGAGCTGCGTTATTTAGGCGCGGGCTATAACGGCGAAATTCATGCCGACACTTTGCAAGGCGACCAAGTGAGCAAAATCAATCGCAGCCATTTTGCGATTCGCCATGCGCAAGCGATAGGCAATGGCTTTAGTGCCAATCTAAATTTCAATCGTGTTGCCGACGATGCGTATTTTCGCGACCTAGGTTCGGCGGTGGCAACGACTTCGCAAATCAACTTATTGCAAGATGTCAGCCTGAATTATTTGTCGCCCAATTGGACAGCCGTGGCGCGCGCGCAACGCTACCAAACCTTGCAAGATCCGCTCGCGCCGATTGCCGTGCCGTATGCGCGTTTACCGCAAGTCACCGCGACCACACAGCGCAACTGGAACGACATCAATGTCTCGCTCAACAATGAATTCGTCGCGTTCAAACATCCCACTTCGGTAGGCGGCAATCGCATGGTGGTTTATCCGCAAGCGAGCTATCCCTTGGTCAGCGAACCCGCGTTTTATGTCACGCCTAAAGTGGGGCTGCATAACAGTCAATATGTGCTGAATAGCAATAACACCACCGCCCTGCCGAATGCGACACGCAGCGTGCCGATTGTGAGTTTGGATAGCGGTGTGGCGTTTGAGCGCGAGACCAAAGTGCTTGCCGATGACTACATTCAAACCTTAGAGCCGCGCGCGTTTTATGTGTATATCCCATATCGCAAACAAGATTTATTGCCTAACTTTGATTCGGCACAAGCGGACTTTAACTTCTCGCAAATTTTTACCGAAAACCGTTTTTTTGGGAATGACCGCATCGGTGATGCCAATCAACTCACCCTCGCCACGACCACGCGTATCATCAATCAAGCCTCTGGTGCGGAACGTCTAAAAGTCACGCTGGCAGAGCGGTTTAGCTTCATTACTCCGCAAGTGAACTTACTCACGCCCGCCAATACCAGCACCGCTAAATCTGACGTGCTGATGGCGGTGTCCAGTCAAGCATCGCGGCAATGGCATCTCGATAGCGAGTTTCAATACAACCCGAATCAAGCCAATATCCAACGCTACAATTTAGGTGCGCGTTATCGCCCAGAGCCTGGCAAAAGCTTGAATGTGAGTTACCGTTTTTTGCGTAATACCACGCGCATGATTGACGTGTCGACACAATGGCCGTTGGTGAGCAAATGGTATGCGGTAGGGCGGTGGAATTATTCCTATCAAGATTCGCGCTTGTTAGATTCGATAGCGGGGCTTGAGTATAATCAGGACTGCTGGACGCTACGCTTGGTGGCGCAACACTTCACCACCGCTCTGCAACAAACCAATACTGGATTTTTTGTACAACTCGAACTTAACGACTTCTTGCAAGTTGGCTCTGACCCGTTAGCAGTGTTGCGCAAAAGCGTGCCGGGCTACAGCAAATTAAATGATCGCAACTCCGCCACTCGTCCTTAACCGAAAGCCCCTATGCGCCTGATTTCTCTTTGTTTGCTTGCCAGTGTTTGGCTGACTCCTGCCGCGTTTGCCAGCGATGCCGCCCCTGCCAGCAATCTCGACGCTGTGGTCGCCGTGGTGAATAGTGATGTGATTACGCGCTTAGAGTTAGACGAAAAACTGCGCAGCACGATTAAGCAATTGAAAAAACAAGGTACACCGTTACCCGATGCGCAAGTGTTAGAAAAACAATTATTGGAACGCATGATTATCGACTTGCTGCAATTGCAATACGCCAAAGAAACGGGCGTGCGCGTGGACGAAGGGCAGTTGGATTTATCCATCAATCGCATCGTGGAGCAAAATAATTTAGCGGGTGTGTCCGAGCTGCGCAGCCGTCTAAAAGCCGATGGCATTGACTTTGATACCTATCGCGATGAGATGCGTAACGAAATGCTCTACACCCGTTTGCGCGAACGCGAAGTGGAAAGCAAATTGATTATCAGCGACAGCGAGGTCGATAACTATTTAGCCAACCAAGCCAAGCAGGGCGGGGCTAAAACCGAGTTTCATCTAGCGCATATTTTGGTGGTGATACCCGAACAAGCCAGTGCCGACAAAATTAAAGCCAGTCGCGCGCGCGCTGAATTGGCGTATCAGCAATTGCAAGGCGGAGCAAACTTTGCGCAAGTGGCAGCGGGTGCATCGGATGCCAAAGACGCGCTCAAAGGCGGCGATTTAGGCTGGCGCGGCAGCGATCGTTTGCCGCCTAGTTTTGCCGAGGCATTGCAAAAATTATCGCCCGGACAGCACACCCCGATTTTGCAAAGCCCCAGTGGTTTTCATATTTTGAAATTGCTCGCCACTCGTTCGGGCAACGCCCCTGTAGTCATTACGCAAACCCACGCGCGCCATATTTTGATTAAAACTAGCCAAATCGTGCCCGAAGCCGAAGCCCGCAAACGCATCATGGAAATCAAGCAACGCATCGCAGCGGGGGCAGACTTTGCCGAGCAAGCTAAAAAGTATTCCGAAGACGGCAGCGCGCAAGCGGGCGGCGATTTGGATTGGTTATCCCCTGGCCAAACTGTGAGCGAATTTGAAGAAGCGATGAACAAATTAGCCGTGCAACAAATCGGCGCGGTACAAAGCCAATTCGGCTGGCATTTGATACAAGTATTAGAGCGACGCGACACCGATGTCAGCGTGCAACAAAAACGTCAACAAGCGCGCGTCGCAATCGGCACGTTTAAATCTGACGAACAATATCAAGATTGGTTGCGCCAATTACGCGACCGCGCCTTCGTCGATTACCCGCAATGAAGGCTGGGCAGTCGGAAGTGGTGAGTGGTCAGTGGGAAAAACAGCGCGTGGGAGCTGAGGCAGCCACTTACCACTTACCACTTACCACTCCGCCCCTAGTCATCACTTGCGGCGAACCCGCTGGCATCGGCCCTGATTTATGCGTGCAACTCGCGGCACAGGGACATCCGTTATTGTGCATTGCTGATAAATTTTTACTGCAACAGCGCGCACAACAGTTGGGCTTGGCAGTTGAAATTTTAGAAGTAGTCAGTGCTGAATCGGGCGTGGTGATTGCTAAGACGGAGCAGCAAAGCAAGGATGCTGCACCCGCCCTTTCCACTTACGACTTACCACTCACCACTCCTTCCCGTGTCCTACACGTCATCCACATTCCACTCGCCGCACCTGCTGTTGCGGGCGTATTAAACGCCGCCAACAGCGATTACGTTTTAGCCACGCTACGCCGTGCGGTGCAAGGCTGCGTGGCGGGTGAGTTTTCGGGTATGGTCACCGCGCCCGTACACAAGGGCATCATCAACGACGCGGGCATCGCTTTCACTGGACACACCGAATTTTTAGCCGAGCAAACCGCCACGCCGCAAGTGGTGATGATGTTGGTCGGTGGCGGGATGCGCGTTGCTTTGGTCACTATCCACATGCCGTTACGCGAGGTTGCCGATGCGATTACGCAGCCTTTATTAGAAAAAGTATTACTGATTTTGCAGCGCGATTTGCAGCAGCGTTTTGGCATTGCCGAGCCGCGTATTTTGGTGGCGGGAGTCAATCCGCACGCGGGTGAAGGCGGCTATCTGGGGCGTGAAGAAATCGAGGTAATGATTCCCGTGCTGGATAAATTGCGCGCCGCTGGCATGAAGGTCAGCGCGCCCATGCCCGCCGATACGCTGTTCACGCCGCATAAACTGGCGCAATGCGACGCGGTGTTAACCATGTATCACGACCAAGGATTACCCGTGTTAAAGCACGCGAGTTTTGGTGCGGGCGTAAACGTCACGCTAGGCTTGCCCATCATCCGCACCTCAGTCGATCACGGCACCGCATTAGATTTGGCCGGAACAGGCAAAGCCGATTGCGGCAGCTTGTTGGAGGCGATTGCAGTGGCTAAACAAATGGCGAGTTGCGGAATGAGATAGTTATTTTTTGTCCGCAGATTACGCAGATTCGCACAGATTAAAAACATAACACCAGAAATTTTTTAGTGATTTTAATCGGCGTTCATCTGCGGAAGATAAAAAGGTTTATAAATGATTCATAAAGCTAAAAAAATGTTCGGCCAAAACTTTTTGGTCGATCAATCCATCATCGCCGACATCGTGTCGTGCATTCGTCCTCAGGCTGCCGACAACATGGTCGAAATCGGGCCTGGTTTAGGTGCGCTGACGCGTCCCTTGCTCAAGCAACTCAATCATTTGCATGTGGTGGAAATCGACCGCGACATCATCGCGCGCTTGCACAACGACTACCCGCAAGAACACGAAAAAACCAAGCTGATTATTCATGCGGGCGACGCGCTGGCGTTTGATTTTTCCACCTTGGATACGCCGCTGCGCATCGTCGGCAATCTGCCTTACAACATTTCCACGCCGCTGTTATTTCACTTCACGCGCTTTAGCGCACGCATCACCGATATGCACTTTATGTTGCAAAACGAAGTGGTCGAACGCATGGTCGCCGAACATTCCACGCCCGCTTATGGACGCTTGTCGGTGATGCTGCAATATCGTTTTTATATGGAAAAATTGCTCGACGTGCCGCCCGAATCGTTCAAACCTGCGCCTAAAGTCGATTCCGCCATCGTGCGCATGATTCCGCTGCCTAAAGAGCAAATTTTGGTGCGTAATGAAAAATTATTTGCCGCGATTGTCAGCATGGCATTTGGGCAACGGCGTAAAACTTTGCGCAATACTTTGCGCCAAATTTTGCAAGAAGCAGATTTCGCCGCGTTAGAAATTAACCCGCAACTGCGCGCCGAAAATTTGAGTGTTGCGGACTTTATTCGCGTCGCGAATTATTGTGATTTACACGGCAAAACCACTGTCCCCGCTGCCGCAGAAGAGCTTTAAGCCAGCTCATGCAACGCGGCTTCTATGCGACTACATAAAGTCTTGAGGATTTTGATGCGGGCGAAATTTTTGTCGTTGGCTTCAACGATAGTCCAAGGCGCAATCTCGGTGCTGGTTCTATCTACCATGTCGCACACCGCCGCTTGATAGTCGTCCCAGCGTTCGCGATTGCGCCAATCATCGGCGGTAATTTTGTAGCGTTTGAAACCGATTTTTTCGCGCTCTTGAAAGCGGCGTAATTGCTCATCAGGCGTGACGGTTAGCCAGAATTTAATCACCAGCGCGTGGTTGTCGATGAGCTGTTCTTCAAAGTCGTTGATCTCGTTATAAGCGCGCATCCAGTCGGCTTCCGAGCAAAATTTTTCCACACGTTCCACCAACACCCGGCCATACCAAGAGCGATCGAAAATCGCGAAGCGTCCCACGCGTGGAACGTGTCGCCAGAACCGCCACAAATAAGGCTGAGCGCGCTCTTCTTCAGTGGGCGCAGCAATCGGCACCGTGCGGTAATGACGTGCATCAAGCGCACCCGTGATGCGGCGAATTGCCCCACCTTTGCCTGCTGCATCCGAGCCTTCAAATACCGCAATCACCGACAGTTTGGCGAAGCGCGCATCGCGGGTGAGTAGATTTAATTTGCCCTGATATTTTTCTAATTGCGCCGCGAATTTTTTGTCGCTCAAGCGTTGAGTCATATCGAGCTTGTCGAATAAATCCAGCGAGTCGATAGACACGCTAAGTGGCGCGGCGGCGATGGCGACAGGCTGGGTTTTTTTGCGCAAGCGTTTTTGTAACGCCGCCAAAATAATTTGTCCTGCGGTGAGGCTGCGATAGCGCGCATCCTCACCTTCAATCACCTGCCAAGGCGCGTGTTCATTGCTGGTAGCGAGCAGGGTGTGTTCTGAAACCTTGCGGAATTTGTCGTAGCGTTGGTAATTTTTCCAGTCCAGTTTGGTGACGCGCCACTGTGTTTTAGGATTTTTTTCTAGCGATTTTAAGCGTTGCTGTTGCGCGTCTTTGGACAAATGAAACCATAGCTTGATGATGAGTGCGCCCTCGTTGCTTAACATGGTTTCAAAATGATTGATGGCGTGGATGCTTTGATTTAATTGGCTGTTACGGGTTTTTCCTAAGCTGCGGGCTATGATGGGTGAGGTGTACCACGAGCCAAAAAATACGCCGATTTTTCCTTTCGGCGGCAGCGCACGCCAGTACCGCCACATGGGGGGATGCTGGCGTTCTTCGTCGCTGTGTTCCGCCATCGCGTGTACTTGAATGTGGCGCGGATCCATCCACTCGTTGAGCAGATTGACCGTCTCGCCTTTGCCCGCGCCATCCACGCCGCTGACCAAAATAATCACGGGAAATTTAGCTTGTTGCGCCAATTCAAATTGCGCGTTGAGCAAGCCTTCGCGCAAGGCGGGCAAGGCTTTTTCGTAAACGGCTTTAGTGATTTTGTGTCCCAGTTCAGCAGATTCAAACATGATGGTCTCCTATATTTTTAATGTGGCGAGGTAAAAATAAAGACGAAAAACTTGTCCACGCCCAATAAAACTACTCGTCCGCAGATTAGGCGGATTTACACCGATTAAACCCGCAATAAAATTCTATGTAGCTGTGTTTCTAATCTGTGAAAATCTACGCAATCTGCGGAAAACTATTTGCCTTGCGCTGTAATCGCCCAACAATTTTTTAGTCCAGCATGTCGGGCGTAATGACTAAGCGCAACGTGGTCTGCGCTGAGTCGTCGCGTTCACGGCGGCAGAACCACCAGAGCGCGCCTTTTTTAATGCTCAATGAAGTTTCCGCGCTGCCTAACAGCAAGGCGGCAACTGTGCCTAGTGTGGGTTGGTGACCGACGATGAGCACGGTGTCGTTGCCAAGATTTTTATGCTCGCGTAGCGATGCGTTTGCTCCTTCCCCCGTTGGGGGAAGGTTTGGATGAGGGAAACGGGCTAGCCCGTTCGGCCAACGCGCTGCCTGCAAAATTGCGTGCGCGGAAGCATTCGGTGCGAGGCTGTTGACCACGGTGAATTTATCGGTGAGCGCGCTGACCGTTTGTCGGGTGCGCGTAGCGGGACTGACCAAAATGCGCGTGTCGGCGGGCAAATGTTGCTGCAAAAATGCCGCCATTTTCTGCGCTTGCAGCCGACCTTTAGCCGTCAATTCCCTTGCTATATCAGGCGAGCTGTCAGCAGCCTCGGCGTGTCGCCATAAAATCAATTCCATGTCGCGCTCCCTTTCGTCGGTTTCACTGGTCACCCGTCAATTATTACAATTCACAAACATAAATATACTATATACACTGTTTACTCGACATTATAAAAAAAGGAAATAACATGACTGCTTCGAACCCTAAAACGACTGCACCTGTTGCGGATAAAAGCAAGGCGTTAACCCCGCTGGCAGTAAAAAAAGTGGCGACTAACAAGCCCGCTGCGGCTAAATCTGGCGCAAAAGTAACGGCAAAGCACGCGGATAAAAAAGTGGCTGTGCTGAAAAAAGTTAAGAAAGCCGCCAAGCCAAAAGTGGTGCGCGATAGCTTCACGATGCCCGAAGTTGAATATCAAAAAATCGCTGACATCAAAGTCGCGTGTGCTAAAGCAGGAGTGCCTGTGAAGAAGAGCGAAGTGTTGCGCGCAGGCTTGTTGATGTTGTCGTTGTTAGACATGGCAGAGATGAAAACGGTGTTTAGCAAGCTCGAAAAAATTGCGACTGGTCGCCCTAAAAAAGGCTAAACAGAACAGCGTTTTTTGCCACTAAAAATCCCGTCATTCGATTTGAATGACGGGATTTTTTATGTGCTGGCAGCACCTCGGCTTAACTGTTTCAGCAACTCATTTTGCGCATTGAGCGGCTTGCTGCGCGGCGCGTGTTTGAGTTTGTAATCGCCTTCGCCATTCATTTCCCAAGCGGCGACGTTGTCGCGTAAATAAATTTTCAGTCCTTCATCCAGTACGCGCTTTTTAAGCTTTTTATCCAGCACGGGGAAGGCGACTTCGATGCGGCGGAAAAAGTTTCTATCCATCCAATCGGCACTCGCCAAATACACGTCGTGCGCCAAATCGTTGCGGAAATAATAGATGCGCGAATGCTCCAAGAAGCGACCGATGATAGAGCGCACGCGGATGTTTTCCGATAAGCCTTTTACACCCGGACGCAGCGCGCAGACGCCGCGTATCAGCAGCTCAACTTTTACCCCCGCTTGCGAGGCGGCATACAACGCCTCTATGGTTTCCGCTTCGAGCAGCGAGTTCATCTTGGCGATGAGGTGGGCGGGTTTGCCTGCGCGGGCGTGTGCGGTTTCGCGTTGTATCGCATTGATGACTTGGCTGTGCAAGCTAAACGGCGATTGCCATAAATGATGCAAGGTGCGCGCTTTGCCTAAGCTGGTGAGTTGCGCGAACACTTCGTTCACGTCAGCGCAGATTTGTTCGTGGCAAGTAAACAAGCCGAAATCGGTATAGAGCGTGGCGGTGCGCGGGTGATAGTTGCCCGTGCCCAAATGCGCGTAGCGACGCAGTTTGCCGTCTTCGCGGCGCACCACCATCAGCATCTTGGCGTGGGTTTTATGACCGACCACGCCATACACCACATGCGCGCCGACCTCTTCCAGTTTGTTTGCCCAATTGATGTTGGCTTCTTCATCAAAACGCGCCAGCAACTCCACCACCACCGTGACTTCTTTACCGCGTTTGGCGGCGGCAATGAGGGCTTCCATCAACGCCGAATCCGCGCCGGTGCGATACACGGTTTGCTTAATCGCCACCACGTGCGGATCGCTCGCGGCTTGTTGAATAAAATCAATCACCGGCTTAAACGATTGATAAGGATGATGCAGCAGCACGTCGCCTTTGCGGATCACCTTGAACATGTCCGAGCCCTTTTTTTGCAAGGTCGGCTGCACGCTCGGCGTAAACGCGGAAAACTTCAAATCGGCGCGATCGACCAAGCCTTGAATGTCCATCAAGCGCACCAAATTCACCGGACCATGCACGCGGAATTCGTCCGCGCCCGACAGCCCAAGCTCTTTAAGCAACATGGTGGCGATGTGCGGCGAACAGTTGTCGGCAATCTCCAAGCGCACCGCGTCACCAAAGTGCCGCTGCGGCAATTCGCCTTGCAAACTCAAACGCAGATTTTTAACTTCTTCGTCATCGACAAACAAATCGCTGTTACGCGTGACGCGAAATTGAAAGCAGCCCAACACTTCCATGCCGCTGAATAATTCATCCACATGGGCATGAATAATCGACGACAAAAACACAAAACCGTGTTCGCAACCGCTGACTTCAGGCGGCATCGGAATCACCCGTGCCAACACGCGGGGAGCTTGCACAATGGCGCGCGCCGAGTTTCGCCCAAACGCATCTTTGCCTTGCAGCTCCACGGCAAAATTCAAACTTTTATTTAACACGCGCGGGAACGGATG
This sequence comes from uncultured beta proteobacterium, assembly GCA_963750775.1. GTDB lineage: Bacteria > Pseudomonadota > Gammaproteobacteria > Burkholderiales > Gallionellaceae > Gallionella. The sequence goes on from CAVVRT010000006.1 coordinate 24,009, forward strand.
CGCTGGATCGAGACCGATGGGGGTCAACACGGGCATCACTTCGCGGAAAAAATAATCGCGCACCCAAGCGCGCTGCGCCTCGTTCCAATGGGTGCGACGCAAAAATTTAATGCCCGCATCGGCGAGTGCGGGAGTGAGTTCGTCGTTGAATAATTGGTATTGTCGCGTGATGAGCTGATGCGCTTGCTCACGCACCACACTCAAAGTCTGTTGCGCGCTCATGCCATCCGCGCTGAGCGTAGTGATACCCAACTTCACTTGCTCTTTCAGCCCCGCCACGCGAATCTCAAAAAACTCATCGAGATTGCTGCTGACGATGCACAAATACTTAAAGCGTTCGAGCAAGGGCAGCCCAGCGTTTTCGGCGAGCGCAAGCACGCGCCGATTGAATGCCAACAAACCGAGTTCGCGATTGAGGAAAAGTTGTGGAGCGGATTTTTTATTCAAGAAAAAACTTTCGATGATATTGGCGCGACTAGCGGGTAGCTAAACTACACGCTTGGTGTGAAGCCGCTCCCGTCGTTCTATTTAGCGGGGGCGACATAGCCTTGAATCGCATCGGTCGCACCGCCGAAAAAGTAGCTTTCCATTTGTGCGGCGAGATATTTACGCGCGGCTAAATCAGCCAAGCTCAAACGATTTTCATTGACCAACATGGTTTGATGTTTGAGCCAGCCTTGCCAGGCTTCTTTCGAGACATTCTCAAAAATGCGCTGGCCTAAAGGACCAGGATAGGGCAGGCGATCCAGACCTTCTGCTTCGCGACCTAACTTCACACACTGTACGTTTCTTGCCATTTTGCTTGCTCCTAGGGGTTGAAAATTATAGCCAGCGATTATGACATCGTGATGACGGTTTTGTCTGACTCTAAAATTTTTTCCCGTGCCGTCATAAAGCCCGCTCCGCGCCTTTGATTAGAAAGGCGCGTTGTTTATAGGGTCGATATAATGCCGCCTCTTTTTGCTTGGGTGGCTGCGATGTGGAAAATTCTGCTGGTATTGCTGTTGGGGGTCAATTTTGCTCATGCGGAAACGCCCGTCACATATAGTTCGCAGCCTTTGCATCTGGCTTTGTCTGCGGTGATGTTGGGTGAGCAGCAAACGGTGATTGCGCGTTGGCAAAAGTATTTAGAGCTGCATTTGCAACGCCCCGTGGTGTTTGTGCAACGCCGCACTTATCGCGAAATGATTGATGGTTTTGCGGACGGCAAGCTGGATGCGGGCTGGATTTGTTCGGTGCCGCATTTGCGTTATCCCAAAGCGCAACGCTTGTTGGCAGTGGGTGTGTGGCAAGGTCAGCCCTTGTATCGCGCTTATTTAATCGTACCCAGTCGTGATGTAACGACGCAGTCTTTGGCGGATTTACGCGGCAAAAGCTTTGCCTATTCCGACCCTGAATCGAACTCTGGGCATCTCGTTCCTGAGGCGGAAATTTTGGCGTTAGGCGGCGACCCTAAAACCTTTTTTAGCAAGACGCTGTTCACTTATTCACACAAGAAAAGTATCGCAGCAGTTGCCGATGGTTTGGTGCAAGGCGCGAGTGTGGATGGCTATATTTATGCGCAAATGGCGCGCTTTTATCCCGCTGTGATTGCGCGCACGCGGGTGGTGAGTCAATCGCCGCAATATGGCTTTCCGCCGTTTGTGAGTAGTGCGCAGTTGCCCGCCGCTGATGCGCAAAAATTGCGCGCGGTGTTGCTGGCGATGGATGGCGACGAGGAAGGTCGCGCGCTGCTGGCTTATATGGGCTTGGATAAATTTATCGCGGGCGATGAGCCGTTATTTGACAGCGTCGCTGCCTTGATGAAGAAAGTAGAGCGTCATGCAAAAGTTACTCAATAAGTTTTCGCTACGCAGCAAATTGCTGCTGCTGAGCGCGCTGTTAATCGCCCTAGCGGGTTTGTCTAGCGCGCTGTATGTGGCGCATCTCGCGCATCAAACCGCGCGCGATGATTTGCGTAGCGAAGCCGCCGCGCTCACGCAGTTGTATCAACGGGTGTTGCTCGACCCGCTGCGCTTAGGCGATGAGTTTCGGGTCTATGAGTTAATCGTCGCGCCGTTTCAAGAAAGCGAAGCTCCGCTGGCGGTCACGGACGCGGAACGTGAGCTAGACAACATTGTGTTGCTGGATGACGCGGGCAAAGTGTTGGCGAGTTCGCACCCGCTGCGTTATCCGCTCAACTCGATACTCCCTTTGGCGGCAACCCTGTCGCTGCCCACGCAGACGTATAACGGTGCGCAACAACAATCTATCGTTGGCGATGAGCTCTATGTTTTGCAGCCCATCGGCGAGAGCGGCGTGAAATATGCCAACTTGCTGGTGACGTATTCTTTAGCCGATTTGCAGCAGGCGGCGAATCGGCAGGTGCTACGCGCTGTGCTGTTGACGGGCTTGTTGATGCTGCTGTTGATGGGCGTGATGGGCTGGCTGGTGACCTTGCTCACGCGTCCTATTTTGACGCTCAACCAAGACATGCACGACTTAGCCGCGCAGTACGATTTAACGCTCAATCAAACGCTACGCGGCGCACGCGATGAGGTGGTGCAATTAGCCGCGATTTTTGCGCAACTGACGACGCGCTTGCAGGGACATATCCATGAGCTAGGGCGGCGTGACGAAGAGCAGCAAGTGTATTTGCAGACCATTAGTTTGTTGCAAGATGCGGTAATTGAATGCTCGCCTGAAGGGCAGTTGTTGCGCGCCTCCGATGCTTGGACAGTGCTGACTGGCAACGTCGATTTGCCACAGTGTTCAATGGAAAATTGCGTGCATCGCGAAGACGTGCATCTGGTGTTGGAGCAATTTAGTGCCTTAGTGCATGAGCAAAAGCAGCAAGTGACCTTGCGCTTTCGGCTGAATAGTAAAGCGAGTGGCGAGGCTTACATTTGGGTGGAAGGTCGCTTCGCCCCTGTGAGTAAAAATGGCGCGGTGATTTTTATCCGTGGCGTAGTGCGCGATATTTCCAGTACCTATCTCAAAGAACGCCAAATCAGCCACATGGCGTTGCACGACGCGCTGACCGATTTGCCTAATCGGGTGTTGCTCGAAGACCGTATCGCGATGGCGATTCCGCGCGCCGAACGTAGCGGAATGCGCGTGGCATTAGGCTTTATCGATCTCGATCACTTCAAGCAAGTCAACGATCATTTTGGGCACAAAGTCGGCGACCGTTTATTGAAGGAAGTCACGCATCGCTTGCAAACTGTGCTGCGCAGCTCCGACACGCTGTGTCGCTGGGGCGGCGATGAGTTTGTGATTCTGTGTCCCGACTTAAAATCGTTAGAAGATGCACGCGAGATTAGCCAAAAGTTAGCGCGCCTCACCCAAGAAAATATCGACATCGACGGCACGAATTTCCCGTTTACTTTCAGCGGTGGATTTGCCGTCTATCCCGACGATGCCAGCAACAGCGAAATGCTGTTATCACAAGCCGATCGCGCCATGTTTTACGCCAAGGCGCAGGGGCGCAACAACATTCAATTCTTTAACGCGATTGCCAAAAAAGAACCGGGGCGCAAATCGTTTTATATCCAAAGTCGTTTAGCAGCAGCGATTAAACGCAAGGAAATTAAAGCCTGGTTACAGCCGCTGATTTGCGCCAAAACAGGTGAGGTAATTGGCGCGGAAGTGTTAGCGCGCTGGCATGAACCAGAACAAGGTTGGATACCGCCTTCGGTGTTTATTCCCATGGCAGAAAGCATGGGGCTGATAGACCAACTCGGACAGTCGGTTTGGCAAGATTCGCTCAAGGCTTTTCCGTTGTTGCCAGCAGGGCATCGTTTGTCGATTAACTTATCCAAGCGACAATTATTTTCCAGCAGCATCGTGCAGCAGTTATGCGACGACTTGGCGCGCGCGCAAATTAAACCTAACCAAATCATGTTAGAAATTACCGAAAGCGTGGCGTTATCCGATGTCGATTTTGCGCGTGAGCGCATTGCCGAATTAGACGCGTTGGGCTTTGGTATTGCGGTAGATGATTTCGGTGTGGGACATTCGTCGTTGGCGCAATTGCACGAGATTCCCGCCAATGAAATTAAGCTCGACATTGCGTTCGTCAAACGCATTCATCTGAAAAATGGTCGCGCCATTGCCGATGCAATTATCACCATTGCCAAATCGTTAGACATGGAATGTGTCGCGGAAGGCGTGGAAGATGCGGCAACCGCGCAACTGTTACGCGAGATGGGTGTAGATGTTTTGCAAGGCTATTACTTCTCCAAAGCCTTGCCGATAGACGAGTATTTGCTGTGGCTGGCACAGCATCAAGTTACAAATTGAAATCTCGTCGTAATACGGCGTTGCGCATAAAAAATTACTCCTTACATAGCCTATCTATGCCGCGTCGCAATTTTTTATTCGCGCCTTGTCTTACTTAGATATTTCAATTTTTGGCGGCATGATTTGTGCATCCTTAAAGCTATTCAATCGCGCCTTATTGTTGCCGTCGAGTAGCTGATAAAACGGTGTGACGGGCAGCACTTCATCACTATTGGCGGGCGCGATGCGCTGCAAAATATCTTGGTACATGCGGATATTTTCTACCAAAATCACCGCCTCGCCACCGCGCGCATAGCCGTGCTTGAGTCGTTGATGGTGCGCCGCTTGGGTCAGTTGCGGCATCCATCTTTTCACCTCCACCCAGCGGTCCGCATTCATACCCATGCGTTGCGTCAACACTCGCGCATCTTCCAAATGTCCCATGCCTTGATTGTAGGCAGCCAGTGCCATCCAAGTACGATCAGGCTCGGCAATTTGATTGGGCAAACGGTCGCGCAAGCTCGCCAAATAACGCGCCCCCGCCAACACACTGTCGCGCGCATCCAAGCGATTTGCGACCTTGAGTTGGTCGGCAGTTTCTTCGGTGAGCATCATCATGCCGCGCACATTGGTAAACGAAGTGGCAAGTGGATTCCAGTGCGATTCTTGATAGGCAAGCGCGGCGATAAGCTGCCAATCAAAGCCCGTCCAGTGCGCGGCTTCCTCAAATAATTTTTGATAGCGCGGCAAATGCGTGTCGATTTGTTCGATGAAAGCGGCGGCATCGACAGGTGAGAGGCGTTGATTAAAGCCGTAATAGCGATCCAACAAATTATGCAGTCTGCCATCTTGACGAATCGCGGCAAAAAACTGCTCGGCTTGCGCGCGCAATGCAGCATCACTATCGGTGGCAAAGCCCCATGCTAATTGGCTGGGCGCGATAAGTGGGAAATTGTTATCCGTCAAATTATCGTAAAAATTACTCGCCAACGCGTACTGCTCTTCATTGGCTAAAGTGGCGGCTAATTGATTGTTTGCCACTTCGTCGAGCAAGTCTTCCACATCGCCTGCGCGGCGCGTTTGCCAAGTTAATTTAGGCTCACTGAGTTTGAGTTGCTGCAACACTTTGTGCTGCGCCGAACCTTCAATCACCACGATATGCAGCAAGTTCAAATCGCTTAACGCGTGCGGACGCGCCAGCTCACTATTAAGAATCAGGTGTTCGGTCACGCTGACAAAACTAGGGCCGAAAATCAGCCCTAAGCTGGGCTCATTACTGCGCAAACTAAATGCCGCGAGGTGGGCATGATGCTCATTTAACTCACTTGCGACTTGGGCGGGGGTGACGGTGCTGACTGTGAGTGTGGCGTGCAAATGTGCGGCAAATAACACCGCTAATTGATGGTTGAACTGGCTGTCATTGTTGTCTTGCGCGGCATCTTCTAACACCACCAATTCGCCCTGTTGCCAAGGTGCGACAGGCGACGATGTGGGGGCATGACAGGCGCATAACAGCATCACGCCAGCGACGCTGCTGCGAGCGGAAAAAATCAGGCGAGGGAAAAATAGCTTGAGCGACATCGCAACATTCTGCACGAATTTCATGTGTGCTGGTAGAATGCGCGCCGCATCTGGAGAGGTGGCAGAGTGGTCGAATGTACCTGACTCGAAATCAGGCATACCGCAAGGTATCGAGGGTTCGAATCCCTCCCTCTCCACCAAATAAAAAAGGACATCCGCAAGGGTGTCCTTTTTTATTTGGTCGGCAACAATCAACTGGCAACATTCGCCATGTCGCGTTGAAAAAGTTGCGCATTGTTGCGACCATTTTGTTTGGCGCGATACATGGCGAGGTCGGCGTGTTTGGTTAGGGTAAATTCATCGCTGCCATGTTCGGGATAACACGCGATGCCTAGGCTGCTGCCGATTTGCACGGTGTGTGCGCCCAAATCAAACGGCTGTTGCAGTGCGTGCAAAATTTTCTCCGCGATGGCGAGTGCGTCAGCCGATGCGTCGTGTAAGGCGGGCAAAATCACCACAAACTCGTCGCCGCCTAAGCGCGCCACCGTGTCGGATTCGCGCACCACACCCAGCAAACGCAGCGCCACGGCTTTGAGCAGCAAGTCGCCGATGTCGTGGCCGAGCGTGTCGTTGACGGGTTTGAATTTATCTAAATCGAGATAGATAAGCGCGCCCTTTAATTCATAGCGTTCCGCCTGTACCAACATGTGCGCTAAGCGATCGTTGAACATGGCGCGATTGGGCAAGCCGGTCAGATTGTCGTGATGGGCTAAATGTTCATACTGTTCTTTTAGGCTTTGAATTTCGCTGCGCTGAGCACGTTCATCCAGCAACATTTCTTCAATGCCTATTAGTAAAAAATTGCTGTCGTGGATGACACGATCAAGCTCAACTGAGCTGTGCGCAACCGTCGCGATGCGCTCGGACGAGCCCGGCACGATGTTGTGTAATTGCTGGGCGTAGGCGTGGATCGGGCGAGTGATGTAGCGCGACACGGCAAACCAAATCACCAAGCTAGGCAAAATCAATAACGCCAACAGCCCCAATGCCACTTGCCCCGCGTAGCGTAGGGCGCGCGTCTGAATAATGCCGTTATCGACGCGCGTTGCTAGATTGCCGATGAAATCGGTGCTCGAAAAAGGCGAAGGCAAGGCGTGGTTCAAGGTGATGGGGCAAGCACTTAAGTCGGCATATTTACTGCGACTTAAATGCAGACCTTCGTTGCTGGAGAGATGCACTTCGCACACTGCTTCGTCGCGCATCAAGCCTTTGATGACATCGTCGGCAATCTCGGCGTTGCTGCTGTAGCTGGCAATCGCGGCGGAATACTCGACCGCATCCATCAGTTGCCGAATGTGTTGCTCACTCTCGCTTAATTTATTTTGATAGCTAATCGCAAACACCAACAGCAAAGTACCGCCACCGATGATGGCGGTACTGCCCAACACAATCCACATTAAGCGAGCTTGCAAGGTGAGCGATTGCAGCATCTTCATTCGATAATCATCAAGGATTTCACGCTAGGGGTGACTTCGTCTTTATCGACAAAGCCTAATGCATCTTGGTTTTTGCCGACTGCACGCAGCATGGCTTTTTGGTCGGGCAGTAAGCGCGTCGGATTGGCTTGTCCCGTAAACGACATGCGCGCCCAGTAGGCATTGATTTGCGCCAGATTTTTGCCCGTCATCAAACGATAAAAGCGTTCGCGAATTTCGGGGTTGCCTTGATAGTCAACGGGCTGCGGAAACGTGCCATTGTTCAGCACGGTCAGTTTGCCCATATAAATATCCACCACTTGGCGGCGCGTCAGCGTGGCGTAATCGCCGTCGTGATTGGCAATAATGGCCAGGGCTGGCTCGGCGGCAACGACCTCGCAGCTCAGCAGCAGCATGGCTAAAAGTAGTATGCGCATGATTAAAATATCCTGTCGTAAGCGAGCGTTAAGAGGGTGGCGTTGCCATATTTAGGCTGCCAGTTAATGCCACCTCGATCGCGTTGATGTTCGATTTGTGCTTTGACATCGCTTTGCGGCGACAAGAAATAACGCGTGGTGAGCGACTGATTGATATGGCTTTCTTGTCCTTGCGGGTCACCGCCTTGCGCGATCACCGCTTGACCGTGATATTCGGCCACGCTGCCGCTGACTTCCCAGCTATTGAAGCGACGGGTCACGCCGAGACGATTAGCGTGATCTTTGAAGCTCGCCCCTGGGCGGTCGATATACAACAGCTCGGTTTGCACCAGCCAATCGGCAAAGTCCGCGCTGAAGGCGGCGGTGTAAATTTTTTGTTGAGTGCGCAGTCCGTGCAGAAAAGCATCCGGGCTGGCAACTAAGCGTTGCGTAGCCGCATCCCATACGCCATTGATATTTTGCCGCTCGGTGTCAGATTGAATATACGACAGGCGAGTTTCAAACCAATCGTGCGTTAGCTGCACATTGGCCCCGACGATATTTTTCCACTGCACATTGGTTTGCGAGGCTTGCCCGCCGTAAGCCTGCCAGTAGCCACTATCTTTGACGTGCTCGTTGCCCGCCAACGCCCCCGCCAACACATCCCACCCCCCCACTTGCGCGCGATGTTGCAGGCTGATGCCGTTGTAGTTGACCGCTTCCCAGCCATACATTTGCGGCGGTAAATGTGTCCAAGGCAAAGCGAAGCCGATGTCCTGACTATCCGAGTAATAAAACATCGGCAAGCGTTTGCGCCCGACTTGCACGGTGGTCGCATCGTTGAGTTGATAGCTGCCGTACAGCCATTCCAAATTGATATTACCGTTTAGGCTGCCGCGTGCGACCGCTTGTGCGGTTAGGGAAAAATTAGGATTGGGCAGGGTCATCGTGCCTTGCAAACCGAGCTTGGAGTCAGGCGCGAATTGCAGTCCCGCGCCGCCATCGTAAATGGCGTTTTGCGCATAGTCGGCAACTAAACACGGGCAGTTTTTGTCCAGCACCTTGCCGCGTGTGCCACTCATCATGTGACCGACCCCTAGCGTTAGAAAGCCAGAGCCCGCAAAGGAAAATTCGCCTATCCGTTCTGCCGCTACTGCGTTGAGCGGGAATAAGGCGACGTAACAACACGACCATAAAACTGTGCGTAGCAAAGCCATAGATGCTCCTAATTAAGTTGTTATTTTCTTGTGGTTTTTTGTGGCGCGCGCATTCTACTATCAGGCATAATTTTTATGCAAAAAAAAAGAGGGCTTACGCCCCCTTGGTTCACACCGTCACAACGCCGTGCTTAGTTATAGTCAGGGAAGTTAGGAATGTTGACGGTGTCCGAATCAAACACGCCTTTAGCGGCTTGCGTATGGCAGGCATTACACATGCTCAACGATTTCACGTCTTTGTTGTCTTTAATCATCTGGGCAGGAATCTCTTCATGCACACGCTTGATGTAACGCAGCTCGGTAATACGCAACGGTGCTTGACCGCTGTTAGCGATTTTGCGCGCACGTTTGTACCAAGATTTTTCCGCCGCATTGTTGGTCGCATAGTCGAGTACGCGCTCTAAGGTTGCCGCATCCATTTCAGCGTTGTCGCCGAAGTGATTTTTTAACGCCGTGGCATTCAACAGTTTTTCCCATGACGCGCTCGGCAACAAGCCTGCTGGATACGCGAAATGGCATTCGCCACATTCTTTAGCATAAGTTTTATCCGTCACAGCTTTGACATTTTTCATACGCTCGAAACTTAACAACCAGTCTGCGGTGGTCTCGCCTGCAAACGCTGTGTTAGCCAAGAATAATGCACTGCTCAACAGCGCGATGATTTTGAATTTTTTTAACATTTAGCTTCTCCTTACCAAGTCAACTTAATCGCAACCGCCATCGCCACACCGCCCAATTCGGCAATGCCACCATGGCTAACAGGAACTTTGGAATTAGCTGATTTATTGACTGCATACATCATCATCAACGCACCCGCAGTACCTAACATGGCGTGCAAATTATCAGGGTCGCTAAAACCGTCTTCCATATGAAAATCATCCCAGTGGTCGATTAAACCTGAGGTTACAGTTGCAGCAGCCATAAAAGCTGCCGCTTTACCAAAGCTCGCATGAGTACCTGTAGTTTGACGTGGCTGAGCCGCCGCCGTCGCACAAGCCGCGCCTTCACAACCTTCGCTAGCAGTCAACGCAGCACCCGCTACTAAAGCCAGCGTCGTCCAACCCATGTATTGATGTAGCTTGTCACCCGACATCCACGGCTCAGAAAACTCTGCCTTAGGAGTTGTGCTAGTCGTACTAACAGGCATCACGGGGGTGTCGTTCGCGGCGAGCATAAAAGATTTAGGAGTGGCACTCGCAGCAGGCAGACTCAAATCGAGTGTGCTGTCCGCAGCGAATGAAGTGTTACAAGCCAATGCTAAACAAAGGCTCGCTACAATTTTCTTGTAGGGGTGATTGCGTTTCATGGGAACTCCTTAAGTTAAAAAAATAATACGGATAAAAACTGGCTGTGCGGCGCGCCACAAACTAGCGGTTGTACAGATAGGCGAACACTGCGGCGGCAACGACTAATGCCGCGCCTAACCATGCGTAAGCCTGTGTGATGCCGTGTTGCTCTGAACCTTTTTTATGGCCAGTAATCATGGCGCGCACGAGGTTCTCTTTATGCAGAAAACTGCTCATCGCTACGCCGACTAAATGTCCCGCAATCACCACCAACATACCATTGGTGAGGTAAGCGTGAATCTCCACCACACTATCCGCGACATCGTCTTGTAGCAACATCACGCCCGTCACGCCCAGCCCAATGCCCATGCCCAGCAACAACCAAATCGCGATGCTGCCAATGGGGTTGTGACCGACAAAATGTTGCGCATTATTTTTCAACAACGCGCGCACATAAGTGATGACAGTGCTGGGATGAAAAATAAACGAGCTAAAGCGCGCGTGCTTAGTGCCAACGAAGCCCCACACCAAACGGAAGGCAATCAGACCGAACAAAATAAACCCCAGCGTGACATGTATCTCACGGGTTTTTTCGGAATCAGCCGTGAGATACGCGCCCAAGAACGACAGGGCTTGTAGCCAATGAAACACCCGCGTGGGCACGTCCCACACCAAGATTTTTTTAGTCATGGCGGCTTAGTGAGCGGGCTGTTTATGCTTGGCGTGCGCTGCTGCGGGTGCGGCAACAGGAGCGGCTTCAGCAGGCTTGGCAACGGGCGCAGGTGCGGCGGCAACGGGCTGACCGACGGCCAACAAATACGTCATCACGTCGCCTTGTTCTTGCGCAGTACATTCGCGATCTAACACGTCGTTGCAATTACGCTTAAACCATTTCGCGACTTTTTTCGGCTCAGTAAAGCGTTCTTCGTTGGCCTTAGGAGCCATCGGTTTGATGACTTTTTCGGTCTTAGCGTGTTTACCCGCATTCATCGGATTGTCGGTATGACAAGACGAACAGCTCCATTCGCCGCCATGCTTCGCTTTGAAAAAAGTTTCGCCGCGCGCGGCAGAAAAACCTTGAAAGCCAGCGGTGTTCGCGGCTTCGGCTTTAATCGTGGCAAGAATTTCGGCGGGCGTTTCAGCAAACGCGCTGCTCACTAAAGAGGCAAAACAAAATAAGGCGATAAGGGTGCGTGACATGATGAATTCCTAAAAATAAAAAAAGCCGCGCATTTTACGGGAGAAATGTTTTTTCGCCGCTCAAAAATATGACCGTTTATCGGCTGATAAACGGTCATAGAGTTGCCGTAAAACGCGCTGCTGGGCTAGACCATTATTGTGCTGACCAGTTCACGACACCTGTGAAATAAGTTGCCAGCACAATCAAACCAAAAGCGATGCGGTACCAAGCAAAGGCAGTAAAGTCATGGCGGCTGATGTAGCGCAGCAGCGCGCGTACCGCGAAAAACGCGCTGATAAAAGAGGCAATCGAGCCGACTAGAAAAATGCCCATGTCCTCAGCATGAAAATCGTGGCGATATTTCACCACTTCATACAGCGTCGCCATGGTGATGGTAGGAATCGCCAAAAAGAAAGAAAACTCAGTGGCGGCTTTGCGCGACAAGCCAAAAAACAAGCCGCCGATGATGGTCGAACCCGAACGCGATGTACCGGGTATCAATGCCAACGCTTGCGCCAAGCCCATTTTCAAAGCATCACGCCAGTGCATATCTTCAACGCTTGCTATCGTCACTACATGCTGGCGTTTTTCTGCCCACAAGATAATCAGACCGCCAATGATGAACGCCAAAGCAACCGGAATCGGCGCGAATAAATGCGCTTTAATGGCTTTGCCGAACAGCAAGCCGAGTATCGCCAACGGTAAAAATGCGATGAATAAATTGAGCGTGAAGCGTTGCGCCGCTTCTTGTTTTTGGATCAGCCCAGACGACACCGAAGCCAGCTTGGCGCGATATTCCCAACACACCGCGAGGATAGCGGCGAACTGAATGACAATCTCAAACACCTTGCCACGCGCGTCGTTAAAGTTAAGCAAATCGCCCACCAAAATCAAATGCCCAGTCGAGGAGATAGGCAAAAATTCGGTGAGGCCTTCGACGATGCCTAAAATGGCGGCTTTGAGCAATAAAATAATATCCATTTTAATTTTGGTGAGTGGTGAATAAAGAAGTCGTCAGTGCTAGGCGCGCGACGCGTTGATTGATGGCGATGCGCTGCGCATCGGTGATTGTTGGCCAGGCAATAATTTCGTCAAAAGTGCGTTTGCAACTGCGACACACTTCGTCGCCTAACACCGTGCTGCAATGACCTGTACACGGGCTGGCGGCGGTAATGGGTGGCAAGCTTTGCATCATCTAGTGTGTACGAAAGGTGCGAGTCTTACACAGACTCAAGGACGCGCAAACCGAGATGTTGCTGAAACGGTAAAAAATCACGGTCGTTGTGCAGTAAGGTAAAGTCGTGTTCGATACAAAAAGTAGCAATTAAACAATCCAAGGTCGAGCGCACGGTATAGCCCTGTGAACGTAGCTTGCGATAATTCTTTGCCGCTAACAGGGCGAGTGTTTTACCGCCCAAATTAAAACAAGGCAAAGCGGTCATGGCATTGAGTGCGGCTTTAGCTTGTGTGTCGGAACGAAAACCTTGCAGCACTTCCAGTAACACCATATCTGCCACGACGATATCGGCAATTTCGTTTTGCAAAATCGTCTGCAATAAGCGCGTTTGTGGCAGTGCGTCGCCGCGAAAAAATGCAATCCAAACGCTAGAGTCAACCAGTATCATTTTTTGTGCTTGAGGCGCATGGCTTTGTGATCGTAACCCGCATCAAACTCGACCTTGCCCGCTAATTTGAGTAATTTTTGATAAGCACTATGCTGCTCACTCAATTTGCTTAGTGCGGCATTAACCGTTTCTTTTTTAGTCTGAAAACCACCCGCCCGCATGGCTTGCTGCATTAACTTGTCATCAATTTCGATATTGGTACGCATGGCACACCTCGTGTGTAAAAACTGCGCTGATTGTACACATGTGCGTGAAAAATGAGCAACGCCGTGTTGCGACGAGATTTCGATTTTTTACGACTTGCTGTACAGCTGACTGCCCTTTTTCACAAACTCAATCGCTTTTAATTCCATGCCTTTGTTCAGCGCGTCAGCATCACTAAGACCTTCTTTCGCGGCGAATTCGCGCACGTCTTGCGAGATTTTCATCGAGCAAAAATGCGGCCCACACATTGAGCAAAAATGTGCGATTTTGGCGGATTCTTTGGGCAAGGTTTCGTCGTGAAATTCGCGCGCGCGATCGGGGTCTAGCCCTAAGTTAAATTGGTCGTCCCAACGGAATTCAAAACGCGCTTTAGACAAAGCGTTGTCACGCACTTGCGCACCCGGATGACCTTTCGCCAAATCAGCGGCATGAGCGGCAATTTTGTAGGTGATGATGCCTTCTTTTACGTCGGCTTTATTCGGCAAACCCAGATGTTCTTTAGGTGTGACGTAGCACAGCATCGCCGTGCCAAACCAACCAATCATTGCCGCGCCAATCGCGGACGTGATGTGATCGTAGCCAGGTGCGATGTCCATCGTCAGTGGGCCTAGCGTGTAAAACGGAGCTTCTTTACACCATTTCAGTTGCAAATCCATGTTCTCTTTGATGAGGTGCATAGGCACATGGCCAGGTCCTTCTATCATCACTTGCACATCATGTTTCCATGCGATGTCGGTGAGCTCGCCCAAGGTCTTGAGTTCGCCTAATTGCGCTTCGTCGTTGGCATCGTAAATCGAGCCCGGACGCAGACCATCGCCTAAGCTAAAGGTCACGTCATACGCCTTCATGATTTCGCAAATGTCCTCGAAATGGGTGTAGAGAAAATTTTCTTTGTGATGTGCCAAACACCACTTCGCCATAATCGAACCGCCGCGCGACACGATGCCGGTCATGCGATTCGCGGTCATCGGCACATAGCGCAACAACACGCCCGCGTGGATGGTGAAATAGTCCACGCCTTGTTCCGCTTGCTCAATCAGCGTGTCGCGGAAAATTTCCCAAGTCAGGTCTTCGGCTTTGCCGTTTACTTTTTCGAGGGCTTGATAAATCGGCACAGTGCCAATTGGCACAGGCGAATTGCGGATAATCCATTCGCGTGTTTCGTGGATGTTTTTACCGGTGGATAAATCCATCACCGTATCGCCGCCCCAACGAATCGCCCAAGTCATTTTTTCGACTTCTTCTTGGATGCTAGAACCCAGCGCGGAATTACCGATGTTGGCGTTAATTTTTACCAAGAAATTGCGCCCGATTATCATCGGCTCAAGTTCAGGATGATTGATGTTGGCGGTAATCACCGCGCGACCCGCTGCCACCTCAGCACGCACAAATTCAGGCGTGATTGCTTTGGGCATCGCTTTGCCAAAATTTTCACCTTGGTGTTGTTTACGCATCATCGCGGACATTTGCTCGGCGACTTTTTGATTCTCACGAATCGCGATGTATTCCATTTCCGGGGTGATGATGCCTGCGCGTGCGTAGTGCATCTGCGTGACGTTTTTGCCCGCTTTGGCGCGACGCGGTGCGCGGCTCAAATTAAAGCGCATATCCGCAAGCGCAGGATCATCCAAGCGTTGCTGGCCATAGGCGGAAGTCATGCCGTCCAATTGTTCGGTATCGCCGCGTTCCGTAATCCAGCCTTCGCGCATTGCCGCCAAGCCCGATTGAATATCAATTTTTACCGCAGGGTCGGTGTATGGGCCCGAACAGTCGTACACATAAATCGGCGGGTTCACTTCCGCGCCCATGCTAGCGGGGGTTTCGGCTTGCGAAATTTCGCGCATCGGCACTTGAATGTCAGCGCGCGAACCTTGCACATAAATTTTGCGCGAATTCGGTAAAGGCTTAATCGCAGCCTCATCAACGTGGGCGGCAGTGGCTAAAAATTGGGGGGTGGCGTTCATTGTGTGATGCTCCAAGAAATAAAAAACGGGGAGCATCTTTTTAAGAATGCTTCCCTACGACGGCATGATCCGTACAGGTTCAAAGGGTGTTTCTCACTGCCCCAGTTGAGTGGGCAGACCCCTAGCGAGAGCGCAACTTACTGGAAAGACGCGTGAAAGGCAAGTTTGCGGCTATTCAACCAGCGCGGTCAGTTTGATGCGCAAGGCTTGCTGAGTTTTAATCACGAGGAGTAAACGGTCGATATTGGGATGCTTGCCAGGATGCAGCTTGGCATCTTGACTATGTTCGGCATACATCGCCACGCCTTCTTGTGCAGCGGCGACGCTAATGCTGCCGAATTTCTTATAAAGATGCTGGTAGAGCTTAAGCGAGCCTAGACTACCCGCTTTGTTTTCAATCAGCCCCGCGCTGCTGCCATCGGCATTAAATAAGGCGACGCTGGCAAGGTGTTCGGCACTATCTAAAGCGGCCAAAATGTCATTGAATTTTTTCATCATGTAGAGCGGTTGTAATTTTTAAGGGGCGAGAAGATAGCAGATTTTTAACGGGCGAAAAGCAAAAAACTGGCTCCCGAATGTTTGCTTAATCAACAAAACCAATCCCGCCATTTTCCTCGGCAAATTTCCCGCGCTTGCGTTAAGTATAGGAATGCGCGTAGAATCCACGCCCTTTTACTCAAAACAAGTGGGATTTCCCTGCCTGTTTTGATGATAAGACCCTTGTGGTTTGTGCTGTACTTCTTTAATTTTAGGTAGCTTAGTCATGGTTATTATTCGTCTTTCTCGCGGTGGTTCTAAAAATCGTCCTTTCTACAACGTGGTCGTTGCTGATTCACGCAATCGTCGCGATGGTCGTTTTATCGAACGTATCGGTTTCTACAATTCAATCGCGACTGAAAAGCAAGAAGCCTTGCGTTTAGATTTGGCGCGCGTGACTCACTGGCAAAGCAAGGGCGCGCAATTGAGCGATGCAGTAGCAAAGCTGGTTAAACGCGCAGGTGCTACCGCTGTCGCAGCTTAAAGACGCAAACGCGATGGCGACCAACCCTATGGTTATCATGGGGCGCGTCGCGTCAGCACATGGCATAAAAGGCTGGATTAAAGTCCAGCCTTTTACTGAGTATCACGACAGTCTCGCGGATTTTTCGACTTGGTGGATTACGCCAACCGATGGCGGTTCTTGGCAAGAAGTTAAAGTTTTGCAGTGCGAAGTGCACCACAAAACTTTAGCGGTGCTGCTGCCGAATTGCCCTGATCGCAACGCGTCGGAAAAGCTGAAAGGTTGGCTGATAGGCGTGCCGCGCGAGCAACTGCCTGAGCAAGCCGATGACGAGTATTACTGGTCGGATTTAATCGGTGTCAGCGTGATTAACGAAGCGGGCGAAAACTTAGGTTTAGTCGAGCAATTGCTGGAAACAGGCGCGAATCAAGTGTTAATGGTGCAAGGCGCGAGCGGGCAGATTTTGATTCCATTTGTCGCTAGTGCGATTAAGCTCGTGGACATCAAAAACAAGACCATTAAGGTCGATTGGGCGGCGGATTATCTCAAGTGATTTTTGATGTCGTCACGCTGTTCCCAGAGATGTTCGATGCGGTAACGCAATATGGCATTACGCGACGCGCGGCGGAGCAAGCTCACTACGAATTGAAGACGTGGAATCCGCGTGATTTTACGACTGACAAGTACCGCACCATAGACGATAGACCTTATGGAGGCGGGCCTGGCATGGTGATGTTGGGCGAACCGTTAGGCGCGGCGATAGCTGCTGCAAAACAGCGTCAAGCCGCAGCGGGAGTAAGCAAAAGCCGCGTGGTGTACTTGTCGCCGCAAGGTCGGCAGCTCGACCAAAGTGTAGTCAAAGAATTAGTCGCAAAATCAGACCAAGGTTTGATTTTATTGGCGGGTCGTTACGAAGGCATAGATGAACGCCTGATACGCCAATATGTAGATGAAGAAATTTCCATCGGCGACTATGTGTTGTCGGGTGGCGAATTAGCGGCGATGGTGTTGGTGGATAGTTTGGTGCGGCAATTGCCCGGCGTTTTGGGCGATGCCGAATCAGCCGAACAAGATTCATTTGCGGATGGTTTATTGGACTGCCCGCACTACACCCGCCCCGAAGTGTTTAATGGTGAAGTCGTGCCCCCGGTGTTGTTGTCTGGCAATCATGCAGACATCAAACGCTGGCGGCTTTCCCAGTCGTTGGGCAGAACGTGGTTGCGCCGCCCTGATTTATTAGCAAAGCGCAATCTAACTAAAGAGGAATCTCGGCTTCTGACCCTGTTTCAGAAGGAACAAGATTCCGATAAAAAGGAGTAGTAAATTGAATCTGATTGATATTTTGGAACAAGAAGAAATCGCGCGTTTGGGTAAAACCATTCCTGCCTTCGCACCTGGCGACACCGTTATTGTTAGCGTCAACGTAGTCGAAGGCGAACGCAAACGCGTCCAAGCTTTTGAAGGCGTAGTGATTGCAAAACGTAACCGTGGTCTGAATTCAGGCTTTATCGTGCGTAAAATTTCTTCAGGCGAAGGCGTGGAACGTACCTTCCAAACTTACTCACCGATCATCGCTTCTATCGAAGTGAAACGTCGCGGTGCGGTACGTCGTGCGAAGTTGTACTACTTGCGTGAACGCTCAGGCAAATCAGCACGTATCAAAGAGAAGCTGGCAGTACGCGCGTAATCGCGATAGGTTTTTCGGTACGACAAAAACGGGAGCTAGGGCTCCCGTTTTTTTACGCCTAAATATTAACGATTCGCCACCTATATTTGACGTTTCATCGCAGCACGCTATTTCTCCGTGTCTCCCTGCCATACAGTTCTGACTATCACGAGGGCGCAAGAAATTTTGTGTCAACAGGTGCAGGGTAATGAATAGCCGCCCATGATTCCCGCCCTAAAGTGATGCCACTGTAATCAACCACAAAGGAGATAACATGAAACGCACATCTTTGATTCACACCCTTAATCGCAACCTGTCATGCGTAGCGATACTTGTTCTTGCTTGGCAGGCGAATGCCGTCAATGCGGAAGAAGCACCACAGCACACGACACCCAAAGCGAAAAGCCAAGACCAATATTTCATTGGTAGCTCGGCATCCATGCTGGCTAATCTGTCCACTAACAGGTCTCCGAATTACTACCAATTGGACGTTGGTTATAAACTCAATGCCAAAGAGTCCATCATCGTCAGTGCCTCAACATTCAGGTACTTCGCGCCATTGGGCATTCCTTTCGGTCCGTCACATGGCGTGGCTAGCGAAGACTACCCAGGATCGGTCAAGGCTTACGGTGTCGGGATCGGCTATCAACGTTTTGTCACCGAACAAGTGTTCACCTCCGTCCACGCAATGGCACTCCGCCAAAGCTATAGAGACACCGCAAACAATGAAATTCAAAAAGGAGCGCAGCTATTACTAGATGCAAAATTGGGCTACCACATGGAGTTTTTCGATAAAAAATTCTATCTAGAACCTACGCTTGGTGTCCTGTATTGGCCTTTGAATACCAATGTCCCTGCCTCATTTGCGGCGCGTGAGAATAAATGGAAAAACTATTTCCTGTTTGACCCCAGTATCAATTTCGGGATGAACTTCTAAATGAACATCCTCACTGTAAAGGAGAGAATCATGAACACAAACATCGAGGCCGTCAGAATGGAAACCACCAAAACAAGGCTTTCCACCTTGTGGATATTCCTTGTGCTGAACTACGCGTATTGCGATCTCCTAGGGGTGATGGATGCGTATATGCTCAAGCAACTCCTGACGGGTACTGTCGAAGGTATTGAATTGACGCAGGGGTTTTTGATGGGTGCCTCTGTTCTGATGGAGATTCCTATCTCAATGGTGCTGCTATCAAGGGTGCTGGACTATCGCTTTAATCGTTGGGCTAACATCATTGCTGGTGCGTTGATGACTGCGGTGCAGTTCGGAACCGTGTTCATAGGTGACGCTACCGTGTATTACATCTTCTTCAGCGTGATCGAGATCGCGGCTTCCGCATTCATCGTTTGGTATGCTTGGCAGTGGCGGGAATAATGCGAGCGGTCGGCAGGAGAAAAGTGAGAGTGTGATGAAAAGGTCGTTATGGCAAAAAGTAATTGGGGGGTTTCAACAGCCTGTGTACAAATTTGTTGTCCAGTATATCTGGGGCATTATTTTTACCGTGTTCGCCTATAACACTGCCATTGCAGGCTTGTTGATGTTGGTGATGAGCGAAGTGAGTTTTTGCGGCAACTTTATCGTCTCGCAATGTATCGGTTTCTCCATCGCGATAATCAACACTTTGGTGATATGGCACATCAAGTTTGGTAAGTGGCGCTGGATGGCACTGTCCATCACCTTACCAGTCAGTACAGCCATCGGTATTGGCTTGGCTTTGTGGGTGATAGGGATCGGCGATTGGAGTCAGCCACTGGCGCGTACGACCGTGTTCGTCGGGCTCTTCTGCGGCATCATCGCTGCCATTATTTCCATCCTGTCCGAGCGAATCGAGAACCTAGACATGGAAGTAAAACAGCGCGAACTCAATCTGCTAGAAAGTGAAAAGCACCAGATGGAAGCGCAACTCAAGATGCTGCAAGCGCAGATTGAGCCGCACTTTCTTTTTAACACACTGGCGAATGTCAGCAGCCTTATCTACAGGAATCCCGTGCTATCAAAACAATTGTTGGAGCGGCTTAACGATTGGTTGCGCATCGCACTGCTGCGTACCCGCAGTGACCACGCGACCTTGGGCGACGAGCTGAATATGCTGGAAAACTATTTGCAGATTTTGCAAATCCGTTTTGGTGAACGCCTGCACTGGAGGATGGATGTGGCTGAAGATGCCCGTGGCTCGGCCTTTCCACCGATGCTATTGCAACCGCTGGTGGAAAACGCGGTGCGTCATAGTATTGAACCCAAAATAGGCGGCGGCGAGATTGTGATTTGCGCGGCAATTAAAAATGCCCGTTTGCATGTCGAAGTGCGCGACAGCGGCGTGGGCTTGATTGGCCATCCAAATTCTGGCGGGGCTGGTCTGGCGAATGTGCGTGCGCGGCTGGCAACTTTGTTCGGAGAGGCGGGCAAGTTCAGCTTGGAAAATAATGCTGATGTTGGCGCGACAGCTAGATTGGAGTTGCCGATATGAGTTCAAACAACCCCATAGCTCAATCAATAACGGAGCTTATTTGATATGAAAGCCATCATCGCTGACGACGAAGTGCATCTGGCGGAGGACTTGCGTCGCCGTTTGACCAAACTATGGCCTGAATTGCAAATCGCATCCGTCGTACACGATGGGATAGCTGCCGCGACTGCGCTCACAGAAATAAAACCCGACATCGCTTTTCTCGATATACGTATGCCAGGACAAAGCGGGTTAGACGCTGCGCGCTCGGCGGCGAATGATTGTCGTTTGGTGTTTGTCACAGCGTATGACGATCACGCGGTACAGGCATTCGAGCAAGCCGCCGTAGATTATTTGCTCAAACCAGTCGCCGATGAACGGCTAGCGCGCTGTGTAGAACGCTTGCAACAGCGTAGCAAAGCTGAACCTGACGCGCTGTTGGCACGCTTGCAAGAACTGCTGGCGACTCCCGCTAAAACTGAACCGCTGCGCTGGTTACGTGTACAGGTGGGACAGTCGGTGCGCATGGTGGCGGTTGAAGAGGTTTGCTACTTTCAGTCTGCCGATAAATACACCACGGTGCTAACGCGCGATACAGAGTTGTTGTTGCGCACCCCGCTCAAAGATTTAATCACGCAACTTGATGCCGATCAGTTTTGGCAAGTGCATAGAAGCACGGTGGTGAATGCCCGTCAGGTTATTGCTGCGCATCACGATCTATTGGGCAAAATGTCACTCATATTAAAAGACAGAAAAGAAAAAGTGGCGGTGAGTCGTAGCTATACACATTTATTTAAGCAGATGTGATGCTTATCAACAGAGTTGAGTTGGCGGGTAGAGAGGTTCGAGATTTAGCGTTAGGAAAAATCAACATGCGGGAGTTCGCTTTGCGCGCCGCCAGCCTACGATTTTTCAGAATATATTTTTGTACCGAGGCATAAATTGAAAATCAAATTAGCAATCATCACCTTCGTGTTATTCGTACTGTCTGGCTGCGCATCCCTACCGAACACAAGCGTGGAAAAAGTGGGGGGCGCAAAGTCGAATTCGCGATGACGCGACATGACACGCAGAGCGTTGGTGTTCGAAAACGGTTTGGGCGGACGGATGGAATGGTGGAAAGAAGTGTTACCGCAGATTTCTGACGACATCACTACGTTTGCCTACAACCGCCCTGGCTTAGGGGCGAGTGAGGCAACCACAACACCGCGTGATGGCGCACATATCGTGGACGAATTGCGAGCACTGCTGCGTAGCAAAGGGCTTACGCCACCTTATGTGTTGGTAGGACACTCCCTGGGCGGGCTGTACATGCAACTCTTCGCACGTCGCTATCCAGAAGAAGTGAGTGTATTGATTTTGGTTGATTCGACCCATCCCAAACAACTTGAGGGGATGGGCGCACTAAAGAATCAATCGCTATGGGTGCGCACGGCATTGGGAATCATGGTGACGGGTGTTGCTGAACAAGAGTTGGCGCTACTGTCCCGCACTGGTGAACAAGTGTTGAGCCTGCCAGTGCCATCGACGCTGGCAGTCTTTGTATTAAGCGCGGCACAACCTCTAACAGAACATTCAGCTGTCGCTGACGATGCCAACGAAAAACGTCAAGACATTGCTCGCCTCTATCCTGGGGCAAAACAGATATGGGTGGAAAGCGGGCATGCTATTCCGCTGGAAAAGCCAGAGGCGGTGGTGCTGGCGATTCGCGAGGCGATACGATTAGGTCAGAACAAGCCATAAATTAACTCGATTGAAAATTGAGCGAACGGCAATGAGCGAACGGCAATGATTGAGGCAAGCCGACAAACGGGATGTGGTGTTCAAGTAATTCTGGCTACGTTGATAAGGAATCTTGTTGCCCCTTCGCCCCAACTATCAATCAGATTGATGCCGAGCAGTTTTGGCTGGTGTATAAGCCACGGTGGTGAATGTCCATCAGGTTGTTGCTGCGCATCGCGATAGGTTTCTCGGTACGACAAAAACGGGAGCTACGGCTCCCGTTTTTTATTGTCTGTTGCGTTATCATCCGCGCCTTATGAAATATCAAGCCATCCTCGCAAGCCCTTTTGCCATGCTCGCTATTCGTTGTAATAACGTGGCTTTGCAGGGTTTGGATTTTTTGCCTTTAAGTGTTGCGCCGCAAGTCGCGACGAATGAGCTTGCCGAAAAAGTGTGCGCGCAATTGCGCGATTATTTGCGTCATCCCGACACCGTATTTGACGTGCCGCTCGCGCCACATGGCACGGCTCATCAGCAAAAAGTTTGGCGCGCTTTGCTGGAAATTCCACGCGGCGAAACGCGCCAATATGGCGAGCTGGCAAAAGAGCTGGGCTCGGCTGCGCAAGCTGTCGGACAAGCCTGTGGCGCGAATCCCATCGCCCTGATTATTCCCTGTCATCGCGTGGTCAGCAAAACGGGCTTGGGCGGATTTATGCGTCATGCCGATGGCGACGAATTAAATATCAAACGCTGGTTGTTGCAGCATGAAAATGCGTTATGAAATTTTCTTACGCTGACCTCTTTTATTCCGTTCGCCCTGAGCCTGTCGAAGGGTGGTTCGACAAGCTCACCACGAACGGTTTTTGTAGATGAATAACACCGAACTCCTAGACGAATTTTTCGACGCGCTGTGGCTGGAAGACGGCTTGTCGCGCAACACGCTGGACAGTTATCGGCGCGACTTAACTAAATTCGCTGACTGGCTGCAAGCCTGTTGTGGCGTGGACTTACTCGACACCGCTCATGCCGATATTCAGGTTTATCTCGCTTATTTAATTCAACAACAGGCGGCTAAATCCAGCTCCACTAGCCGCACCCTGTCGAGCTTAAAACGCCTGTTCCGCTATCTGTTGCGGGAACGAAAAATCAGCGTCGATCCGACCTTGCAAATTGATACTCCCAAGCTGCCGCGCAATTTACCTAAGAGTCTGACGGAGGCTGAAGTCGAAGCGATTTTGAACGCACCCAATACGCAAACGCCGCTAGGTTTACGCGACCGCACCATGCTGGAAGTGCTGTATGCGACTGGCTTGCGCGTCTCCGAACTGGTCAATTTATTGGTCACGCAAGTGGATTTGAATGGCGGTTTTGTGCGCGTGTTGGGCAAAGGCAACAAAGTCCGCGTGGTGCCGTTAGGCGAAGTCGCGCTGGACTGGCTGACGCGCTACCTCGCCGATAGTCGTCCTGTGTTGCTAGGTGCAAAAAGTTGCGACGCGATGTTCATTACCAATCGACACGCTGCCATGACGCGGCAAATGTTTTGGTACTTAATCAAAAAACACGCGCAGGCAGGCGGCGTGTTATCGCCTTTATCTCCGCACACTTTGCGCCACGCGTTCGCCACCCATTTGCTCAATCACGGCGCGGATTTACGCGTGGTGCAAATGCTGCTCGGTCACACTGATATTTCCACCACGCAAATCTATACCCACGTTGCGCGTCAACGCATGAAAGAGCTGCATCAGCAGCATCATCCGCGCGGTTAAAATTTTGCGTATTGAGATTTTTAGCGCGCTTGAAGCGCGCTACTATGCGCAACCTCGTCGCCCTCGCTAGGAGTCCGCTATGCAAAATTACGTGATGCCGTTGCAATCTTTGGGTCTCGCCGACATCGCACAAGTCGGTGGGAAAAACGCTTCTCTGGGCGAGATGATTCAACATTTGGCGGCGGCGGGCGTACTCGTGCCGGGCGGTTTCGCCACCACCGCAAGCGCGTATCAAGCGTTTTTAGACGACAGCGGTTTGTCCGCGCGTATCGCGCAAACGCTGGCAACACTGAATGTGGATGATGTGGTGGCACTCGCCAAAGCGGGTGCGGCAATACGCGGCCAGATTATCAATACGCCCTTGCCCGCCGCGCTGGAGCAAGCGATACGCCATCAATACCTGCTGCTTGCGGCGGACGGCGAGGCTAGCTTTGCAGTGCGCTCTTCGGCGACGGCTGAAGATTTGCCCGATGCGTCTTTTGCGGGGCAGCAGGAAACTTTTCTCAACATCCACGGCATCGACAATATTCTCCACGCCATCCATGCAGTATTTGCGTCGCTGTATAACGACCGCGCGATTTCCTACCGTGTCCACACCGGCTATCACAACAGCAGCGTCGCTTTATCGGCGGGCGTGCAACGCATGGTGCTCGCCGATTTGGGGGCTGCGGGCGTGATGTTTACGCTGGATACTGAGTCAGGATTTCGCGATGCGGTGTTTATTACTTCGTCTTACGGATTGGGTGAAATGGTGGTGCAGGGCTCGGTTAATCCCGATGAATTTTATGTGCACAAACCGCAACTCGCGGCAGGTTTTCCCGCTTTAATTCGACGCAGTTTGGGTTCTAAACAACAGCGCATGGTATTCAACACCGAGCGTGCTGCTGGGCGTTCCACGCGTATCGAAGCAGTGCCAGAAAGTTTGCGTAAACAGTTTTCTTTAAGCGACGCGGAAGTGTTGACTCTGGCAAAACAGGCGATGGCGATTGAGCAACATTACGGTCGCCCGATGGACATAGAGTGGGGCAAAGATGGCGTGGATGGCAAGCTGTACATTTTGCAGGCGCGACCTGAGACCGTGCAATCGCAAGGCGCGCACCACAACACGCAGTTCGTGCTGCAACAAAGCGGTGAAATTCTCGTTGAAGGTCGCGCTATCGGGCAAAAAATCGGTGCAGGTAGGGTGCGGCGGGTTAATGACATTAGCGAGATGCACACCGTGCAAGCGGGCGATGTGCTGGTCACCGACATGACCGACCCCAACTGGGAGCCGGTGATGAAAAAGGCCGCCGCCATCATCACTAATCGCGGTGGTCGCACTTGCCATGCCGCCATCATCGCGCGCGAATTGGGCATCCCCGCCATCGTCGGTTGCGGCAACGCCACCCAAGTGTTAACTGAGGACGAGTTAGTCACCGCCTCCTGCGCGGAAGGCGATACCGGCTACGTCTATCGCGGCCGTTTGAATTTCACCGAGCAGCCGCTCGATAATGCACCACTGCCAAAAATTCCCGTGAAGCTAATGCTCAATGTGGGCAACCCCGCGCTGGCGTTCGAGTTCGCACAAATGCCCTCCGCTGGTATCGGTTTGGCGCGCTTGGAATTCGTCATCAATAATCTCATCGGCATCCATCCCAAAGCGGTGTTGGAATGCCATAAATTACCCGCCGAATTGCGCGAACAAGTGCTGGCAAAAACCAGTGCTTATGCCGATCCAGTGAGTTTTTATGTGGACAAACTCAGCGAGGGAATTTCCACTTTAGCCGCAGCTTTTTGGCCGCGTCCAGTCATCGTGCGCATGTCCGATTTCAAGTCCAACGAATACCGCAAATTATTAGGCGGCGAGCTGTACGAACCGCTGGAAGAAAATCCCATGATCGGTTTTCGCGGCGCGGGGCGTTACGTTGCCAAAACATTCCGCGACTGTTTTGTACTCGAATGTCGCGCCATGAAAAAAGTGCGCGATGAACTGGGTTACAAAAATGTCGAGGTGATGATTCCGTTTGTGCGCACCGTCGCCGAGGCGCGCGAGGTAGTGGAAATGCTTGCTGCGCAAGGCTTACGCCGAGGTGAAAACGGCCTGCGCCTGATTATGATGTGTGAGATTCCCTCGAATGCTTTGCTTGCCGAAGAATTTCTACAATACTTCGACGGCTTCTCGATCGGCTCGAACGATTTAACCCAACTCACACTAGGCTTGGATAGAGATTCCAGTTTAGTCGCGGATAGATTCGACGAGCGCGACCCCGCCGTGAAAGCCTTGCTGAGCATGGCGATTAGCACCTGCAACAGATTGAACAAATACGTCGGCATCTGCGGACAAGGTCCGTCCGATCATTTCGATTTCGCGCAATGGCTGGTGCAACAAGGCATACAAACCATCTCACTAAACCCCGATAGTTTGTTAGAAACTTGGCGCAAATTGGGTGCGAGCGCGTCACGCTAAGTTAAAATCTGGCTATGCAAACTCCTCGTAATGCCTTAGTCAAAAAGCCGTCACCGCGTTTATCGTTATGGCTGTTGTTTGCCTATTATTTGTTCATTGTGTACGCCAGTTTGTCGCCCTTTACCGGCTGGCGCGACGCGGCGTTTAGTTTTGGCGAGGTGCTGCAACAACCGCTCTGGCAAACCTATACCGCCTTCGACGCACTGCTCAATATCATTTCTTATATCCCGCTAGGTTTGTTGCTGGGCTTGACTTTTCGGGCGCGACTGGGTGCGCTGGCGAGCTTGCTAGTCGCGTGTTTTTTAGGGCTAACGCTCTCCGCTAGCATGGAGTTTTTGCAGATGTATTTGCCCAGTCGCACCAGTTCAAACTTAGATCTACTCACCAACGTGAGCGGCACATTGTTAGGCGCGTTATTGGCACTCGGCTTCATTCGCTCGACACGCGTGTACGATGCACTGACACACTGGCGCGATGCCACTTTTCGGCATGGCACAGCGATGGACTTTGGCTTGGCGTTGCTCGCTTTATGGATGTTCGGACAATGCAATCCGAGCTTGCCGATGCTAGGCAATGTGTTTATCAGTGCACTCGAACATCAACCCTTTGCCGCGATGAAAGCGAGCCCGTTTGATGGCTGGGAAAGCCTCGCCGTGTTACTCAATTTATTGATGTTAGGCGGGCTGTTATTGACGCTGTTGCGCCATAAAAATCAGGTGATTCAAATTTTATTAGCGGTGCTAGGCAGTGTTGCCTTGCTGAAATTTATCACTGCTGCGGTGTTGCTAAAATCGTCCGCGATGTTGCTGTGGATTAACAGCGAAGCCATGCTAGGCATCCTGTTGGGCAGTGTGCTGCTGTTCGCGATGCGCACCCTTCGCGCGGTCATATTAGTGCGCCTCGCCGCGCTCATTAGTCTGGCCTATTTGT
The DNA here is from genome assembly GCA_963750775.1 of uncultured beta proteobacterium. Taxonomy (GTDB): domain Bacteria; phylum Pseudomonadota; class Gammaproteobacteria; order Burkholderiales; family Gallionellaceae; genus Gallionella. The sequence continues at coordinate 51,137 of CAVVRT010000006.1, forward strand.
TGGTCGCGCACGGCATTTTAGATAGCGGCACACCCGCCGCCGCGATGTCGATTTATCACTGGCACTATGGCCATTTGCTCAACTACAACGGCCTCGCGCAAACCATCACGCTGGTTTTCCCCCTGTTGTTATTGCTACATTTATGGCGCGTAGCTAAAGGCAACGCTAGCAATTGAAAGCTCATCGCAATTAGTAATGAAGTAATATATGCTTACTTCATTACTTTTCAGGGTCTGCCGCCATGCTTGCAAAACTCACCAGCAAAAATCAACTGACCTTGCCGAAAGCGGTCGTGATGTCTTTGGGCAAAGCCGACTACTATGAAGTAGAAGTCGCCAACGGTCGCATCATGCTCACCCCTGTGCGCCTGCAACAAGCCGATGCGGTACGCGAAAAACTCGCCACGCTAGGGATTAAATCTAAAGACGTGAGCGATGCGATTGCCTGGGCGCGGACGCACAAAAAATGAGCCCTCGCGTGGTGTTGGATACCAACTGCATCGTCTCCGCCTTACTGTTTTCCAAGCAAAAAATGGCTTGGTTGCGGCACAGTTGGCAAGCGGGAGAAATCACCCCTTTAGTCAGCAAAGACACGGCAAATGAGCTGTTGCGCGTGTTGGCGTACCCAAAATTCAAACTCAGCCTAGAGGAACAAAATACTTTGCTGGCAGAATTTTTGCCCTATGCCGCCACCGTCACTCATCTCAAATCCTCGCGCAAATTACCAGTCATTCGTGACAGCAACGACCAGATGTTTTTAACCTTAGCCGTGGCAGGAAAAGCACTCGCCTTGGTAACGGGTGACAACGATTTGTTAGTAATTAAAGACCACTTCAAAACCCCGCCGATTATGTCTTTGAGCGAGTTTGAAGGCTGGTTGAAAACCGATTTAAGCTAGGGAAACCCCATGAGCCATTTTGATAAACACGTTTTTTTCTGCACCAACCAGCGCGCCAATGGTGATGGCTGTTGCAATAATTTTGGCGCGCAAAAGCTGCGCGATTACGTTAAAGACAAAGTTAAACAGCTAGGCATTTCCAACGCCGAAAATCGCATTCGCATCAATTCGGCGGGCTGCTTAGATCGCTGCGATGAAGGTCCTGTGTTGGTGATTTATCCCGAAGGCACTTGGTACACTTTTATTGATGAAAGCGATTTGGACGAAATTATTAGCGAGCATTTGCAACACGGCCGCATCGTCGCGAGGCTAGCAATCTAATGGCAAGCGTTGAGAAAGTTTATTTTTCAGGAGAGCTGGGGCAGCTTGAGGGCGTGTTGCATTTACCCGATGAAAAGCCTGTCGCGCTGGCGTTAATCGCGCATCCGCTGCCGACCATGGGCGGCACCATGGAACATAAAATCGTCACCACTTTGGCGCGTGGCTTTGTCGAATTAGGCTACGCCGCGTTGCGCTTTAATTTTCGTGGGGTGGGCGAAAGTGTGGGCGCATACGATGCGGGTAATGGCGAAACACATGATGCGATTGCCGCCGCTGAATTTTTGCGCGCGCGCTATCCCGACTTAGATTTACTGTGCGCGGGATTTTCTTTCGGCGGCTATGTACAAGCGCGCGCCGCAGCGGTGATACAGCCCACCCGCCTCGTGTTAATCGCCCCAGCGGTGAGCCGTTTTGCCATGCCAGACGTAGCGGCAAACACTTTAGTAATACACGGCGACGAAGACGAAGTGGTGGCATTTAGCGCGGCATTGGCGTGGGCAAAACCGCAACAATTACCCATCCTCGTGTTGCCCGGCGCAGGACATTTTTTCCACGGTCGCATGGTGCAACTCAAACAATTGGTCATGCAGCAAGTGCGCTGCATAGTCTCTGTTTAGGCAGCCAAATTTTGACTGTAGCTATCACTTGAAAAAGCATACAGGCAAACAAGCTGCATAACCTTTGGCTTGTTGATTGCATAGTAAGAAAATGCGGGGTGATAGCTGCAAAAATGAGCTGTAGAGGCGTCATTCCAACGACTCAAGAAATCCGAGTAGGGCGGTGCGTTGTTGAGGTTTGAGGCGGGAATAGCAGCTTAAAAGTTGATGCTCTTCGGGCAACATCCAGTCGTCGGGATGAAATGCAGTTGTGCCATGCGGAGCGTGCATTTCACCGCGTCCTGTAGTGAGCCATTCAAAACTCACACCCAGCAATACCGCCAAACGCGTTAAATTTTTGGTGTGTGGAGCTTTGCGCCCCGACTCCCAGTCCGCCACTGAAGGTTGCGAGACGAACATACGCCGCGCCAAATCAGCCTGACTCCATCCCTGTTGCTTGCGTGCGGCTTTTATGCGTTCTTCCATATTACGAAGAATTGTATTGCTTGCGGCTATATAGCCGTAACGCGGCAACAGCTATTGATTAAATAATAGCCTATAGATATAGTGCCGCGCTTCGCGCAAAAGCGCACCGATACCTCAATCAAGTCTAGGAAAAATATGAGCATGGTTTTTTGTCGTGGTTGTGGAAAGTCAATTCACGAATCTGCACCTATCTGTCCGCACTGTGGTGCGTCGCAACAAGTTCACGCTGCGGCGGCAGCTAGCAAACCAACGGTCGTCAAAATAGTCGTCGCACCCAAACCAGCAAAGCCGATGCCAGACGGCATCAAAGGTTGGTCGTGGGGCGGATTTTTGCTGAATTGGATTTGGGCGATAGGCAACAATACTTGGATAGGTTTGTTAGCACTCGTGCCTGTGGTCGGCATTGTGATGTCGGTTGTGCTCGGCATTAAAGGGCGCGAATGGGCTTGGCAAAACAAGCAATGGGAGTCTCTTGAGCATTTCAACCGCGTGCAACGCAAGTGGTCGATGTGGGGCGCAATCGTCGTGGGCGGCATTGTTGTGATTGCCATTACGGCTGCAATTGCAATTCCTGCTTATAAAAATTATCAAGAAAAAGTGTTTGCCAAGCAGCAAGAAATAGAACGCTTAGCAAGACAGGTTCAAGCCGAGTTGGACGTAAAGAAACAGGCGGAAACCTTTGTCGAATTTGCGGATAGCGTTATTTTCCGCGCAGGCAAAGTTGAGATGGTTACGGGCAATGATGGTTTCAAGAAGTTGCTCTTGAATAATCGCGTCATAACTGGTGCAGATGAAAATGAGCCCAGCATATGGATGGCAAAAATATTTGTTGTGGGCGACTCAGATGTCATCTTGCTTGGAAGCTCCACTGGTGGGTCATGGTGTCCTGCCAACTACAGTTTTGTAACGATAACAAAGCTAGGCGTGGTCACTTACAGCGATCGTTTTGGTACATGCAGTGATACACCTAAAACAACGCAAGATGAAGGAACGATTACGGTGACACTTTTTGGTTTTGTAAGTGAGATGGGGGATGAAGCCGATCGCATTAAAGCCGCCAATGAAAAACATATCTTTACCTATAAAAACGGTGAAGTTTCTGGGAGTTGATGGTACGAAACGGTCAAGACACATGATGCCAAAGACCGCTCGTGTTTAATTGCAAAGTCTTTGCAAATGCCGGCTGATATTGACGTAGGCGAGTTTCAAAAATTAACAGTAAGGAAATAAAAATGAGCATGATTTTTTGTCGGGGTTGCGGTAAATCTATCCACGAAAGTGCAGTGAGCTGTCCTCATTGTGGTGCTACTCAGGCAGCCTCAGTCACATCTGTTACGTCCGCTGGCAATCCGTCGATATGGATGGCGGTTACTTCGCTCGTGTTGGGGATTTTGGGCTTGATTATTGCACTAGGTACGGACGTATGGACTAAGGAGGATTTGGGAATTGAGTTCATTTTTAGTGTTTTAGGGATTGCGTTTGGGGTGATTAGCTTGAGTAAGAAAATGGCTGGCAAAGGCATGGCAATTGCAGGGGTGGTGTTGAACTCGCTGTCATTGCTCATTTTATTGGGCAGTGTGTAATTCTGTTTTTTAACGTAGTAATTTCTAAAAAGGGAGTAGCAAATGAGCATGGTATTTTGTCGAGGTTGCGCCAAAGAGTTACATGAAACAGCGCAGATGTGTCCGCAGTGCGGTGCGCCTCAAGGTGCGAGTACCCCAGCCGCAACTATCAGTTCATCTGGTGGCACTGCAATGTCAATGGACAAAAAATTTCATATCGTATTGGCTTGCGCCGCAGCGATTGCCGTTCTGCTGCTATACACCACCAATGCCATTGTTTTGGCTGGATTGGCAACAGGGATAACTTTTGGTATGAGCGTACGCCTATTTGTTAGTCACCAAAAAAGGGATTTTCAGGGCACAAGTAAATGGAGCTGGTTTGCTATTTTGTTCTGTGCCATAGCCGCATTTGCTTGCATATTTTTTCAGGCATATAGCGTACAAGTGTTGTTCTTGATTTTTATTGCGGTGCGAGCATCAATGTTGCTGTTATTAAACGGCACACCAGAAAATCAGGCTTAACGTAAAAATGATGGGCGGCTACGACGACTGTCGTAACTGCTTTATCGCCGCACCTTTAAGTGCGTGGCTCAATTTAAGGAGAAATAAATGGGTATGGTATTTTGTCGTGGCTGCGGTAAAGAAATTCACGATTCCGCTGTCACTTGTCCACATTGCGGCGCGCCACAAAAGGTGCAAACCAGCGTGTCCTCACAGCAACTAGTTGACGATATTCCAGACGGTATTCGCGGTTGGTCTTGGGGCGCATTTTGCTTGTCTTGGATTTGGGCAATCGGCAATAGCACTTGGATTGGTTTGTTGGCGTTGATTCCTTATGTGAATCTCGTGATGATGATTATTCTCGGCATCAAAGGGCGCGAATGGGCGTGGAAAAATACGCATTGGGACAGCGTTGAACACTTCAATCGTGTACAAGCCAAATGGTCGTTCTGGGGTGTGCTACTTTTCGTGTCTGGGATTGTTATCATCCTCATCGCCGCTGTCGTGATTGCAGCAGCGGCATCTCAGCATAGATACTAGCCCACCAGTAAAGCTCAAAAAGTATCGCTTGAGTTAATCCGTATTCACGTTTCGCAAGCTAATAAAAAGCCGATCTGATGATGAATCAGGTCGGCTTTTTACGTGGGAAACGAGCAAATTTATTCCTATCAAATCGTCGCCATGCACCTCTCGGATGCGTGATATTAAGGCGGCGATTTATTCGGGGATAAAGACTTCCAATGCCAAGCCTTCGACGGCGTTGAAATGTTTGGCGTTGGCGGTGAGTACCGTGATGCCATGCTCGAGAGCCGTTGCCGCAATCAGCGCATCACCAAGCTGCATACCGTGCGACAAAAAATAGGTATCAATTAACATCACTCATCGCCTAGTGAGTTATTGAGTGCGTAACGTGGATTGCGCAGTTGGCGTGCATAAGCGTTGACATCGGCTTTTTCTGCGCTGTCTTGCCACATGCCAAAGAGCGGATTAGTCGGCGGGGTATTAGCAAGGGCTGGGGCGGTTTCTTCTTCGATACGGACAGTGAAACGAGTGCTCGGTGCAATGAATAATTGGGCGCGCCAAGCGGCGGGTAATTCATTCAGTGAGACATGTTCAATCACAACAGTATTCATGACTTTTCTCCTTCTGCTCAAACGGTTTAGTCGTCGAATTGTGGCACAAATCATACAAAATTAGCCTAGCGAAGATTTATTCCAATACCCATCCTCGTGTTGCCCGGCGCAGGACATTTTTTCCACGGCCGCATGGTGCAACTAAAACAACTGGTCATGCAGCAAGTGCGCTGCGCCACCTAATTACTGCGCTTGGTAAACGACTTCGCCCGCTAACAGTGTGTAACGCACTTGACCTTGCATTTCGTAGCCGTTGAATGGCGTGTTTTTGCCTTGGCTTTTTAGTGCGCTAGGCTGCACGCGCCAGCTTGCATCTACATCAAAAATACACACGTCAGCATGTGCACCGATAGATAAATGCCCCATCGCTATTCCTAATAGCTGCGCGGGTTGCAGCGTGATGCGTGCCAATGCCTCTAGTAATGGAACGCCTGCTTGCGCCGCCCATTTCAGCGTCAACGGCAACAATAATTCCAAACCCGTCGCGCCTGCTTCTGCTTCCGCAAACGGTGATAATTTTGCGTCTTCATCGACGGGCGTGTGGTCGGAACAAATCGCGTCTATGGTGCCGTCGCGTAAGCCCGCGCGCAGTGCGTCGCGGTCGCGCAAGCTGCGCAGCGGTGGGACTAAATGGCAATTCGCATCAAAAAAGCCAATGTCCATTTCGGACAAATGCAGATGATTCATCGCCACATCGCAACTCACTTTGATGCCTTGCAGTTTTGCCTCGCGCACCAGCGCAACCCCCGCCGCACTTGAGATGCGGCAAATGTGCAGGGCTACGCCCGTATCTTTTGCGAGGCTCAACATGGTTGCCAAAGCGATGGTTTCGGCACTGACGGGGATGCCCGCCAAGCCGCAACGCGTTGCGACAATGCCGTCATGCGCCACGCCATTTTTCGCCAGAAAACTATCTTGCGGACGCAGCCAAACCGAATAACCCATGGTCGCGGCGTACTGCATGGCGCGCAGCAGCACGCGCGTGTCGGTGAGTGGCGCATCGGCTTGGCTAAAGGCTTTGCAGCCTGCTTCGGTCAGCTCAATCATTTCGGTCAGCTCTAAACCTTTTAAGCCGTACGTCAGTGCGCCGATGGGAAACACCCGCGCCAAATTGAGATTGCGCGCGCGATGTTTGAGCATTTCGACTAAGCCGGGTTCGTCCAAGGCGGGGTCAGTGTCGGGCGGACACGCGAGGCTGGTCACGCCGCCCGCCGCCGCCGCGTTCATTTCCGATTCCAGCGTGGCTTTGTATTCAAAGCCTGGCTCACGCAGCCGCGCGGCGATGTCGATGAGGCCGGGCATCACGCACAAGCCCACCGCATCTATCACCTGATCGGCGACAAAGCCTTGCGGAGCAAGCCCCACAGCGGCAATACGGCGATCAACAATGTACACATCGCGTTGCGCATCAAGCTGATTTTTAGGGTCGATGACGCGACCGTTTTTGATGTGAATGTTCATCGTTTACTCCCGCCTACCAAGGTTGCCATCACCGCCATGCGCACCGCGATGCCGAACGTGACTTGCGCCAAAATCACCGATTGCGCGCCGTCGGCAACATGTGAATCAATTTCTACACCGCGATTCATCGGCCCCGGATGCATCACAATCGCATCACTTTTGGCATACGCCAGCTTCTCTTCGGTCAAGCCGTAATTCTTAAAATACTCTTGTGCGGAAGGCAATGCCGCACCTTGCATACGCTCGTTTTGCAAGCGCAACATCAAAATCACATCGACATCTTTCAGACCTTCCGCCATGTCGTGAAACACGCGCACGCCGAGGTTTTCCACCATGGTGGGCAACAGCGTTTTCGGCGCAATCACGCGCACCTCAGGCACCCCTAAAGTGGTCAGCGCGTGGATCTGCGAACGTGCCACACGCGAATGCAAAATGTCGCCGACGATTGCCACGCGCAGATTGTGAAAATCCTTTTTGTAATGGCGAATGGTGTACATATCCAGCAGTGCTTGCGTGGGATGCGCATGGCGACCATCGCCGGCATTGATGACGTGAATTTCGGGCGCGACATGCTGCGCGATAAAGTGCGCCGCGCCGCTGGAAGCATGGCGCACCACGAACATATCGGCGTGCATCGCGCACAGGTTATCCACTGTATCGAGCAACGTTTCGCCCTTGCTGGTGCTGGACGAACCGATGTTGAGATTGACCACGTCAGCGGATAATTTTTTTGCGGCGATTTCAAACGTGGTGCGGGTGCGCGTGCTGTTTTCAAAGAACACGTTGAACACCGATTTACCTTGCAGCAACGGCACTTTTTTGATGTCTTTGCTGGAATTTTCGTCGAGAAAAGTCGCGGCGGTATCGAGAATTTCGCGCACGATGCGCGCGGGCAGTCCTTCAGTAGTGAGCAAATGTTGCAGCCCGCCGTCACGATTTAATTGTGGATTATTCATACTGATATTCCCGCTGTAGGTTCATCAAAATAGGCTTGCAAAATCTGTTGCGCAGCATATTGGTCGAGCACCGCTTTTTGTTTGCGACCGCGTATGCCGAGTTCGTTTAACGCGCTGCTGGCTGCCGCCGAGGTATAGCGTTCATCGACCAAAATTACGGGCAAATTAAACCGCCCTTTCAGGCGGTTAGCAAAGCGACGACACAACGCGGTCAACTCATGCGGCGTGCCATCTTCATTGCACGGTAGCCCGACAATTAAGCCACTCGGCTGCCAATTTTTAATCAACTCGGCAATGTGCGCGAAGCGTGTGTCAGTTTTTTCTGCATCAATCGTAGCGAGCGGCTCGGCGTTGCTCAATAAAGTATTCCCTTTTGCGATGCCGATACGGCGCGTGCCAAAATCAAAGGCGAGCAGCGTGCCGATTAAAGCAGGATTCAGGATTCTGGATTCGGGATTAACAGACGCGAGTGGCGATGCGTCAGGCATGTCCTGCTTCTTCAACCAGCGAGGCGTAATCAATGCCCAACAACGCCATCGCAGCGGCAAGGCGTTCTTCGGGCGGCAGCTCAAACAAAATGTGCTCGCTGGCGGGTACGGTGAGCCAAGTATTTTCGGCGATTTCATGCTCCAACTGACCCGGCTCCCAACCCGCGTAGCCCAAGCTAATCAAGACATTGCGCGGGCCAGTACCAGCACCAATCGCTTCTAAAATATCTTTAGAGGTGGTGAGTGCCATGCTGCTGCCGATGCGCAACGTCGATTGCCATTGTTGCTGTGTGTCGTGCAACACAAAGCCGCGCTCGGTTTGCACTGGGCCACCAAAATGCACGGGTAGTTTTTCGATTTCGGGTTGATGCAAAGGAATGCTGATTTGCTCGAACATGTCCGCGTAAGTGATGCTGGTAGGGCGGTTGACCACGATGCCGAGTGCGCCGTTTTCGTTGTGCTCGCACACAAAAGTTAATGTGCCCGCAAAAACGCCTTCCTGCATGGCAGGCATGGCAATCAAAAAGTGATTGGTGAGATTAAGTTCATTCATTTGCGCATTGTAGCTTTAGCCGCTTGGCGGCACAATTACGCATTTTACCAAAGTGGTAAGTAGGGCGGCACTAGCGTGCCTAAGCGGTAAGTGGAAACCCCCATGCATCGCTTTCCCCACTTCCCACTGAGGCACGCAGTGCCGCACCGCACCACTCACCACTCACCAAACCCTATGACCTCTCTTTGTTGGCTACGCCGCGATTTACGTTTATTTGACCATGCCGCTTTGTATCACGCGCTGAAAAATTCGCAGGCGGTGCAATGCGTGTTTGTATTCGATACCGACATCTTGCAAGCCTTGCCGAATCAGGCCGATAGGCGGGTTGAATTTATTTGGCATAGCCTCGCTGAACTCAAATCTGAACTACAAAAATTAGGCAGCGACTTGCATGTTTTACACGGCAGCGCGACGGTTTTGATTCCGCAACTTGCCGCCCAAATCGGCGCGGAGGCGGTGTTTTGCAATCACGATTACGAACCATCCGCCATCGCGCGCGACGCGCACGTTGCCGAAAAGTTAGCCGCACAAAATTGCGTTTTGCACAGTTACAAAGACCAAGTTATTTTTGAGCGCGATGAGATTTTGACGGGCGGCGGCACGCCGTATCACGTCTTTACGCCCTACAAAAACGCTTGGTTGAAAAAAGTGAATGCGTTTTATTTGCGCGCTTATCCGACTGAAAAATACTTTGCCGCTTTAGCAAAATTTAGCGCGGCCGCGCTGCCCAGTTTGGCACAGCTAGGCTTTGCCAAAACCAATCTCACCGAGCTCAAAATTCCGTGCGGTATGGCGGGTGCGGAAACGCTGCTGGCGGACTTTAGCGAACGCATCGCCCACTACGACGAGGCGCGTAATTTTCCTGCGGTGAAGGGCGTGTCATATCTATCCACGCATATTCGTTTTGGCACGATTTCCATCCGCGCCCTTGCGCGCCACGCCATGCACGCCCAGGGTTCTGGCGCGGCGGTGTGGCTGTCCGAATTAGTCTGGCGCGACTTTTATCAGATGTTGTTACAGCATCATCCTGACGTTATCGGTCACGCCTTTAAGCCGCAATTTGAGCACTTAAAATTCAACCAAAATCGCGACTGGTTTGCTGCTTGGTGTGCGGGTGCAACCGGCTATCCGCTGGTCGATGCGGGAATGCGCCAACTCAATCAAACCGGCTTTATGCACAATCGTTTACGCATGGTAGTCGCGTCGTTTTTGGTGAAAGATTTGCAGCTCGATTGGCGTTGGGGCGAAGCCTATTTCGCCGAGCATTTGAACGATTTTGATTTGGCGGCGAACAACGGTGGCTGGCAATGGGCGGCTTCGACGGGCTGCGATGCGCAGCCGTGGTTTAGGATTTTTAATCCGATTACGCAATCTGAAAAGTTTGATGCGGCAGGTAAATTTATTCGCCGCTATGTGCCCGAACTCGCCAATTGCCCTGACAAGTTTATTCATGCGCCCTGGACGCTGCCGCCCATCGAACAACGCGCCCGCCAGCTCATCATCGGCACGCACTATCCCGCTCCTATCGTTGACCACGCCGTCGCGCGTGAAAAAACGCTAGCGATGTTTAAGGCGGCAAAACCTTAGTCTTTGCGTCATTTTTGTTGATTTTGTTTTGCAGGGAAGGCGGCACAGGCTTGATGTAGCTGCGCCCCTTTTTTGCCAAACCCGCGTAAGCGGCAACCTAATTCGTGACCCCTTGTGGGTCGCGCATTAGGTTGTAGCTCCCTCTCTCACCCTGGATGAACTACACTAAAATGACAAAGTTCCTCTACTCTATGCTTGTTGTAGCTCCCTCTCTCACCCCGGATGAACTACACTATGGATTGCTCGTGCTTGATGAGCTTGGCTGTTGTAGCTCCCTCTCTCACCCCGGATGAACTACACTGTGAGGTGCGAGCGTGATTCGTAGTTTCGAGTTGTAGCTCCCTCTCTCACCCCGGATGAACTACACTCTAGCGTTAGCTCAATCCGTCGCGCCATCGGTTGTAGCTCCCTCTCTCACCCCGGATGAACTACACTAATTTTGTTAATTGAAATGACGCACGCAATGGTTGTAGCTCCCTCTCTCACCCCGGATGAACTACACTAGGGTGCCTGAGGCACTACGTACTGCAGAGGTTGTAGCTCCCTCTCTCACCCCGGATGAACTACACTAAAGGGTGAGGTCGATAACCTCACCCTAACGTTGTAGCTCCCTCTCTCACCCCGGATGAACTACACTCGCGCAGGAACTTGCCATTAGTGCGCACGCGTTGTAGCTCCCTCTCTCACCCCGGATGAACTACACTTGCATCGCGGCATATTCCATCGGCGAACCAGTTGTAGCTCCCTCTCTCACCCCGGATGAACTACACTTGGCTTGTAGTGCTGCGCGCCGTGTAACGGGTTGTAGCTCCCTCTCTCACCCCGGATGAACTACACTAAAAATGCCACTGCGAAGGGCAACACTAGCGTTGTAGCTCCCTCTCTCACCCCGGATGAACTACACTCGGTGTACAGATTTTCACGCGACAAGCGAAGTTGTAGCTCCCTCTCTCACCCCGGATGAACTACACTGCCAGCTCGATTTGTTGATTGATTGCCAAGGTTGTAGCTCCCTCTCTCACCCCGGATGAACTACACTGTTTTTCAGCTTTTCCAAAATCTCTACAGAGTTGTAGCTCCCTCTCTCACCCCGGATGAACTACACTGGTCGGTTTAGACCTGTTGGCATTGGCGGCGTTGTAGCTCCCTCTCTCACCCCGGATGAACTACACTGCGGCACAGTGTGCTGAACACGGCGAATTTGTTGTAGCTCCCTCTCTCACCCCGGATGAACTACACTCAAAATGGACGGGGAGCAGCTTGTTATGTTGTTGTAGCTCCCTCTCTCACCCCGGATGAACTACACTAGCAAGACCCTTGCTACTGCCCGTAATTTTGTTGTAGCTCCCTCTCTCACCCCGGATGAACTACACTAGACCTCAGCAAAACGCCCGCCCAGCTTAGCTTGGCGGGCGTTTTGCTATGAAAAATTTGACCTCAAAACAGCAACATTTGATTCACTTTGAGGGCTTTTTCTTGAAAAAGTGGCAGTCCAACTAACAGTTTCATGCTGGCATATTGCTTTTCGGTGACGCTTAAACAGCGTACCGAGCCGTCGGGCGGCAAATTATTCACCAAGCGTTTCATGTGTTTGTCTAAGGCATCGTTGCCGTTGACGATGCGTCCGTAGATGGAAAACTGAATCATGTCGTAGCCGTCATTCAATAAAAAGCGGCGAAACAAAGTGTAGGCGCGGCGGTCAGCTTTGCTCACCACAGGTAAATCGAACAGTACCAATAAGCGCATAAACCGTCGTGTCTCCTCGCTCATGTCAGCACTCTAAGTGATGCTGCTCCAGCTTAATCAGCGTGGGCAATTCCAATAACGCATCGCTGCCGCCGTTATAAATCCGCGCCAAACTTTCAATACTGTGCTCGATGGCGGACAGCACCGACATCTTGCCGCGCGGCATCAGCACATCGACATTAAGCAAGCCGACTAACGCCACTTTGTCGGACGGGCGCAGCTCGCCGTCTTGCGCATACGCATATTGCGCGACGAATAAATCCACTACGGGGCGGAACGGCTCGATCATGTCGTCTGCTAAGTTGAACGCGTTTTGCTCACTGGCGTGAAAAATCCCTAGGGCGGGCAGTAGCCCATGTGCCACCAGCCCGCGCGCAATCGTACCGCGCAATATCGCATAGCCATAATCGAGCGCGGCATTGGCAAAGCGCGGCTGGTCGCGATAAAAGCCTTTGCCAAATAGTTGCGGAAAATAATAGGCGGCGGCTAGGGCTTCTAAATTGCCAGGGTCACCAGAGCGTACGCGGCGTAAGTACGCATCCATTCGCTCCTCGCCTTCGCGTCCCAATAGTTGCAAGCATAACGATTGGTTGGTAATTTTTTGCCGCACGATGGCAGCCCAAGTTTGCTTGGCAATAGGACGAGGCAACGCCAGTTGTAAACGCATCCACTTGGTGGCGCGCGAGTGCGATAAAAATGGAATAAATACGCCACTAGGATGATGCGTATCGCCCGTTGCAAAAAGGCTGATGCCGTATTCGCCGCAAGCGGAAAGCACCGGATGGGTGAGCGTAATTTCGCGATGATTCAGCACAATCACCGCGATGTCCTCGAACGGCACGAGCGCAGTTTGTTCCTGCTCAATCGCCAGCCGAAATTGTTCGCGTCGCAACTTGGCAGGACGCGAAATAACGACGCTACGCCAAGTCACGTCGTTTCTCCGGTGGTGCGGGATAACGGTTGCCGAGGACATCGACGTTGAATTTTTCAAATCGCAAAATGCCAGTTTTTAACCCGTTGCCCGACCATGTACCTTGCCATGCTTTGCCTAGATTTATATTTGCATTATTGTCGTGACTGGCAATGTCTATCGCAGCAGTTGCAACATTTAATCCAGCAAAATATCCAAAGTATTCACGGTCTCGATTTTTTAGTAATACAGCATCATTTTTGTTCAGCGTGAATTTGAACGAATATGTTTCATCAACTAGCGTCCATTCATCACGTGACTTGGCAGCGGTTGCGGCACGGTTCAAAAACTCTACTTTTTTGAGGCGGTCACTTTGATAAATTGGGATGAGGTAGTGCTTGCCTCCCTTTTCAAACACATCCACGCGCAACATCGTGGCTTGGTCTGCCACTCCGCCGCGTAGCAAAACTCCACCCTTTTGTGTTGAGAGCAATTTCACACTACGAATTTCTGGCGCAACTTTATTTTCACCACTGGGTTTGTATAGCTTGGGTTGACCCGCAGCAAAGGCTTTCGCACCTGCACACTTGTTTTGTTTTGCATCTTCGGATTTGTAAGGCTCAAGTCTTTTGCGTAACTCTTCCACCCATGATTCGTTACGTGGATCATTCCAACCAACTATATTTTCTATGTCCTTAAATTTCAGTTTAGTAAGCAACGTTTTAATGGCTGAAGTTCCTGCATTGAGTAGCTTATTTTCCTTACCTACTGAACGGATAGTTTCTTGATGCGCCGCACCGCCGTTGCGACGTTGCGGTGCGCGCGAGACAAATAGCGGGCGAGTGGCTTGCAGTGCAGCTTCGGAATACGTGCCGAATTTTTCCATTTCGCTGCGCAGTAAAGTGGCATCGTCGATGTTCAAACGCAATTGCACTTCATCGCGAAAATGTTGCCACGGGTCGGGGAAATGTTCGTGCAATTGTTGGAACATCGCGGGGTTCACAATTTCGCCAGTATCCACATCGACAAAGCCCTCGCGCACTTGCTGCAACTCTTTGCGGCGCGAGTAATCGGACAGACGTTTCACTATGCTGTGACTGCATGCGGCGACCACCACTGCATCCAGCGCGTGATGGCGATCCGAGTCGCTGCGCACTTTGACCAATCCCCAGCGTGCGCGAAGGAATGAGGTCATTTGTCCGCTCAATACCACGCATCTTTTCGCTTCGCTATCGCTATGCAGTTGCAGATATTGCTCGACATAATTTTTGAAGAATTTACAGATGTAGCGCGTGTCATTGAGGTTGCGCTCGCGAAAGCCTTTTGCTTCATCGCCGCCGAAATCTTTGCGCAATAAACGGCTGCGCTTGGCTAGGCGGTAAGTTTTATTGCCTTCAACGAAGGCGACAAAGTTGCGCCAGCGTTCACTATCGCTTTTGCCATCCAGATACTCGTAGGGGGTCATGTTGCCCTTGTTACGATTTTCACGCGCCAACACCAGTACCCGATTGCTTTTGCTGTCATCGAAGCTGCGCGAATAAGGCAGGGCGTGGTCAATTTCAGCATAACCTTCATCGTAAAGCACACGATGCAAATCCAACGGCTGAAGCGAGTAACTGCAAATGCCTTGCTTTTCATCCATCGTTGGATAAATACACTTGCCTTGTTGTTCGCGATAAAGCAGGTACTTCTCGAACTGCTTACCTTTTACCGCGCCAACAATATTGAAGTCGCTGGCGAAATCGGTTTTGGCTTTTTCATTACGGTCGCGGTAGCCTTCTTGCTCTTTTTTAATTTCGAGCCGCTCTTTCAATGGTCGCGATAAATCCCGCGCCATTTCGATATGCACTTCATGCGGCGAACCATATTCTTTGATAAGCGCGTTGACCACTTTGCGCGCCTGATTGAGCGCGCGCAGTACCACGGGATTGCGCGGTATATCCATGTCCTCGTCGAACACCATGCGCCCAGCTTTGTCGCGCTCTTTGTAGAACGGCGGCAGGTATTTGTGCTCACCTGTGCCGACTACATGCAACTGGCTGTGATGACCGTATTCAGGGATATTGGCAACCGCTTCGTCGTAACGCTGTCCCAGCTCCATCAATGGCACGATTTGGCGCAAGGCTTTGAGCGAAAGATTGCTAAATTTATCGAAGCTCACATAGCTGAGTGCCTGCACCAGCTTGTCTTTGTTCGGCAGTGGTAGTTCGCGTAATTTTGCTTCGATCTTGGCATCTTCTTTATAAACGCTCAACATCCAAGTGATGTCGTCTAGCAGTTGCGGTCTGCCTTCCAACGCCTCAGTGGAAATCTTCTGCCATTCGTTTTCCAGCCCCGCGTCTTTCAATGTTTTATGCAACATTTGCCAAGCGGGAAGTTTGCACAGCGTTGCGGTTTCGGGGTCTTTAACTTTTTCGTCCGCCGTTTGCTTGTTGCTGTAATTAAGCCCAGTGAACTTGAAGCGGTCTTTATCTAAAAGATTTTCGTCGATTAACGCCCGTCCCAACTGCTTGTAACTCAAGTCACCCGCTTGGCGGTAAGGCAATGGCAATGCAACACATCGCTCCGCATCATTCAACGGGCGAGTCGTGCCACCTACCACAATGCGCAGATTGTTTAAGCGGGTCAGCCAGACGTGACGTTCGGCGGTGAAGCTGGCTTTCGGGGCGCGATATTCACCCTTACCATCAGCTCCACCCTTCTTTTCAAAGGTGCAGCGTCCGAGCATATCGAGTAATTTATCGTCTTCTATGGATGGATTCTGTTGCCAGAACAAGCCGCTCTTTTTATCGCCATTGCCGAGTATCTTTTCCTGAAATTCTGGGCTGGTGTAGGGGTTGCCCAACTCACGTTGGCGTTGGAACAGCAGTGCGAATTCTTCACTGAGTAACACGCGGGAAAGGGCTTTGCTGTAGTCGCCTTGTTTGTTGCGTGCTGCGCCATCTAAAATTAGCTCAGCATTTTTGTTAACTGAAGGGTTGCCATTTGCATCAGTGCGCAGTTGGAAAAATTCCGCCATTACCATTTCGGCAGCAGAACGATACTTTTCCTTGAGTTCATTTGTCCTCTTTAATGCCTGAGTAACCTTGCCGCCTTCACTTTTGCTATCACCTTCCGCTGCTTTTTCTTCGGCGCGACTAATCCAATGAAAACCGCGATGTTTGCATAAGTGTTGAATGACGCGCGCCCATTCTTCGTCATTGAGTTTGCGATCCAGTGCTTCGACGCGCAGTTGCCAGAGTGATTGCGTAACAGGGCTGCGCAGAGCGGAGGTGTGCGCGATTAAGCCCTCACGTTTGAATAATCGGTTGAGCTTGGTGAGCCGCCAAGCGCGGCGACGCAAACGGCGGCGCAATAGGCGCGCTGTGCGTCGTGCCAGATTGAGGGACTCGCCTTCCTTGGCGGTTTCCGCTTTGTCAAAAGCGCGCACCCCCAAACCTACAATACGATTTTCGCCCAAGACCGCCCAGCCCACCGAAGCGATGCCGATGTCTAGTCCGAAAGTCAGTGCGCCTAAATCTTTATGCTTGCTCGTCATGCTGTTCTCCCTGATAATTCACCCCGTTGTAGTAGTTCATCCGGGGTGAGAGCCGTTGCTACAATAAAGAATCGAAAGATTCTGTATCCAAAGCCCGATAGCGCAAGCTGTCGGGCTTTTCTATTTACGCTGCTTGGTGTCGTCTTGCCGCAGCAGTTTGCGATGAGTGGAGCAAACACTTTTCGCGTGCGAACTAGGCACAAGAAAAGCAAGCCATAAAAAAAGCCCAACAAGAATTTTAATTCTTGCTGAGCTATTTTTTGCTAGCCTTGGTTGGTATTTTCTATGTTCGTGGACAAGGTTTTCGCTGTTACTTGCCCGCCACAAACGCTGCAATTCTTGCCAGCAAATCATCTTCTTGATACGGCTTGCCGAGGTAGGCATTTACGCCCAGCTGCATCGCATGTTCACGATGTTTATCTGCGGTACGCGAGGTAATCATAATGATAGGAATGTCCTTGGTGGCACTGGCGCGACGCACTTCTTTGGTGAGTTCAAAGCCATCCATACGCGGCATTTCTACGTCCACTAACATCACCAACGGCTTGATGTCGCGCAACTGTTCCAAGGCATCCACGCCATCTTTCGCAGTGACCACTTCGTAGCCTGAACGGGTCAATAAGCGCGTGGTAATTTTGCGTACGGTGAGCGAATCATCGACCACCATAATGAGTGGATTATTGCTGGCAATCACGGCGGCACTTGGCTTGGCTGCTTGGTTGGTGTTGCGACGTTGCATTTGCAACGGGTTCAAAATCAACACCACCGAACCATCGCCGCGCACCGTTGCCCCAGCAATTCCCGCTAAACGTGACAACTGCGGGCCGATATTTTTCACCACCGCTTCTTGATTGCCGAGCAGTTCATCCACATGCAAAGCCATTAGGTTTGCGCCGCTCTTCAATAGCAGCACGGTGTTACGCGCTTGCGTGATCGCTGCGGCATGGTGTTCGTCCAACAGTGTCGGCAAGTATTGCAAGGGATAAGTGATGCCTTGCCAGTCCATTTGATTGGCTTGGTATAAGGCTGGCATGTCAGCGGCTTTCACTTGACGCACTTGTGCCACCATCGCCGCAGGAATGGCGTAGCTTGATTCATTGCAACGCACCATCAACACTTGTGTCACCGCCAAAGTGAGCGGTAAATGAATGGTGAATTGCGTGCCTTTACCCGTGCTCGATGACACGTCGATACGGCCGCCTAAGCCTGCTATTTCGCTACGGACTACGTCCATACCAATGCCGCGCCCCGCAATTTCGCTGACTTCGTTGGCGGTGGTTAAACCCGTCGCAAAAATCAATTGGGTGAGTTCGGCTTCGCTGCTGTTGTCATCTGCTGTGAGCAAGCCTTTGCTGATGGCTTTGGCGCGTAGCGCGGGGAAATCTAAACCTGTGCCGTCGTCGCTTAAAGTAAACACCACTTCGTTATTTTCTTGGCTGACTAGCAGACGAATATCCCCGAATGGTGCTTTGCCTGCTTGTTCGCGCTGCGCTTCATTTTCCAAACCATGCGCAATGGCGTTGCGCAGCAAATGCTCAAATGGCGCAGTCATTTTTTCCAATACGCTGCGGTCGATTTCCACGCCCGTGCCAAGTAAATCCAAGTTGGCACGTTTACCTAAGAGCTTGCTGGTCTGACGCACGATGCGATACAGCCGATCGTTGATGCTGTTAAACGGCACCATGCGAATGTTCATCAAACTTTGTTGCAGCTCGCGGTTTAAGCGCGCTTGCGCTGACATCGCCGCTTGTGTTTCGTCTAGGTTTTTGAGCAGCGCGTGTTGTACGGTCTGCACGTCATGTACGCTTTCGTTTAAGAAGCGTGTCAGTTCTTGCAAACGGGTGAAGCGGTCAAATTCGAGTGGGTCAAATTGTTCGGCACTGTCATGCGCCAAACTGACGCGCGCCTGCATTTGCGACTCGGCTTGGATTTCCACTTCACGCACTTGTTTACGCAGTCGCATGACGCTGCTGGTCAATTCCAACAAGCCATCTTTGAACGCGCGTAGCTCGGCTTCCATGCGTGAACGTGCCACGCTAATTTCGCTGGCTTCATTGACCATGCGGTCCAATACGTCGGCGCGCACGCGCAACATATTGGCTTGCATGGCGCGCTCCGCGCCAATTTCGAGCGGTGCAGCGTTGCTTAGCGCGGGCGCATCACTGCTACGCAAGCCTTGTGGCACGGCATGTTCAGCGGTGACAGCGGGTTTGCCTGTGCGTAATTCTTCGAGCAGCGCGCTGATGAAATCGTAATCGTGTTCGAGTTGATCCCAATAATGCGCATCGTGCTTGAGACCGCCTGCGACCAAAATTTTGTCTTCCATTTTGTGCGCCACATCACCGACGCGCATCGCCCCCGCCATGCGTGCGCTACCTTTGGTGGTATGCAGCAAACGGTTGAGTAGATGCAGCGGTTCAGTGTCGTTAGGTTGGGCGCGCAAATGGCGTAAGGCATCGCCGATTTGGGGGATAAGTTCGTCGGCTTCTTCCAAGAAAATCGGCAGTAATTGCGCGTCAATTTCATCATGTACTTGCGGCTCATCTTCTTGGTTAATGGGAGCGACGACCGGGCTGATGATGCTGGCTGGGATTAAGACGTTTTTGAGCTTTTCTTTGTCTTGCTGCAAGGCCAGCACTAGGTCGCTCGCGGCATCGGGATAGTGTTGCGCGCTAACTTGCGCCATCATCTGCGCCAGTTTTTCGATGCTGTTTTCTAGCAAGGTAAATTGTGTCGGTATCAAATCAAACGCATGTTCAATACGCATCAGCAACCAGCTTTCCAAGGCAGCGGCTAGCTCGACAACGGGCACAAAGCCCATGGCGCGATTTACGCCTACGATGGTGTGTGCGGCACGCATAAAGTCGTACTCAATATGCGCGACCTCCAGCTCACGCAAGGCACTGAGTTGGGTGCGTAGATTCGCTACGTTTTGTTTGGATTCTTCAGTACCGATGGCAAACAAAGTAGGCGATAGGCTGAGCGTGCCAATCTGGATATTGTCAGGCTCGCTAGGCTCGTCAGCCAAAACCTCGGCGGAGCTTGCCTCTGGGACTGTGTGTGGTGGCGCGCTGTGCTGCTCAAGCGCAACTTCGCTACTGATTAAATCCAGTGAGATTGCGCTTAATGGCGGCTCGACCGCAGTGACGGATTCGGCTGCTTGCCAAGTTCCCTGTTCGATTTGTGCGGCTAAGGCATTGAGTTGCGCGGCTTGTATCTGCGCCGCACCCTGTTGCTTGATGCTGGCAATCCATAGCCCAAACTGGGTAATTGCCAAGCCGACCATTTGGCATACCCCAGCGGTTGCGGCGTGCTCTTGTTTAAGCCAAGCATTCATGGCGCGTTCGACGTTCCATGCCACTTCGCCGAGCTTGCTCAAACCAACCATGCGACCACTGCCTTTGAGGGTGTGGAAGCTGCGCCGGATATTGACAAAGTTGGCATGGTCGTGAGGCTGCGCTTGTGCCATTGCTAGATAGGCTTGCAAATTGCTCAGCACTTCGGTGGCTTCTTCCAAGAAAATTTCGAGGATTTCTAGCTCTAAATTGTCACTGGTCTGCACTTCCTCCGTGTCCCCCGCCACACTGAGTGCGCTAGGCGCGGCAGCGTCAGGTAGCGCGCTACTGAACTCCAGCGGCGCGTCAGGCTGTGCCGCTGCGTGGTCGGCAGACGTGAGTGGCTCGTTAGCGACGGGAGCGAGTTCAGCAAGGTGACTGACAGGGCTTTGCCAATCGAGCGAACTGTCACTCAACGCGCTGCTGCTGACCGCTACCGCCGCATCGGGGCTCGCAGCGGCAACATTGAGCAGCACGGGTGCGTGCGGATTTTCGATTTGTGCGGCGCATTGATTGAGCTCGTCGGCGGAGATGTTGGCGCGCCCCGTTTTTTGCAAGCTGTTAATCCATTCCCTAAACTGACCTATCGCTTTATCTATCAGGGCAATTAAGGCGGCGTTAATCGGCTGCTCTTGTTTGAGCCAAGCATTCATAGCGCGCTCAACATTCCACGCCACGTCGCCCAAGTCAGTCAGACCAACCATACGACCGCTGCCTTTGAGGGTATGAAAGCCGCGACGGATGGTCACCACATAGCTTTGCATATCGGGATGCAGTTGGCTGAGCTCCAAATTTTCTTGCACGATGCCCAACACTTCGTGCGCTTCTTCCAAGAAAATTTCTAACAGCTCGGCATCTTCACTCTTGTTACTAGGCGGCGCGACGGCTTTGGCATGGCTCGCTTTAACCAGCGCAACGGTGTTCGGTAACAACACACTTTGCGCGCGCAAACCTTGTGTGGCGGCAAGCAGCGCGCCTTGCAGCGCGGTACACGCTTGATTATCGGCGAGCACTTGGCAATAGCTGTCCAAGGTGCTCACGGCAGTCGCTAAAGCACGACTTTCAGGCAAGCTCAATAACGGGGTGTGATGCGACAGCGTGTCCACAGCAGTGTGTAAGTCGCGCGCCAATTGGCAGGCATCGGGGCGTGCGAGGACTTCTAATGCCCCGGCTACTTGCGCCAACAGCGCGGGTAGTTTGGCGAGTCCATCGCGTTGTTCGGCATCTTCAAACAAAGCGGTCAGCACGCTTTCAACTTGGCGCAAATTTTCGCCCAAGGTTTTAGTTAGCGGGGCGAGTGCGTCGCGACTGCTGCTATGACTAGACAGCTCGGCAAAACGTAACAACTTGGCTTCGGCTAGATAGTTGCCTTGTGCAGCGGCTTGCATATCGTCGCTTAGCAACATCGCTTGTTCCGCAAAGCCGTCATCCAGTCTGCGATAGTCGCGCACGGCGCGCTGCAAGCCCAACATCGCCAATGCCAAACTTAATGCCAGCAAGGATTGCGTGTCATCCGCTTGGTATTGTTTGGCGAACGCCGCCAAATCATTGGCGAGGGTTTTAATCGAGCCGTCATTGAGTAATTGGCAATACTGCGCAATCAGCGTGGTTTGCGCTTGATAGCTGGCAAGCGCGGCGGCATCGCCTTGGTGTGCGTGTTCTAAACTTTCTTCGGCTTCGCTTAGTTGCTCGCTAATCACCAACAAACGTTTATTGAGCTGAGACGGGGCGAGGCTATTTGGGGCGGGTAAATAACTGTCTAAGTCGTACGCCGTTTTGATGTCGCGACTGCCATTTTCGGCGCGACCAATGACATACAACATTTGATTGATTTCTGGATGAGTTTCGACTGGGCGCGCTTCAATTAAGGCGCGTGCTTGCAAGTCGAGACGTGATAACAGGCGCGACACATTCAAGCTGTCGCCTTGCTCGCCCGCGCTGACGCAGGCTAAGAATTCTTCTGCCACCCACCAATAAGCGCGCGTCAAATCGGCGGGGATGGCGGCACGAATGCTACGCACGGATTGCTGCATTTGTTGCAGCGCGGCAGGCGCGTCGAGTTGGCGCAGATAGCGCAGTAAGGCTTGCTGGTATTGACTGCGCGCAGCTTTCAGTTGTGTCACAGCGTCGCTGCACGCGGCGGTGTTCAGCACACTTTCAGGCAGCTTGATGTCAAGGTCGGGAAAAAATAAATCCTCATCAAATGACATTTCTAAGCCACGCAAATGCTGTAATTTTTCGTAGGCAGGAAACAAGCGCAAGGTGGCGTTATCCGCGCCTTGTTCGATTTCGCTTAAGTAATCGTTAAAGTTTTGCAGCGCAACAGCAAAAGTTTCGCTATGCAACACGCTCGCTTGTGCAGGACGTACCGCGAGTTCGATAAAGCCTAATTCCAGCTCCTTACAAAACGCTGTCAAACCTGGCATGGCAACCATTTGACACGCACCCGCAATCCGTTTGGTTTCGGCAATGACAATTTGCATAGGCGCAATTTGCGCGCTAGGTTGCGCGAAAAATATCGCTAATTGCGCATGAATGACGGCGAGAGCCGCCTCAATGCCAGGCTTGACCACCGCCAGCGCGGCTTGATGTTGAGCGTTATTCATTTCCTGAGTCCAGTTGGGTTACTCGACCTTAAAGCCTGCGACGGACGCGCTCAACTCACTTGCCAAGCCATTTAATTGAGCGACTGACAAAGCGGTTTGGCGGGTACCTTCGGTGGTTTGCCCGGTGATGGTCAAAATGTCACGCATACTGCTAGACACCTCGCCCACCATGTCGGTTTGCACTTGAGTGGTGACCGAAATACTGTTAATCAACGCCGCGAGTTCTTTAGAAACGCTCTGAATCTCTGACAGCGATTGCCCCGCCGCATCCGCCAATTTCGCGCCATCGACCACCCCGATGGTGGATTTTTCCATCGCCGCCACCGCGTCGTAAGTATCGCTTTGAATGGTTTTAACCAGCGCACCAATCTGTTTGGTCGCCTCCGCCGAGCGTTCCGCCAAGCGTTGCACCTCTTCCGCCACCACCGAGAAGCCACGTCCCGCTTCGCCCGCTGAGGCGGCTTGAATCGCCGCGTTCAACGCCAACACGTTGGTTTGCTCGGTAATGTCGGAAATCAAATCCACGATTTCACCAATTTCTTGTGAGCTTTCACCCAGTCGTTTAATTCGTTTCGCGGTTTCTTGAATCTGTTCGCGAATCCCGTCCATACCTGCAATCGCGTTACGCACTGCCAGCGCGCCTTGTTCGGAAGCTGCCAAGGTTTGGTTACCCACCTTGGTGGCTTTGGTCGCGGAGCTATCAACCTCTTGAATCGACTTCGCCATCAGTTGTACCGCTTCTTCGGTATCTTGAATCTCGTGCGCTTGTTTTTGACCCGCTAACAACAAGTCTTTAGAAATGTTATCCGCTTGTTGCGTGGCATGACCCATTTTCAACGCCGCGTTGGTAATCCCCTGTACCAGTTTGCGCAATTCCTCGGCGGTGTAGTTCACCGAGTCAGCAATCGCGCCGGTAATTTGTTCCGACACCGTTGCCTTAACGGTCAAATCGCCATCCGCCAAATCGCTCAATTCGTTCATCAACAACAAAATCGCGTTTTGGTTGGTCTGGTTAATGTTGCGTTCGCGTGCAGCGGCATGTTTCACGTCGGCGAAATACACGCGCACCAACAGCGTCAGCAATAACAACGTCAACAGCGCGAAAATAATCGCGGCAACGCCCAAGCCCTTAGTCAGCAAGCTGGCTTGATACAGCGTACGCAGTTCCTGGCTTTGTTTAATCAGCTTGTTGGTGTTTTGTTCCAGCTCGACCAGCGCGGCCTTGGCTTCGACCAGACGACGCGACTGCCCCACCAAGGTTTCCACCGCGCTGCGATAGGGTTCAAACAACTCAGCGGCACGCTGTACCGTAGGATCGCTGGCGGGCATCGCCGCCAATGCCGCTTCCGCCGCGTAAGTATCTAAACCGAGCTGCGCCATTTGTGCCAAGCTCAAGCTAGAACCCAACAAATACCCCGCATCGCGAGCAATTTGCACCACCGCCAATTGAAAGCTAGTGGCAAAATCACGATTCACGCTGTTGCGCATTTGCTCTTGTAAGCCACGGAATTCGGTATCGCCTAGGTTAATCGCTTCAATTGAGCGCGATAGCGTTACCAGCGCAGCACGCCCGTCGGAAATCAACATCGCGTCGGTATCCAGCTTGTTGGCGTTGATGAGTGCCGCATCCAGTACCACACGTGGGCGACCAAAAGTCGCCGCCATCCCGCCTTTACCTTTATCCAGCGTCGCCAAATTCTCAATCAAGCTGATGCGCGCTGCTTCTAGATCATCAAACGCTTCACTATTACCCGTCACCGCAATTTTCGCAGCGGTACTCAGCCGTTCGGTAAACAATTCCACGTTGGTCGCAATCAGCGCGTATTCGGTAATACGGCTTGCGCCTCGGTTGGCATAAAACCCGGTAATCAAGGTAATCACTAGGCTGACAAACAATGCCGTAGCCAAAAGTTTTAATTCTTTAGTACCTGGCAAGGCGCGAAATAAGGGAATGCCCTCACTTAGTTTTTTCAGTTTGTTACTCAGTGCCTTGTTAGCCATTGCTGCTCTCCCTCAGCGTGTTTTGCAACCCGCTGTTTTATAAAATGTCAGCTATATGCCGATTTGTAAAAATTCGTTTTGTTGTAGCAAACCCACCACATCGAGCTTGCGCCAGACTACTTTTTGTTCGTCGAGATAGTGGTCTTGCTCGGCCGTAAAGCTCTGTAAATCACGCAAACCCAATACGTTATCCACTAGCAACGCGGCATTAAAACTAAATCGCTCGGCGACCAACAGTAGGCGATTTTCATTGCCGCCCGATGCCCGACCCAGTTTGAGATAGGCGGCAATATCGCTAATGCAATACAGCACCCCGCGCACATTGGTCATCCCCATCACCCATGGCTGACTGAGTGGAATGGGGGTTGCGACTGAGCGTTCTAGCACTTCACTGATATCCGCCATCGCCAACAAATAACGTTGTCCCGCAATCATCACGCCCAAGGTCGAGATTTGTGGTTGCGCGGTCGCGCTACTGCTAATACGCGCGGTCAGCGCTTGCTGAAATTCACGCAGATTGATGCGGTTTGCCATGGCGTGAAAGGCTTATGTCAGCGCGGCAATTTTGCCGAGCAAATCTGCGCCATTGACTGGCTTAGTAACGTAATCTTTTGCGCCTTGACGTAAGCCCCAAACTTTGTCGGTTTCTTGATCTTTCGTGGTGCAAAGAATCACGGGGATATGTGCTGTCACGGGGTCTTTAGTAATCGCACGGGTGGCTTGAAAGCCATTCAAACCGGGCATCACCACGTCCATCACAATTAAATCAGGCAGGTCGATTTTGGCTTGCGCCACGGCGTGTTCGCCGTCTTCAATCAAAATCACTTGGAAACCCGCTTTAGTCAAAATTTCACCGATTAAATGACGCTCCGTTGCAGAGTCGTCCACCAACATGATTTTCTTAATAGCCATAATTCATTTCCTCTTTACGGGTGTGCATCAGCACGGTTTCGACAATGTTTTGTTTGTTAAATGGCTTGATGAGATATTGATCTGAGCCGACCAATTTGCCGCGCGCCCGATCGAACAGCGTGTCTTTGCTGGTCAACATCACCACGGGAATGTGTCGGAAGTGGGGGTTATTTTTAATCAGGGCGCAGGCTTGATAACCATCCAAGCGCGGCATCATCACGTCGATAAAAATTAAATGGGGTTGGTGTTCGACTACCTTAGATAAGCCATCGAAACCATCTTCAGCAAGAGCGACTTCGCAGCCCGCTTGCTTTAAGAAAATTTCGCCACTGCGACGGATGGTGTTGCTGTCGTCTATCAGCACAACTTTGATACCTGCTAAAGGCTGCTCTTCGCTCACTACGCTCTCCCTGTTGTGTCTTTGATGGCACTTATTTTAACTAGCTACACTGTTATCGAGCCAAGCTCCGATAGTAGCCGACTTTGTAGGGCTTTGTCATGCCCGTTCACGCTACTTAATGAGCCACTGATGTGTTTTTTCGAGCGACACCGCTTTATCTACGCCAAAAATGCGGGGTAAATAAAATCAATACGGTAAAAATCTCTAAACGTCCCACCAACATCGCGGTGGTACAAATCCACGTTTGAAAATCGCTCAAGCCTTGATAATTCCCAGCGGGCCCGACCACGCCTAAGCCGGGTCCCGCATTGTTGATGCAAGCGATGATGGCGGAGAACGCAGAAATAAAATCCAGCCCGCTAATCAGCAAGACAAAGGTCAGCGTCACCACGGTCATAAAGTACAAAAAGATAAAGCCTAGTACCGCAAACACCACGTTATTGGGAATCACCGCGCCGCCGATTTTCATCGGATTGACCGCCGCTGGATGCAGCAATTTATGTAATTCGCGCCCGCCTTGTTTGAACAAAATCAGCGTGCGTACCATTTTGATGCCGCCGCCCGTCGAGCCAGAGCTTGCCACCACGCTGCTTAATAACAACATCCACATGGGTGCAAAAATCGGCCACAAATTGAAGTCTTGGCTGGCAAAGCCACAATCGGTCGCCACTGAAACCAAGTTAAAACTGGCGTGGCGCAATGCCGTCCAAAAGTTGCTGTAAGTGCCTTGGTAATACAGAAATGCGCCTATCCCCACGCAGCTCAGCACGATGACTACCACCGTCGCCAAGCCTTCTTTGTCATGCGCATAAGGCTTGAATGTTTTGCCGCGCCACACCAAAAAGTGCGTGGCAAAATTCATCGCCGCAATCAGCATAAATACGATGAGTACTGCTTCAATCACCGGCGAGTCAAAGTGTCCGACGCTTGCGTCATAGGTGGAGAATCCGCCTAGCCCCATCGCGGCAAAAGCATGGCAAATCGCATCTAGCCAATTCATCCCCGCAACTTTTAACGCGGCGATACAGGCGAGCGTAATGCCCAAATACACCAGCCATAAATTGCGTGCGGTCTCGGTAATGCGCGGCGTGAGCGCGGCATCTTTCATCGGTCCTGGCGTTTCGGCTTTGAAGAGCTGCCGCCCACCGATGCCGAGCAAAGGCAAAATGGCGACTGCCAACACGATAATTCCCATACCGCCTAGCCAGTTCAATTCATGTCGCCAAATGTTGATGGCGGGGGGTAAGTTTTCTAAGCCTGTCAGCACGGTCGCGCCCGTGGTGGTTAGGCCCGACATGGTTTCAAAATAAGCATCAGTAAATGACAGGTCAGGCAGCACCAGCAGCAAGGGCAAGGTCGCCACCGCAGGCATCGCTGTCCACATAGCCACCACCAATAAATAGCCGTGGCGGATCGACAGTTCACCGCGATGCCGATACGAGACTAGCCATAACACCACGCCAATACTGGCGGTTGCAACCAGTGCGTAAATAAAGTCAATGGCAGTGCCATCCTGATAAATCAGCGAAGCCACAATCGGCATGAGATAGGCGACGCTAAAAACGGCCAGCATCAAGCCCAGTGCATGAACTACGGTGAGGGTGCGTTTCATCAGAAAAAGCCCAGATTGACTTGGAATAATTTTTCGACTTTACCCACCATTTTTTTGTCGATGACGAACACGATGACGTGATCCTCCGCTTCGATGACCACATCGTGATGGCCGATGATGACTTCTTCGCGACGTACTAACGCGCCTATCGTCGCGCCACGCGGCAAGTCGATTTCGTCGATGCGTCGACCGACGATGCGTGATGATTTGCGATCGCCATGCGCGACCAACTCCAAGGCTTCCGCCGCGCCGCGCCGCAGCGAATGTACTGCCACCACATCGCCTTGGCGCACATACGCCAACAGCGAGCCGATAGTGACTTGCGCGGGCGACAGCGCGATGTCGATTTTGCCGCCCTGCACCAAATCGACATACGCGCTGCGATTGATGAGCGCGATGACTTTGCGCGCCCCACCTTGCTTGGCGAGCAGCGCGGACATGATGTTGTTTTCGTCGTCATTGGTCAGCGCGCAAAACACATCGACTTCATCGACATGCTCTTGCTGCATCAATTTTTCATCCGTGCCGTCGCCGTTCAACACCAAGGTGTTGCTTAAATCTTCCGCCAGCTTGGCGCAGACCTTTTTGTTGAATTCGATGAGTTTGACTTGGTAAGTGTTTTCCAATGCCTTCGCCAACCGCCTGCCGATATTGCCACCGCCAACAATCATCACGCGCTTGGACGGCTTGTCCATACGGCGCATTTCGCTCAATACGCTACGGATATTTTTAGTTGCCGCGATAAAGAAAATTTCATCGCCGTCCTCGATAACTGTGGTGCCTTCGGGCGTAATGGCGCGGTCTTTACGGAAAATCGCCGCGACACGCGTTTCGACATTGGGCATGTGAGTGCGCATCAAACTTAAGGGCTGCCCCACTAAAGGGCCACCCGCAAAGGCTTTGACCGCGACTAATTTGACTTTCTTATCGGCGAATTCCAGCACCTGCAAGGCTTCAGGAAACTCGATGAGTTTGGTGATGTAGTCGGTGAGGATTTGTTCAGGGCAGATGGAGAAATCCACGCAAAAATTATCTTTGCTGAACACCTCAGGACGCTCTAAATACTCGGAGGCGCGGATGCGGGCGATACGCGTCGGCGTGTTGTATAAACTCGCTGCCAGCTTGCACGCCAGCATATTCACTTCATCGCTTTGGGTCACCGCCAACAACATATCGCTATCGGCAATGCCCGCGTTTTCGAGCACCGCAGGGTGCGAAGCGTTGCCCGTCAGGGTGCGTAAATCCAAGCGATCTTGCAGTTGCTGCAATTTCAAACTATCCGAATCGACCACGGTAATGTCATTGGCTTCGCCGACCAAACTTTCTGCCACTGAGGAGCCGACTTGCCCCGCCCCTAAAATTAAAATTTTCACCGCGCGCCCTTAAAAGTTGTCCTAACCAGGACTATTGAAATAATGCTTGCCCTGCCCGATTTTTGATTTGGCTTTTCCATGCGCTACGGACTAAATCTGCCACGCTGTCGGGCAGCGGCACATAGCCTAAATCCACTGCAATGGCATCGCCGCGACGATATGCCCAATCAAAAAACTTCAATACTGCCGCGACATTTTCGGGCACGGCGGGCACATTTTCAATCACCACAAACGTCGCCGCCGTCATCGGCCAGCTTTGTTTGCCGCCCTGATTGGTCAGTATTTCATTGAAGCCATTCGCCATGTTCCATTGTGCCGCCATGGCAGCGGAGGCAAAGCTGGTCACTTCGGCTTTGACAAATATGCCTTCGGCATTGCGTAATTTAATCGCCGCGAGATGCTGTTTTTGTGTGTCCGCGAAATCTAAATAGCCAATCGCATTCGGCGTAGTAAGAACTTTTTGCGCCATTGCCGCCGAGCCTGCTACGCCTACGCCGTTTTGCCAATCCAAACTAAAGCCTTCGCCTAAGCTATTTTTCCACTCACTACTCAGCTTGGATAAATAGTTGCTCAAAATAAACGTGCTACCCGATTTATCGTCGCGATGTATCACCACAATCGCTTCCGCAGGCAAGCTCAGGCTGGGGTTTAAGGCTTTGATGGCGGGATGATTCCAGCGCGTAATTTTGCCCAAATAAATTGCGCCTAGCGTCGCCCCATCTAATTGCAACTGGTCGTCCTCAATGCCTTTGACATTCATCACGGGTATCACGCCGCCGATTAAGGTAGGGAATTGCATTAAATGATTTTGGTCGAGCTCCGCCTTGCTAAAGGGTTTGTCCGATGCGCCAAAGTCAGTGCGCGCTGCAACAATTTCCGCTAAGCCTTTACCCGAACCCACCGCTGTGTAGATCAGCGTGCTATCTGCCTCTGCCTTGTACGCCTTGCCCCATGCTTGATAGGCGGCTTTTGGGAAGCTTGCGCCCGCGCCAAAAAACGCCCCCGCTTGGGCAAATCCCACACTCGCCATCAAGCCCAATCCCATCATCTTGCTGAAGCTGCTTTGTTTCATTTTTTATGCTCGCTTTCTTTAAGTTTAGTTACTGTTAAACACGCGTCAATGGCTGATGCGCACCCGCTTTACTGCCAAACCGCTTGCCCCTTTTTATTTTTCACGTCGTTGCGCCATGCGCCACGCACGCCTTCTGCCACGCTGTCTGGCAACGGTACAAAGTGCAAGCTATGCGCCAGCGCATCGCCATCGCGATATGCCCAATCAAAAAATTTAATCACCGCCGCGCCGCGTTCAGGTGAGAGTTGAGTGCGTGCTAACAAGATGAAACTTGCCGCCGTAATTGGCCAACTGTCCGTGCCAGGCTCGTCAGTCAAAATCTCGTAATAGCCCGTTGCGGCTGACCATTTTGCGGCAGCGGCAGCGGCGGCAAACGAGGCGGCGTTGGGGCTCACCACGCTACCGCTGCGATTGAACATATTGACGGTGCTTAAATTGCGCGCTTGTGCATCGGCTAAGTCTAGATAGGTAATCGCATTGGCGGTCTCGGCAAGTTTTTTAGCCACGCCATTGCTGCCTTCCGCACCCGTACCGACTGACCAGGCTAGGTGCAGTCCTTCGCCAAGCGCGCTGCGCCAGCTGGGGCTGACTTTGCTTAAATAATTACTAAAATTAAACGTCGTGCCAGATTTGTCGCTACGCGTGATGACCACAATTTCAGCATCGGGCAGTTTCAAATTTGGATTGAGTGCGCGCAGCACGGGGTCGTTCCAGCGCGTGACTTGCCCCATAAAAATTGCAGCCAGTGTTGCGCCGTTCAACACCATGTCGCCGCTCGCGATGCCTTTGAGATTTACCACGGGGACGACCCCGCCGATGATCATCGGAAATTGTATGAGTTGTGCTTGCTCTAGCTCGTCAATTTTGAGTGGCTTATCGCTCGCGCCAAAATCGGTTTTAGCGGCGTAGATGGCGGCAAGTCCTTTGCCCGAACCAACCGGGGTATAGACCAACACATGGTTGGTTTGGCTTTGGTAGGCTTTACCCCAGGCTTGATAAATACTATTGGGGAAGGTTGCTCCTGCTCCAAAAATGCTGTCGCTATAGGCATTGCCAACAGCAGCCGTTGCCAGCGTGACCAAGAGTAATTTTGCAATCATATTTTTACGGGTGGCGTATCCAAGTCTTCCATTCTTCAAACACGGTCGCATCACGCGCCGCGACCACCGAGCGTTGCCATACATCGCCTTGCGCGAATTCATCTTGCTCGATGCAACAGGCATACGAACCCGATTCTTCGCCGATTAACGCGCCTGCCGCGTAATCCCAGAGCTTTTGTCCGCCATGTAAATACACGTCGTAACGACCCGTTGCGGTGTAGCACCAGTCCAACGCACTCGCACCAAAATTACGTTGCGAAGCGTAGGGCGGTTGCGCTGAAAACTTCTTCAATAAAGTGGGCGATAAGCGTTTCAAATCCACACTGGCTAAAGATTCTGACAGGCTGCTGGCTGACTCTCGGCCGACTAATTTTTCGCCATTTAAGAACGCTCCTTTGCCCGCTTCGGCAGCAAACAATTCGTCGGAGACGGGGTTATACACCACCCCCATGACAGATTTATGTTCGCGTAGTAACGCCACGGAAATCGCAAAATACGGCACGCCGCGTACAAAATTAGAAGTGCCATCTATTGGGTCGATACACCACAAGCCATCAAAGCCCGCATCCCAGATAGCGTGTTGTTCAGCTTCCGACATTTCTTCGCCCAACACGGGCACATTGACGATGGCTTGCAGTTTTCTAATCAGCGCGGCTTGCGCTGCGGTGTCGGCTTCGGTGCATAAACTACCGTCGATTTTCACTTGGCGGGTGACCTTGTGATAACGCGGCATGACTTCTTCAGCGGAGACCAGTTTGACGGCGGCGACCACGGCTTTAAGTACCGCGCTCATGCCTTTGGGGGGATTGCTGTGATGATTCATTGTGATTTCCATTTGATTGAGCAACCCATGCTGGCGATTTGTTCAGCGGGGCCTTGTCCTGTTTGTGCGATTTGTAACATCGCGTTAAATAAATCACGCGGTGCGTCTAAAGCAGTTTCTTTGCGCGATGCGTCTAAGCGACCGCGATATTGCAATTCGAGCTGGGCATTAAAGCCAAAAAAATCGGGCGTACAAACTGCGTCATAATTTTTCGCAATTTGCTGAGTCGGGTCGATGACGTAGGGGAAAGGATAGTGATACTGCTGCGCGACACTACGCATATTGTCGAACGAGTCTTCCTCATAGTCAGCGGGGTCGTTAGACATAATCGCGATGCTGTTAATGCCATGCGCTTGCAGCTCCAGCGTGTCGCGCACGATGCGCTCGCGGATAGATTTTACATACGGACAGTGGTTGCAAATGAACATTACCAACAAACCATTTTTGCCCGCTGCACGGGCGAGGTTGTAACGCACCCCATCCACGCCTAACAAATCAAAATCGGGGGCTTTCCAACCAAAGTCGCACAACGGCGGCTGCAAACTAACCATGACACCTACTCCTAAAATTTCTATGCTGTTTTTTTTGAGGCGCGATATTATCACGCCCCCGCTGCTTAAGCCCTTAAGTCTTAGTAACCCTGTTAGTCCACAGATTAAACAGATTCATGCCGATTCTAATGCGTGAAACAAGCAATACGGTTTGCCTCAGTAATACATTTACTAATCAATTTTTTGATTTTTAATTTGTGTGAATCTGCGTAATCTGTGGACAAAATATCTTTGTAAACATCATGCCGCGTTTTTATTGCCCCGCCCCCATTCCTCATTCTGGCAATTTTGATTTGCCCGCCGATGCTGCGCATCACGCCGCGCGGGTGTTGCGTTTACGCGTTGGCGATGCCGTCGAAATTTTTGATGGGCAAGGCACGGAATGCCACGGCGTGATTGCTGATTTAACGGGTAAGCGCGTGGTGTTAGGTGAGCTGCAAGTGGTCGATGCGATGCGCGAATCGCCGCTACATACGGTGTTGGGGCAGGCGTTGTGCAGTAGCGAAAAAATGGATTGGATTATCCAAAAAGCCACCGAGCTGGGTGTGAACGAAATTCAGCCGCTCGATACCGAGCGCAGTGTTGCCCGACTGTCCGCCGAGCGCGCCGAAAAACGCATGGCGCATTGGCAGCAAGTGGCGATTGCCGCGTGCGAACAATGCGGGCGCAACACACTGCCCGTCATTCATGCGCCGCTGGATATTATGGTATGGCTACCAACCATGCGTGACCAGCCTTACAGCCGTTTTATTTTGCTGCCCACAGGTGCGCAATCGTTGCACAGCCAAGCCCGTCCCAATGATAAAGCGGTGCTGATCATCGGCGCGGAAGGCGGCTTTACTCAAGCCGAGAGCGACAGCGCGTTGAGTTGCGGCTACACCCCCATCCGTTTAGGCGCGCGCGTGTTGCGCACCGAAACCGCCGCGCTGGCAGGACTGACCGCCTTGCAAATGCAGTGGGGCGATTTTTTATGAAAGTGGTGAGTGGGGCGGCACTGCGTGCCTTAAGTGGTAAGTGGAAGCCCGCAACGGCTTGTCCGTGGTTTTAAAGAGATAATATCCCCGAGCACACACGCCAAACCCAGTGCAGTGTTTTTCCCACTTACTACTTAGGCGCAACGCGCCGCCCCACTCACCACTAGACACCTAGTGCCACACCACTCACAACTTACAGGTTCAACCATCATGCCTATTAAAACTTCTCCTGCTGCTTTCGTTGCTTGGTTTCGTTCCGTCGCGCCTTACATCAACGCCTTTCGCGGCAAGACTTTTGTCATTGCCTTTGGCGGCGAAGTAGTGGCGGATGGCAAATTTGTCGAGCTGACGCACGATTTTAATTTGCTCGCCAGCCTAGGTGTGCGCTTGGTGTTGGTGCATGGTGCGCGCCCGCAAATCGAGGCGCATTTAGCCAAAAATAATCTTGGCGATACCTATCACCAAGGCATCCGCATGACCGATGCGCAGACCTTGCAATGCGTCAAAGAAGCGGTGGGTCGGGTGCGCTTGGAGATTGAAGCGTTGCTGTCGATGGGCTTGGCGAATTCGCCGATGGCGAACGCTGACATTCGCGTGGCGGGCGGCAATTTCATCACCGCGCGCCCGATAGGCGTGATTAACGGCGTGGATTTGCAACACACCGGTTGCGTGCGCAAGGTCGATGTCGCCGCGCTCAATGACCGTATGGAATTTGGCGAAGTGGTGCTGCTTTCGCCGCTGGGATTTTCGCCCACGGGCGAGGTGTTCAACCTCACTTTGGAAGACATCGCCACCGCCACCGCGATTGCCTTGGATGCCGACAAATTAGTATTTTTGATGGACACCGACGGCGTGCAAAACGCGCAAGGCGAGCTGCTCAAAGAGCTCACCGTCAGCCAAGCGCAAGCGGTGTTGGCGGGCAAACGTAAATTGCCCGACGACGTAAATTTATTTTTACCGTGCGCCATCCGCGCCTGCGAAGCGGGCGTGGCGCGCACGCATCTAGTCAGTCGCCATACCGATGGCGCGGTGTTGCAAGAATTATTCAGCGCAGAGGGCATCGGCACGATGGTGGTGGAAAGCACCTTAAACACCTTGCGCGCAGCGACGATTGAAGATGTTGGCGGCGTGTTGCAACTGCTGCGACCGCTGGAAGAGCAAGGCATTTTGGTGCGCCGTTCGCGGGAATTATTAGAACGCGAAATCGCCCGATTTGTGGTGCTGGAACACGACCATCGCATCGTCGGCTGCGCCGCGCTCTATCCTTTCCCAGACGAAGCGGCTGCTGAATTAGCCTGCCTTGCGGTGGATGAAGCGTGTCGCGACCGAGGCTATGGCGAAGCGATTTTGAACTACATGGCAGAGCTGGCGAAAGCGCAAAAACTCAAAAAATTATTTGTCTTAACCACTCGCACCGCGCACTGGTTTGTCGAACGCGGCTTCGTCGAAAGCGATGTCACTGCCTTGCCCGCGCAGAAAAAATCGCTGTACAACTATCAGCGCAAGTCCAAAGTTTTTGTACGCAAAACCTAATCACACTAGGCTTTGCAGCGCGTCAAATCGTTATTCGCAGATGACGCAGATTGACAGCGCTTAAAGGTTTTTTTGCCGCAAAACTCCTGCTTCATCTGCGGATAGATTGTGCTTATTCATGGTGAGTGTCCTCCTGATGGCTACGCGCATGGCCAGGGAAAATTTTGCGCACCACGACGAAGAAGGCGGGCACGAGGAACACCGCCAGCACGGTCGCCGCAATCATGCCGCCCATCACGCCCGTGCCTATCGCGTGGCGGCTTTGCGCCCCCGCGCCAGTGGAGATTGCCAAGGGCAACACGCCGACGATGAACGCGATGGAAGTCATCAAAATTGGACGGAAGCGCAAGCGGCACGCTTCCAGTGTCGCGTCGATTAAGCCCATGCCTTCATCTTGTAATTTGCGCGCGAATTCGATAATCAAAATCGCGTTTTTGGATGACAAACCGATGATGGCAATCAAGCCCACTTTGAAATACACATCGTTGGGCAAGCCGCGCAAGGTCACCGCCAATACCGCGCCGAAAATCCCCAGCGGCACGACCAATAACACGGCAAACGGAATCGACCAGCTTTCATACAACGCGGCTAAACACAGGAACACCACGAACAGCGAAATGGCGAACAACAACGGGGCTTGCTGACCCGACATACGTTCCTCAAACGAGGTGCCCGACCACTCGAAACCGAATCCCGGCGGCAGTTGTTGCGCGATTTTTTCCATCGCGGCAACGGCTTCACCTGAGCTGCGACCCGGCGCGGCTGCACCTGAGAGCTTCATCGAGGCGATGCCGTTGTAGCGATCCAGTTTGGGCGCGCCGACTATCCAGCGCGGCGTGGCAATTTCGGACAGCGAGACCATGCCGCCCTTACTGTTGCGTATCGTCAATTTCAGCAGGTCGGCGGGGCTGCTGCGCAACTTTGCTTCGGCTTGCATTTGCACGCGCAAGATGCGTCCCTGACGGGTAAAGTCATTGATGTAAGCCACGCCCAGCGTGGCTTGCAGGGTGTCATTCAAATCGGTGATGGACACGCCCAAGGCTTCGGCTTTAACGCGATCTATGTCCAAAAATAATTGCGGACCCGCTTCCTGACCTTCGGGACGTACACCCGCCAGCACCGGATTTTGTGCCGCCATGCCGAGTGCCATATTGCGTGCTTCCAGCAATTTTTCGCGCCCCAAACCGCCCCGGTCTTGCAAGCGGAAATCGAAGCCGCCTGATGCCGCGAGTTCCGGTATCGGCGGCGGATTGATGGCGAATATCATCGCCTGTTTGATGCCAAACATTGCCATGTTCGCCTTGCGTACCAAGGCGACCGAGCTGCTGTCGGCAGAGGGGCGTTCATCCCAACCTTTGAGGCGCACAAAGGCAATCGCCATGTTTTGTCCGCGTCCGAAGAACGAGAATCCCGCCACGCCGATGACGTGTTCCACCTCAGTCTGCTTGAGATAAAACTGTTCGACTTGATTCAACACTTCCAGCGTGCGTTCTTTGGACGCGCCCGCTGGCAACTGAATTACGTTGATGAAATAGCCTTGGTCTTCTTCGGGTAAAAAGCTGCCCGGCAGCTTGGTGAACAACCAGCCCATCGCGATAAATATCGCCGCGTAAATCAGCAAATAGCGCGCTGGTTTTTTAGCGATTTTGCCGACGCGATTGACATAGCCGTTGGTGCTGCGCGCGAATAAGCGATTAAACCAACCGAAAAATCCGCCGCCAGCGAGCAGGTTCGCGCCCAAATGTTCCGTTTTGTGTTTCAGCAAGCTCGCGCACAGGGCGGGCGTGAGCGTCAACGCCATCAAGGCGGAGAACATCATGGTCAACACCAAGGTCACGGCAAACTGGCGGTAGATCGCGCCGGTCGAGCCGGGGAAAAACGCCATCGGGATGAACACCGCCATCAGCACCAGCGTGATGGCGATAATCGCGCCGACAATTTGATCCATCGCTTTACGTGTCGCGTCGCGCGGCGACAAACCTTCAGTGGACATAATTCGTTCGACGTTTTCCACCACCACGATGGCATCATCCACCACGATACCAATCGCCAGCACCATCGCGAACAGCGTCAGCACGTTGATGGAATAACCCAGCAAATAAAGTCCGACCAGCGCGCCGATTAAGGCGATGGGAATGACGATGGCGGGAATTAGCGTGGCGCGCCAATTTTCCAAAAATAGATACATCACCAACACCACCAGCAGCAAGGCTTCGGCGAGACTCTTCAACACTTCTTTGATAGAAATGTCGATGAACTGTGAGGTGTCGTAAGGCACAACCCAGTCAATGCTTTTGACTGGAGTGACGCGCAGCGTTTCGTTTGTCCCCTCTCCCGCTTGCGGGGGAGGGTTAGGGAGGGGGTTCGAGTTGGGAAAGAATTTCTCCAGCTCGGTCATCTTGGCCTTCACATCTTTGACCGTACTCAAAGCATTCGCGCCGGGCGACAAACGAATCGCAATCGCGGCGGTGGGCTGCCCGTCGATGCGCGCGCTGCGTGAATAATCCTGCGCGCCGAGTTCCACACGCGCCACGTCTTTCACCCGCAGTGACGAGCCGTCGGGGTTGGTGCGCACGATGATGTTGCCGAATTCTTCAGGTGTGGAAAGGCGGCTCTTGGTCACAATGACGGCGTTGATCTGCTGCCCCGGCACGGCAGGGACTTGACCCAATTCACCGACCGCGAGTTGTGAATTCTGCGCGCGCACCGCCTTGGAAATATCCGCTGGAGAGAGTTTGTAATGCTGCAATTTGTCGCTGTTCAGCCACAAGCGCATCGAGTATTCCGTGCCGAACAACAAGGCTTCGCCCACACCAGGTACGCGCCGTATGCCGTCCAACACGCTGGCAGTGGCATAGCTGCCGAGTGCCACATCGTCCAAACTTTTGTCGGGTGAAAACAGCGCGACAAACATCACATAATTCCGCGCGGTTTTTGCCACGGTAATGCCCAAACGCCGCACATCTTCGGGCAGACGCGCCTCGACGCGCTTGATGCGATTTTGCGTTTCCACCGAGGCCAAATCGAGATTCGTGCCCGCCTCAAAAGTCAGCGTGATACTGCCGTTACCCAACTCCGAGGCTGATTCCATATAGAGCAAGTGCTCGATGCCGTTCATTTCCTGTTCGAGTAAAGCGACAGCGGTTTCCTCGATAACTTGCGCCGATGCGCCGGGATAAGTGATGCTCACCGACAAGGCGGGCGGGGCGACCGAAGGGTATTGCGAGACGGGCAGATTCTTCAACGCCAACGCGCCACCGAGCAGGATGATGAGCGCAATGACCCAGGCAAAAATCGGTCTATCAATAAAAAATTTAGCGAACATAACGGTCGAACCTCTGAAAATTCATTTTTTGCGAGCACCCGCGACGCGGGTTGCCTGCGTAAATCACTTGGGCGAACCGCTGTGTCGCGTGCTCGCTCATTCCTAGTCTATCAATCTGATATGCCTGCGTCATTCGCTGATAAAGCAACTAGCCATTCGACTAAGTCAGCAAGCTGGCAAGTCGCTGGTTATGCGCGGCTCCTTGCGCTTCATCCCAAAATTCTGAATTTTGAGAGGTTCGATTATTTCTTATCGTTAGTTACAGGGGTAACGGGCGCGCCACCGACGGGTACAGGTTTCACAACCGAACCCAGGCGAGCTTTTTGCAAGCCGTTCACCACCACTTGTTCGCCGCCTTTTAGACCTTCGGCAATGATGAAATCTGTGCCTGACATACCGCCCGTTTTGACGGGTAAGGGGGCGACTTTATTGTCCGCGCCGACCACGATGACGAATTGCCCTTGCGCGCCCGATTGCACCGCACGTTGCGGCACCAAGTAAGTGTTTTCCGCCACGGCTTGCGGGAAGCGCAGCCGCACGAATTGCCCTGACAACAGCTCATGTTTGGGATTGGGGAATTCCGCGCGCATCGCAATCGCGCCCGTGCTGGGGTCGATGCTCAAATCGCTGAAGAAAATTTTGCCTTGATGCTCATACGCTCTGCCGTCTTCGAGCAGCAACTCCACTTGCACCGAAGTATTCGCTTTCAACTTGCCCGCCTTAACCGCCTGTTGCAAGCGCAAAACATCCGCACTGGGCTGGGTGAAATTCACATAGATAGGATGGAGTTGCTCAATCACCGCCAGCGGCGTGGCATCGGTGCGGCTCACATACGCGCCTTCGCTGACCAGCGCGCGCCCGATATGCCCCGCAATCGCAGCCGGCACTTGGGCATTATTGAGATCCTCTTCGGCGCGTATCATCGCCGCCTGCGCTTGCTTGGCGCGCGCCTTCATCAAATCAAAATCCTGCTGACTCACCGCCTTAATTTCTAACAACGCTTGATAACGCGTCACCGTCATCAACGCCGCTTCCAAATCGGCGCGTGCCGCATCACGCGCGGCGCGATTAGTGCGCGCATCAATGCGATACAGCGATTGCCCCGCTTTCACCTCGCTGCCTTCGCGGAACAAGCGTTGCTCAATCACGCCATCCACGCGCGCCCGCACTTGCGCACTGCGATACGCCTGCAAGCGACCAGGCAACTCTTGCGTCAGCGTGGCATCACCCGCCACCACTGTCATCACCTCGACTTCCGCAGGCGGCGGTGTCGCTCCCGCAGCGGGCGCAGCAGGTTTTTCGCCACAAGCCGACAACAAAATAACGAGGCATAACGGTGAGTATTTCATGGTGAAAATCCTAGTAGCGACGGCAAAAATGCGCGCTCTAAAATTATAACGGTTTTTAAGTAATGCCCGTGATTACAGGCATGACGCGAGATGCGTCTCAGCCCCTATCTACTTGACCTAATGAGGGCATTGCTGCGCTAGATTGAGCTAAAAGCGGTTTTCAGTATTTGCCTAGCTGCTGCTGCAAAACGCTATCTATCGTCCATCGCCCCGCGCTCAGCACCAGCAATACTGCCAGCAACCAAGCCCAGTAAAGATGCTGATTGATACCTGCTTCGGACAATTCGCCATAGTAAGAAACGACGGCAACCGCATTCAAAACAAATAAGCCAGCGGCGGCAAAGCGTGTGAACAGCCCTAGCACCAGCAACACGGGCAACGCCAATTCAGCACTGGTGGCGAGATAGGCGGCAAATTCGCTATTGAGTAGCGGCACTTGATACACATCGCTAAACAGATACAGCGTACTGTCCCAGTTTTTAATTTTGGTTAAGCCCGATTTGAAAAAAACGCTGGCTAACATCAGCCGCAAGCCTAAATCGAACAGCGGTGCGAGCCATTCAGGCAGGCGTGCGGCGCGATAGTAACAACGTAAGGTCGCGATTAAATAGTTCATGGCAATTCTCCTAAATAAAATCCGCTGAGCGCGCCTAATGACGCGAGCTTGAGCAGCAGCGCGGGCAAATCAAAAGCGGGATGCTGCGTCAGGGCGAGCGTCGTTGCCGTACCTAAACTTTGCCCTGCTAACAGCGCGTTCAGCCAATCAGCATCAGCTGCGGCAAGCTCCTCAATAACGACTTGATGGTGTTGCCGCGTCACCAAAACAGCCCCGCCGCCTTGGGTTAAATCTAGCAAAAAATCCGCCGCCAAAACACTTTGATGCGCCTGCCAAATCGCTGCAATAGGATGCGTCGAGCGAATTAGAAAACAGGCTGGGTGCAGTTGCAAATGCAGCCGTGCGTAATCATCGGGATGCACCGCAGCGAGCTCGGCAAGATTCAAAGTGGGCGCATCAGCGGCTAAATAAGCACGATGACATGCCCATTCCAACGCCGCCACATCAGGCAAATAGGCGAGCATTTGGCTAGGCGCGTAGTCGTGCAAAAACTCACTTAATGGCGCGCCGTAATCAAATAAATTCGCACTGCGCGAGGGGTAAGTGGTGATGAAATCACGCGCCAAACGGCGGAAAAATTGCGCGCCTACTAACTGCCCGATGACGGGATAAGCCCCCGCCAAAGCGTCGTGTAAATTGCCGCGATAGTTGTTGCGATATACCTCTACACCCGTGCTCAAAGCATAGTTGCCCGCCACCCGAACGCCGTTCGGTATTGCCGCCCCTAAGCTAATGGCGGCGGCAAAACCCGCATAAATGTTAGGCAGGTTAGACATGACAGTGCGCCAGAAAACTTTGTGCTTTGCGCGCCTCGGCTTGCAACACACTCAAAGCGGGAAGATTGCTGTCCCACTCAATCAAAGTCGGGCGCGCACCAATGTGACGCAACACGGTTTGATACAAATCCCACACCGCGTCGCAGACCGCATGGTCGTGCGTATCGACCAGACACCCATGGTGATTGCTGAAGCCCGCTAAGTGATATTCCTGCACTGCGTGCGCAGGAATGGTGCGGATAAATTCATGCGCATCCACGCCTAAATTTTGCGTATTCACATATAAATTTTCGACATCGAACAAAATGCCGCAACCCGTTTTTTGCACCAGTTCGGCTAAAAATTCGCCCTCGCTCATTTCACTTTGCGCAAAGCTCACATAGCTGGATAAATTCTCAATCAGCAGTTGCCGCCCCAAGGTTGTTTGCACTTGCTGCACGCGCGCGGCGACATGCGCCAAGGCTGGCTGCGTATAGGGAAACGGCAGCAGGTCATTGATGACGTGTCCATTCACCGTGTTCCAAGAGAGATGTTCCGAGACGAGAGCAGGTTGCACGATGTCGCACAAATTCCGCAGGCTGTTGAGATGCTGCGCATTCAGCGCGTCGGGCGATGCCAGCCCCAAGCCCACGCCGTGCAAACTCACCGCATAGTTTTGTCGCACTTGTAGCAGCGTGTGCAAAGGCGCACCGCCACCAAAAAAATTCTCGCTATGGACTTCAACCCAGCCCAAATCAGGCCGAGTGTCCAAGACTTGTTGATAATGCGCCGCCCGCAAACCGATGCCAGCTTTAATCGGCAAGTGTGCGGGCGAGTTCATTACATTGCCTTTTTCATTGCATCGCCAGCTTCAGCGGTGCTGCCGCCTGCCAGCTTGTCGCATGTGCCTTTAGGCAATGCGACAAAGTCATTCGCATCGCTGTTTTTAGTCGCTTGCCCCGCGCACGCATGCCCTGCTTTTTTGCTGCCGCAATCATTCGCGCCCGCTTTGGCTACGCCATAACATTTTTCCATTTTTGCATCGGCTGCTGCTGCGTTGCCGACCAAACCCAGTGCCAATAAACCACCGATTGCGACTGATAAAAGTTGTTGGTTACTCATGGTGATACTCCTTAAAAAGTTGATGAATCGTGAGGGTGTTGCTTGCAAGTCATCCTTGCATTGATAAATTCGCACGCGTGGCAAAAAAGGTTACATGCGCGAGCAAATTTATTGGTACAACTGCGGGAAAGTTTTTTGCAACGCGCTGAGTTTAGGCAGGTCGTGATGCACGATGTAAGGCTGGCTTAAATGTAGTGCGAGATAATTTTGGTGATAGTTTTCGGCAGGGTAAAACGCTAGTAGCGGGGTGAGTTGCGTGACGATGGGCGCGCTAAAAATTTTCGCTTTGCTTAAAGTCGCAACACTGTTTTGTGCTTGCTGCTGTTGCGCCGCGCTGGTGTAAAAAATCGCTGAGCGATATTGCGTACCGACATCATTACCTTGGCGATTTAATTCGGTGGGGTTATGCGCCACGCTGAAAAATACTTGCAGCAGTTGCGCATAGGAAATGCGTGCATCATCAAAGCTAATTTTTACCGCCTCGGCATGTCCTGTGTCGCCATTGCTAACCAACTCATAACGTGCCGTTATCGCCGTGCCGCCCGCGTAACCCGACACCACTTCGCTAACGCCTTTTACATGCTTGAACACCGCATCTACGCCCCAAAAACAGCCGCCCGCGAACACCGCTGTTTGCGGTGCGGCATCACTTAGCGGGGTGATGCCCAAAGCGAATAACACGCTTAAATTCAATAAAGTTTTTTTCATAATGAACCTCCTTTTAACCAAAAGTAAACGCAAAAACTGCCGCGCCGCTGTCTAAAAATTCGATGCGTAATTCATGTTCGCCCGCAACAGGCAAGCGCAGCAGCTGATACAGGCGTTGCCCGCTTATCACGCCCGCGCCTTGCGCATCGCTGTCTAAGCCGTGCGCGACATGTGGGGCTTTGCCATCCAAGGTGATGCGGTAGCGCAACGCTTTGCCATTTTCAGCTCCCATCACCAGATTCACATCACGTCCGTAAAACTTAATTACCAATGCACCGCCTGATTTTTGCAACGCCGCAGATTCCGCGTCGCTGCGCCAATCGCCCTGTAACGCCCATTGATGTCGCGCGAGATTTTTCGGTACAGAAAAGTGCTGGGTTGCTTCATGTAAAACCGCTTCGGGTGAAGCGAAATTTTTCTGCTTGGCATCGCCTAAATAGGTTTCGGGGGAGCGCAACGTGCTGGCGGTTTGCGCAGCGACGGCAACGCCCTCAACACTAATGCTAGCTAGCGTTTGCGCGTTTAATTCAGGACGCGCTTGTTTGAGTAAAGTCTGAATCATCTGCTCGGTTTCCGCA
This sequence comes from uncultured beta proteobacterium, assembly GCA_963750775.1. Taxonomy (GTDB): domain Bacteria; phylum Pseudomonadota; class Gammaproteobacteria; order Burkholderiales; family Gallionellaceae; genus Gallionella. The sequence continues at coordinate 94,617 of CAVVRT010000006.1, forward strand.
TACGCGCCTTCGCCAAAATGTTGCTGACGTATCACGCCGTGCGCGTCGATTAAATAATGCGCAGGCCAGTATTGATTTTGATACGCGTTCCAAATTTTGAAGTCGTTATCCAGCGCGACGGGATATTGAATGCCGTGTTCGCGTACTGCTTGCCGCACATTTTCGGTGGATTTTTCAAAGGCAAATTCGGGCGCATGTACGCCGATAATGACTAAGCCTTGCGCGCGATATTTTTCATCCCACGCTTTTAGATAAGGCAAAGTCCGCAAACAGTTGATGCAGGAATATGTCCAAAAATCCACCAATACGACTTTGCCGCGCAGGTCAGATAAATTAAGGGCTGGCGAGTTTAACCATTGCGTTGAACCTTGTAATTCTGGTGCGCTGCGCACGGCTTCATGGGATGAAGATTGCGCGAGCTTGCCTATCAATTGTTGCTCGGTTTTTGCCGTGTTCAAAAACGAAAATTGTGCGAGAAATTTTGTGTCCCAACCTAATGCAATAACGATTACGCCGAGCACGACCAACACACCTAAGCCGCGTCGCAACCATTCTTCCGCACCCAGTCCGCGCTTCATCATGGCGAACACGCGCCCGCCTGCCAGCAACGCCAAGCCTAATGACGTTGCCGCACCCGCTGCGAACACCAATAGCAATAACGCGCTATACAGATTTGCGCCCTGCAACGCCGCACCCGCCAACACCAAGCCTAATATCGGCCCCGCACACGGAGCCCATAAAAAGCCCACTGCCACGCCTAACAACAGAGAACTTTTGATACTAGATTGCGCATCGGCACGCGCTTGTAAACGGCTGCCGAACGCAACGAACGGACGCATCAATCTATCCGACAACGCAGGGAAAATCAGCGCGAGTCCGAGCAGCAACAGCAAGCCCAGCGCGGCATAGCGACCATATTGATTGACTGCCACCAGCCACGCGCCACCGACCGCTGCGAGGCTCGCCAGCACGGTAAACGTCGCCGCCATGCCAATCAGAATCGGCAGTCCGTTGCTGCGAAAAGACTGCCCCGCCCGCGCAAAAATAAACGGTAAAACTGGCAACACACACGGGCTAAAAATCGTGAGCAAACCACCGAGATAAGCTAAGAGAAAAATCAACATGGGATGCTCCTAATTTTTTGCGTAGGCGATAAACCGCATCGCCACCGTATTCATGCAATAGCGCAATCCTGTCGGCTTGGGGCCGTCATTGAAAACATGCCCCAGATGCGCGTCGCACAAAGCGCATTGCACTTCGATACGCGTCATGCCGAATAATTTATCTTCGATGTTGCGCACATTTTCTGCGGCAATGGGCTGCCAAAAACTCGGCCAACCCGTACCTGAATCAAATTTAGTTTGCGCATCAAACAAAGCATTGTCGCAACACACGCAGCGATAAATTCCTGCGTCATGGCGGTCGTAACCCGCTTGCGAAAAAGCCCGCTCGGTGCCTTGCTCGCGCGTGACATGAAATGCCAACGGTGAGAGTGTTTTTTTCCATTCGGCGAGTTTGCTGATTTTCGCCAATGTCACGCGCCCTAATGATTTTCCAGCGTCAGAAAATTGCATCACGTTGACGCTTTGCACCGCCGCTGCCCATGAACGTGTCGCGCCTAAAAATGCGAGTCCCGATAAAGCCAATAAAAAATTTCTGCGTTGCATGATGATCTCCAAATCCGTTTATGATTGTTGCCCTTGCCGCTCTATTCGTCTTCTTCCCGCAAAAAGTTACATGCCCGATAACTTAGAAAATTTTGCCCAGTTAATGCAGCGCGCCAACGCGGGGGATAGTCGCGCCTACAGCGAGCTGCTGCAAAAAACCGCGCAGTTATTGCGTCCTTATTTAGCCAAACGCTTGCTGTTTGCCAATGATGTAGATGACGTGTTGCAGGAAATTTTGCTGTCGGTGCATAAAGCGCGCCACACTTATGACGGCGGACGACCTTATCTGCCCTGGCTGTATGCGATTGCGCGGTTTCGTTTGAGCGATTATTTGCGTGAGCATTATGCCGATGATTTGAAACACGCCAGCGACATTGCCGATTGGGAAAATTTATTACCTGACGCTGTAACCGAAAGTGCGTTTAGCTACGAATCTATCCGTGCCGAGGTGGAAAAGCTCCCCGCGAAACAAGCGACGATTTTGCAACTGATACACGAGCAAGGTCATACCGCCAAAGAAGTGGCGAGCTTAATCGGCATGAATGAATCGGCGGTAAAAGTCGCCGCGCACCGCGCTTACAAAGTTTTGAAAACGAGGCTGATGCCATGAACCAAATTGATGATTTCATCACGCAACTAGCACAACAGCCCCCGCCGCGCCGAGCAGGCGCGCATCCGTTTGCCATCAGCGCGAACTGGTTAGCTTATGCCACGAGCTACTTTTTAATTGCTTTATGGGTGAGCGGTGTGCGCCCTGATTTAGGGGTGCAATTGCAGCGCGCCGAATTTGTTGCCGAGTTGGTGCTGTTGTTCGGTTTGGCTTTGACTAGCAGCGTCAGCGCGGCTTTGCTGGCTTTTCCCGATAGTTTTCAAAAATCCGCTTGGACGAAACTCCCATTGCTATTGCTGCTGGCGTTGTTGCTTACTTTGCTCGCGGCTTATCTCGCTGATAATCCGCCCGCCCCGCAGCCGCTGCACAGTTGGCAATGCACGATGGCGATTGTTATGGTGGCGATTATTCCTGGGGTTTGGACGCTGTGGGTGATGCGTCGTTTCGCCGCGATACAACGTGGCATGGCGGGTAGTGTGGCGGTGTTGTTCGCATTTAGCGTCAGCGCGTTGTGGCTGCGTCTGCATGAGCTGAACGACTCGATTAGCCACGTCATTTATTGGCATTACTTGCCGATGCTGATTTTCGCTATCGTGGGTTGGTGGTTAGGCAAGCGCGTGTTGCGTTGGTAACACCGCTCGCACACAAATCGCGCTTATGGGAGGCGAAGTTAGCCGCAAAATGCAGCTATGCTTGCGCGTCTTGTTTCAGTTGCAACGCCAGCGGATAAATTTCGTTTCTGGCCGCACCCGTGATTTGCGTGGTGAGTTGTACGGCTTGTTTGAGCGGCAATTCAGCCAGTAATAATTTCAAGATGCGTTGTGTTTCTAAGTCAATGCCAGTCTGCGCGACTGCGCCCGAAATCAATACGACAAATTCGCCGCGCTGTTGGTTGCTGTCGGACATCAGCCAAGCTTCGGCTTCACTTAATTTGCAGGAATGAATGGTCTCAAACAGCTTGGTGATTTCGCGCGCCAACACGATTTGCCGCTCACCGCCAAATACTGCGCATAAATCGGCCACGCTCTCAAGAATGCGATGCGGGGCTTCGTAAAAAACTAAGGTGTAGGGATGTTCTTGCAAACTTTGCAACACGCTGCATCGCGCGGCAGATTTGTTCGGCAAAAATCCATAAAACAAAAAGTGTGCATCGTTTAGTCCCGCCGCCGATAACGCCGCCACCACGGCACTCGCCCCTGGAATTGGAATGACGCGCAAACCCGCTGCCAGCACGGCTTGCACCAGTAACGCGCCAGGGTCGCTGACCGCTGGCGTGCCTGCATCGCTAACAAATGCGACGCTTAAGCCGGCTTGTAATTGCGCGATGATTTTGTCCGCCGCGCCGCGTTCATTGTGTTGATGCACGGCGATGAGTTGCTTGGCGCGTATGGCGTGGTGGCTTAATAAATGGGCAGTGTTGCGAGTGTCTTCGGCGGCGACGATGTCGGCATTCGCAAGGATTTCTAAGGCGCGCAAAGTAATGTCGCGCAAGTTTCCTATCGGCGTGGCAACTACATATAATGCCGCCTCTAATTTTTGTGGGTGATCGGTATGCAACGTCGCGTCCTCTGGGTTTTAATTTCGTGCGCACTATACGCTTGTAGCACGCCGACTCCCGTGAAAAAGCCTGTACCCGTGGTGATTCCCGCACCTACTGTGGTGATTGAAGAGCCTGTTATTACGCCGCTCGACGTGCCCTTGCTGCCGCCCGTGACGGTTGCGCCGATTATTGAAGAACCCGCCTGGGTGGTGAACGCCAATGCGCGTGCACATATCGCGTTGCTATTGCCCTTGAATGATAAAAATTTTGGCGCGGCAGCAACGGCAGTGCAGCAAGGTTTTATGGCAGCGGCGAGTTTAGACAGCAATGCCTTGCCGATACAGCTGTACAGCAATTTTGACGAAAGCCGTAATGTCGCCGAGGTGTATCGGCAAGCGGTGATGAATGGCGCGCAAGCGGTGGTTGGGCCGTTAACGCGCAAAGGCGTGGCGAACTTGGCGGCGATGCCAAAAATTCCTGTGGCGACGCTGGCATTGAATAATATCGACGCGCCCACTGCCGAGCAGTTGTTTTCTTTTGGCATGGCGTTGGATGATGAAGCGCGCAGCGTGGCGCAACTGGCGATGCAGCGCGATTTGCACAAAGTGATTGTGATTACGGGACACACTCCGCTGGCGCAACGGATGCAGTTGGCGTTTGAAGAAGTGTGGAGCAGCGCGGGGCGCAGCATCGTCAGTGAGATTGATTTCAAAGGCGACACCAGCGTTTTGAAAGGCTTGAGCAATACACCCGACACCTTAATTTTTCTCGCCACTGATGCTGAAAACGCGCGCTATATCCGCCCCTTTTTACCCGCAGGGCTGCCGATTTATTCCACCTCGCAAATTTTTGTTGGCAATGAAGCCACGCTGACGAATTATGATTTGAATGGCGTACGTTTTGTCGATATGCCTTGGCTGTTGCAGCCCGATCATGCGGCGGTGATGGGCTTTCCGCGCAGTGCCACGCCGCTGTCGGCTGACGAAGAACGCTTGTACGCGCTGGGCATAGATGCCTACCAGCTCATCCGCCTGATGATAGGACACAACGAAGCCGCCAATATGCCGCTCAATGGCGTGAGCGGCATCGTCCGTTTGCAAGGACATAATTTCCTGCGCAGTGCCGTGCCAGGCTTGTTCAAACAAGGGCGCGCCATTTCGACAGAAGCTGCGGCAAAACCCGATACGCAGATGTTTCCCGACCAATTCAAGCCTCGTCCATGAGTAGTCAAGGCGCGCTGGCGGAGCAATTTGCGGCGCGCTATTTGCAGCAACAGGGCTTAACGCTGATTACGCAAAACTATCGCATTCGCGCGGGTGAAATTGACTTGATTATGCAAGACAACGAGAGCTTGGTTTTTGTCGAAGTGCGGATGCGCAGTAATGCCCAATTTGGCGGCGCGGCAGGCAGCATTGATGCGCATAAACAACGCCGCTTAATCCTCGCCGCGCAACATTATTTAGCCAGCTTGCCGCGCATCCCAATGTGTCGCTTTGATGCGGTGCTGATGGAAGACGCGAGGGGCAAGGCTTTGCACTGGTTGAAGAATGCGTTTAGCGCGTGATTCGGTTAATATCCGCGACCAATTTTTAGCAGCAACGAAGGAGTAGCAACCATGATTGATATACAAGCGAGAATCGTTAAACACTTCCAAGACAGCGCGGAAATCAAGCTGCAAGTCATGCACGAGTTAGCCGAGCCGATTGCCGACGCGGCACAATTATTTTTTGATTGCGTCGCCAACGACGGCAAAATTTTGGTGTGCGGCAACGGCGGTTCAGCGGCGGATGCGCAACACTTCGCCGCTGAGCTGATCAATCGTTTTGAAAAAGAGCGTCCGGGTTTAGCGTGTATCGCACTTACCACCGACAGCTCGGTGCTGACTTCCATCGCCAACGATTACGACTATCAGCAAATTTTTTCTAAGCAAGTACGCGCGTTGGGCTTGCCGCGTGACACCTTGTTAGCGATTTCCACCAGCGGCAATTCGCCTAGCGTAGTCGCCGCGATTCAAGCCGCACACGAACGCAATATGCGCGTGGTGGTGCTGACGGGACGCGATGGCGGTGCAATGGCGCAAGCGATGCGTGACACCGACATTTTGATTTGCGTCGCCGCAAAAAGCACCGCGCGCATCCAAGAAACGCATTTAGTTTGTCTGCATGGTTTGTGCGACATCATTGACTATCATTTATTGGGCGAATAGATGTATCCCTTGCCTAACTTTGAAGCCAAGTTCTGCACCGCTGAAAACTTAGCCGCGCAACTCGCCAAACTGCCGCGCCCACTGGTGTTTACCAACGGCTGTTTCGATGTGCTGCATCGCGGTCACGTCACCTATTTAGCGCAAGCGCGCGCGCTCGGCGCGTCGCTGATTGTCGGGGTGAATAGCGACGCGTCGGTGAAGCGTCAAGGTAAAGGTGACGACCGCCCCATCAACGCCGAAGCCGATCGCATGGCAGTGTTAGCCGCGCTGGAATCAGTCAGTTTGGTGATGCAATTCGATGAAAACACACCGCTGAATTTGGTGCTGGCGTGTCAACCCGATGTGCTGGTAAAAGGCGGCGACTGGCGACCCGCCAACATTGTCGGCAGCACTGAAGTATTGGCACGCGGTGGTAGCGTACACAGCATTCCGTTTTTGCATGAACGCTCCACCACCGCCTTATTAAAGAAAATCCGCTCACTATGATTCCGACCGCCATCACCCTGCACCAAAAATCTTGCGAACTCGAAATCGCTTTTGACGATGGCGCGCGCTATCGTTTGCCTTACGAGTTTTTGCGCGTAAATTCGCCGTCCGCCGAAGTGCGCGGACATGGCCCTGGTCAAGAAGTGTTGCAAGTCGGCAAGCAAAATGTGCTGATTTTGGAGCTCGCGCCAGTGGGTCAATATGCTTTGAAAATCAGCTTTGACGATGGTCACGACAGCGGCTTGTACACGTGGGAGTACCTCAATAATCTAGGCAAACATCAAGCGGCGTTATGGCAAGACTATCTGCGCCAACTGCATGTTGCGAATGAGAGTCGCGAACCCAGTGCGCAGACTGCATCTGCCGCGCACACGGGCTGCGGTCACTAACGTATTAAGTAATTTTTATCCGCAGATTACGCAGATTCACAAAAATTTAATCGGCGTAATCTGTGGACGATTCTTTAAGGAATTTAATCATGAGCAAAACCACCCACTTCGGTTTCGAGACCGTAGATGAAACCGAAAAAGCCAAAAAGGTCGCGGGCGTGTTTACTTCGGTCGCCAGCAAATATGACGTGATGAACGACCTGATGTCGGCAGGTTTACATCGCATCTGGAAACGCTATGCGGTGAGCGTCAGTGGCGTGCGTACAGGACAAAAAGTGCTGGATGTGGCGGGTGGCTCGGCGGACTTGTCGCGCTTGTTTTTGAAGGCAGTGGGTAGCAGCGGGCAAGTGGTGTTGACCGACATCAACAACGCCATGTTACGGGTCGGTCGCGACCGGCTGCTTGACGAAGGTATCGCCACACCGACCACGCAATGCGACGCGGAACATCTACCATTTCCCGATAACTATTTTGATTGCGTGAGCATCGCCTTCGGTCTGCGCAACGTCACGCACAAAGAAGCCGCGCTGCGCGAAATGCACCGCGTTATCAAGCCCGGCGGGCGCGTGATTGTTTTAGAATTTTCCAAAGTCGCCAAACCGCTAGAAAAAGCCTACGACTTTTATTCCTTCAAGCTGCTGCCCAAGATGGGGCAAATGATTGCGGGCGATGCGGACAGTTACCGCTATCTCGCAGAATCCATCCGTATGCATCCGGGACAAGAAGAGTTGAAACAAATGATGACCGATGCCGGATTAGAGCGCGTTGAATATTTTAATTTGACGAGTGGCGTAGTGGCGGTGCATCGGGGATATAAACTTTAACGGTGTATTGGTTTGTCTGCCCGCCATGTTTTGTTTTGCATCATTTGTTAAATCAACGAGGTACAAAAAATGAACCAGCTTATGCGGCAAACCTGCCCAAGTTATACGGCGATTCTGCCGTCGAATATACGTTAGCATTCGCGAAGTGTGCAAAAGAGGAATAACCATGTCAGTACTCGGAATAAATTTAGAGAAGAACGGTTTGAGATACACGGTTCTTGATGGAACAAAAGCTCACCCACAACTTATTCACCATGAAAAAATATCCGCTACCAATTTTTCTAATATCCCACAGGCGATGAACTGGTATGAGACAACCTTTCAGAATCTAATAACCAGATTTCAACCCTCCGCGATTGGCATAAAGGTCTCACTTCAGGCCGATAAAGATGAAATTGCGTCATGGTATTACCCACTAGGCATACTCCATAAGCAAGCATTTCAGAACGGAATATCAACGGCTGAATATGTTGCCGCTAACTTTACATCATCCAAATTTAGCCTTGACAAAACGATTCAGATATATGATCACATAGACACAATCTTTGGAGTATTTACACCTAAATGGGATAAAAACCAAAAGTACGCGCTTCTCGCTGCATGGATGACATTAAAATGAGTCTAGGTGAAATCGAGAAGTATGTACTTCTTCGCCATTTAGGAAATGGCGCATTTGGAGCAGTATATCTTGCCCACGACAGAGCGCTTGATGCTACAAAAGCGATCAAAATTTTAAACGCAACAAATGCGCACGAAGTTAAGAGAAAACTTGAGGAGGCTCAAATACTTCACAAGTGCAAACATAAAAACATTGTTCATGTAAATGAGGCCAATATATACCAGATAAGTGGGGCTCCACACATAGTAATTGATATGGAGTATTTGCCTGCTGGCAGCTTGGAAGGCGCGATAATGAATGGGGCAGTATCAATTCATTCATCCATTAGAATAATAATAGACTGTCTTTTTGCGCTGGAACATGCACATTTGAATGGTGTCCTCCACCGAGACATTAAACCTGCAAACATAATGCTTTGCGAATATGGTGCCAAACTATCTGATTTCGGTTTGGCCACAGTCTTAGGTGTTGGGGCCGCAGGCTCACCGCAGGGATACACAACTCACTTACCTCCTGAGTATTTTATAACTAGGAGCACAACTGAGCTAACCGACATTTTTGCTGTGGGGATTACGTTATTCAGAGCATGCAATTACATAGTAGATTGGGATGGAACAGTGAGGCGTTTCCATGATCCTATGAGCTTAATTCAAGCAGGAACATTGGCATCAGCAATTGGATATGCCACTTTCATCCCTCTAAAACTAAAAAAAATCATAAATAAGGCCATCTCAGCAACACCAGGCCAGCGATATCAGTCTGCTTCTGAGTTTCGACAAGCATTGGAACGACTTCGACCTAGTATTGATTGGCGCACTACCGGAGCAGAGGCATTCGGTGGCATTTGCTGCAACTCGGACGACCACTTCCAGATTGAGCTATCGTCAACAAATAGATCATTCAATGTTGACCTAAAGAAGAACAATCGAAGACAACTCCAATACTGCGCATCATTTAATGATATTGGCCAAGCTCATCAGTTTTTACACAACCACATCGCTTCAACATTATTTATTTAACAAATGCTAACCTAACGTTCGAGCGGGACTGCCGCGAAGCAGCCCGCGTCAGCCCCTCAACTTAACGTTAGACATGGTCGACTTTGGCGTTAATCCATACGAAGTGAGTTTCGCCGCCTTTGTACCGCTGGCGGTGTTGGCAGTTTCGCGCCTGCACCGTCGCACAATTGTCGCCCTGAGCTTGGTACTTATCGCCTTGGGCGGGTGGGCTCTTCTTCTTGCGGCAGAAGCTTGGGTGGATTCTCAGTGGTTCGCTCTTACGGCCCACACGCCGAACCGTTCGGTCCAGCTCCAAACGGAATTCAATACCGACGGCGCGAGTAAAGCGGTTACTCTACTATTCGGTTTTCCACTTTCGCTTGCCTATACCATCGCGTGTCTTTTCATCGTGCGTTTGGTTATCTGGCTTCGTAAAAAGTGGCACCATGCCTAACCGGTCGTTCGAGAGGGACGCGCGAACAAGCGCCTTCATTTATCCTTTAAGCACCGGGGCGCGCGCCCCTCAACTTCGACGTTAGACACTATGTGGGGGTTGATGACAAAACGAAGATTGAAACTATACGTAGCGATAGCACTGTCGGCTTACGCAGTCGCGTTTCTTTTTTTGTTTCAGCCACTCACAAGTATGTCGCTGGTAACTGAGACAGGCGTCTTTTTAGGACCTCCACTTAGACAAAACTCCGACTTTGAGGATATTGGCAAAATCTACATTTATCATGGGCATCAACAGAATCTCTATTTTTGGTTCGCACCTCTCTGTTGGGCGTGGGGACTTTTCAATATATTTACTTGGTGGTTATTCTAAATCTCGTAGGACGCAATCGTTATTGCGCCGAATGAAGCGAGCGTAGGGTGGGCAAGTCTTAGCTGCCCACGCAGGCAATAAATAATGGTGGGCAACCTGCCCACCCTACACGCCGCCGAAACTCGATTGCATCTCCCGCCAATTTCGTTGATGATGCGCATCACATTTGCATTACACGAGGTCAACTATGAAAACTGCCACTATGCCTGCATTGCGCGTGCAGCCGGAATTAAGACTCGCCGCTGAAGCCAGTTTGCGCCCAGGTGAAACACTGTCGGCGTTCGTTGAAGATTCATTGCGGCGCAATGTGGAATTTCGTCGCACGCAGCAGGAATTTATCGCACGCGGCTTGGCTTCACGGGATGCGGCAAAAAAATCCGGCGTGTATTTTTCGTCGGATGAGGTGTTGCAAGAGCTAGATGACATCCTTACGAAGACCAAAAGGAAAGCGTGAATACGAATTACAAGGTTCGTTACACGCTTGCCGCCAAGGAAGATTTGAAGCGGCTGTTCATCTTTATCGCCGAACAAGACCTTCAAGCGGCGCAGCGCGCCCGCAAGACCATCGCCACAAGCATTCAGGTGCTGGAACAATTCCCGTTCACTTGCCGCAAGGTTGCGAATGAAACGAATAATCAATTGCTACGCGAGTTGCTGATTCCTTTCGGCAACACAGGCTATGTCGCACTATTTGAAATTGAAGACAGCAAAACCGTGACCATACTTGCGGTGCGCCATCAGCGCGAAGAGGATTATCACTAAACCGCCCACCCACCCACGCAAAAACCGTTCGTCGCTAATCCGCTACCGTTCGTCTGCCTCATTTGCCGCTTATTTTTATCGCAAAAAACCGACCAATCACCTTGGTGTTTGCTGCGCCTGTCGTTAATGTGCGCGCCAGCAACATGGGGCAAAGCCTGAGAAATCAGGTGACGCAAAGCCACCGGTCTTAACCATACGGAAAGATAGCGGGGCTGCCATGAAACCCTCTAAAGGAGGAAATCATGCATATTCTTATCCTTGGCATTGTGTTGATTACAACGCTCATCTCCGCTTCTAAAGCCCAAGCCAGCAGCAATACCGCCAACGCATCAAGCTCGGTTGGTCTGGTTGCCCGTATTTCTTCGGTGGTTTACAAGTTTGTTGAAGTGAACACCGCACCTGTTGCCGATAGCTCTAGCCAACCTGTCGCACAATTGATTGAAGTTGAGCAACGCAATGTCCGCGCTAAAATTTTTCGCGTGGACAGTCGCATTTTCGCCAATACTTTTACGGATACCGCGTTAGCGCACGATTCCGCCACTTTTACTTTGAATACGCCTAATCGTGCGGTGAATAACGCGCTGTCGTTGGTCGGCACAGTCTCACAAACGGCGATTAGCAATGACACGACTAAATTCATTCAAGTATTGTCGTTGTTGGTAAAACGCGAAGCGAAGTTTGAATTGGCTTACGTCGCCCCGATGAGCAAAAACAGCCGCATCGAATCGCACATTGATTGCCGTTGGTATAACGCAGGTGTAAGTAAAGTTAGCACGCTGGCAAAAGTTGAATATCGTTTTGATTTCTAAGACGGATGTTTGCAGCGGTAGGCAAGCCATGGGAATTTCTACCGTCAGCGAATAACAATCATTACCCATAAAAAGAGACACCCTAGGGTGTCTTTTTTTATGGGTGGAACGGCATTCTCAGAGCGACTTCGATTTGCTGCCGATTTTGCTTTCTTTGCCGGTCATCAGATTTTGAATATTACTTTTATGTCGCCACAGCAACAGCAGCGACATGATGGCGGTGGCGATGACGAGTTCGATAGGCAAGTGAAAAATCATCGCGTAAATTGGCGCGGCAATCGCGGCAACCAACGCCGACAACGATGAGTAGCGAAACACCACCGCCATCAACAGCCAAGTCGCCAACACCGCCAGACCCATCCACACGTTTAGGGCGAGTAAAACGCCCAGCGCAGTTGCCACGCCTTTGCCGCCTTGGAATTTTAAGAACACCGGAAAGACGTGTCCTAAAAATACTGCTAGTGCCACCAATGCCACTAGCAGCAAGCCGCTTTGGTCGTGCGGTGCGAATTTAATCGCTATAAAAACTGCCAGCCAACCTTTGGCTGCGTCGCCGAACAAGGTCAAGGCAGCCGCCGCTTTTTTACCGCTGCGCAACACATTGGTCGCGCCCGGATTGCCCGACCCATAAGTGCGCGGATCGGCGATGCCGAAGGCTTTACTGGTCACCACAGCGAAAGAAATTGAACCTAAAAGATATGCTGCAATGACAAAAGCTATGGTCAACATCGGGAATGCCCTAAAATAGTGAATTGCGGATTTTACTTGAATCATCCCGCACCACCTAAAACTTCTGCAAGCAAAAAATCATGGACATTATTTTCATTCGCGAACTCAAAGTCACCACGCTAATCGGCATTTATCCGCGCGAAAAATTGGTGCCGCAAACCCTGCAAATCGACCTCGACATTGCATTGCCGAATAGCCGCGCGTGCGTCAGCGACGACATAGACGACGCGCTGGATTACGCCAAAGTCGCCGAACATATTCAAACGGTTTTAAGCGAAGGACATTTCTCTTTGCTAGAAACGTTAGCCGAGCATATTGCGCAAATTATCCTCAAAGATTTTGGCGCGCCGTGGGTCAAAATCAGCGTGGCAAAACTGCAAGCGATACGCAACTGCCGCATGGTCGGCATCACCTTAGAACGCGGACAGGTCAAATAAAAATGGAAACCAATCTCTCCTTAGAGCTCGCCAAACACGCTTTACTGATGTTCGGCATCATCCTCGCCGTCGGCACGTTTTCGGGCGTGTTGGCGCGCTTCGCAAAAGTCCCCGATGTGGTGATTTTTTTACTGGTGGGGATGCTCATCGGGGCGAGCGGCCTGGGCTGGGTAAACATCCAAGCGGATTCAACCATCAACCAATTCATTATGATTTTTGGTTCGAGCTACATCCTGTTCGATGGCGGCGCGTCGATTAAACTCAAAGTGCTGAAAGAAGTGTGGATTACGCTGTTGAGCATTGCCACTTTGGGTGTGTTGATTACCGCCGTCATCACGGGCATCGCCGCACATTATTTGCTCGGTCTCACGCCTATTGTTGCCTTGCTACTGGGTGCAGTTTTAGCCTCCACCGACCCCGCCACATTGGTGCCGATTTTCAAACAAATTCGCATCAAAGAACGCGTCGCGCAGACAGTAATGAGCGAGTCTGCATTCAACGACGCGATGGGCGCAATCTTGACTTTTACCGTGCTTGGCGTGGCGATGGGTAGCGGGGAATTCTCACTGAGTTCCGCCATCGCAGATTTACTCAAACAAGCCTTGCTAGGCATCGTCATCGGCGGCGTGCTGGGTTATCTGGCGGCGTTATTTATCTCGCATGAAAAGCTCGGCTTCCTCGCTGAATTCGCGCCTGTAGTGAGTTTGATGGCGGTTATCGCCGCGTATATGGGCGCGGACGGCATGGGCTCTAGCGGCTTTATGGCGGTGTTCGTATTCGGCATCATGCTGGGCAATCAGTCGTCATTGGGCTTCAAACAAACCGAGCAGGAAAGCCATCAACTTGAAGATTATGTGATGACCACCGCGCTGATTATGCGGATGTTTATTTTTATTTTGCTCGGTACGCAAGTGAACTTCGCGTTGATGAATCAATACTTGTACGCAGGTGTCGGTGTGGTCGTAATTTTCATGCTGGTGGCGCGTCCCGCCACGGTATTTTTATGCGCCTTGCCCGATCGCCGCGCCAAGTGGAGCTGCAAAGAATTGCTGTTCATGTGCTGGACGCGTGAAACCGGCGTCATCCCCGGCGCGTTGGCGGGTTTGTTGCTCGGCATGAAAGCACCCGGCGCGGAAATTATCGCTTCGGTCACTTTCATTGCGATTTTAATGACGATTTTAATTCAGGCTACCAGCACCAAATGGCTGGCAAAAAAACTCAATCTATTAGCCGACGACAAGCCATAAATGAAATTTATCTTATTGTTTTTGGCTAGCATTAGTACCGCCGTTTTTGCCGATCAAGATGCTGATTTTCTCGCCGCGCGCGATGCCTATCGCGCAGGCAATTCAGCCAAATTGGCGCAGCTCGCCAAGCCGCTAAAAAATCATCCGCTGGAAATTTACCTCAGCTATTACCAGTTAAAACTCGCGCTCGATGCCTCACCCGCCGAGCCTGTGCTGGCATTTTTAGCGCGTCCCGAAGACAGCCCGCTGATAGATGCGATGCGCAGCGAGTGGCTCAAAGTATTGGGGCGGCAACACCGCTGGGAATTGTTTAATTTGGTCTATCCGCGCTTGTTAAATGAAGATGCGGCGGTCAGTTGCTACGCTATGCAGGCCCATCCCGACAAGGCTTTGCCGGTTGCTGAAGTTAAATTTTTATGGCTCACCGGCAAGAGCCAGCCCGATAGCTGCGGCGATATTTTTGTAGCGGCATTCGCAAGCGGCATATTGACTGAAGCCGACGCATGGCAACGCTTTCGTTTGAGTCTAGAAGCGGGCAACGTGTCCTTGGCGCGTGACATTAACGAACGCCTCACTGACGGTCATCAAGTCACCTCCGAGCAACTCACTCGTGCCGCTGCGGATGCCGATCGCTACTTGAGCAAAGCCGCGCTGGACAAGGCAAATGAAGGCGAGCGCATGGTGGCATTGTTTGCGCTGCAACGCTTAGCCAAACAATCGCCCGACCTAGCGTTAGCTAAATGGAAGCCTTTAGCGGCGTTTTTTACCGTGCCTGAACTCCAGTATTTTTATGCCGCGCTAGGCTATGAAGCGGCGCGCCAGCAAGACCCCAGAGCGATGCAATGGTACAAACTCGCGGGCGCGCAAAGCCTGAACGACGCGCAATTAGCATGGCGCACGCGTGCGGCGTTGCGTCAGCTAGATTGGGCGGAAGTGTTGCGCAGCGTGCAAGCCATGCAGCCTGAGCAACGCCTCGACCCTGCGTGGCGATATTGGCAAGCGCGCGCCTTGCAAGCCATGGGCAAGCCCAACGAGGCGATGAAATTATTCGCGCCGCTCAGTGACGAATTTAATTTTTACGGACAACTTGCCAACGCCGAGCTGTCCAGTTCGCCGAGTTTGACCGCCATCAAGCCGCGCTTTGAACCGAGCAAAACTGAGCTCGACAGCCTCGCCGCCAGCATCGGTGCACAACGCACACTTGCCTTATATCGCTTGGATTTGCGCGTCGATGCGCGCTTGGAATGGATCTGGTTGTTGCGCAACTTTAACGATCAAGAATTACTCACCGCCTCCGAATTTGCCAAGCGTCACGAGATGTTCGATCGCGCCATCGGTGCGGCAGAAAAAACCGTGTTTACCCACGATTTTAGCTTGCGCTATATGGCTCCGTACCGCGACGCGCTCAAAGAACACATCGTCGAAAACGGCTTGGAAGAAGCCTGGGTATTCGGTTTGATGCGCCAAGAAAGTCGCTTCGCCACCAGCGCGCGTTCGCCAGTGGGCGCGGCAGGACTGATGCAAATCATGCCTAGCACCGCACGCTGGGTCGCCAAACAACTGGGGCTAAAAAGCTATCGCGACCACCTCATCGCGCAACTTGATACCAACCTAAAACTCGGCACGTTTTATATGAAAAACGTATTGAACTCGGCAGGCTCAAGTCCCGTCATGGCAACCGCCGCCTACAATGCAGGGCCAGGACGCGCGCGCAAATGGCGTGGCGAGCAAGATTTGGAAGGCGCGATTTACGCCGAAACCATCCCCTTCGACGAGACCCGCGACTACGTCAAAAAAGTGATGAGCAACACCAACTATTACGCCAAACAATTCGGCGCACCGACGCGCAGCTTGAAAGACCGCATGGGCGTGATAGCTGGAAAGACGGTGGAAAATCAGAGGGCGATTGCGGATGAAAAATAGCCCTATGCGTTTATCAATTTTGATGGCATACCTATGTCTCCCCGCTTGCTTTACCGTAGCTGGGGTTTTTGGGCACGGGACATTTGATGTCGCGCAACTAATGAATTTATTTTTCTACGCGGCTCCCCATTTGCTATGGCTAACTGTCGCTGCGCTGGCTAAGTTTTCAAACGCACTATGGCACGCTGGTTTAATCGCTGCTTCCGTCGCACTGTTAGCAATTTCGACGTTATGGTTGCTGCCACAAGACCCGTCAGGTCTGCCACTTCAGTGGCTTTTATATTTGCCGCTTGCAATCGCTTTGCAAGTTATCGCCGTGACGCTGACAATCATCTTTCGCTCAATAGTCAACAAGCGTGCCATAGCGCAACTACCACCGAACACTAAGTCACGAAAGGGCTATCCATGAAACGCTTACTAACCCTGTTGTTGCTTGCCTTTTTAACAACCGCCGCCTTTGCCGCTGACACTAATAAATTTGTAGGCATTTGGGTGGTTGGCGGAATCGAAAAAGGCAATGCCGCGCTTTTCATCTTTTCCAATGGCAAGGCCTATTTCAATGCGATGTGTGGCAAAGCTGCGGGGACTTGGTCGGCACAAGAATCATCCAATCAGATTGAGGTGCAACTGCGCGAGGAATCGGAGGGGCCATTTGATAGTTTCACCTTTAAGATCGATAACAAAGGCTGGTTGATTAGAAAGTCTGCCCAGCCTGCTGCGCCTAATTCGCCAGCTTCCGTAGCAGCTGAGGCTTTGCAGATGCTTGAGAAAAGCCAACATGAGTTACCTAAAACCGAATAAAGAGATGGCTGATTCCCCCCAAATTTATTGCGTTAGTGGTGCGGAACGGGGGAGCGGCAGAAAATTAACGAGCTATATTATGAAAAATAACGCTTGGGTTACGATAGGCAGTGCAAAGATAGCAACATTATTCAGCTAATTTTTAAGGGAGCATAAATTATGAATACACAACTCTTGCAACAAGCGCGTGTGCTCAATGTTGATGAGCAAATTGAATTGGTTGAAGCTATCTGGGATGGCATCGTGAATCGCGGTGCTGCGCCAGTATTGACCGACGCGCAAACCACCGAACTCAACCTTAGATTGGCTAATCACCTCGACCATCCTGATGATGTTGTGCCTTGGAATGAGGTTAAAGCTGCCGCACTTGCCAACCTTCGGCAATGAGTTTGCCCGTCGCTTTTCATCGCGCCGCACGCGCTGAATTCATTGCTGCGAGTGCTTGGTATGAAACAAAACGGGAAGGTTTAGCGGTCGAATTTATCACCGAAATTGAACGCTGCATCACCTTAGCCGCAACCCAGCCGCGCCAATTTGCGATTACGCTCGCGGACATTCGGCGTGTTGTCGCACACCGCTTTCCCTACAGTGTTTATTTCCGTACGGAACAGCATCGCCTAGTGGTGCTGGCGGTTTTCCATAGCAGCCGCGCACCTGCAATTTGGCAAACTCGGAACTAACTTCAGCATGACTAATTCCCAAAAAATTTATTGCGTCGGTGGTGCGGTGCGCGACGCGTTGCTGGGTTTGCCTGTACATGACCATGATTGGGTGGTGGTGGGTAGCAGCCCACAAGCCATGCTGGAACAGGGCTATCTGCCCGTTGGTAAAGATTTCCCCGTATTTCTGCACCCGAAAACCCATGAGGAATATGCCTTGGCGCGCACCGAGCGCAAAACAGCAAAGGGCTATCAGGGCTTTGCTGTGTATGCCGCAGCGGATGTGACGCTGGAGCAAGATTTATCGCGCCGCGACTTCACCATCAACGCCATCGCACGCGCCGCTGACGGCACGCTCACCGACCCTTACCACGGGCAATCTGACCTCAAAGCGGGCGTATTACGCCATGTCAGCGCGGCGTTTAGCGAAGACCCCGTGCGAATTTTGCGCGGCGCACGTTTCGCGGCACGTTTTGGATTCACCATTGCACCTGAAACGCTGCAACTGATGCGCGACATGGTCGCCAACGGTGAAGTCGATGCGCTGGTGGCAGAACGCGTGTGGCAAGAACTGGCGCGCGGCTTGATGGAAAAAACGCCTTCCCGTTTTATCGAAACGCTGCGCGAGTGCGGCGCGTTACAGAAAATCATGCCAGAGCTGGATGCCTTATTTGGCGTGCCTCAGCCGCCGTTGCATCACCCTGAAATCGACTGCGGCATTCATGTGATGATGGTACTGGACGATGCGGCGCGGCACGAATATTCACTCGCTACGCGCTTCGCCGCGCTGATGCACGATCTCGGCAAAGGCAACACCCCAAGCGACATTTTGCCGCGCCATATTGGTCACGAAGCGCGCGGCGTGAACTTGGTAAAAGCCTTGTGCGAACGGCTGCGCATCCCCACCGAATGCCGCGACTTAGCCCTGCTCACCGCGCGCTATCACGGCGACATTCATCGCGCGTTTGAGTTGCGCAGCGACACCGTCATCAAATTATTTCAAAGCGTTGACGCCTGGCGCAAACCCGAACGCTTTGCCGAACTACTGCAAGCCTGCGCCTCGGACGCGCGCGGGCGCACGGGGCACGCAGCTGACGACCACCCGCAAGCTGCGTATTTATTAGGTTTGCTGACTCTGGCACGCGCCGTCGATGCAGGTGCGATTGCGGCAAGCTGCAATTCTCCTGCCGCAATTCCTGAGGCAATCAATCGCGCGCGCGTCGCCGCCATCCACGATGCGGTCGCCGCGCAACGCAAAACATGAGCGCGGTCATTCAAGCGCGCGGTTTGCGCAAAAGTTATGGAGATACGCTGGTCGTCAACGACCTCAATCTCACTATTCAACGCGGCGAATGCTTTGGTTTGTTGGGGCCAAATGGCGCGGGCAAAACCACCACTTTGCGTTTGTTATTGGGGCTGATTTCTCCTGATGCTGGCGAGCTAAGTTTGCTTAATCACGCTGTCCCACAACATGCTCGTGAAGCGCGGCTGCGCGTGGGTGTGGTGGCGCAATTCGACAACCTCGACCCTGACTTTACCGTGGCGGAAAATCTGCTGGTATATGGGCGATATTTCGGCATGAGTGACGCAGCAATAGAGGCGCGTATCCCGCAACTTTTGGAGTTCGCCAACCTCACCAATAAGCGCGATGCAAAAGTGCCAACCTTGTCCGGCGGCATGAAACGCAGGCTGACTTTGGCACGCGCGCTGGTGAACGATCCCGATATTATTTTTCTCGATGAACCCACCACCGGACTCGACCCACAAGCGCGCCACCTTATTTGGCAACGCCTGCGCGAACTCACCGCGCAAGGCAAGACGCTGCTGCTCACCACGCACTTTATGGAAGAAGCCGAACGCCTGTGCCACCGCCTCGCCGTGATGGACCACGGCAAACTTATCCAACAAGGCTCGCCGCGTGAACTCATCGCGCAAAATATTGAAGCACAAGTGGTGGAAGTGTTCGGCGAAACCTCAGCGGCATGGGCCGAACAACACGCCGCACACTACGCGCAGCGTTTTGAAATCAGCGGCGAATCGGTATTCTGCTACGTGCAAGATGCGCAGCCCTTGGTCGCGCATTTACAAACGCAAACTGAGCTGCGCTACTTGCATAGGCCTGCAAATTTGGAGGATGTGTTTTTGAAATTGACGGGAAGAGAGATGCGCGAATAATGCTCACAAAAGCCAATACAAAAATAGCCATTAGGGAGGCTGAAATGACTGGAACATTTGCACGTGTAGAAAAAACTTTAATTGCACTTCTTGGCGACAAAGATAACAAAGTTATTGCGCTAACAGGTGCCTGGGGGACAGGGAAAACGTACCTTTGGCAAAAGGTTCAGAATGAGTTATGTGGGCAGATAAAGGATAGCGAAAAACCAATTTACGTTTCCCTATTTGGCGCGAAAGCAATCGTCGAATTGAAGCTTAGAATTTTTCAACAGAATGGTATTGTACTAACCGATGTTAACAAATCGAATCAAAAAACTAATGCGGTCGCGAGCGCGGTTGCATTAGCAATAAAAAATTTTACTGGGGTGTCTTCCGAAAATATTGCTTTGATATTGTTACCGCCCTTAATCAAAAATCGGCTGATTGTCATCGACGACATCGAGCGAAAACACAAATCGTTAGACATCGACGAATTACTCGGAATGTTGGACGAGTATTCTGAAATTCACGATACTCGATTCCTCATTTTGCTTAATACAGACAAACTAGACGATGCGAGCATGTGGGCTACGCTGCATGAAAAAGTCATTGATGCTGAAGTTGTTCTAAACCCCACCGCAAATGAGACTTTCGCAATTGCGGCACAAGGCAATACCAAGCATTATTTAGAGAACGTTCGTGTCGCTATTGAGGATTTGAATATCCGCAACATTCGCGTAATTCAGCGCATTTTGAAAACCACGGAATTCATTGCTAATGAAATGCAAAGCAGTACCGATATTGAATCAGCCCGCTGGATACCTAGCACCGTTTTATTGACTGCTATTCACTATCATGCGGCTGAAAATGCGCCGTCCTTTGCATACCTAAAATCGTTTAATCCATACGCCTATTTACTTGGCGATAAGAGTAAAGAAAAACGCGACCCGAAGGAGGTGGATTGCGAAATTTTGCTAAAAAAATTAGGTATTCATGGTATAGATGCCTACGAAGAAATCGTCTACCAATACCTGCAATCTGGATTGCTAGACACCGAAAAATTAACCACTCTTTTTGAGCAATATAGACAAGAACAACAAAACTCAACGGCAAGCAATGCAAAATCTAGCTTCCTAAGTGCTTATTATTGGGACGCACACAAAGGTAATGTTGAGTTATTAGAAATGGCAAAAAATCTCCTTCCAACAATCAGCCAACTTAGCGCAGAGGATGTTTCTGAAGTCGTACCGATTGTGGAGGAGTTAGGTGACATACAACTTGCCAGACAAATGCTTGATATTTGCTTGCAATCTTTAAGTGCTCGCTTCGCAGAAAAAATCCTAGATGAACGTTTCAATGAGTTTGCAACAGGCAAATTTCATCCAGAAATATTAGCTAAACTCACCGTGATAAAAGAGCAACAGCACGCCCGCCTATCGTTAATTGAAGCACGCAGTCGTATTACAAAAAACTCTGGTTGGGGGGAGCGCGAAAAAGTTGCTTTAGGTAGCTCAACTGTACAAGAGTATGTGCGCGCGCTTAAGCAAATTACAGGCACAGAATTAAGTAATTTCGTTAGAGAGCATTGTGTTTGGCTTAGGCAAGAAAATGCTTATGACGAAAATTTTGAAAATGCTAGGGGAAACTTTTTGGCGGCGTGCTTACAAATTTACAATACCGAATCAGATAGCCGATTAGCTAAAATTATCGCGAGAACTTTTGACTATCATGGGTTGCTAGAAAAATTAGAGCCGCCTACAACATAGCAATAAACAGGCTATTAAATCAGCGGTTTGAACTGTCAACAATTTCGCGACAGTTCAAACCTAGCATTTACCCCGCCAAACCTTGGCTTATATAATGTACTTTATATTGCACAATATTTTGTAATCATCGGGGGCATCATGGGAATTTCGGTACATGACGTAGTGGCATTTTCTCAGGCGCGCGCGAACCTTTCCGATTTGGCGGAGCAGGTGAAAGCGGGGGCGGAGAAAATCATCACTAAAAATGGCGAAAGCTATGTGGCGTTGATAGATACCAATCGGCTGGATTACTACCACCGTTTGGAGCGCGAGCGCATTCATTTATTGCTGATAGACGAAGCCGCTAAAGGATTAGCGGATGTGGCGGCAGGGCGGGTGAAAGATGCGCGGCTTGCCATTCAAAAAATCAAACGTAAACGCGCCGCGTAACTCAAAGCCGTGGCAAAGAAAACCACCATTAAACTGACCGCGAATTTCGAGCGTAATCTCGAAGGAGTAGATGCATTTTTGACCGAAGCAAATGCGGCGTTCGCCTATGATGATTTACTGAACACACTCACCGAAACACTCATTCCCAATCTGGAAAATTTCCCCGCGCTGGGTCGCCCATTTCTGAATCGTCCGGTGGGTTCGGTGGAAGTGAGCAATGCTTTGGCAAGTTTGAATAAGCAATTGCAAGACGGTGAATTGCGCGAATATTTGTTGGACGAGTATATGGTGTTGTACGCGCAATTCGGTGCGGCAATTTATTTGCTGGCGATCAAGCATCACCGCCAATTGTCGTTCGACTTTCTGTCGCTGTGGAGTCAACAATGAACCTTATCTTGCGCATGATTTATGTGTTTGTGTTGTCGCGTTTTCGTCCGCGCATCACCGCCGACAATATGGTGAGCGAATTGAGTTTACGCGTGTTGCCCAACGATTTGGACATCAATCTGCATATGAATAATGGACGCTACCTGACCATCTGCGATTTGAATCGCGTCGATTTATTTATTCGTTCTGGCTTGATGGGTGCGATGTTCAAACACGGCTGGATACCTGTAATTGCCGAGCACACCATGACCTATAAACGCCCGCTGAATTTGTTGCAACACTACACGGTGAGCTTGCAAGTTACCCATAGCGATGAGAAGTATTTTTATATGACGCACACGTTTATGCGCGAGGCGCGCGTGGTGGCACAAGGCACCTCTAAAGGCTGCGTCTATGCAAAAAATCGCGGTGTCATTCGCCCCGCTGAGGCAATGGCGGCGATAGAGTCGGATAGAAAAAATGCAAACTAATCACTACGCTCTGCCGCACTTTAGCCGCCGTTTTATCCCGATTTGGCGGCGCAATTTTATGGTGTGGAAAAAAATGGCGGGCTCGTCCATTTTGGGACATCTCGCTGACCCAGTGATTTACATGCTGGGCTTAGGGTTCGGCTTGGGCAGCATGTTGCCCAACATCGACGGCATTTCGTATATCACCTTTTTGGCGGCGGGCACGGTGTGTTATAGCACCATGAATTCGGCGAGTTTCGAGGCTCTGTATTCCGGCTTCGCGCGTATGCACGAGCAGCGCACTTGGGAGGCGATACTCAATACGCCGATTACTTTGGACGACATCGTTTTTTCGGAAATGGTGTGGGCGGCGAGCAAAAGTTTGTTGTCGGGATTGGCGGTGCTGATGGTGATTTGGGTGATGGGACTGTCGCATTCGCCGCTGTCATTGTGGATTATTCCTTTGGCGTTTTTGGTTGGGCTGTGCTTCGCCTCCTTGGGCTTAATTATGACCGCGCTCGCACCCGGTTATGATTTTTTCATGTACTACTTCACCTTGGTCATCACGCCTATGGTGATATTATGCGGCGTGTTTTTTCCCGTCGCGCAATTACCCGTTTGGCTGCAAAGTGTCTCGGCTTTTTTACCGCTCACCCACGCCATCGCGCTTGCCCGACCGCTGTTAAGCAACACCCTCCCGCCGCAATTTATCTTACATATCGCCGTGCTAGTCGCTTACGCGCTATGCGGCTTTTATGTCGCGCTGGTGTTGTTCCGTCGTCGTTTATCTCAATAGGAATTTCGTATGTTGTGGCTGAAAGCATTTCATTTAATCGTGGTGGTGAGTTGGTTCGCGGGTTTGTTTTATTTGCCGCGCATTTTTGTCAACCAAGCCATGGCAACCGAGCCCGCCGAAATCGCGCGCTTAAAACTGATGGCGCATAAGCTGTATCGCTTCGTCACGCCGATTTCATGGCTGGTGTTAATTTCAGGCGTGTGGCTGTGGCTGGGTTTCGGTTTTAGCGGCGGCTGGTTACACGCGAAATTATTTTTAGTTTTTTGCCTGTTCGGCTATCACGGTTATTGCGGCAAATTAGTCAAACAATTCGCCGCCGATAAAAATACTCGCAGCCATGTGTTCTATCGTTGGTTCAACGAAGTGCCCGTGATTATTCTTACCGCCATTGTCATTCTGGTAGTAGTCAAACCGTTTTAATTAAGAAGATATTTATGCCTGATTTTTTTGCTCCCTGTCCACGCGGCCTTGAAGCCATTCTCCATAGCGACCTAGAAAAAATGGGTGCGAAGAATGTAAAAACCACCGAGGGTGGCGTGCATTTTTTTGGCGACTGGGAATTGTGTTATCGCGCCAATTTGGAGAGCCGTGTGGCGAGCCGGATTTTGTGGCGCGTGTGCAGCGCTAAATACGCCAGCGAGCAGGATATTTACCAAGCCGCATACAAGATGCATTGGCAAAATTGGTTCGATGTCACGCACACCATACGCGTGCATGTCACCGCGATACGTTGCCCGCTGAAGAGCTTAGAGTTCATCACGCTGTTGATTAAAGACGCAGTGTGCGACCGCTTCCGCGAACACTGTAATGAGCGTCCCAGCGTCAATACGCAAGAGCCGGACATTCGCATCCACACGTTTATTGAAGACGACACCATCATGTTGTATCTCGACACATCGGGTGACGCGCTGTTCAAACGCGGCGTGCGCATGCACACCAACGAAGCACCGATACGCGAAAATTTAGCGGCGGGAATTTTGCGCCTGAGCGGTTGGCAAGTCGGCACGCCGTTGCTTGATCCGATGTGCGGCAGCGGTACATTTTTGATTGAAGCGGCGCAAATGTCGCTCAACATTCAACCGGGAATTTCGCGCCGTTTTGGTTTTGAAATTTTCAAGAACTTCGACGCGAGCGTGTGGCAAACCTTGCGTAAAGCCGCCATCGCTGCACAAATCGCACCGCATCCTTTGGAAATTTACGGCAGCGATTTATTTGGCGACGCGCTGAAAACGGCGCAGCGCAATCTGCAAGATGCAGGCTTGGACGAATGCGTGGAACTCAATCAGGCCAACATTTTGGAGATCACTGCGCCTGCGCCTGCTGGCACGCTGGTAGCGAATTTGCCTTATGGCGAACGGATGGGCGAGCTGGATGAATTGGCGGCGTTGTATCCGAAACTGGGCGACGCACTGAAGAAGAATTTTGGCGGCTGGACGGCGTATTTATTCACCGCCGACAAAGCTATTCTGAAACTGATGCGCCTATCCCCCTCGCGTCGCACGCCACTGTTTAACGGTGCGATTGAATGTCGTTTGTTGCAATACAAAATGGTCAGCGGCAGCAACCGCAAAGAGGCTTTGACAAAATAATTTACGCAACAAGGAACGAAAAAAAAACCTAGCTAAGCTAGGTTTTTTTATGTCGCTATTTTTTAGGTCATGCGCAAATGATCCGTGCCGCTCATCACATCCCGATCAACATTGGTTTTGCTCTCCAATTTGATGCGCAAACGTAAATCGTTGACTGAATCGGCATTTTTCAATGCTTCTTCATAAGCGATTTTGCCGTCTTCGTAGAGTTTGAACAAAGCACCATCGAAAGTTTCCATGCCGAGCTCACGCGATTTTGCCATGACGGTTTTAATCGAGTTAACCTCGCCTTTGAAAATCAAATCGGCGATCAACGGTGAGTTAAGCAAAATCTCAATTGCGGCGGCACGTCCTTTACCATCTATGGTGGGAATCAAGCGTTGTGAAACCAAGGCTTTAATGTTCAAAGACAAGTCCATTAGCAACTGCTCGCGACGCTCTTCTGGGAAGAAGTTGATGATGCGATCAAGTGCTTGGTTGGCACTGTTGGCGTGCAAAGTTGCCATACATAAATGCCCTGTTTCGGCAAATGCCACCGCATATTCCATGGTTTCGCGATCGCGAATTTCACCAATCAAAATTACATCGGGTGCTTGGCGCAAAGTATTCTTCAGCGCGTTGTGCCAGTTTTCTGTATCCACACCGACTTCGCGATGCGTGATGATGCAATTCTTATGCTCATGCACATATTCGACAGGGTCTTCGATGGTGATGATGTGTCCATAACTATTTTGGTTACGATGCCCCAACATTCCCGCTAGCGTGGTCGATTTACCTGAACCTGTCGCGCCCACCAAGATGACTAAGCCGCGCTTGGTCATCACGATGTCTTTCAAAATCGGCGGCATGTTAAGTTCATCCAGATCGGGAATCTTGGTGGTAATGGTACGCAACACCATACCGACGCGCTGTTGCTGCATAAACACGTTAACGCGAAAACGACCAATTCCTGGCGGACTAATCGCGAAGTTACATTCGTGATTGGTTTCAAACTCCGCCGCCTGACGGTCATTCATAATGCTGCGCGCCAGCTCTTGAGTATGCTGCTGTGTTAGCACTTGACTAGACACAGGCGTGAGCTTTCCGTCAACTTTGAAAGCAGGGGGGAAACCTGAAGTCACAAACAAATCAGACGCCTTACGCGTAATCATGCCGCGCAATAAATTGTGTACTAGCTCGGTGGCTTGATCTCTTTCCATGCTTAAACTCCTTTGTTATTTAGCGCATCGCTAGCTGTTTTTGCGTGATGCTTTATGCGCCTGGGAAGGCGTCTTTGTTCATTGCCTTGCCACGCGCTTCGGTGTTGCTGATCACGCCGCTCTTTACCAAAGTGGTTAAGCATTGGTCTAGCGTTTGCATCCCCATGCCTTGCCCCGTTTGAATGGCTGAATACATCTGTGGCACTTTTGCTTCACGAATCAAGTTACGAATCGCAGGTGTGCACAACATAATTTCATGCGCTGCAACGCGACCCGTGCCATCTTTGGTTTTGAGTAAAGCCTGTGAAATCACCGCACGCAACGATTCGGACAGCATCGCACGCACCATTTCTTTTTCATCGGCAGGGAATACGTCGATGATACGGTCGATGGTTTTTGCCGCCGAGCTGGTGTGCAGCGTACCAAATACCAAATGCCCTGTTTCCGCTGCGGTCATCGCCAAACGGATGGTCTCCAAATCGCGCATTTCACCGACCAGAATCACGTCAGGATCTTCACGCAAGGCTGAGCGCAAGGCGTTGTTAAATGACAGCGTATGCGGGCCGACTTCGCGTTGGTTAATCAAGCACTTTTTACTTTCATGGACAAATTCAATCGGGTCTTCGACAGTCAGAATATGTCCCATTTCTTTTTCATTGATGTAATTCACCATCGCCGCCAGCGTAGTCGATTTACCCGAACCGGTAGGCCCTGTGACCAACACCAAGCCGCGTGGCGTATCCGAAATATCGGTGAAAATTTTGGGGGCTTTCAGATCTTCTAAGCTCAAAATTTTGGAGGGAATGGTACGCATGACGGCAGCCGCGCCACGTTGCTGCACAAAAGCATTCACACGAAAACGTGCGAGCCCTGGAATCTCAAATGAAAAATCGACCTCTTTGTTTTCTTCGTAATGTTTGCGCTGACCGTCATTCATAATGTCGTAAATCAGCCCGTGCACTTCTTTGTGTTCCATGGCGGGCAGATTGATACGACGCATATCGCCGTGGACTCGTATCATCGGCGGCAAGCCTGAAGACAAATGCAAATCGGAGGCTTTGTTCTTAACGCCAAAGGCTAGCAGCTCGGTGATATCCATTATAATTCCCTATTTTTATAGCGGCGATACGCCGCGTGAGTAAAGGTCAAACAAGGCGCGGATTATGACGACAATCGCCTCTAACTTGCAAGCTGTGAATGATGAAATTCACCATGCTGTCACACAAGCAAAACGTACCCCCACATCGCTTAAATTATTAGCCGTGAGCAAGACTTTTTCCGCTGACGAGGTGCGCTTAGCTTACCTCGCAGGGCAAACCTGTTTTGCCGAAAATTACCTGCAAGAAGCCGTGGATAAAATCGCCGCGCTGCACGATTTGCCACTGGAATGGCATTTTATTGGGCCGCTACAAAGCAATAAAACCCGCTTGATTGCCCAGCATTTTGCTTGGGTGCATAGCGTGGATAGATTAACCATTGCTGAACGATTGTCGGCACAACGCCCGTTAACTTTACCGCCCTTGCAAATTTGCTTACAAGTCAATATCAGCGCAGAAGCTAGCAAAAGTGGGGTTGCGCCTGAGCAGGCTGTTGTTTTGGCGATGCAGCTAGCGCGCTTACCCAATTTAACCTTACGCGGTTTAATGGCGGTGCCTGCTGCCAGCGACGATATTGCGCTACAACGCGCAGGGTTCGCCAAGTTGCGTGAATTGCGTGATGCATTAAATCAACACGGTTTACAACTCGACACCTTGTCGATGGGCATGTCACACGACTTTCCCGCTGCCATTGCGGAAGGCGCAACGCTGTTACGCATTGGTTCGGCTATTTTTGGCAATCGTAATTACTCTAAGGAAACAGTATGAAAATTTGTTTTATCGGCGGCGGCAATATGGCAACTGCACTTATCGGCGGCTTGCTGGCTAAGGGCTTTAAGGCGAGTGATTTCAGCGTAGTCGAAATTAACGCCGACCATCGCGCGCGCTTAACGGCGGATTTTGGTGTGCGTAGCTGTGCGGATTTAGCGGATGGCATAACGGGCTGCGACACCATCGTGTTGGCAGTGAAGCCGCAGCAATTACACCAAGTCGCGGTGCTACTCGCACCACTATTGATCGGGCAATTATTGATTTCCATTGCGGCTGGCATCCGTGCATCCGACTTGGCGCGCTGGGCAAACAGCCCCGCCGTGGTGCGCGCCATGCCCAATACCCCCGCGCTGATTCAAGCTGGCATGACGGGCTTATTTGCCTTAAGCAATGTATCGGCAGCGCAACGCAGCCAAGCTGAACAAATTTTAGCGGCGGTGGGCAAAACTTTATGGCTGCAAGACGAGGTGATGCTCGATGCGGTCACGGCGATTTCGGGTAGCGGCCCCGCTTATGTTTTTTACCTCATTGAAGCGATGCAAGCCGCCGCCCTAGAGCTGGGGTTCAATGCCGCCGATGCGCGCCTGCTTAGCCAAGAAACTTTTTTAGGCGCGGCAAAATTAGCGATTGCCAGCGATGACGAGGTGACGATTTTGCGCCAGCGCGTGACTTCCAAAAATGGTACGACCGAGCGCGCGCTGTTGAGTTTAGAAGCCAATCACGTCAAGCAACATATCATTACCGCAGCTCACGCCGCTGCCGCGCGCTCAGCAGAAATGGGCGATGAATTGGGGCAGGCGTAATGATTAACGACACCTTGCAGTTGCTGCTAGACGTGTTTGTGCAAGGCTTTGCGGGCATCTTGCTGGCGCGTTTTTTATTGCAAACTTTGCGCGCCCCGCTGCGCAATCCGCTCGGTGAAGCGGTGATGTCGTTGAGCAACTTCATCGTGTTGCCCGCGCGCCGCTATGTGCCGTCAGTACGTCAATTAGACACGGCAACCTTGCTATTGGCGGTGTTGGTGATGACGCTGTATGTCGCACTGCTCTTCGCTTTACAAGGCATGGCGAGTTATGCGCTGCTGGGATTATTGGCATTGAGCTGCGTCAAACTACTGATACTCACGGTGTACTTCTTAATCGGCGCGCTGATTGCGCAATGGATTCTATCTTGGACGAATCCGCACACGCCCCTCGCGCCGATTTTGCATGGCATCACGCAGCGTTTTTTAACCCCGTTGCAACGCGTCATCCCGCTTATCGGCAACTTTGATTTGTCACTGCCAATTTTGTTAGTGATATGCCAAATCGTGCTGCGCGTGCCGCTCGCGGTGCTGGAGAATTTAGCATTGCGCTTGCTCTAATGTCCGCCGCTTGGTATCGCCTTCACGATGAGGCCATCACGCTCAGCTTGCATGTGCAACCAGGTGCGAAACGCAATGAAATTATCGGGCTGCATGGTGGTGCGCTGAAACTCAAACTCGCTGCGCCGCCAGAAGACGGCAAGGCTAATGCCGCTTTATTACGTTTTATTGCCGAGCAATTTCAGGTGTCGTTACGCGATGTCACGCTCAAGCAAGGTACGACCTCTCGACACAAAGTGGTGCAGATTAAAAACTCCGCAATCTCCCCCACAACACTGTTAGCGCAGTCGTAAAAAAACCAGCTTGCGCTGGTTTTTTGGATTACGACAACCTCTGCTTAGTGATGCACCGCAGGAGCGGCATCGTTATGAGTAATGTGATTCATCTCATTAGCAATATCTTGCGGCTCTAGTTGTAGCTTGAGTTGCTTGCTCTCCGTCTTGCCATTGACATTGATAATGTTAATCTTGCCCGCGCCTTGTTTCATATCATCGGCAAAGTCATACACCGCGCCAACAATCAACAAATGACCTTCTTTAACCGCCTCAGCATATTCTGCCATTGCCGCTGCCACTTGATTGTTCACATTGGTTTGTACGCCGTCGATATTCGCGCCCCCTTTGCTAATTTTAATTGTGTCCAACTCTTTTTTAATCGCATCTTCCAGCGCGCTGTAATCGCTACTCGCCGCCACAATCGCACCACAACGTGAGTGACCCAAAATCAGCAACAAAGACGAGCCAAGATGATTGATACCGTATTCCACCGAGCCTTTAGCGGTCGAAATTTGATTTCCAATATCGCGAATCATAAACAAATCACCTTCGGGGCGCGTGTCCAACATATTGGTGTGCACGCGCGAATCCGAACAGGCTACCACGGTGGCACGAGGATGCTGTCCACGCGACAGTTCTTGGAAAAACGTCGCGCCATGTACCGCCACATAAGAGCTTTCCACTTGCTGAATATCTTTGATAAAAGCACGCGCCACAGCGGCCTCACCGTGTTCATGTGCGCTAGCCGCAATAGGCGTGAAAATAGTCACGGCGACCAACAACGATGCAATTTTTTGCTTAAACATACAAACTCTCCCTGAGCCTTAGTTAATTTAGATATGCGCCCTAGTTATTTTTGTCGGGTCGCAACGGAAGAGTATAGCCAGTTATTTTTGTGCTGTGGGGAAAAAGTAATATCGAAATTTTTACATCAGGATGACATCGTATTGTTCTTGCGTATAAGCCGTTTCAACTTGCAAGGAAATCGGTTTGGCGATGAAGTCGGACAGCTCTGCCAAGGCTTGCGATTCTTCGTCTAAAAACAAATCAATCACTTGTTGTGCCGCCATGATGCGATATTCGCGCGCGTTAAATTGACGGGCTTCACGGACGATTTCGCGCACGATTTGGTAGCACACGGTTTGCGCGGTTTTTACTTGCCCGCGCCCTTGGCAAGTCGGACAGGGTTCGCACAACAAATGCGCCAAACTTTCGCGCGTGCGCTTGCGCGTCAACTCCACTAAACCTAATGCGGAGAAGCCATTCACAGTGATGCGCGTATGGTCGCGCGCTAGTGCTTTTTTCAATTCTTCGAGCACGGTGGCTTGATGCTCCGCGCTATCCATGTCGATAAAGTCGCAAATGATAATGCCGCCCAAATTCCGCAAACGCAGTTGCCGCGCAATAACTTGGGTCGCTTCTAAATTAGTCTTGAAAATAGTGTCGTCAAAATTACGCAAGCCGACAAAGCCGCCCGTATTCACATCCACCGTGGTCAAGGCTTCGGTCTGGTCGATGATGAGATAGCCACCCGACGGCAAATCCACGCGCTTAGACAGTGCGCGCTCAATTTCTTCTTCCACACCATACAAATCAAACAGCGGCCGCGCCCCTGGGTAATGCTCTAATTTTTCAGCAGCGACGGGCGTATAAGCCTGCGCAAAATCCAACATCTTTTGATAGGTCACGCGCGAATCAATTTGAATGCGCGAGGTATCTTGATTCACGAAATCGCGTAACACGCGCAGGCTAATGTCCAATTCTTGATACAACAATTGTGGCGCGCTGGCAGTTTTGCTTGCCGACTGCAACGCCGCCCACAGCCTATCCAAATACGCGACATCGGCTGCAAAATCAGGCTGCTCGGCCGCTTCGGCAACGGTGCGAATAATGTAGCCGCCTTTATGTTGGGCAGGAATCGCGGCGTGCAAACTGGCGCGCAAAGCTTCGCGCTGCGCTTCGTCTTCGATACGTTGCGACACGCCGATATGACTTTCCTGCGGCAAAAAAACCAACAGCCGTCCTGCCATGCTGAGCTGCGTGGTGAGGCGCGCGCCTTTACTGCCGATGGGGTCTTTAATCACTTGCACCAAAATGTTTTGCCCATCAAATAAGCGATGCTCGATGGGCTTAGGCTCGGCGGTGTTTTCCCAAATATCGGCGACATGTAAAAACGCGGAACGCTCCATGCCAATGTCGATAAACGCCGATTGCATCCCCGGCAACACACGCTTCACTTTGCCTAAATAGACATTGCTGACGATGCCGCGACTGCTGCTGCGCTCGATGTGCAAATCTTGCACAATGCCTTGCTGCATCACCGCAACGCGGGTTTCTTGCGGGGTGACATTGATGAGAATCTCGTCGCTCATAGCATCCTCATGGAGTAGGTAAATTAAATTTGCGCAACAGTGCGACGGTCTCGCATAAAGGCAAGCCCATCACACCCGAATAGCTGCCCGCCAGATGCGCCACAAACGCGCCGCCCAAACCCTGTATGCCATAGCCGCCCGCTTTATCGCGCCCTTCGCTGCTCATCAAATAGCGACGAATGCGCGCTTCGTCCAGTTCGATGAAGCGCACTGTGGAGCGCGATAACGCCGTTTCGATTTTATCGCCCTGCACCAAAGCGACCGCCGTCAACACCTGATGTTCGCGCCCTGATAAGCGTCCTAACATTTTCACCGCATCAGCAGGGCTATCAGGCTTACCCAAGATTTCCCCATCGAGTACCACCGTGGTATCCGCCGCCAACACGGGCGCATCGGGCAAATGCCGATAGCGCAGTACCGCGTGTGCGGCACGGGCTTTGTCCAAACACACACGCTGCACATACGCCTCGGCTAACTCTTGCGGTAACGGCGTTTCATCCACATCCATGCCGCGTGCCAAATCATTGCGCAAATGCAACACCTCAAAAGCCACGCCGATTTGCGTGAGCAATTCGGCGCGGCGCGGACTTTGTGAAGCGAGGTAAATTTTCGCGAAGGACATCGTTACTCTCGGTGATAAGGATGGTTGTGCATCAGGCTGTGCGCGCGATACAACTGTTCGGCGAGTAACACGCGCACAAAAGCGTGCGGCAAGGTCAAGGCGGACAGAGCCATTAACTGCTTGGCGGATTGCTTAACCGTGGGATGTAAACCATCCGCGCCGCCGACAATAAAAGCGACATCGCACCCTTCGCGCATCCAATCTTGCATGTGCGCGGCGAGCTGTTTGGTAGTCGGTGTCGCGCCGTGTTCATCCAAAGCAATGCGCCAACAACTCGACGGCAACGCCGCCAAAATGCGCTGCGCTTCGGCTTGCATAATTTGCTCGGTGGTTTTGCCCGTGGTGCGCGGCTCCGGCTTGATTTCGAGCAGCTCAATCTTCGCCTCGCGCGGCATCCGCTTGGCGTACTCATTGAACCCGACCGTAATCCAATCAGGCATTTTGTGACCAACGGAGACGATGATGAGCTTCATATTAAAAATTCCTAACCACGACAACATCAAATTACCCATAAGCGGTATTTTTTTGTTTTAGGTGATTAGGGTGTCTCGAAAAATTCAAGTTTCTAAGCGAGGCAAGGCGCGAGCAAAAAATGACGACGACGCATATTTGAATATGTTAGGAGTCATTTTTTGTGAGCAACGCCGCATCGCGACGAAACTTGGATTTTTCGAGATGCCCGTTAGTGAGAACCCGCCAGCTTGGGACGCGCCGCTTGGGCTTTGCTCCACAGCTCTTCAAGATTGTAATACTCACGAATCGCGGGTTGCATGATGTGGACTAACACTTCGCCCAAATCGACCAAAATCCACTCGCCGCTTTCTTCGCCTTCACGACCGATCACTTCTTCGCCTAGCTCTTTGAGCTTGACGACGACGTTATCCGCGAGGGCTTTAGTTTGGCGGCGTGAATTCGCGCTGGCGATAATCATGCACTCGAACAACGAGCTGAGTTTGCTGGTGTCGATGGTGGTGATGTTGACGGCTTTGATGTCTTCTAATGCTGCGACAATCGCCTTAATTTTTTCTTCAGTAGTTAGCATGTTGGTACAAATGATTCTCATAAATATATTCCGCCACCGAACCGGGTAGCAGATAGCGGATGCTGCGTTGTTCGGCCACGCGCGAGCGAATTACGGTGGCTGAAATTTCTAATTTTGGGATACCTAACACGGCGATGCCGCCCTGCGTTTGTTGCTGTAACTGGCTCGCAGCGCATAAGCGATTTTGGTACTGCTCACGCAACGCTAGCGGCGCGGATTCGATGCGCTCTTCTATGGTAAAACCGGGCCGATAACCGACCACGATATGCGCCAAATCGAACAAAGACTCCCACTCGTGCCAAGTGTGCAGCTGTAAAAACGCATCGCCGCCCATCAGCAAACACAGCGGTTGATGTTCGCCAACTTCAGCGCGCAACTCGCGCAGCGTATCCACCGTGTAACACTTGCTGGCGCGTTTAACTTCGCGCTCATCCAACACAAAAGCAGGCTGTTCGGCAATCGCCAACTTCACCATCGCACTACGCTGCTGCGCCGACACTTGCGGGGTGGTGCGATGCGACGGAATCCCGGTGGGAATAAAGCGTATCTGCTGCAAATTCGCCAGCTCCAACATCTCTTCCGCAAGCCGCAAATGCCCGTAATGTATCGGGTCGAACGTCCCGCCAAGGATGCCGATGGGTTTCACAAGCACAGCCCTATCAAGCCGCCACATAAGCTAAATGCCAACACGTTACCGCCACCATTGAGCAGTTGATACTTGGCAAAACTGGGGAGCGTAAAGGTTGCTATCAGCGACATCACAAAAGGCAAAAAATTAAAAGCCGCACTCACCAGTAAGGCTGCCCACAGCCCATCCCAAAAGGTCGCTTGATGCGAGGACAGTAGCCACATTTGTAAAAAATATAACATGGTTGCTGCGCCCCAAAAGTTGCTCGCCAACATCAACTTTGAAGTCGCCATAAACTGCATAGTCGGCGGCATGGCTTGCGCTATTTGTTTACCAAACAGGGCAGGGGAACGCCACACCCGCAACAACAATACAAAACCGACTGCACCTAAAATTGCCGCCAAAAAAGGCTGCCAAGAGGTAAAAAAGCTTTCCGCAGTCAACATCAAACGGCGTACTTAAACCGCCAACAAACGTATATCCGACAAGACTTTTGCCAGATACGCGGTGAAGCGGGCGGCTAACGCGCCGTCGATGACGCGGTGGTCGTAGGACAGCGACAGCGGCAGCATCAAACGCGCGACGAATTCACCGTCTTTATAGACGGGTTTCATCGCGGATTTAGACACGCCCAAAATCGCCACTTCGGGCGCGTTGATGATGGGCGTAAACGCCGTGCCACCGATGCCACCCAAGCTGGAAATCGAGAAGCAGCCGCCTTGCATATCGGCTGCGGTGATTTTTTTCTCACGCGCTTTGGCAGAAATTTCGCCCAGCTCTTTCGCCAGTTGCACCAAGCCTTTGGTGTCCACATCGCGCAACACCGGAACCATCAGCCCGTCCGGCGTATCGACTGCCACGCCGATATGGAAATAATTTTTATAGACCAGATTTTCGCCGCTGGCATCGAGTGAGGAATTAAATTCTGGGTAGCGTTGCAACGCTTTAACCACCGCTTTGAGCATAAATACCAGCGGGGTAATTTTGATATTTTGCTTGGCGTATTCCTCGCCCAACTGTTTACGGAACGCTTCCATTTCGGTGATGTCGGCTTCGTCAAATTGCGTGACGTGCGGAATGGTCACCCAGTTGCGATGCAAATTCGCGCCAGAAATTTTCTTGATGCGCGACAACGGTTTCACTTCCACCGCGCCATATTTCGCAAAATCAATTACAGGAGATGCCAATACTTGCAAGCCATTGCCGCCTGCCGCTGCCGTTGCGCGCGGTGCTGCCAACGCGCCTTTGACGAAGTTTTGAATATCTTCGCGGGTGACGCGATGCTTGTCGCCACTGCCTGGCACGAGGGCAATATCGACACCCAATTCGCGCGCAAAACGACGCATCGCAGGGCTGGCATGGGCTTTTTTGCCTGACGGGGTCGCGACCGTTTGAATCGCAACGGGCGCAGCGATAACAGGTGCAGCAACAGCTGCGGGGGTGACCACAGGCGCGGCAACAACGGGGGCAGCCGCAACTGGAACAGCAACCGCGTTAGGCGCGGAGGCATCGCTGCTTTCCAACACCAAAATTACCGAGCCTTGCGAGACTTTATCGCCCAGTTTGATTTTCAATTCTTTGATGACACCCGCGTAAGGCGAGGGCACATCCATCGCTGCCTTGTCGGTTTCCAGCGTCAGCAGCGTGTCTTCCGCCGCAATGGTGTCGCCCACTTTGACCATCACTTCGATGATGCTCACGTCTTTGTAATCGCCGATGTCGGGTACGGCTACGTTTTTAATTTCTGCCACGATAATTCTCCTGACCTTAAACGGTGGTTGGATTAGCTTTTTCTGGATTGATGTTGTATAGCTTAATTGCGCGCGTCACTTCACTCGCGGCAATCGAGCCTTCGTCCGCCAAGGCTTTCAAGGCAGCGACGGCGATGTAATGACAATTCACTTCAAAAAATTCGCGCAAATGTTTACGCGTATCGGAGCGACCAAAACCATCCGTACCCAACACGGTAAAACTTTGTGGCAAGAAGCCGCGAATTTGATCGGCAAACGAGCGCATGTAATCGGTTGAGGCAATCACTGGACCGCTGTGTTTCGCCATACATTGTTCAACGTAACTGGCGCGCGGTTTAGCTTCGGGATGCAACATATTCCAACGCTCGCAATCCAAGCCTTCGCGACGCAATTCGGTAAAGCTGGTGACGCTCCACACATTGGCTGCCACGCCAAAATCTTTCGCCAGCAACTCTGCCGCCGCGATAGATTCACGCAAAATCGTACCGCTACCCATCAACTGCACTTTGAGTTTTTTGTCTTTTGCTTTGCCTTCGCTCAACAAATACATGCCTTTCAAAATGCCTGCTTCAGCACCTTTTGGCATCTCAGGATGCAGGTAGTTTTCGTTCATCACGGTCAAGTAATAGAAAATATCTTCTTGCTCAACATACATACGGCGCAAGCCGTCTTGAATGATGACCGCCAATTCGTAACCAAACGTCGGGTCGTAAGACACGCAATTTGGAATCGTTGCCGACATCAAATGGCTATGACCATCTTCGTGTTGCAAGCCCTCGCCGTTCAGCGTGGTGCGACCCGCTGTGCCGCCCAACAAGAAGCCGCGCGCGCGCATGTCGCCCGCTGCCCAAGCCAAATCGCCGATACGTTGGAAGCCAAACATTGAATAGAAAATATAGAACGGCAACATCGCTACGCCGTGATTGGCGTAAGAGGTCGCGGCGGCAATCCAGTCGGACATGCCGCCCGCTTCGTTAATACCTTCTTGCAACACTTGACCAGTCGAAGATTCTTTGTAGAACATCAGTTGGTCGGCATCTTGCGGGGTGTAGTTTTGCCCGACTTGCGAGAAAATTCCCAGTTGGCGGAACAAGCCTTCCATACCGAAAGTGCGCGATTCATCGGGCACAATCGGCACGATTTGCTTACCGATATTTTTGTCCTTGAGCAACACACCCAAGATGCGCACAAACGCCATCGTGGTCGAAATTTCACGTTCGCCAGTGCTTTGCAGCAAGGCATCAAACGCACTCAATTCGGGGATTGCCAGCGCGGTGGTGACAGGATTACGCGCAGGTACTGCACCCATCACCGCGCTACGTTCTTTCAGATATTTGGCTTCCAAACTGTCTGCGGGTGGGCGATAAAAATTCAGGCTGGCAACTTGTTCGTCGTTCAACGGGATTTGGAAACGATCGCGGAATTTCAGCAACGCTTCGTTGTTCACTTTCTTTTGCTGATGGGTAATGTTCTGCGCTTCACCCGCTTCGCCCATGCCGTAACCTTTGATGGTTTTCGCCAAGATGACGGTCGGTTGACCAGTGTGTTTTGAAGCGGCTGCATACGCCGCAAATACTTTATGCGGATCGTGTCCGCCGCGATTCAATGACCAAATTTCATCGTCTGACATGTCGGCGACCATCGCCAACAATTCAGGTGATTTGCCAAAGAAATGTTCGCGCACATACGCGCCATTCTTGGATTTATACGTTTGATATTCGCCGTCCACCACTTCCTGCATACGCTTTTGCAACAAGCCTTTGCTGTCTTTAGCGAACAAACGATCCCACTGACCGCCCCATACAATTTTGATGACATTCCAACCCGCACCACGAAACACGCCTTCGAGTTCCTGAATGATTTTGGCGTTGCCGCGTACTGGGCCATCCAAGCGTTGCAAATTACAGTTGATGACGAAAATCAGGTTGTCGAGTTTTTCACGACCCGCCATCGACACCGCGCCCAAGGATTCAGGTTCATCGGTTTCGCCGTCGCCCAAATATGCCCAAACTTTACGACCTGCGGTATTCGCCAAGCCGCGCAACTCCAAGTAACGCATGAAACGCGCTTGGTAAATCGCCATCAATGGACCTAAGCCCATCGACACGGTAGGGAACTGCCAGAAATCAGGCATCAACCAAGGATGCGGATAGGAAGACAAGCCATCGCCGCCCGCTTCTTGGCGGAATTTATACATTTGCTCTTCAGTAATGCGGCCTTCAAGGTAGGCGCGCGCATACACACCGGGCGACGAATGACCTTGGAAATAAATTAAATCGCCGCCGTGCGTATCGGTTTTGCCATGATAAAAATGGTTGAAACCTACGTCATATAAGGTCGCCGCCGAAGCGAAACTGGCGATATGTCCGCCCAGCTCTGAAGAATCTTTATTCGCGTTCAACACCAGAGCCATCGCGTTCCAGCGCATTAATGCGCGAATGCGATGTTCCATGTCGTGATTACCTGTCGAGCGTTGTTCGTCCGCGACAGGAATGGTGTTGCAATAAGGAGTGGTCGCACTAAATGGCACACCCGCACCCGAACTACGCGCTTTATCGAGCAGTTGCTCCAAAATAAAATGCACGCGTTCCGAGCCCGCTTGCTCAAACACAGACTCCAGCGCGTCCAGCCATTCTTGGGTTTCTTGCGGATCGTAATCAGGTAATGTTGACATCTTCACTTCTCCATTTATTGCATTGATATTATTCAATCGCCCTTTGTCAGCCTCGCGACATGCGAGGTTGAACTAACAAAAGACCATGATTTATTTAGAACACTGAATCAACTCGTGTTCGGTGACTATCCAATCCACTTGCACATCGGTAATTTGTTGCGGAATTTCTGTAACGACTTGCAGCGCGTAAGCGGGGGCAACTAGCACAGGATGCGGCGACATGCGCGCCAACAACTTGTCGTAAAAGCCCCCGCCATAGCCCAGTCTTGCGCCATTCTTAGTAAAACCCAGCCCCGGCAAGGTCGCGAATTCTACAGCATTTAGCGCGTTTAGCCGCTCGCAGCGTGCGGGCAGGGGTTCAGCGATGCCCCACATGCCTTGTTCTAATTGCGCGTCTAAGTCTTCTACCCAATACAAATCCAGCTCGTTCGTGGCGCGATTCACTTTAGGTAACAGCAAGCGTTTGCCATCCGCCAATACCCGCCCCGCCCAATCCGCCCCGCCAAACTCGCTGCCAAAATTCATATATCCCAACACCACGCCTGCGCGCTGATAGTCAGGCATTGCCGCCATGCGCTGAATAATCTGCGGGTTCAAATTGGCACGCTCGGCAGGCGACAAAGCCTCGCGCGCGGCGAGTAAAGTGCTACGGAGGGTTTGTTTTTGACTCGTCAACTCACTCATCGCCAAAACTAGCCCAAAAACAATTTATACGCGGGGTTGTTGCTTTCATCCCAATACGGGTAACCTAGTTTGTCGAGGAAGGCGCGCAGGGCGGCGGTGTCGTGGTGCGGCACTTGCATACCGACCAGCACGCGACCGTAATCCGCGCCGTGGTTGCGGTAGTGGAATAGCGAAATGTTCCAGTTGTGGCTCATGCTGTTCAAAAAATTCATCAGCGCGCCAGGGCGTTCGGGGAACTCGAAGCGGAACATGATTTCATCTTTTGCTTCAGGCGCGTGACCGCCGACCAAGTGGCGCACATGCAATTTCGCCATTTCGTTGGCGGATAAATCCAACGTAGCCAAGTCATTGCTTTGCAGCGTCGCCACCAGTTCAGCAGTCTCGCTTTGGTCTTTGACTTGAATGCCGACGAACACTTGCGCGGCTTTTGGGTCGGCGTAGCGGTAGTTAAATTCGGTGATATTGCGCTTGCCTAACAGCGCGCAAAACTTGCGAAAACTACCCGCTGTTTCGGGGATGGTCACCGCTAAAATTGCCTCGCGTTTTTCACCAATTTCAGCGCGCTCGGCAACGAAACGCAGACGGTCAAAATTCATATTCGCGCCGCAGGCAATCGGAATCAGCGTTTCATTTTTGAGTTGTTCGCGTTTGGCATACAGCTTCGCGCCCGCCACTGCCAACGCACCCGCTGGCTCTAAAATCGAACGGGTGTCTTGGAACACATCTTTAATCGCGGCACACACTTCGTCGGTGTTCACCAAGATGATTTCATCGACTAATTCTTGGCACAAACGGAAGGTTTCCGCGCCCACCAGCTTCACCGCCGTGCCATCCGAAAACAAGCCCACGTCGTCCAAAGTCACGCGTTGTTTAGCTTGCAAAGAACGATACATCGCATCGGAATCGGTGGTTTGCACGCCGATAATTTTGATGTCGGGACGCACTGCTTTGACATACGCCGCTACGCCTGCAATCAAGCCGCCGCCGCCGATGGCGCAAAAAATCGCGTGGATGGGCGCGTGATGCTGACGCAAAATTTCCATGCCGATGGTGCCTTGTCCGGCGATGACATCGGGGTCGTCAAAAGGATGGACGAAGCTCAATTTTCTTTCCGCGCCCAGTTGCAAAGCGTGCGCATACGCGTCGCTATAACTGTCGCCGTGCAGCACGATTTCCACATTACTGCCGCCGAAATGTTTGACCGCGTCGATCTTCACATTGGGCGTGGTGGTAGGCATCACGATGACCGCTTGGCAGCCCAGTTTTTGCGCCGACATCGCCACGCCTTGCGCATGATTGCCCGCCGATGCGGCGATGACACCTTGCTTTAATTGCGCGCTGTCGAGCTGCGCCATTTTGTTGTATGCCCCGCGCAACTTGAATGAAAACACGGGTTGCATGTCTTCGCGCTTGAACAAAATTCGGTTGCCAATACGCGCGGATAAATTCGGCGCGAGTTCCAAAGGCGTTTCGATTGCCACGTCATAGACGCGCGCGTTGAGGATTCTTTTAAGATAATTATTCATAACAAGGCAGGGCAAGAGGCGAAAAAAATGACCGCGAAGGGTAGCATAAAAGTGCGCCTTAACCCTTGCGAGATATGGCGAAATCGGTTCAAATGCCGCGCATGAAAAATCCCAACCCGCATGAAATTTTGGTGCAAACCAAAGTCAACTATCTAGCCGACCAATCCGATGAAGAGGCGCACCGCTATGTGTTCGCCTACACCATCACCATCAACAATATCGGCACACAAGCCGCCAAGCTGCTGAGCCGCCACTGGGTGATTACCGATAGCAATAATCAGGTGCAAGAAGTGCGCGGGCAGGGCGTGGTGGGCGAACAACCGCTGCTTAAACCCAAGCAAAGTTTTGAATACACCAGCGGCACAGTGCTGGCGACCGATGTCGGCACGATGCGCGGCAGTTATCAATTTCAAGCTGAGGATGGCGAAGAATTCGACGCGCCCGTGCATGAGTTTGTCCTGAGCGTGCCGCGCGTTTTACATTAGAAATCACTCGCTGTTGTGGGAGCGCAATTTATTGCGCGATAGCACGTTCATAAAATTCATCGCGCGATGGCTTTGCATAAGCAATCGACGAAGCGAAAAATCGCTGGTCTCTGCTAAATTCGCGCTTCTACAAAAATCTCATGCAAATCAAAAAACTTCCCTTACTCGCGCTGCTTTTCTTAGCTGCGTGCAGCACGCCGAAAAAGCCTGCGCCGCCCGTCGTCATCGCGCCGCCAGTACCTAGCGTGGCGATACCCAGTGCGCCTTATGCTGCCAGTGATTGGGCGCATTTGCCGGATTGGCAAAGCACCGAGCTGTCAGCCAGCTTTGCCGCTTTGGGGATGAGCTGTCGCGCCTTAAAAAACAAGCTGACTTGGCAAACTATTTGCAGCAATGCCGCGCAACTTTTTCAGCCTGACGATGCCAGTTTGCATCAGTTTTTTGAGGCTAATTTTTCGCCCTACCAAGTCCTCAATGCGGACGGTTCGGCGCAAGGTTTAATCACTGGTTATTACGAGCCGAAGCTGCTCGGCAGCCGCGTTAAAACCGCGCGTTTTCGCTATCCCGTGTATGGCGTGCCAGACGATTTGTTGACGATAGATTTGAGTGAGGTGTATCCGCAGCTCAAAGATTTACGCTTGCGCGGACGCGTGCAAGGCAAGCGTGTCGTGCCATATTTTGCACGGGCGGACATCGAGTCGGGCAAGGCAAATTTAGCGGGACGCGAATTATTTTGGGTGGAAAACGCAGTGGAATTATTCTTCCTGCAAATCCAAGGATCGGGGCGCATCGCCTTGCCTGACGGCACGAATGTGAAGATCGGCTATGCCGAACAAAATGGTCAGCCGTACAGTTCCATCGGTAAAAAGTTAATCGAGATGGGCGAGCTGAAATTAGAGCAAGCCTCGATGCAAGGCATCAAATTATGGGGCGAGCAACACCCCGAAAAATTGCCCGCGTTATTGGCGATGAATCCCAGCTTTGTGTTCTTCCGTGAACTGCCCGACCAAGCCAGCAATCCCTTGGGCGCATTGGGCGTGCCGCTCACTGAGGCGTACAGCATCGCCGTCGATCCGCGCAGCATTCCGCTCGGCAGCCCGGTGTTTTTATCCAGCACTTTTCCGAACAGCAACGAGCCGCTGAATCGCTTGATGCTGGCGCAAGACACGGGTGGCGCAATCAAAGGTGCGGTGCGCGCGGATTTTTTTTGGGGCTATGGCGACGAAGCGGGTCAACAAGCGGGACGCATGAAACAAAGCGGACAACTGTGGATTTTGTTTCCCAAGGGCGGCGAACCTAACTAACTCACGATATGTACGTAATTTCGTCCGCGCGCTTTAGCCTCGTAGAGCGCGGCATCAGCGAGTTTAAGTAAAGACGCGGGCGTAGTGTCGCGAGTGGGTGTGAGGCTCACGCCGCCAATGCTGATGGTGGCAAATTGATGCGGAGAATCCTGATGCGGAATAGCTAAAGCGCGGACTTTGTTGCACAGCAATTGCGCGTATTGGGTCAACTCTTCCGCGCTCATATTTAACGCCACCACGGCGAACTCTTCGCCGCCATAACGCGCCGCACATTCGCTCGGACGTTGGAATGCTTCGGCAATGCTTTGCGCTACTTGGGTGAGGCACGCATCCCCCGCTTGATGTCCGTAGCTGTCGTTATAGCGTTTGAAAAAATCCAAGTCCATCATCAGCACTGCAATACTCGTTCCACCGCGCTGTGCCATAGACAGCAAGGCTTGTAGCTGTTCATCAAAGTGGCGGCGATTGCTAATGCCCGTCAGCCCATCGCTCAATGCCAGACGCGAGAGTTGCAAATTGGCAGTTTGCAACGCCTTTTTAGACTGGCGCAGATGCTGCAACATTTCCACCCGCGCGGTGACATCTTTTTGCACGCCAATAAAGTGCGTGATGAGATTGTCGGCATTGCGCACCGGCGAGATATTAAATTCGTTCCAAAACAGCGTGCCGTCTTTACGATAATTTTGCAAAATAACGATGCAGCCTTCGCCCCGTTTAATCGCCTCGCGTAGTACGCCCACAGCGGGCTGGACAGTTTCTGCACCTTGCAAGAAACGGCAATTTTTACCTAGTACCTCGGCGGCCGTATAGCCCGTCATTTTCTCAAATCCCGCGTTCACATAAATCAACGGCATGTCGGGCAGCAATGCGTCCGAGATGGTGATGCCATCGAGTGATTGATCGACCGCTTGGGCGAGCAAAGCGGCAGAAATTTCAGCATGGGGCAGCATGATTATTTCGCTTTCACCTCGTTCAGATTTTTTTCCAGCGCGTCTGCTGGCAAGTAACCCGGGCTTTGCACGCCACTTGCAAAAATCAAATTGGGCGTGCCATTGACGCGTAGTTTTTTGCCGAGTGCCAATACCTTATCGGTATTAGTTTTGCATGTTGCAGGAGCGGCGGGGTTGCCATTTTGCATCAACTCATCCCACGCCTTCACTGGACTTTTCGCGCACAAAATGTTGTTCACCATCACGTCCGAGCCTTGGAAAATCGGGTACAAGAAAATGTATAAAGTCACGTCAGTTACCTTGCTCAATTCCTTTTCTAGCTTCTTGCAATAGCCGCAATTCGGGTCGGTGAAATACGCCATTTTGCGTTTGCCATTGCCCTTCACTTTTTTAATCGCCAAGTTCAACGGCAATTTATCAAAATCAATCGCAAACAATTTTTGGCTTTGTTTTTCGGTCAAATTGCTACGCGTCGCGAGGTCAATCACGCTCCCGTCAAACAGATAAACGCCTTGTTCATCGGTGTACATAATTTGTCCGTTGATGACAATTTCATACAAGCCTGAATAGGGCGTTTTGACCACATGATCAAGCTTTTCCATATCAGGAAATTTCGCTTCAAACGACTTACGAATTTCCGCCTCGCCCGCGTGAGCAAGTGGCGTAATCAGCAGTAACAACAGAGCAAACATTTTATTCATCACAGGCTTTCAAATATCTAAGGTTGCGCACTATAACTGAAACGGTGCGGGGGTTAAGTAGCACTAATTATCTAGTGAGTTTTTAAGAATTTGCTTAATGTGCCTCGTCCCAATTTTTACCCACGCCCATTTCCACTAGCAGCGGCACTTTTAGTTCCGCCACGTTGCACATCAATTGCGGC
Source organism: uncultured beta proteobacterium (assembly GCA_963750775.1). Lineage (GTDB taxonomy): Bacteria > Pseudomonadota > Gammaproteobacteria > Burkholderiales > Gallionellaceae > Gallionella. Next base: position 139,345 of record CAVVRT010000006.1, read on the forward strand.
AATTTTTGTTTGACGAATTCCAGCTCCGCATCGGGTACTTCAAGGATCAATTCATCGTGAACTTGCATGATTAAACGCGTACTTAATTTTTCCGTTTCCAGCCAAGTTTGCACGGCGATCATCGCGAGTTTAATCAGGTCGGCTGCCGTGCCTTGCATCGGTGCGTTAATCGCGGCGCGCTCCGCACCTTGGCGTTGCATGGCATTGCTGGATTTGATGTTGGGCAACCACAAGCGGCGACCGAATACCGTCTCGACGAAACCTTGTTGCCTCGCCAGTTCGCGGGTGCTGTCCATATAATTTTTCACGCCAGGATAACGCGCGAAATAGCGTTCGATATAGGCACTCGCCGCACTGCGTTCCACGCCTAATTGCTTCGCCAAACCGAACGCCGACATCCCGTAAATCAGTCCAAAGTTAATCACTTTCGCATAGCGGCGTTGCTCAGATGTGACCTCTGCGCGGCTGGTCATAAAAATCTCCGCAGCGGTGGCGCGATGGATGTCCTCGTTATTGGCGAACGCGCGGAGTAGCCCGTCATCACTAGACAAGTGCGCCATGATGCGTAGCTCAATTTGCGAATAATCGGCGGACACAATGTGCGAACCTTGCGGCGCAATAAACGCCTCGCGGATGCGTCGTCCTTCGGCGGTGCGCACTGGAATATTTTGCAGATTCGGATCGTTCGATGCCAAGCGTCCCGTCACCGCGACGGCTTGCGAATAGCTGGTATGCACGCGCCCCGTGGCGCGATTGACCGATAGCGGCAACTTGTCGGTGTAAGTCGATTTGAGTTTTGCCATGCCGCGATAGTCGAGCAAAATTTTCGGCAGCGGATAATCCAACGCCAATTCTTGCAACACCTCTTCGTCGGTGGACGGATCGCCGCCGGGTGTTTTTTTCTTCACTGGCAGTTGCAATTTATCGAACAAAATTTCGCGTAATTGTTTGGGCGAATTCAAATTAAACGGTTGCCCCGCAGCTTCATAAGCACGCGCTTCCAACGCCAATAATTTTTCGCCCAGCTCGCGACTTTGAATTTGCAACAACGCGCTATCCAGTAACACGCCGTTGCGTTCCATCGTGTACAACACTTGGCGACTCGGCATTTCGATGTCGCGATAGACATATTCCAAGCCTGTCCTGAGCCCAGTCGAAGGGCCCTTTTGCGCCATGACTTGCGGGGCGAGTGCTTGATGCAATTGCAGCGTAATGTCGGCATCTTCGGCGGCATATTTGGTCGCGATGTCCAAATCAACTTGATCGAAACAAATTTGCTTCGCACCTTTGCCCACCACCTCAATATAGCTAATCGTTTGTACATCTAAATGACGTAGCGCGAGGTTGTCCATGTCATGCGGTTTATGCGATTCCAGCACATACGATTGCAGCAACGTGTCCTCCGCAATGCCCGCCAAAGCGATACAGTGATTGGCGAAAATATGCTGATCGTATTTGAGATTTTGCCCCAGCTTTTTATGCGTCGTACTTTCCAACCAAGGCTTGAGTTTTTGCAAAGTCAGCTCGCGATTAAGCTGATCCGGCGCGCCGGGATAGACGTGCGCCAGCGGCAAATACGCCGCCTCGTGTGACGTGACAGCAAAGGAAATTCCCACCAGTTGCGCCGTCATGGTGTCGAGTCCCGTGGTCTCGGTATCGACACAAACCAGCTCGGCTGCGAGTAATTTCGCCAGCCAAGTATCGAGTTGCGCGTCGGTCAAAATACATTCATAAACGCCGCTCGAAGATTGTGCGATAACGGCATCGTTTTCCGCCGTATCGTTCCTTCCTTCATGCAGCGGCAGGGTGGGGATTGAGTCTTTCTGCACCAGTGCATCTGTTCCAAACAACGAGGCCTGTTCAGAGGTTTTACCCTCGACCTGCAAGAGCGAGGGAGCAGATACCGCGCCGCCCACTTCCCTCAGCCACGTTCTAAAACCAAAGCGTTGATACAGCTCACGCAGCATTGCCACATCCAAAGGCAGGTCAGTGAGTGCTGCATACGGTTGCGCTAACGCCACATCGCACTTCACGGTAATCAGTCGGCGCGCTTGCGGCAACCAGTCCAGCGCGTCGCGCAGATTTTGTCCGACCACGCCGCCGACTTCCGCCGCGTGCGTGATAATTTCATCTAGAGAGCCATATTGCGTCAGCCATTTCACCGCCGTTTTCGGGCCGACTTTTGCCACGCCCGGCACGTTGTCCACGGTGTCGCCAGTGAGCGTAAGCAAATCAATAATACGATTAGGCGGCACGCCGAATTTTTCGATGACACCTGCCACATCGAGCTTTTCATTGTTCATGGTGTTAATCAAAAACACCTGTTCATTGACCAACTGGGCTAAGTCTTTATCGCCCGTGGCAACAATACATTGCACGCCATCGGCACTTGCGATGCTGGTCAACGTGCCGATTACATCGTCGGCTTCCACGCCGTCTATCATCGCGATATGCCAACCGTTCGCTGCAATCAGTTGATGCAGCGGCTCAATTTGCAACGCCAAATCGTCGGGCATATGCGCACGCGTCGCCTTGTATTCGGGATACCAATCATCACGGAAGGTTTTACCTTTGGCATCAAATACGCACAGGCTATAATCCGCTGGATAATCCGCGCGCAATTTACGCAGCATGTTCAACACGCCGTAAATCGCGCCAGTGGGAAAGCCGTCGGCGTTGCGCATATCGGGCATGGCGTGAAAAGCTCGATACAAGAACGACGAGCCATCGACTAACAGCAATTTTTTCATTATTTTTAACTAGGAAATAAACATGAGCACACCGCCGAAACTGCCTACTCCTGCAATGCCAGATGCGTGGAATTCTAAGGAGGCGTGGCGGGTGTTCGGCATTATGTCAGAGTTTGTTTCTGCCACCGAACGCCTCAATCGCATTCATCCCGCCGTGAGTATTTTTGGCAGCGCGCGCACCAAATCCGACAACCGTTATTACAAACTTGCCGAAGAAATCGCGCGCTTACTGTCTGATTCTGGTTTTTCGGTTATTTCGGGCGGCGGCCCGGGCATTATGGAAGCCATCAACAAAGGCGCGTTTTACGGCAAATCACCCAGCGTGGGCTTAAACATCCAATTGCCCTTCGAGCAATCGGGCAATGCCTACCAAAATATCAGCCAAACTTTCCAACATTTTTTCTCACGCAAAGTCATGTTCGTCAAATTCGCCAGCGCGTATGTGGTGATGCCGGGCGGCTTCGGTACGCTAGATGAATTGATGGAAGCTTTAACGCTGGTGCAAACGGGTAAAACCCGCCGCATCCCGATTATCTTGGTCGGCAGCGAATTTTGGTCGGGCATGTTGGAGTGGTTCCGCACCACGCTTATCGCGGAAAAAGTCATCAGCCCCGAAGACATGGATTTAATCCAACTGATAGACGAACCCAGCGAAGTGGTCAGCGCGATTTTCAAACATTACGAAACGCGTGGCTTCGAGCCTTCAGAAGCGGAACGCGAACGGCAAATGTATTTGTAACAATAGCGGGGCTTTAATTCACAGGCAGTTTGGTGGACACAGTGGTGGTGTTACCCGACGCGTCCGTTGCTGAATAAACAACGATGTAACTGCGCATGATGGCGGGATTAAAACGCGCCGCACGCACGCTAAAACTACGGTCATCCGTATCCACCGCATCGCCCTGTATATCGCTGCCGTTGGCGGGATCGTCCGCCAAAACAGACACTAATTTAATTTCAGGCGCAGGGTCGTAGTCGTCTTTGACGGTAATCGTTGCCGTAACAGGAATCATTTGTCCGCGCTGCGCGGCGGTAATTGTGGCGGGAGTTAAGGTGACGGACAGCACGGGCGGGGTGGTGTCTAGGTTTTGCATTTTTCCGTTGAAATAGCTTGGGCAAGTGCCACCCAACCCCACTGAAAAATCTCCTTTGACATAAACCGTATCGATTTTTGGAGTTGACACACTAAAACGCGTGGATTGTCCAGGCGTAATGGCTTGCCCCACGAGCATCCCCAAGCTAGGGTCGGCATATTTATCGGCATACCATGCCAAATAAAGCCCTGAATCTTCAATTTGTATCACAGAGACATCCCAATTGAGCAGACCTGATACCGAGCTGGCATCAACAGACTGGCTGCCGCCCGAATCCTGGTCATAGCCAATTGGAAACACCTCATTAAGTTCCCCGCTGTTGCGTATCTCAGGCATATCTATCCCCGTGTAGTCGGTATCATGGGCAATAGAAAAACCACCTATACGACACACGCTATTGTTAATTAGCTGGTACTGATAAACAATCTTGCCACCAATATGCTGACCATAGGTTTTAATCTCTACCAGCGGCAACGCTGCTTGCGCAGTGCTACTCGCTAGATATAATCCTGCTGCCAGTAAAAACGGATGACGCGCTAACTTGATGTTGTTCATGGTAGGTTTCCTCCTTAATCTAAATAAAAATGTACGTAGTCTTTGTGATTTCTGTAATCGCCGCCCCACTTTAGTTTAGGCGAGGCGGGACAGTTAGTCGATCCTGGTGCTGCTAAAAAGCCTTTAACAGTTTGCGTTCCTAAAGCTGTTCTCAATGCAATGACTTGACTATTAGGAATATCTATCGCTTTGCGTTCTGGATGTCCCGCGCCTGGATTTTTTGCAACGCCGCCCACAAAACAATGCCCACCCGTACAGTCAGACACTGGGTATGGTCTGCCCGTTGTAGGATTGATAGTCTTGCCGTCCTTGGTGCAGTCACCTGCGCGATTACAGCCTTTCTCTTTTGCCAATTCGAGCCGACGAGTCGCACAGGCGGCTTTTTTAACCGGATCAGATTGGATGTCATCTTCCATAACCCGCTCCATCCCGCTCCAAATATCCCAAAAATGTGCCTGATAGGCTTGGCTGCGTACCGCGTTGTTGATTTGCATGGCAGGGAGCTTGAGTACGGCAAGTTTTTCGTTTAGACACGCCACTTCGTTCTTCATCTGTGGTGTGAGTGGGCCGCAAACTTTATCTATAACCGCTTGACCTTGACTACTTTCCAGCGCCGCTGTACATGGGTCGCTGGCGGCGGTGGGCAGAGGCTTTATTAAATACGGCAGCGGGCAGCTATCGTTGGGCACGCACGCCGTGCTGTCTAGATTAGCATGCGTGTTGGGCTGAGCGCTGCAATCCAATACGCAACCGTAAGTGGGCTGAGCAGGATTCGCGGTAGGCGACGTAAGGGGATATTGGCTAGTCTTTTGCCCCGCAGGGCAGGTAGAAGGTGGCGGCGTAACACACGCCGTGCCGGCCGCATTGGGCTGCTGCCCTGGTTGGCATTGCAGTACACAGCTCCTAGCACTCGCATCGGGTGCAAAGCCTGGATTACAAATACAAGTCAGCCCTAGGTTGCAGCTGGCATTCGCCATGCTGTTTGCCACGCACACGTTCGCTTGCTGTGGAGCAGGCAAAGAGGGCAGGGAGTATCCCGCAGGGCAAGACGGCTTGCTGTCACCGATATTGCAATACAAACCCCGATCGCCGCACCAAACTCGATACCTTGTGCTGGGGTAGCTGGTGAAATTATTATAGTTGTACGCACTCATTGCATAGCAAGGAGTGGTGACGCAAACTGGATAGACGGGATAGGCGTTTAGACAGGTCAACAACGACTGAATACTAGTAAAAGGCTGCGCGCTCATACTACCTGTTATGGGATCTCTTAATCTGCTACAGGGTGCGTCAAAGCTGTAAGCAGAATATTCGGTTGCGCCAAACGATGCCGTCGCCGCCGTTATCGTGCCGTAGGCATATGCCATTTTGATTGAGCCTAGCGCAAGTAGCAGCACGATAATTCCATAAAAAATTTTGTTGCGTTGACTTGCTTGGTACATATCGACCCCTGACTATCCGCTTTCTGTTGCGGCAAAAACGACGCATTCAATCGGGGCACATGCTAACCGTCTAGCCTGTGCCGCTAGGCGGTCATATTTTCTTATTAAGCGGTAATCGCTTAGACGCGATGTGCGCAACTGTTGCGCACTTGTCCGAACAGGCTCTTGGATGAGCTCATTGCGAGCAAAATTCAGGCTAAAATAGCCGCGCTTAATTCCCCTTTATTTCGCATCATTCACCGAGAACCTCATCATGCGCGCACTCACTTTTTTATTGCTCACTAGCTGGTCGCTGAATGTCTTGGCGGCGCAGCCTGTGCCGGCCGATTTGCAACCCTTGCCTGCTCAGCCCACGGCCTATGACGCACGCAATGATGCGGACGAAGCGGAAGTGACCATTACCAAACAATCTGCGCAGCTAGTCGAGGAGTATCGTGCGGGTAATCGTTTGTACATGATTAAAATCACGCCAAAAATCGGCGCGCCGTATTACTTGGTGGACGATAGGGGCGATGGTAAATTTGCCCGTCAAGAAAGTCTCGATTCAGGTTTTCGTCCGCCACAATGGGTGATTAAAAGATTCTAAGTCCGCGCTAAACTCCTTACCCTGCAAGCCTTGCAGGGTTTCATCCGCAAACTCTACGCACACATCATGGCCGTTTTTACTTCTATTTCTGAAGCGGAGTTGTCCGCTTGGTTGAGCGATTATTCGCTCGGCGATTTACAAAATTTGCAGGGCATCGCGTCGGGTATCGAGAACACCAATTATTTCGTCACCACGTCCAACGGGCGTTTTGTGCTGACCATTTTTGAAAAGCTCAGCGCGCAAGAGTTGCCGTTTTATCTCAATTTAATGGCGCATTTGGCGCGCCACGGCATTCCCTGTCCCGCCCCTGTTGCCAATCAGCGCAATGATTTTTTAGGACAACTAAAAGGCAAACCCGCTTGCATCGCCACGCGTTTAAGCGGCGCGGCAACGCTTACGCCGAATGCCGCGCAATGTGCCGCGATGGGCGCGATGTTGGCGCAGCTGCATATCGCGGGGCAAAGTTTTACCGAGGCGATGCTCAATCCGCGTGGCTCAATTTGGCGCGCTACGACTGCGCCGCGCGTGCGTGCTTATTTGGATGGCGAACAAGCGGCGTTGCTGGATAGCGAAGTTGGGTTTCAGGCAAACACAGATTTTGCCGCGCTGCCGCAAGGCGTGATTCATGCGGATTTATTTCGCGACAATGTGTTGCTCGAAGGTGAGCGCGTCGGCGGGCTGATTGATTTTTATTTCGCTTGCCAAGATGCCTTATTGCTCGACGTTGCCACTACGGTGAACGATTGGTGCATGAACGCGGATGGCGCGTTGAATGCGGATTTGACGGACCAGTTTTTGCGCGCGTATCACGCAGTGCGTCCGCTGCAAGCCAATGAAATTAAGGCTTGGCCGTTGATGCTGCGCTTAGCCGCGTTGCGTTTTTGGCTGTCGCGTTTGTTTGATTTACATCTGCCACGCGGCGGCGAAATGGTACATGCGCACGACCCAGTTCACTTCGAGCGCGTACTCAAAAATCACCGCGCCCACCCGCAACACATTTCATTTTAAGGATGAGTATGAACCTCGCAAAATTGCCCGCCGTACGCGGCTGGGCGTGGATTAAACAAGGCTACGCGCTGTTTATGAAAGCCCCATTGTTGTGGCTGACGCTGCTGATTATTTGCATCGCTGCGGCGGTGCTGGTCAGCCTGATTCCCATCGTGGGAGAGCCGCTGGTCAGTATCGCAACCCCCGTGGTGTTAATCGGTTTGATGGCGGGCGCGCGCGCCGTCGAGTGCGGCGAAGAACTAGAGCTGGCATATTTATTTAGCGGTCTGCAAAAGCGCACCGTGCAACTACTCGCCTTAGGTGTCATCGCAGTCATCGGGCAATATTTTATTTTTGCCGTGATGCAAGCCGCAGGCGGCGAAGCATTGGTCAGTTTAATGATGAGTCATGAACCCATTTCCGACCCCGCCGTGATGACGCAAGCGGTCGCGGGAGCAGGCTTTGCGCTACTCATCGGCGCGGCGTTATTTAGCACCTTGATGATGGCGATGCAGTACGCGCCGATGTTGGTGTACGTCAACAATCTATCGCCGCTAGCCGCACTGCAAATCAGCCTGCGCGCATTCTTGCAAAACATCCCCGCGATGCTGGTATATGGCTTGACCTTTATGGCGTTCGCGGTTCTCGCCAGTTTGCCGATGATGCTAGGTTGGCTAGTATTATTGCCCGTTATTTTTACCTCTTTGTATGTCAGCTACAGCGAGATTTTTCCTATCGTGGCGAGCGTAGATGCGGCGGTAATAGAAAGCTAACAGAAAGCGGACACCCGCTAAATCGCATCCAATTTTGCATACTCCAACGACAGCCATTTACTACCCGCGCGTTTGAAATTGATTTGCACGCGACCTTGGATACCCGTGCCTTCGGTGTCCGTCACCACTCCCTCGCCAAATTTCTGATGAAACACGCGCTGACCGATGCGCCATAACGCGCCGCTTTGTGGGGCTTGGGGCGCACGCGCTGCGGCAGGGGCTGCGGGTTTTCCATACGTTGCACCACCATAAGCGGGGCTGGAAAACGACGGCGTGCGCTGCACAAAACGCGGCGACAACCATTTCATTAAGTTCTCTGGTAGCTCGCGTAAAAAACTCGACACCGTGCTGTAATTGGTTTTGCCATGCAACATCCGGCTTTGCGCAAACGTCATATACAGCCTGCGTTTGGCGCGGGTGATCGCGACATACATCAAGCGACGCTCTTCATCCAATTCGCCGCTGTCCACACTGTTTTGATGCGGGAATAATCCCTCTTCCAAACCGGTAATAAACACCGCGTGAAACTCCAGCCCTTTGGCGGCATGAACCGTCATCAAATGCAGCGCGTCATCTTGGTCGCCCGCCTGATGCTCGCCCGATTCTAATGAGGCGTGCGTCAAAAATGCGGTGAGACTATCGTCTTCATTTTCATGCACGAATAGCGTCGCGGCACTAATCAACTCGTTCAAATTTTCCAGTCTATCTTCGGCTTCGCGGCGTTTTACGGGCGAGGCTAACTCGGCTTCATAATTGGCAATCAAGCCGCTGTGTGCCAAGACGTGATCCATAATTTCGGGCAGCGGCAATTCGCGCGTGGCAGCACGCAGCGATTCGATTAGCGCGACAAATGCCGAAACTTTTCCACCCGCGCGCGCCGCCGCGTCGAACAGCGTCGTATTGTTTTGTTTGGCGGATTCCAGCAACTGTTCGATGGCACGCGCACCGATGCCGCGCGTCGGAAAATTGATAATGCGCAACAGCGAATTATCGTCGTCGGTGTTTTCCATCAGGCGCAAATACGCCAGCGTGTGCTTGATTTCTTGTCGCTCAAAAAAGCGCAGCCCACCATACACGCGATAGGAAAGTCCCGCCGAAACCAAGGCGTGTTCGAGCACCCGCGACTGCGCGTTGGAGCGATACAGCAAGGCGATTTCTTTGAGATTGATACCGTCGCGTTTGAGCTGGGCGATTTCCTCGGTGATAAAGCGCGCCTCATCCACATCCGTGCCGGACTCCGAGACGCGCAACAATTCGCCACCGTCTTCAGCCGTCCATAAATTCTTGCCGAGACGATTGCGATTGTTGCTAATCAGCACGTTCGCCGCTTCGAGGATGTTGCCGTGCGAGCGATAATTTTGTTCCAGCTTAATGACGTTTTCGACATGAAAGTCGCGCAGCAATTCCTGCATATTGCCGACGTTCGCGCCACGAAACGCGTAGATGGATTGATCGTCATCACCCACCGCAAAAATCGAACCCGCATCGCGACGCGATTCGTTTGTCCTTTCTCCCGCGTGCGGGGGAAAGTTAGATAGGGGGCTGCTACTATGATATTCACCCACCCCAGCCAACAATTTCAACCAGCGATATTGCAAGGGATTGGTGTCCTGAAATTCGTCCACCAAAATATGTTTGAAACGCGCTTGGTAATGTTCGCGCAGCGACTGATTGCGCGATAACAAATCGTAACAACGCAGCAACAATTCGGAAAAATCCACCACGCCTTCGCGCTGACATTGCGCATCGTATTCGGCAAAAATCTCCACCTTGCGCCGCGTAAACGGGTCGTAGGCTTCCACTTCATGCGCACGTAAACCTTGCTCTTTGCTGCCGCTGATAAAGTTTTGCACATCGCGCGGAATGAATTTTTCGGGATCGACGTTCTGCGCTTTCATCACACGCTTGATGGCGGAAAGCTGATCGCCGCTATCCAAAATCTGAAACGTCTGCGGTAAATTCGCCTCGCGGTAATGCGCGCGCAACAGCCGATTACACAAGCCGTGGAACGTGCCTATCCACATACCGCGCGTGTTAATCGGCAGCATCGCCGAGAGGCGCGTGACCATTTCTTTCGCGGCTTTATTGGTAAATGTCACCGCTAACAAACCGTGCGGCGAAACCTGTCCGGTGCTGATGAGATAGGCGATGCGTGTGGTTAGCACGCGCGTCTTACCGCTGCCCGCCCCCGCTAAAATTAGCGCGGATTGGGCGGGCAAAACGACAGCGGCACGTTGTTCGGGATTGAGACCTGCTAACAAATCCATATTGATTCCAAAATAAACGGGGAATCAAGCGCAGCCTGATTCCCCGTTGTGGTATTACAAAAACGGCTTACTTACTTTTGTTGGCAATCATCTCGTGCATGATCGGTGCCAAGATGATTTCCATGGCGTAGCTCATTTTGCCGCCTGGCACCACGATGGTGTTGGAGCGTGACATAAATGAACCTGGAATCATGCTAATCAAATATGGAAAGTCCGTTTTCTTTGGGTCTTTGAAACGGCAAATCACAAAACTTTCATCTGGCGTAGGAATGTCGCGCGCGATGAACGGATTTGACGTATCAACAGTTGCCACGCGTTGAAAATTGATGTCAGTGCGTGAGAATTGTGGCGTGATAAATTTAATGTAATCAGGCATACGACGCATGATGGTATCAACCGTTGCTTCGGCTGAATAACCACGTTCCGCTTTGTCGCGATGGATTTTTTGGATCCATTCCAAATTGACTACAGGCACTACGCCAATCGCCAAATCAACAAATTTAGCTGCGTCCACGCCTTGCGCTTCGTCGTGCGCCAAGCCATGCAAACCTTCGTAGAACAACAAATCTGAACCCGCTTCGATGTCTTCCCAAGGCGTAAATACGCCCGGAGTGAGGTTAGTCAGATTGAAATGTTTGTTGTGTTCCACGGCTTCTGGTTCGCTGTGAACGTAGTAGCGACGTTTGCAAGAACCTGTTTCGCCATATTGTTTGAACATCGCTTCGATTTTGTCGAAGTGGTTGGCTTCTGGGCCAAAGTGACTAAAGGTATTGTTGCCCGCTTTGGCAGCTTCAGCCGCCGCAGCGCGAAACGCCATACGATCCAAACTATGCAAGCTATCGCCTTCAATCACGGCTGCCTTGATTTTGGTGCGGCGGAAAATGTTCTCAAAAGCGCGTTTAGCGGTGGTCGTACCTGCACCAGATGAACCAGTAATAGCGATGACGGGATGCTTGCGTGACATGTTTGAATCTCCTCGATTTGAATGTATTAAAAGAATAGGCGAAAAATTTTGAGGCGCGATTCTAGCAGAGGTTAGCGCGGCTCGTAATCGGCGCGTCATGTTTCAGCGGAAATCAGGCATAAAAAAACGCAGGGTGAGCTGCGTTTTTTTATTGGATGGCGAACTTAGCGAATCACACTAGGACTATCCGCGCCCAGTTTTCCCGTGACATCTTTAGCCAATTGCAGCGCGGCGGCTTTGCTGGCGAATTGCTCGATGCGCACTTGATAAACAGTATTTTCGTTTTGCACCACAGGCATTAAACGCACCGCGTAACCCGCATTGCGCCAAGCGTCATAAGCCACTAATGCGCTGGCTTGGTCGGCGGCGGTGAGCAACACTACTTTCCATTTGCCGCCCGTTTTTGCCGCAGCGGCATCGGGTGCGATTTCCGTTTCAGCTGCCCACAAGGTTAATTGCGCAGGGTCAACCGCAGCGACCGCTAGTGGCGCAGCACCCTTAGGCATTTGATAAAACGACAGTGGCTGGTTCATCTCGAATTGCGCTTTGTCCGCGCCTTGCACGGCAATTTTTCCTTCAATCAAACACACGATGCCTTTGTCGTCGCCATCTTTACCCCACACGTCGGTGCCGCGTATGCCGATGGTGGCATTGGCAACATTGATGGTCACGGCGCGCGGTTTATTTTTGCTAAGCACAGCGGTAGTAAAGCGGAACGCGCCTTTGGCGACATCGAGCAGCGCGGTAAACAGCGGCTTGTCGTCAAATTTTTGCGCTAAATTCGACACGCGCAAATTGGCGTTTTGTCCCAATTTAATCGCGCTGCCGTCCGCGCCTTGCAACAACACGCGCGCATTCGCACCCGTAATAATTTTGTCGTCGTTATTGAGCTGAGTGCCGACGCTCAAAGGATATTGCGCGTTATCGCGTTGCAACCAAGCGGGCATTTGCACGCCTTGCACGGTCATGTCGGGTGCGGCATATGCCGCGTTGTTCATCAACAAAGCGAAAAGAATAGGGGAGAGGCGCAAGAGCTTATTCATAAATTGAACTCCTAGTTATTGAGAGGCGACACTGTTTTTACAGCGTCGCATCATAGCTGATGATGCGGTTATTGCTCCGCTGAATGTTGCGGTAAAACTTAATCTGTGGGAGCTCGATTTATCGAGCGATGGTTTGCCTATTGTTGCTACGCACGAGCTCTTTGCACACGCTTTGCGCGACTTTTTTTAGCTTGAGCGACAGGCAGCAAGCTATTATTTTCTTGATACAGATTAAACAAAAACGCCAAGCGTGCGCCGTCGTTGGGTGTGCCGCCAAAGCCGTAGGCGGTATCAACGGCTTGGTCGAGTTTGTGGTGTGCGGCGCGCAGGGCGGCGGGCATTAAATCGGGGTCGTAAAGCGTCGCCAAGGTGTCGTTGCTATCTGCGGCAAAGGCGGCGGCGCGTTGGTCTAGCACGCGCTGGGCAGCGTCGATAATGCGGGTTTTATGTTTGTCGGTAACACGCGGCCAAGGAAATAATTGATAGACGTTGGGCGAGTAGCTGTAATCACTTTTTAAGCGTCCCGCCACGGTGCGCATCCAAGCGTTGTGTAAGGCACTGGTGAGTACGCCAAATTCATAAAGCCCAACATCGGGCAGCATTAACACTTTTTCGTGCGGAATAATATCTGGCTCTAAAAATAGAATTGGAATGTATTCCCGCCGCTCCGATGAAACTCTAGGGATTGCTAAAAAAGTTCGTGTCGCAACGCGAATTTGCGTAAAAAAATAAGGTTGGCTTGCCATCTCACGAACGCTCGCGGTTGAGCTGCTCAAACGTGCCGCTTTTACGCCTTCGATGCGGCGTTTAATGTCGCTATAGCCGCCGATAATTTTGAGTTGCGCGGGCGACGCATCGGCAAACCATAAACAGTAACGCAGCGTGCCGTTGAGCAATTCATAGCCGCCAATAAAGGGCTTGATGTAAGCCGCCAAATCGGGATGCGCTGCCAACAACGCGGCACGTTCGTCGGCATCTAAAATCAAATGCCCGCCGTCAGTCGGCTGACTGCCTTTGGTCATCGCGGGCATTCCCTGCGGAGGTTGCGAGCGCGACGGCAACAACACGTTAGGCGCATCGACCAAATACGGATTGATGTTGGCGGCAGCCACCGCGTGCGGCTCGCCTTTGATGTCGTCATAGACGTAGAGCGTTTTGGGCGGCGCGACAGGCGCGGAACGCGAACAATAAAAACCAATAATCACGCAATGCACGGCGGCATTGCCGCTGGCTTCGTTGCTCCAGCTAAAAGTGCGATGCGCAAAATGAATGGCGATACCCATGCTCAACATCCAGCCCCACAAAATGCCGACTTGCTCGCCTTGGCTAATGCTGTTGGTGCTGACAAAGGCGCAGCGCGTGCTGGGGTGATCGGCTAAATAGCGCGCCGCTTTGACAAACCACGCCCCGACAAAATCCACTTTGCCGAATTTGCCATCGGGCGGAAACACGTGCGCGACATCGGCTTGCTGGGCAGCAGAACGCCATTGGTGACCAATAAACGGCGGATTGCCCAAAATAAAACTGGCGTTGGGACACACGCTCGCCCAATCGGTTTGCAGCGCGTTGCCGTGCACGATAGTGGCGGAATGTTTGAGCGGAATGCGGGCAAAGTACGCGCCAAACACCACGCTGGTTTGCTGGTTCATTTGGTGGTCGGTCAGCCACATCGCGACCTGCGCAATTTGCGCGGGGAACTCTTCAATCTCGATGCCGTAAAACTGATTCACGTTGACTTTGGTGAGCGTGTCAATTTCCAGCAACTGGTCTTTTTTATGGATGAGCTTGAGCACTTCTAATTCCAGCTTGCGAATTTCGCGATAGGTAATCACCAGAAAATTACCGCAACCGCAGGCGGGATCAAAAAAATTAAGCTGGGCTAATTTGTTATGGAAATCGGGCAATTTGGCTTTGCTGGCTTTGCTGGTTTTGCCGAATTCGTCCCACAGCGCGTCCAAAAATAATGGTTTGATGAGCTTGAGGATATTTTCTTCGGAGGTGTAATGCGCGCCCAAATTGCGCCGCGCCTCGGCATCCATAATGCTTTGAAACAGCGAACCAAAAATCGCGGGGCTGATGCGACTCCAGTCCAAGCCGCACGCCGCCAACAAGGTGTCACGCATGGCGCGGTCAAAGCTGGCGGGCGGCAGCGGCTCGGCAAACAGTTGCCCGTTGATGTAGGGAAACGCGGCGAGGTCTTCATCCAGATTGGTCAAACGGCGCGCAGGCGCGGTGTTCAAAAGGTAAAACAGGCTGGCAATGTGGTGCGCTAAATCACTGCCGTCAGCGGCGGTTTTGTTCTCGATATAGTCCTGAAAACTGCGCCGCTCGAAGATGTTGGTGTCTTCGGCAAACAAGCAAAACAACAAGCGCACTAAATACAATTCCAGCGCGTGTCCGTCGTAGCCGATGGCTTTAAGTTGGTCGTGCAGCTTGCCCATTTGCTGCGCGGCGCGAGCATTGATCGGATCTTGCGGCTGGATAATTTGCGTGCTGTAGCCCGCCAAAAAGCCGAAATTTTTAACCTGTAAATGCAAGTCGGCGAGAGCAAACTCTAAGGTTTCGCCCGTCTCTAAATCGGTCAATGCAAAGCGTTGAAAATCACACACCAACACATAGCGCGGCAGATCGGCTTCTTTGATGCCATCGAAATACCCCATGGCTTGGTCGTAAGCACGGTCGAGATTTTTGCCCGCACTTTTCATCTCCACCAAAATCATGCCCGCCCAAAATAAATCGACAAAGCCTTGCTTGCCGCCATATTTTTTTACCGCGTGCTCAAAGCTGGCGATGCGCTTGTTGGTGATGCCAAACACTTCAAAAAAATCCAGCAAAAAAGGCTTAGCTTCAGAGTCTTCGTTGCTGGCAGTTTGCCAATGTTTGCTAAACGCTAAAGCGCGCGTTTTGATGTCGTTCCAAGATAAAGGCATGAGATTAAGCGCTCAGAAATAAAAGGTCGAAGTGGGAGTGATTCGGGTCGGGCGAATGGTGCAGCTTGCCGCTATAATGCCACACTTTTTTTTGCCCCATCTCGCCCCTATGCAAGCCAATTACCACCCCGAAGCCATCGAAAAATCTGTGCAACAAGCATGGGACGAACAGCAAGTTTTCTTAGCCCAAGATGTCAGCGACAAACCTAAATACTATTGCCTGTCGATGTTCCCTTACCCGTCGGGGAAGTTGCACATGGGGCATGTACGAAACTACACCATAGGCGACGTGTTGAGTCGTTATCACCGCATGAAAGGCTTTAACGTGATGCAGCCGATGGGCTGGGACGCGTTCGGACTGCCTGCGGAAAATGCTGCGATGGCGCACAACGTGCCGCCCGCCGAATGGACGTATGCCAATATCGAGTACATGAAGCAGCAGTTGAAGTTGCTCGGCTTGGGCATTGACTGGTCGCGCGAAGTGAAGACCTGCACACCTGAATATTACCGTTGGGAGCAATGGCTGTTCACCAAGCTGTTTAACAAAGGTGTGATTTACAAACGCACTTCGACAGTGAATTGGGATCCGGTGGACAACACCGTGCTGGCGAACGAGCAAGTGATAGACGGGCGCGGTTGGCGTTCCGGCGCGCTGGTGGAAAAGCGCGAGATTCCCATGTATTTTTTCCGCATTACGCAATACGCTGACGAGTTACTAAAAGACTTGGACACGCTGGACGGCTGGCCTGAGCAAGTGAAGACCATGCAGGCGAACTGGATAGGCAAGAGCTATGGGTGTGAAATAGGATTTGAGATTGAAGAAGCAGGATTCAGGATTCAGGATTCAGGATTAGGGGAAACCGATGCAGCGGTTTTGGCTGAATCCCGTATCCCGAATCCTGTTTTAAGGATTTACACCACGCGCCCCGACACACTGATGGGCGTAACGTATGTTGCGGTGGCTGCCGAACATGCGCTGGCAACGCAAGCGGCGGCGAACAATCCCGCACTCACTGAATTCATCGCCGAATGTAAACGCGGCGGTACTGCCGAAGCCGACATGGCGACGATGGAAAAGAAAGGCGTGAACACTGGCCTGTTTGTGTCGCATCCGTTGACTGGCGAACGCTTGCCAGTGTGGGTCGCCAACTATGTATTGATGGGCTACGGCGAAGGCGCGGTGATGGCCGTGCCCGCGCACGACGAACGCGATTTTGAGTTTGCGCAGAAATATAATTTGGCAATCAAACAGGTGATTGCGGAGAAGGGAGAAGAGGGAAGAGAGAAGGGGAAAACCGCCGAGCCGCAGTTACCCTTGACCCTTGACCCTTCCCTCTTCTCCTTTGCGCAATGGCAAAATTGGTACGCCACTAAAGACGGCGTGTGCGTCAACTCTGGCAAATACGATGGGCTGAATTTCCAAGCAGCCTTCGATGCAATTTCCGCCGACTTAGCTAGCAAAAATCTAGGTGCGAAAAAAGAGCAGTTCCGTTTGCGCGACTGGGGCATTTCTCGCCAGCGTTATTGGGGTTGCCCGATTCCGATTATTCATTGCGCAACGTGTGGCGATGTGGCTGTGCCTGATGAGCAACTGCCCGTCATTCTTCCTGAAAATGTTGTCCCCGATGGCGCGGGTTCGCCATTGGCGAAGATGCCTGAATTCTTTGAGTGCAAGTGTCCGAAATGCGGTGGCGATGCGCGTCGCGAAACCGACACGATGGATACTTTCGTCGAGTCCTCTTGGTATTACGCACGTTACGCCAGCCCGCAATGCACCACCGGCATGGTGGATAAAACCGCCGCGCAACAATGGTTGCCGGTCGATCAATATATCGGCGGCATCGAACACGCGATTCTGCATTTGTTGTACGCGCGTTTTTTCCACAAACTGATGCGCGACGAAGGTGTGTTTGGCGATGCAGCGAAAACCCATCCCCATCCTAACCTTCCCCTTGAAGGGGAAGGAACGACCGCCGCGCGACGCGCGTTTAACCCCTTAAACGAGCCGTTCAAAAACTTGCTGACGCAAGGCATGGTCATCGCGCCGACTTTTTATCGCGAAGCCGCCAATGGCAAAAAGCTCTGGCTCAATCCTGCTGATGTAACGGTAAGCCTTGATGATAAAGGTCGCGCGACGGGTGCGGTGTTGACTGCGGATGGACAGCCCGTGGTTATCGGTGGCACGGAAAAAATGTCCAAGTCGAAAAATAATGGCGTGGATCCGCAAGCCATCATCGACCAATACGGCGCGGATACGGCACGGCTATTTATGATGTTTGCTGCGCCGCCTGAACAATCTCTGGAGTGGTCGGATAGCGGTGTGGAAGGCGCGTTCCGCTTTTTGAAACGCGTGTGGAAAGCCGCACATGACCATATTGAACAAGGCTTGGTCGCGGCTTACAGCGGTGGTGAATTAAGCGCGAATGCGCAAGCCTTGCGTTTGCAATTGCATCAAACTATTCAAAAAATCGACGACGATTATGGTCGCCGCAAAACCTTCAACACCGCCATCGCCGCCATCATGGAGCTGCTCAACGCTTTGGCAAAATTCGACGCGAACACGGCTGTGGAACGCAGCGTGGTGCAAGAAGTTTTAGAAGCAGCGGTGCTGTTGCTATCGCCGATTGCACCGCATATTAGCGATGCAATTTGGGCAGAGCTACGCCCCAACACGCGTTTGCATGAGCAAGGTTTCCCCGTCGTGGATGCAACTGCCTTGGTGCAAAACGAAATCGACTTGGTGATACAGGTGAACGGCAAATTGCGCGGCAGTTTGCGCGTGACAAAAGACACTGACAAAGCCACGCTGGAACGCTTGGCACTGGCGCACGAAGCGGTGCAAAAACTGCTCGCAGGGGCGGCGGCGAAAAAAATTATCGTCGTGCCAGGTCGTTTGATTAACGTGGTGATGTGATGAAATTACGCGCGCTGATTTTGCTGGTTTTTATTGCGATGATGAGTGGCTGCGGCTTTCATTTGCGCGGTCAGGCGGGGATGCCGTTCAAGTCGATTTATCTCGACGCGCCCAATCTCAATACGCCGTTTATCAACGAGCTGCGCCGCAATTTGCTTGCCAATAAATTGCATCTCGCCAGCAGCGCGGCACAAGCCGATGTCATTCTGAACGTAGTCAGCGAGCAAGCTGACAAACAAATTTTGACCTTGGGCGGCACGGGGCGCGTCAGTGAATTCAAGCTGCGCCTGTTGGTGTCGCTGCGCGCTTTTGATAATCAGCAACACGATTGGATACGCGCAGAAGAGCTGTCCATTGAGCGCGATTATTCTTACGACGACACCAAAATTTTGGCGAAAGAAGCCGAAGAAGCCTTGCTGTACACCAGTATGCGCAGCGACATGGTGCAACAAATCGTGCGCCGTTTGAGTCATTCTAAAGCTCAGATTGAGCCATAAATCCCATGCCAACTATTAGCAGCGACGACTTAGCGCGCCACCTCACAGCGGGATTGAAACCGCTGTATGTGGTGATGGGCGACGGGCTGCTGTTGGCGGTTGAGGCGGCGGACAGCATCCGTTTGGCGGCGCGTAACGCCGGCTATGCCGAGCGCGAAACTTTTGTGGTGGAGCAATACTTCAAGTGGGCGGAGCTGAAAAATAGCGCGCAAAGTATGTCGCTATTCGCTGAACGCAAAGTCATCGACATCCGTATTCCGACAGGTAAACCGGGGCTAGAAGGCGGGCAGGCACTGCAAGATTATGTTGCCAATCTCAGCCCCGATATTTTGACCTTAATCAGCTTGCCCAAGCTCGATGGCACGGGGCTCAAAAGCAAATGGTTCGCAGCCTTGCAAGCGCAAGCTGTCATCGTGTCCGCCGATGATATCCCGCGCGCGGCTCTGCCTGCTTGGTTAGCAGGGCGATTGCGCCGCCAAGGGCAAAACACCGACAACGCCACGCTGGAATTTTTAGCCGATAAATCCGAAGGCAATTTGCTCGCCGCCTTTCAAGAAGTGCAAAAACTCGCCCTGCTGTATCCCGCTGGCGTATTGAGTTTTGAGCAAGTCAAAGATGTGGTGATGGACGTGTCGCGCTTTGACATTAGCAAGCTTTCCGAAGCGATGTTGACGGGCAACACGGCGCGTTTTGCGCGCATCCTCGACGGCTTGCAAGCCGAAGGCACAGCGACAGTGTTAGTGTTGTGGGCGATGACGGAAGACATACGCAAACTGGGCAAAGTGTTGCAACTGTTGCAACGCGGCGGCAACGTCAACAGTGCCATCCGCGAAGCGCGCATCTGGGGCGCGAATGTCGGGCTAATAGAAAATGCCACGCGCCGCATCAAGTTGCCACACATCAATGCCGCCATCCAACACGCGGGGCGCGTGGATAAAACCATTAAGGGCTTGCGTCAGGGCGATGTGTGGGACGAGTTGTTACAACTGGGTTTACGTTTTTCTAAATAGCAGGAGGCGTGATGAGTGAAATTTTGCTGGTAATGACCAATTTACCCGATGCCCGCTCCGCCAAAAAAATGGCGGAGCATATTATTCAGTCGCGTTCAGCGACTTGCGTTAACCAACTGGCAGCATGTACTTCAACTTATTTGTGGGAAGACAAAATCGTTACGGCGCAAGAAATTCCCTTGCTGATTAAGACCACGCGCGCCGCCTATGCGCAACTAGAAAAACTCATCCGCGCCGCGCACCCTTATGAATTACCCGAAATTATTGCCTTGCCTGTCACGCTGGGCTTACCTGCCTACTTAGCATGGGTAGCCAGCGAAATCGAAATACAGGGGGCTCTAGAAATCCAAATCTCGTCGTAATACGGCGTTGCTCACAAAAAATCTCTCCTCACATATTGGCTATATGCGTCGTCGTGATTTTTTGTTCGCGCCTAGTTTTACTTAGATATTTGAATTTCTAGAACCCCCTTCACACCACGAGGAAAAATAATGCGCTTTGTTGCCTTACTGCTTTGCGTTTTACTCAGCGTCACGGCGCACGCCGATGGCTTTTTGGATAGCTTGTCGAGCAAGCCTAAAGCGACATTTTTGCCACCCGATCAAGCGTTTCAGCTCAACATTAACGCTGTCGATGCGCGCACCTTGCAAGCGAATTTCAGCATCACCCCCGGCTATTATTTGTATCGTGAGCGGATTAGTTTCAAGCCTGCTGACAACACCTTTGCGGTGAGCAAAGTTGATTTGCCACAAGGTGAAACCAAGCAAGATAAAAATTTCGGCACGGTACAAGTGTTTCATCAAGGCTTCACCGCGCAACTCAGCATTGCGGCCCCTGCTGCGCAAGATAGCGTGACGCTCATCGCCGAGTATCAAGGGTGTAGCGAGCAAGGTTTGTGCTACCCACCGATAGAGCAAAATCTGACGGTGAAATTAAGCGAGCTTGCTGCCGCGCCAACACCTGCCGCCAGCACGGAAAGCCCAGCAAATGAAAACTCACAAATCGCTCAGATATTACGCGGCGGCAGCTTTTGGCTAGTGGTGAGCTTCTTTTTTGGTGCGGGGCTGTTACTGGCTTTTACGCCCTGCATTTTTCCGATGATTCCAATTTTGTCGGGCATCATCGTCGGGCGTGGCGCGCAGTTAACCCGCCTACACGCCTTTATTTTGTCCGCCGCGTATGTGTTGGGCATGGCACTGACTTATGCAGCGGCGGGCGTGGCGGCGGGTTTATCGGGCGAACTGTTGTCGAACGCGCTGCAAACGCCGTGGGTATTGGGTAGCTTCGCCGCCGTGTTCGTGGTGTTGGCGTTGTCCATGTTCGGTTTTTACGAGTTACAAATGCCCTCCGCCTTGCAAAGCAAACTCGCCGACACCAGCAACAAATTGCACGGTGGTCACATCGGCGGCGTGTTTTTAATGGGCGCGTTGTCCGCCATCATCATGGGCCCGTGCGTCGCCGCACCCTTGGCGGGCGCGTTGCTCTACATCAGTCAAACGCATGATGCCGTGCTAGGCGGCATTGCCCTATTTACCTTGGCTTTGGGGATGGGCGCACCGTTATTGCTCATCGGCAGTTCGGCAGGGTTTTTGTTACCCAAAGCAGGCGGCTGGATGGAGGCGGTGAAAAAAGTATTCGGCGTGATGCTGATCGGGTTAGCGATTTGGATTATTCAACCCCTCGTCGCCGTCAGCGTGCAAATGTTGCTGTGGGGCGCGCTATTTATTTTATCGTCAGCCTATTTGCAAGTATTTACGCCGCTGGCGAGTTATGCCCACGCTTGGCAAAAGTTCCGCAAAGGCAGCGGAGTGTTGTTGCTATTGCTGGGAGTCGCCTATTTAATGGGTGCTTTGTCGGGAGCTAAAGACATTTTGCGACCTTTGGAGGCGTTAGGCGGCACAGCGCAACAAGCCTCACTGCAATGGACGCGTATTAAAGATGTCGCAGAGTTGGACGAACGCATCTCTGCCGCGCAAGGCAAATTGGTCGTGCTGGATTTTTATGCTGATTGGTGTACTTCATGCAAAGAAATGGAGCGCGACACTTTCAGCAACCCAGCCGTGCAAGCGCAATTAAAAAATGCGCTGTTGCTGCAAGCCGATGTCACTACCAACAGCATTGCTGACAAAGCCTTACTCAAACGCTATGCACTGTTCGGTCCGCCCGCGACATTATTCTTTGCCGCGCAAGGCTTAGAGGTCAGCGACGCGCGCGTCATCGGTTATCAAGATGATAAGAAGTTTTTGATGACGCTACAAAAGGTCCGCACTAAATTATGAGCAACTCAACTATCAAATCTAATTGGGCGCGCTGTGCTTTCATCATGCTCGCTCTGTTGTGGGCAACGACAGGCTGGTTTGTGTTGCGCTATGGCGGCTTTTACACCAGCCATAAGTACTCGCAGATCACGACTTTCGTGGACGGCTTAGGCGCGATTTTTATGGCGTATTTGTTTTTTTTGCTGGCAACGGTTGCGCTGGCGGTGGTGCTGCAAAGTTTCGCGGTGCGGCGCAATGCTTATGTTGCATTGGGTTTGTTGATGTTGGTGCCGCCTTGCGGCTTTTTAATCCGTAATTATGTTTAAGTTGTACCCGCATCACGGCATCGCTAATTTTTTGCTTATCTTCCGTAACTTTTGGCAAAAAACCTAGACAATTCACCCCAACTTACGGCAAACTACACGGATGAAAACTGCTTCACTTCCCACTAATAGCATTTTGGTGCTGCATGGTCCGAACTTAAACTTGCTCGGTACGCGTGAGCCTGAAGTCTATGGGCGCACCACGTTAGCCGAAATTGACGCGGGTTTAGTGAGTTTTGCTAGCAAAAGTGGTGTGTCTCTGCAAGCGCTGCAAAGTAATGCCGAGGTTGACTTGATTGAGCGTATTCATCAAGCCCGCTTAGATGGAACTTCGTTTATCATCATCAACCCACAGCCGCGTTTACCCACACCAGTGTGGCATTGCGCGATGCTTTGGCAGCGGTGGCGATTCCATTTGTTGAAGTGCATTTATCAAATGTCTTTGCGCGGGAAGCGTTCCGCAAAGAGTCGTATTTTTCTGATTTAGCCGTGGGTGTTATTAGCGGTTTAGGTGTGTCAGGCTATCAATTCGCCGTGCAGTACGCATTGGCTTACAAAAAACCATAAGAGGAGAACGCAATGGATTTACGCAAACTAAAAACCCTGATTGAACTGGTGGAAGCATCCAATATCGCCGAGCTAGAAATTAGCGAAGGTGAAGAACGCGTGCGTATTACCCGTTCAGTTGCCGCAGGACAGCAAATGTTCGCTGCTGCGCCACAGCCGCAAATGATGATGTCCGCGCCCGTTGCGGCTGTCGCCGCTGCGCCTGCGGAAGCCGCAAAACCTGCGGCGGTAGAAGGTAATATTGTTAAGTCACCTATGGTCGGCACGTTCTATCGTTCGGCTTCACCTGGTGCAAAAGCATTTGTGGATGTCGGTCAAAGCGTCAATTCTGGCGACACCTTGTGCATCATCGAGGCGATGAAGTTGCTCAATGAAATCGACTCAGACTTTACGGGTGTGGTGAAAGCCATTTTGGTTGAAAACGGTCAACCCGTTGAATACGGTCAGCCGCTGTTTGTGATTGGCTAAACACGCAAACTCGCCGCAAGCCTTGGGCGAGTTTTGACTTTTAGCCACCCGCCAACACTCAGGTGTAAACGTCATGGCGCAGCATGCAGCGCGCCACAGCTCGGAGAATCTCATGTTTGAAAAAATCCTCATCGCCAATCGTGGCGAAATCGCTTTACGCATCCAACGCGCTTGCCGCGAAATGGGCATTAAAACCGTGGTCGTGCATTCCGAAGCCGATGCTGACGCGAAGTACGTCAAGCTCGCCGACGAGTCCGTCTGTATTGGCCCTGCATCTTCATCGCAAAGTTATTTGAGCATTCCCGCCATCATCGGCGCGGCAGAAGTGACCGACGCACAAGCGATTCATCCGGGCTACGGCTTCTTGTCGGAAAACGCGGATTTTTCTGAACGCTGCGAAAAATCGGGCTTTGTCTTTATCGGCCCGCGCGCCGAAACCATCCGCATGATGGGCGACAAAGTGTCAGCAAAAATCGCCATGAAAAAAGCGGGCGTGCCGTGCGTACCTGGTGTGGAAGGGGCGTTGCCTGACGACCCGAAAGAAATTATTAAAATTGCCCGCACCATCGGCTATCCCGTGATTATCAAGGCTTCGGGCGGTGGCGGCGGACGGGGTATGCGCGTGGTGCATACCGAAGCAGCGGTGCTCAATGCGGTGACCATGACCAAGGCGGAAGCGCAAGCGGCGTTCAACAATCCCATGGTTTACATGGAAAAGTATTTGGAAAATCCGCGTCATATCGAAATCCAAATTTTGGCGGATGAGCATGGTAATGCGGTGTATTTGGGCGAGCGTGATTGCTCGATGCAACGTCGTCATCAAAAGATTTTGGAAGAAGCGCCTGCGCCGCATTTAGACCCGAAACTGCGCAACAAAATTGGCGAACGCTGTGCTGAAGCATGTCGCAAAATCGGTTATCGCGGCGCGGGCACGTTTGAGTTCTTGTACGAAAATGGCGAGTTCTATTTTATTGAGATGAACACCCGCGTGCAGGTTGAGCATCCCGTAACAGAAATGATTACGGGCATCGACATCGTGCAACAACAAATCCGCATTGCGGCGGGCGAAAAATTGGCGTTCCGCCAAAAAGATATTCAGTTCAAAGGCCATGCCATTGAATGTCGTATCAATGCCGAACATCCGTTCAAGTTTATTCCGTCACCGGGACGCATCACCACTTGGCACATGCCTGGAGGCCCTGGCATCCGCGTCGATTCGCATGTGTACGCCAACTACTTCGTACCGCCTCATTACGACTCGATGATAGGCAAGCTGATTGCTTACGGCGATACACGCGAACAGGCGATGGCGCGGATGCGTACCGCGTTGTTGGAAATCGCGGTGGAAGGTATCGACACCAATATCGCGCTGCATCGCGAGCTGTTGCAAGACGCAGCGTTTATTCGCGGCGGCACCAACATTCATTATTTGGAAGCGCGTTTAGCTGAACGCAATAAAGTCAAATAATGGCTTGGCTCACGCTCATTGCCGATACCGACGCGCAACACGCTGAAGCCTTAAGCGAAGCGTTGTTGGAACGCGGTGCGTTGTCGGTAGATTTGTTGGATGCCGATGCCGATACGCCCGACGAGCAAGCGATTTTTGGTGAACCGGGCGAGCCGCCGCCGGGCGTGTGGCAACACAATCGCATCAGTGCGTTGTTCGACCAAGATCAGGATGTCGCTGCGATTTTGCAGGCGGCGGCGCAGCACATCGGCTTAACCGTGCTACCTGAATTTCGCATCGAAACCTTGGCGGATAACGATTGGGTACGTTTAACCCAGTCGCAATTCGAGCCAATTCCCATCTCGCCGCGCTTGTGGATCGTGCCGACTTGGCACACCCCGTCTGACCCCGCTGCCATCAACATTGTGCTCGACCCCGGTTTAGCTTTTGGTACGGGCAGCCATCCCACCACGCGGCTATGTTTGCGCTGGTTGGATAGCAATATGCCGCCGGGGTTGAGCGTGCTCGACTACGGCTGTGGTTCGGGCATTTTGGCGATTGCCGCGATGAAGCTCGGCGCGGCGAACGCAGTTGGCGTGGACTTGGATAAGCAAGCGGTGATTGCCAGTCACGACAACGCTGCGGCGAATAACGTCAGCCATGTCGAATTTTATTTGCCTGAAAACGATCCGCTGAGAAAGTATGATTTAGTCGTGGCAAACATTTTGACCAATCCGTTACGGATGCTCGCGCCCTTGTTGGCGGGGGCAACCAAATCAGGCGGGCAAATTGTGCTGTCAGGCATTTTGCAAGAACAAGCTGACGACGTGATGGCGATTTATGCGCAATGGTTTGATTTGAATGCGCCGATATTTGAAGACGGCTGGTCGTGCCTTTCAGGACGTAAACGCTAGGCGCATATGGACGGAACGACTCGCTGCCCGCACTGCGACACGCGCTTCAAAATCGCCGCCGCGCAACTACAAGCACATCAAGGTCAAGTGCGCTGCGGGCATTGCTTGCAGGCCTTTGATGCTCGTCCTGATTTCATCGCTGATGAACCGCATCCTCAGCTTGAGCTGCATGAATTCGCCACCGCACCGCGAGTTTCTCCGCCGCCCAGCGAACCGAGTTTAGATTTTAGTCGGTCTATCGTCTTGGCAAGTGAGCTGAGTGCGGATGAGCAGGTGTCGGCAAATTTTCCTGTCGATGCCCCTGTGGTTAAACGTCGTGGTGTCGGTGCGGGGCTGTTGATTGCCTTGTTGCTACTGGTTTTTTTGCTGCAATTAGCGTATCTGTGGCGCGCTGATTTAGCGGCGCGCATTCCAGCTAGTCAGCCGCTACTAAAAACGATCTGTAACGGCTTGGCGTGCCAAGTTGGTCTGCCACAAAATAGCGAATTGATTAGCATCGAATCGTCTAATTTAGAAGCCGATCCGAACAACAGCCAGCTGATTAGTTTGAACGTATTGCTGCGTAATCGCGCTCATTACGCATTAGCGTTGCCGCATTTAGAATTGACACTGAACGACACGCAAGAGCGCGCGATGGCACGGCGAATTTTCAAGCCCGCAGAGTATTTAGCGATGTCGCAACAAGCTGAAGCAGGCATTCCTGCCGACCAAGAAATCAGCATTAAAGTTTGGCTGGAATTACAAGGGCTAAACCCCAGCGGTTACCGCTTAGTTTTGATTTATCCCAATCCTGAATAGGTGCTTGATGAACACAGTTAAATTTACCAGCACGCACGAATGGGCTCGCTCGCAAGCCGACGGCACATTGAGCATTGGCATCAGCGCGCAAGGTCAGTCTATGTTAGGCGACATGGTGTTTGTTGAGCTGCCCCAGGTGGGACGCAAAGTTGTGGCAGGCGAAGCGTGCGCCGTGGTGGAGTCGGTCAAAGCTGCCTCGGATGTGCACGCGCCTGTCAGCGGCACGATTATCGCGGTGAATGTGCAACTGAGCGACTCGCCCGAAGACCTCAACAACACACCTTATGCGAGTTGGATCTTTACGCTGCAAGCCAACAATTCAGCCGACTTTGACGCTTTGATGGACGAGGCCGCATATCTTGCGACACTCGCATAAGCTCAGCTGTTTTTAGTTGTTGTCGCACACCTTCGCAGTTTATGATTCCGCCCCACTTAGCCCATACAAGGAACACGCCATGAAAACCACTCCCGCAGCAATTCCGACCTTAGGCGGCAACCCCGTTAAACTGTATGGCGAGTTTCCGCAAGTGGGTCAAAGCGCGCCAGATTTCAGCTTAGTCAACGCAGAATTACACAACATTTCGTTAGCTGATTTTGCGGGCAAACGCAAAGTACTCAACATCGTGCCTAGCTTAGACACGCCGACCTGTCAGGCTTCGGCGCGTCACTTCAATGTTGCCGCGAGCAGCTTGGACAACACTGTAGTGATTAACATTTCTGCCGATTTGCCGTTTGCCATGGCGCGCTTTTGCGCCTCAGAAGGCTTGAGTAATGTGGTGAATTTATCCTTGATGCGCGGGCGTGATTTCATGCGTAACTACGGCGTGAAAATTGCCGATGGCGTGTTGGCGGGATTGACCTGCCGCGCGGTCATCGTGCTGGATGCGCACAACAAAATTCGTTACACCGAACTGGTAGCGACTATCGAGCAAGAACCAAATTACGCGGCGGTACTCGCAGCGCTCACCCACTGCTAATTCAGCACGGTTTACTCAATAAGGAGACTCATCATGTTTAATACAAAATCTATTTTCGTCGCGCTGCTCGCGGCAGCAACTTTAAGCGCGTGCGCATCCAGCAACTCAGGCGCGGCTTACACGCGCGGTCAAGTGCGCCAAGTTGAAGAGGTCAAGATGGCAACCGTTGAAAGCATCCGCGACATTCAAATTGAAGGCACAAAAACCCCAATCGGCGCAGGTGCAGGTGCCATCATTGGTGGCGTGGCGGGCGGTAATCGTAGCGGTAATGCGGCAAGTGCCATCGGTTCGGTGTTAGGCAGCGTAGTCGGTGGCTTGGTTGGCGCGGCGGCAGAAGAAGGCGTGACACGTCAAGCAGGCTTTGAAATTACCGTGAAGTTTGACGATGGCAAAATGGTTGCTATCGCGCAAGGCGCGGATGAAAAATTCAAAGTTGGTGATCGCGTGCGTATCGTTACAGGCGCAGGGGTGACACGCGTCAGTCACTAAGGATAATCGCCCTAGGACAGCTTACTAGTTGCTTTATCCGTCGCTTAGTTAGGAGGTCAATATGAATATGGCTTTAGTCTTGCCGCACAACGAAGTTGAACGTCTGCAAGCGGTCAATAGCTACCAACTGCTTGATACCCTGCCCGAGCAGGCATATGACGATTTAGTGCAGCTGGCGGCTTACATCTGTCAAACGCCGATTGCCTTGGTGTCACTCATAGATGAGTCGCGGCAGTGGTTCAAAGCACGCGTGGGGCTGGATATGGCGGAAGTGCCGCGTGCGCAAACCTTTTGCACCCATGCCCTGCTCGAACCTGAACAAATGTTGTTGGTAAATGATGCACGCGGCGATGCGCGTTTTGCTGACCATCCCGCTGTCCTAGCTGGGATGGTCGGATTTTATGCGGGTGTGCCACTGACCAACGAGAATGGTTTCGCGCTCGGTACGCTATGTGTGGTAGATAGCCAAGCACGCGAACTCAGCGCGGCGGCTCTCAATGCTTTGAGCGGTTTGGCGAGGCAAGTGGTGGCGCAATTTGAATTGCATAAATCCGTGTTGATCTTGCAAGCACAGCAGCGCGACTTGCTCGAATTAAATGCGCAACTCACCGAACTCTCCATCACCGACGCGCTCACCCAATTACATAATCGCCGCAAGTTCGACCAGCAGTTGCAACTGGAACACGAACGTGCCGTACGTTACCCACAAGAGATGAGTGTGTTGTTGTTAGATATTGATCACTTCAAAACCTACAACGATCAGTTTGGGCATCCCGCAGGCGACGAGGTGTTGCGTCAGGTTGCTAAAGTGATTGCGGGTACGGTGCGTCCTTCCGATTGTGCGGCGCGTTATGGTGGCGAAGAATTCGTGGTGATTTTGCCCGAAACCAATGCGGCAGGGGCTGTCAGCATGGCGGAACGTATCCGCCTAGCGATTGAACAACAGGCTTGGCCGCTGCGCCCCATCACCACCAGCATCGGCGTGACGACCTATCGTAACCAAGATGTAGCGCAGTTAGTGCAGCAAGCCGACGCAGCGTTGTACCGTGCCAAACAAGCGGGGCGTAACTGCGTGAGAGTGTCGGAATAAGTTGACAGGTAAACGTGTTTAGTTGAGTCCATTGATTGCAAGTTCGGCTAAATTCCAACGCGCTTTGACATTGAACTGATAGCTTTTATCGCCTTGTTGTTGCGCCAAACGCAACGCGCCAGCAAAGGCAATCATCGCGCCGTTGTCGGTGCAAAACTCTAAATCGGGATAAAACACCCGCCCACCACGTTGCTCAATATCACGGGTTAAACGCTCGCGCAGCAGCTTGTTTGCACCCACTCCGCCCGCCACCACCAGTTGACTCAAGCCCGTATGTGCCAAGGCGGCGCGAGCTTTGTGCGCCAACACGTCGATGATGGCTTCTTGCGCAGCGTAGGCAATGTCGGCTTTGGTTTGGGGTGCGTTGTCGCTGTTTTTAACCGCCGTCAGCACCGCTGTTTTTAAGCCACTAAAACTAAAATCAAAATCGCCGCTGCGTAACATCGGGCGCGGTAATTTGTATTGATCGGGGCGACCCAGCTGTGCCAAAGCTGCCAAAGCGGGACCGCCTGGATAACCCAAACCCAATAGTTTCGCGCTTTTATCGAAGGCTTCGCCCGCCGCGTCGTCTAAGGTTTCGCCTAACAGTTGGTACTCGCCCACGCCATCGACACGCATCAGTTGGGTGTGTCCGCCCGATACCAGTAGTGCTACAAAGGGGAATTCGGGCGCGGGGTCGGATAGCAAAGGCGAAAGCAAATGACCTTCCAAGTGGTGTATGCCGATGCTCGGCAAATCGAGCGCGAACGCCAGCGCGTTTGCCACGCTCGCCCCAACCAATAGCGCGCCGCCCAAGCCCGGCCCTTGTGTGTATGCGATGGCGTTGACTTGTGGCAGCGTGATGCCGCTGTCTTGCAACACTTGGCGGATTAAGGGAATCATGCGTTGCACATGGTCGCGCGAGGCGAGTTCAGGCACGACTCCGCCGTATTCTTGATGCAAAGGAATTTGCGTATGCAGCGCGTGCGCCAGCAAACCACGCCCCATCTATGCTGTCGATGCGCTGGGTGTTCGACTACAAGGATGCCGACATATTCTGGTGCACTGCGGATGTGGGCTGGATCACCGGTCACAGCTATGTCGCCTACGGCCCGCTGGCGATGGGCGGTACTCAAGTCATTTTTGAAGGTGTCCCCACCTACCCGAACGCGGGACGCTTCTGGAGATTATCCAGGACCACAAGGTCACCACCTTCTACACCGCACCCACTGCGATCCGCTCGCTGATTAAACTGGGCGGCGAGCTCCCCAAACAATATGATCTGCAGTTCATCTCTGTATTTTGGAGGAGGCTTTCACCTAAATTTGTTTGTTTCGTTGCTTAGTTGGCTGTTTTAAAGTTCACTGAAAGATGCGAGCTTTTGTAACTAAAGGGGTTTGGGGTTTGGGGTTTGGGGTTTGGGGTTTGGGGTTTGGGGTTTGGGGTTTGGGGTTTGGGGTTTTGGGGTTTTGGGGTTTGGGGTTTGGGGTTTGGGGTTTGGGGTTTGGGGTTTGGGGTTTGGGGCAGAGGCAAGCGGAACGAAAGTATTTACCTGGTAAACATTGCAAATAAATTAGCCGAATTACATCATACTACTATCGAAGAAATAGCTGCCATCACCACAGAAAACTCTAAACAGGTATTTGGGATGTAGCAAACTTTCTTAAACCATTTATTCGTTTGGGGTGAAATAAAAAAGCTAAATTTACATTATGAATTTTCGTATGTTTTCAGTCCTGTTATTTTTCCATCTCCCTTTCCTGTGCTTTCCGCAAAGCACTAATTTTGTTGGTGTTTACAATGCCGAAACTTATCAAACAGATACTTCAAAAACAGTTTCCGTAATTTATCATACACTCATTTTAAATCCCGATTCGAGTTTTATTTATAAAAAAATAAACGAGCAGCAACATTGTGATAATCGATATGTAGGCAATTGGCTATTCAGGGACAATGCTGTGGCTTTGTTTTTTTTGAAAGCGGATACCTGGACTTTGGAAATACAAAGCGGAACAGGCTTTATTAATTTAATTTATGAAAATAAAAATATACTTTTTTCGAAAACCGGTTCCAACCTTAATAATAACAAAATAATGGTTGATGATGAGTTCTACAATCATCCTGTTGAAAATAAACAAAACCAAAAACATGGAAAAAAGAAAAAGAAAATAAAAGAACCAGATTGTTTTAATTTTAAATCCGCTTAAAATCGGAAATGAATTACCCGCAGCAAGCTACGGAGTATTAAACCTTAAAAAATTAATAAATAAAAACCTTAAAAATGGAAATCAAACCGAAACTAGTTTTAACATGTTGTATGTTTTTAATTTTCCTTGCTTGTAGCAATTCAAAAAACGAAAATACAAACTACGAACCTACATCAAAACCAAACGCAGAAATTATTTCCGAAGAAGAATCTGTAGCTTCTGCAAGTTTACAGAAAGCGGAAGAAGCTTCGCCCAATGGATTTATTTCTTCATCTGCCGCAGTTGAAAACGGGAAAGACCTACCCGTAAATTTATACGAATAGCAGATATGAAATTCAGGGTAAAAAGCGTTGTAAAAGCTACCTATAAAACTGAAGAAATTATTGCTCAATTCGGTGGTTTTGTTACCAGCACCAATTTAAATAGTGACATTGAGAATACAACTACCACCGCAATAAGCAGCGATTCTTCGCTCGAAACTATTTATTACAATGTATCCAATTCGATGGTATTGCGTGTTCCTAACACAAATCTCGACAGCACTTTAAAATCGATTGCCACATTAATAGATTATTTAGATTTCAGAATTATTAAGGCTGAAGATGTGGCATTACAAATCTATTCAAATAAACTTAAACAGGAACGATTAGCAAAGTACAGAACAAGAATGACTAATGCTATAGATAGTAAAGGAAAAAGACTAAATGAAACAAGTACGGCAGAAGAAAATTTATTAAACAGGCAGGAAGAAACGGATGAAGCCAAAATTGCTAATCTTTCGCTTTTTGATAAAATAAATTTCAGTACCATTAACTTATCCATTTACCAGAGAAAAGAAATTAAAAGAACTGTTATAGTAAACGAAAAAAACATAGATGCTTACCAACCAGGCTTTGGAACAAAATTAATTAACTCACTAAAAACAGGATGGGCAATGCTCGAAGATTTCGTTATTTTTATTACTAATCTTTGGGGATTGATTCTGATGGTAATTTTAGCTTTTTTCGACTACCGAAAATTTGGTTATAAACTCAAATCCAAATGATCTGGTATTGTTTTCTACTGATATTTCATCCCTAAGGAATTTTTCTTGCTTCGTTAGGAGCTTGGGAATGATAGAATATTGGCAAGCCTCTCTAATTAAAAGCCACAGAGGGAAGAGATGTTATTTGGATAATTAAACCATTGGATATTATTGTTTTTGTAGTTTT
Source organism: uncultured beta proteobacterium (assembly GCA_963750775.1). Lineage (GTDB taxonomy): Bacteria > Pseudomonadota > Gammaproteobacteria > Burkholderiales > Gallionellaceae > Gallionella. Next base: position 171,885 of record CAVVRT010000006.1, read on the forward strand.
GTTGAATAGTACAAAGTTTAATAGCAGATAATATGAATAAACACATTGAAGAATATTTAGATTATTATTTTATCATTAGACATAACACCTTGTTATGCAATAATGTTAAGAGGAAAATGGGGTTCAGGGAAATCTTGGTTCATTAATGATTATATGCAAAAAAAGGGAGAAGATAAATTCCTCTATGTGAGTTTATATGGGATTACTTCTTATAAGGAAATTGAAGATTCATTTTTTCAACAACTACATCCAGTGCTTGCATCAAAGGGAATGAAGATAGCTGGAAAAATTCTTAAAGGACTTTTAAAAACAACTGTAAAAATTGATTTAGATAGAGATGGAAAGGAAGATGGAAATATTAGTTCAGGTGTTCCTGATATTAATCTCCCAGATTATTTAAAAAATATTAGAGAATATACCGAATAAGAAACAGTACTAATTAATGAGATATTTAACATTAAATTTGAATATGATTTTCGTAGTTTATAACTTAATTCGAGCAAATTTCATTTGTCGTATTTTTAAAAATTTAATATACAAACCTTATTCGATATAATCTCTATTGATTCAAAAAAATTATTTTTGATGATTTAGAAAGATGTTCTATTGAAATACCTAACATAATGGGGTATATAAATCAATTTGTAGAAAATAATGGTTTAAAAGTGATTGTGCTTGCGAATGAAGATGAAATAATTAAGTTAGATAAACTTAACAACAATGTAGATACTTCAAAAGCATATAAAACAATAAAAGAAAAACTAATTGGGAAAAGTTTTGATATTAAAACGGATTTTGATACAGCAATAAAATCTTTTATACAAGAAACTAAAAATAAGGAAAGCATAAAACTACTGGAAAGTAAAAGTTATTTATTAAAAGAATTATTTACTACTGCAGGATATAATAACCTAAGGCATTTAAGACAAGCCATTTTGGATTTTGAAAAGATTCCATAGTTTTCTACCTCAAAGTGCTAAAAATAAAGCAGAACTTATTAACCATATAATTAGTTTGTTTTTTTCTATCTCATTTGAAATAAAAAAAGGAAAAATAATTGAGGATGAAATAAAAGAATTATTCAATATTGATTATCTCTCAAAAGAAAAAGGACGAAGTAATATACCGAATCTCAAAAAATCAGAAATAAGTATTCGGGATTCAAACTTTATGATTATCCAATAAATGAAGAACTTCTGGACAGCGTTCTTTAAGAATGGAACACTGGATAAGGACGAAAAATTTCAATAGAGAGTAGTAGTTATTTTCAAATGGAAAATACACCAGATTGGATAAAACTATGGTATTACTTCGATTTAGATGATGAAGAGTTTGAAAGATTATTTAACAAAGTATATGAACAATTAAAAAACGAAAAAATTGAACACAAATATGAACTTCTTCAGATTGTTCAAATATTTCTTTCATTTTCCGAAGAAAATCTTATCTCTCAAAAAAAAGAAGAAATAATTGAAATCGCTAAAAAAAATGTCGAGAAGTTAAAAAAAACAGGAAAATTAAAAGCAATTACACCCCGGTTGAGCGCACGTTCTCGGTGCTGGGCAATACGCTCAACGCCATCTGCCCCAACATCGTGCAACTGCCAGACACCGATGTCTTCGCGCAGGGCCTGGCCGATCTCGGCCTTGAGCGCTACTTCCGCAATTATCACGACGGCAAGCGACGTCGGTTATGCGGCCATCGCGTCGACCTACGCCCACCGCTACAAGGTGCCCTTGGTGCTGTTGACGAAGGACGCGTCAACCAAGACGCTGGCAGCGGCGCTGGCAAAGCGCGGTGTCAAAGCCGTGCTCATCGGACCCGCGGCCGCAGTGTCGTCTGCCGTGGAGACGGCGCTGAAGGCCAAGAAGCTCAAGGTGGTGCGGCTCGCAGCAGCGGATCGCGCGGGAACCGCGGCGTTGGTGGCCGCGCGGCTCAAGCCTGCGCCGGGCAGCACCGGGGTCGACGCGTCGCTGGGCTGGCGATACTGCCGGTTTGTTGAATACGTATTGCTATGTTGATTGCTGATGTTGACCCAGCTACTGCAAAAATTGCAGTAGAAGCAGCAGCAAAAGGTGCTATTACAAGCCCAGATGACGATGCTATGTTTGGATATTTAGCTGCTCCACCTAATACAAACCCTGTTTGGGTTGATTTAGTGCAAAGTGGACGTAAAGATTATGTTGCTTCAAATACAATGTTAAATGCTTTAGTTGCTCTCAATGACCCTCGTGTAGGTGTTTATTACACAACAGATGCCAAAGGTGGATATTCTGGTGGTACTTATGGAGCAAGTAATAATTATGCAACATTCTCTAAAATTGGTTCACCTTTATTATCGGCTGAACTTCCTCACTCATTACTTGATTGCGAAGAAGTCGAGTTTTTCTTAGCTGAGGCTGTAGAAAGAGGGTTCAATGTAGGTGGAACTGCAGCAGAACACTATAACAAAGCTATCAAAGCTTCTTTTGCTAAATGGGGATTAAGTGATGCTGATTATGCTACTTATATTGCTCAACCAAAAGTTGCTTATGCAACCGCAACGGGCGATTGGAAGCAAAAAATTGGTACGCAAAAATGGTTAGCTTTCTACAACAGAGGTTTTGAGGCTTGGACAGAATGGAGAAGATTAGATTATCCAGTTTTAAAACCAGGTGCTAATGCTTTAACAGGAATTCCTGTTCGTTATACTTATCCAGTAACAGAGCAAAACTTAAATAAAGCTAATTTTACAGCTGCATCTTCTGCTATTGGTGGAGATAAAATCAGCACAAAACTATTTTGGGATAAGTTCTAAAAAAGTTTTATAATTATTACGAAGAGGTCGGTTTCAGATGAAACCGACCTCTTTTGTTTATAAGTTTTTTTCTAAGCAGTAATTGGATGTGAAAAATGCCACAATAAATTTCAAATTTTATTTAATTAAAAAAATACTATTTTAATTAAACAACTATTGATGGATAGAATATTGTAATGTGTTTATTATAAGTAATTTAAAATATTTGCAAAAAGTAAACCTTAAAAACACTTATTATAGAAGTACAATTTCTTTAAAAAAGAACAATATATTTTACGAATTTTTTAAAACAAAATATCAGATAATAAGGTTTTATATTTTTAATAAATGTATATACATTTATTAAAAATGCAATTATTTAATATTCAACAATTAACAAACTAAACAGATAATGATGAAAAAAAAGCTACTCAATCTTATTCTGGTAATAGTATTTAGTGTGCAAGTATTTGCACAAGATAAAATGCTATCAGGAAAGGTTACTTCTTCCGATGATGGCTCCCCGCTACCAGGTGTGAGCATTACTATTAAAGGTACTACAAAAGGTACATCTACAGATGAAAATGGAGTTTATAAAATCTCAGCTCCTGCAAACAGTACTTTAATATTTAGCTATGTTGGCTTTACCATGAAGGAGGTTCAGATTAATAATCGAACAATCCTTGACCTACAATTAGCACCAGACAATGATGTTTTGAATGAGGTAGTGGTTGTTGGTTATGGACAACAATCCAAGAAGCTTAGTACGCAGACTATTGCTACTGTAGGTTCAAAAGCTATTGCAAACAGACCTGTTCTTTCTCCTCAAGAATTACTTCAAGGACAAGCTGCTGGTGTACAAATGGTTGGTTCTTCGGGTTTATTAGGTGCAAACCCTGTTATTCGTATCAGAGGAGCTGCATCAATCACAGGTGGCGGGCAACCTCTATTTGTAGTAGATGGTGTGCCACTAAACGATGGTACGCTTTCCGCAGGTCAAGGAGCACCAGTTGGATTGAATCCGTTATTAAATATCAATCCACAAGATATTGAATCAATGTCGGTTTTGAAAGATGCCGCTGCTGTTTCAATTTATGGTTCAAGAGGTGCAAATGGAGTTATCTTAATAAATACCAAAAAAGGTACGTCAGACCGTAAAACAGAGATAAATTTAGATTCTTACACTGGTTTTTCTAATCCTACCAGCTTGATACCAATGATGAATACTACACAGTTTGTAGGATACGTGTCAGAGTATAGAGCAGCGAGAGGTCTTGCACCAGTAACTTTAAGTAATGATTATTTTGACTGGCCAACAAATGTTATACAACAAGGAAGAACCAATAATATTAGTCTTTCAGCAAGAGGCGGAAGCCAAAATACAACATTCTTTATTGGAGGTACTTATGCGACAGAATCAGGTTTTACTATTGGAAATGATTTAAGTCGTTTAGCAGGGCGTTTGAATTTAGAGCATAAAGCTACTAAATACCTGACTATCGGAACAAACCTTTCGATTTCAAATGTAGGTATGGATAGAATTGGTGCAGAAAACAATACATTTGCACCTTTGACTTCAGCTTATTTACAATTACCAAACGTATTACCTCGTGATGCAAATGGGAATTTTGTAAATACTGGTTTTATCCAAAATGTTATAGGTATTGAAGCATTAAATACCAATCGTTTTGTATCTAAAAGAACAACAGGTAATGTTTATGCTGACTTTAAAATTCTAAAAGATTTAGTATTTAGAACTGATTTTGGTATGGATTATAACTCAGGAGATTCAAAGCAACGTCAAGTTAATTTATTTACTCCAACGGGTTCGGCATCAAGAGACTTTCAGTATGATAGTAAATGGCTTACTACAAATACTTTGAAGTATAACAAAGATTTTGGTAAAAATACTATTGGTGTTTTAGCTGGTTATAGTTTTGAAACGGCACTTTTTGATAGAGTATTAGTAGCAGGTACTGGTTTTGCATCAGATGGTCTTCCAAATGTTGTTTCAGCAGCTACTCCAACATCAACTGTTGAGGAACGTTCGGAGTGGGCATTAGAATCTCAATTTGGTCGCTTTAATTATGGATATGACAATAGATATGTTTTTGAAGCATCTTTAAGAAGAGATGGTTCGTCAAGATTTGGTGCTGACAACAGATATGCCGTGTTTTATGCTGTAAGTGGAGGATGGATTTTATCGCAAGAAAAATTCATGAAAAACCAAAACTTCATTAATTTTATGAAACTCACAGCAAGTTATGGAACTGCAGGAAATGATCGAATCGGAAATTTTTCATCTCTTGATTTGTATGGTGGTGGCACGCTTTCTGATTATGGTGGCTCTCCAGGTCTTCGTCCAACACAAGTTCCAAATAGAAGTTTGACATGGGAAGAAACTGCTCAATTAGACCTTGGTCTTAACACAACTTTCTACAAAAATAAGTTTAACTTATCAGTAAACTATTTTGATAAAATTACTTCAGGAATTCTTTTAGATGTTCCATTTCCATTTACTACTGGTTTTGCAAGTGCTTCAAGAAATGTGGGTAAAATGCAAAATAGTGGTATTGAAATAGACTTTAATGCTAATATCTATGACAAAGGAAATTTTAGATGGAGTATTGGTTTTAATGCAACCTACTTAAAAAATAAAGTCTTAGAATTACCTGAGGCAGCAGTTGATGCTGATGGTAATAGATTTGTAGCAGGTTCTGCAGCTCAAAGAGCTGTTGTTGGACGAACATTGAATGAGTTTTTTATGGTTGAAGCCATAGGTGTAAATCCAGCTACTGGAGATTTAGAATGGAGAAGCAAAGAAGGTACACCAACTACTACCTATTCAGCAAATAATAGAGTATTTGTTGGTTCAGCTATTCCAAAGTGGACAGGTGGTTTTAACACAAATTTATCTTATAAAGGAATTGATTTGAGTGCTCAGTTTAGTTATTCTTATGGCAATAAGATTTTGATTGATGGTTTAAGATTTACTGATAATATGAGTGCTACCGCAGGATTTAATAAATCTGTAGATGTATTAGACTATTGGAAGCAACCAGGTGATGTAGCTTTTGCTCCAAAATTATCCAGTTCGACAGCCCCATTATTTAATCAGCCATCAACCTTACAGCTTCAAGATGGTTCGTTTATGCGTCTAAGAAATCTATCTTTAGGCTATTCTATTCCTACGAGGTTATTAGAAAAGCAAAAGTTTGTCAGAACGTTCAGAATTTATGCAATGGGACAAAATCTGTGGTTATTGAAAGCAAAAAACTTCAGAGGTCCAGACCCAGAAGTTTCAGCTAATGGCCCTAATAACCAAATTCTTGGAGAGTCATTTTTTGCATTGCCACAAGCCAAAACAATTACTTTTGGTTTAAATCTTGGACTCTAATTTATTAACTCAAATCGTTTACAATTATGAAGAATATTAAAATAGCAATATTATCAGCCATGGTATTGGTTGGGGCGAGTTGCTCAGATAGACTTGAGCTTTTACCCGAACAATCTTTAGCTGGTTCACAAGCATTTTCAAGTGCTGCTAATGCCGAAGCAACTCTCAGAGGTGTTTATTCTCAAACACAACTGTTAGAAGTTTTTGGCTCAGGTCCTCAGATTATATTTGATTATCAAGCCGATAATACAGATTTCGTAGGTTCTTTTCCTACCCTACAAGACATTAATAGTTATGTAACTACCTCACCAAATGCAACCATTCAGGTTTATTGGCAGGTTCATTACAGAGTTATTAATGCTGCAAATTCAGTAATTGAAAATGTGCCTGGAATTACTGACCCAGCACTCACACCCGAAATCTCTAAAAGATTGGTTGCAGAGGCAAAGTTTTTAAGAGCCATTACGCATTTTAATTTACTGCACATGTTTGGTCAGCCTTTTCAGATACAAAGTGGTGCTACCCCTGGTGTTCCATTATTGTTGAAAAGTTTCACTGGTGAAATTGATTTTCCTTCAAGAGCTACTGTAGCCGAATGTTATGAGCAAATTAGAAAAGATTTGAATGAAGCATTAGTAGATTTACCAGTAGTAACAACCCCAGCTTCAAGAGGTAGAGCTACAAAAGGTGCAGCCGCTGGATTCTTATCAAGATTACATCTATATAAAGGAGAATATCAACTTGCTGCTGATTTTGCCAATCAAATCACTGGTGCAAATACCTCGTATAGTTTGGCTACAAACTACTCATTCTATGGTGCAATGCCAACAGCCGAACACGTTTTCGTAATAATTAACAGTGCTACTGATAATGGTCGCACGGGTTCTGGTGGTTGGGCATCATACCATAGACCTGCTTCAAATGGAGGACGTGGTGATTGTGCCATGGCTTCAAACTTAGAAACGTCATTTAATACAGAACCAACAGATAAGCGTTTTGTCGATTTAAGTACATTTGTTACAGCAGCAGATGGACAAAGAAAAAGAATGACGCTTAAATTTCCAGATGCAGCAACTAATGCTGATTTATCTCCATTAATGCGTACATCTGAGATTTATCTTACTCGTGCCGAAGCTTTAGCAGAGTTAAACGGAATTAATAATGAATCTCTGACTTTGGTTAATGGTATTCGTACACGTGCAGGGCTTCCAGCTTGGACAGCTACGACTTTTACAACAAAGGAATCATTTGTTAATGCAATTTTGGAAGAAAGAAGAAAAGAATTATGTTTTGAAGGACATAGAAGAATGGACCTTTTGAGAAGAGGATTACCCCTACGCACATCTGGCCCGACAGCTTCTTTAGCTGTTTTTGGAGGTCCAAAAACAGTATTACCAATACCACAAAGAGAAATTGATTTGAATAAAAGCCTTGTTCAGAATCAATCGTATTAAAATGATTAGTTATATGTGATAAAAATGGGTAAAATGACTATTCATCTTTTATCAAGTAGAAGAAAGTGCTTCGAGAGGAGCACTTTCTTTTTATATAAAGAGCAAATACAATGAGACTATTTTTTAAACTGTGTCAAGTAAAGTTTTAACAAAAGAGTTAATTTTACTTAAAACATAGTTTTTTATGAGCAAGCAAGAACCATTTGACTTTGCATCTTTTCAAGAAGAAGCAATGAAGGGGTTATATTTAGGAAAGCCCCTAACAGGCGAAAAAGGTATTTTCGCTCCAATATTAAAACATTTTTTAGAACAATCGCTTCAAGGAGAGATGGATGCTCATTTAGCATCGGAACGCTCCATAGGTAATTCAAATAGAAGAAATGGCATATCCAGTAAGCGAGTTAAGAGTAGTGTAGGAGAATTTGAATTACAAACACCACGAGACCGTTTAGTAAATTTTGAGCCAAGTATTGTAGCCAAACGACAAGTAGTTTTGACCGAACAATTAGAAGGTCAAATTATTTCCATGTATGGTCGTGGTATGAGCTACTCGGATATTGGTAAGCATATACAGGAAATATATGGTTACTCACTCTCGCCAAGTGAAATCTCAAGTATTACAGATAAGATACTACCTATGCTCAGGGAATGGCAAGTACGCCCATTGTCAAACATTTATATAGTGGCATGGTTAGATGCTATGTATTACAAGGTTAGAGTAGATGGCAAAGTACTTACACGTGTACTTTATAGTGTCATAGGGTTAAATTTACAGGGTAAAAAAGAAATTTTAGGTATTTATTTGACTGAAAGTGAAGGGGCTAAGTTTTGGCTTTCGGTTCTACAAGACTTCAAACAAAGAGGGGTAAATGATATATTTATTGCTTGCGTTGATGGTTTAAAAGGATTCCCAGAAGCTATTGAAAATGTTTTTCCTACTACTCAGATACAATTGTGCATTGTCCATCAAATTAGAGGTTCATTACGCTTTATTCCAGAAAAACACATAAAAGAATTTATAGCTGATTTGAAATCTGTTTATCAAGCTAATACCCGTGAAATAGGAGAAGAAAATTTGTTATTACTCAATGAAAAATGGGGGAAACTATATCCAAAAGCTGTTGAGCCATGGATGAATAATTGGGAGAATTTATCGGTATTCTTTCAATACTCCCAGTCTATCAGAAGGATTATTTATACTACTAATACCATTGAAGCATACCATCGTCAAATAAGAAAAATCACAAAAACTAAAGGTGCATTTACCTCCGATAATGCCTTGCTAAAATTAGCATATTTGGCAATTATGAATATGGATAAACTTTGGAATAGAACCGTTTTCAGTTGGAAGGAGATTCTTTCAGAAATTAGTATTATTTTCGCTGACAGAATCAATAATGAAGATTTCGAGTTATAAGTTTTGGTTGAAAAAACCAAAACTTATAACTCGCTCAAGTTAGACTTGACACAGTTTAGAAAACACTC